>NZ_JBGFSK010000005.1:0-198518 GCF_041365945.1 Janibacter sp. GXQ6167 | reverse complement strand
GTTTCCCCCCCCACCCTGGCATCAGGGGTGTGTCAGGCGGTGAACCGTCAGTTACCGCCGACGCTGACGCTGCTGAACCGCTCGGCGGTCAGCGGGCTCGGGATCAGACCCTTGACCTTGTCGCTCACCACGAGGGCAGGCGGCGAGTGCGAGATGGGCAGACCCGGGAGGTACTCCTCCATGATCTTCTTGTTGAGCTCTTCGTACTTGGTGTCGCGCTCGGCCTCATCGACGATGGCGTCGGCCTCACGCAGCTCCTTCGACAGCGGCTCACCGTAGGTGGTGACGCTGGTCCCGAACTGGTTCGACTTCAGATTGCCGAAGAAGGTCCCGATGAAGTTGTCGGCCGAGTCGTAGTCACCGGTCCAGCCGAGGAGCCACGCGTCATAGCGGCCCGCGTCGACGTCATCGAGGTATCCACCGTTCCAGGGCTTGGTCACGACCTCGACCTTGATCCCCACGGCCTCGAGGTCACTGCGCAGCGCCTCGTAGAGCTTCTGGGGGTCCGGCATGTACGGCCGAGTGACCTCGGTCGGGTAGGCGAAGCGCAAGGTCATGCCCTCGGCGTTCGCTTCCTTCAGCAGCTTCTTCGCCTCGTCCGGGTCGTAGGAGTACGGCTGCAGGTCCTTGTTGTAGCCGGCCACGGCCTCGGGGATGAACTGGGTCGCCACCGTGGCGCCCTCGGGCAGCTGGGTCTTAACCAGCTGGTCGCGGTTCAGCGCGTGATAGAGCGCCTGGCGGACCTTGAGGTCCTTGAGCTTGGCATTGCTCTTGGGGTTAAGGCCCATGTAGAGAATGTTGAAGGCCGGGCGCACGGCAACGTCATTGCCCGCATCCTCGAGCGACTTCCAGTCGACCGGGTTCGGCAGGTCGTAGCCGTCGATCGAGCCGGCCTGCAGTTCCTGACGACGAGCGGTCTCGTCGGGGATGATCTTAAAGACGAGCTGAGCGTTCTTGGCCTTCTCGCCCCAGTAGTCGTCATTGCGCTTCAAGGTGACGGTCTTGTTGGCTTCGTCGTACTTGTCGAGCACATACGGGCCGGTGCCGACCGGAGCCTTGGAGTACGCGGGGTACTCAAAGCCCTCACCAGCGGTCTTGACGTCATTGGCCTTGCCCTCATCCATCGCCTTCGGCGACTGCATCGCGAAGGAGGAAAGGGAGAGCACGACGGGGAACTTCGAGGTCGCCTTGGAGACCTCGACGTCGACGGTCTTTTCGTCAACGACCTTGCAGGAGCGGTAGAGCGAGTCCTTGCCGAAGCCCTCCATCGAGTACGCCCAGTACTCGGCGGGCCCGGACTGGGCGGCCTCATTCTGGTCGGCCATCCGCTCGAAGTTCTTGCACACCGCGTCGGCGTTAAACGGCTCGCCGTCGCTGAACTTCACGCCCTCGCGAAGGGTGAAGGTCCAGGTCTTGCCGTCCTCGGACGGCTTCCACTCGGTGGCGAGGCCCGGCTCCATCTCGGCCGAACCCTGCTTGATCTCGACCAGACCCTCGAAGATCTGGCGGGTCACCCGGAAGGTTTCGCCATCGGTGGCGTAGAAGGGGTCCAGCACGGATGGGGCGCCCGCGGCGCCGAACGTGAAGGTTCCGCCGGTGTCGCCCTCGCTGCCGCTGCCGCCATCGCGGTCGCTGGACGCGCACGCGGTGAGGGCCAGGGCGGCGACGGAGATCAGGGCCAGGGGAACGCTCTTCCTGACGGTCATCGATACCTCGCTCGTTGACGAAACGCCCAGCCGGTCGGCCAGACTTGATGCCACGCACCGGCACTGCCGTGATCTACGGCACGTCGATAGCGGCTTGGGGGCAACCTAACGACAAGTAACGGCAAGCGGTAGAGAAAGCCACCAGGTCTTTACCGGAGCGAGACGTGCCGCACTACGGTGTGAGCCGTGACCCGACACCGCCTCGACGTCGTCGGCGCCGCGATCACCGATCGGATCGACGCCCCCACGCGGGTCCTTGCTGCCCGGCGGGCGGGCGCCTCGCCGCTCGCGGGTGCCTGGGAACTACCCGGCGGCAAGATCGAGCCGGGGGAGAGGGCAAAACAAGCGCTCCACCGCGAGCTCGACGAAGAACTCGGGATCGCCGTACGTCTCGGCGCCAAGGTCCGAGGTCCCTTGGCCAAGCGTGCGTGGCCCATCGGTGAGCACGGGATCTTGCGCATCTGGTGGGCCGAGATCATCTGCGGCGAGCCGCGCCTCACGGCCGATCACGATGACCTCAGGTGGTGTGGGCCGACGGAGCTCGCAGACCTGGATTGGCTGCCCGCCGATCGCGCGGTGAGCCGTGCGCTCGCCGAGCACCTCGGCTGGTGATTCGGTCGGAAGGGGGTCGCCCTGAGACAATCGCCGCTATGCCTATGACTTCCCGCAGCGACGTGCGCAATGTCGCCATCGTGGCCCACGTGGACCACGGCAAGACCACCCTCGTTGACAAGATGCTCTGGCAGGCAGGCACCTTCGGCGAGCACGACCACGTCGACGAGCGGGCGATGGACTCCGGTGACCTCGAGCGCGAGAAGGGCATCACGATCCTCGCCAAGAACACCGCAATCCACTACACCGCGCCGTCCGCGGCCGCCCACGGGGCCCCTGACGGCGTCACGATCAACATCATCGACACCCCCGGCCACGCCGACTTCGGCGGAGAGGTCGAGCGGGGTCTGTCGATGGTCGACGGCGTCGTGCTCCTCGTGGATGCCTCCGAGGGCCCGTTGCCGCAGACCCGCTTCGTCCTGCGCAAGGCGCTCGCGGCGAAGATGCCGGTGATCTTGTGCATCAACAAGGTGGACCGGCCCGACAGTCGGATCCCCGAAGTTGTCGACGAGGCCTACGAACTCTTCATGGATCTCGATGCCGACGAGGACCAGATCGACTTCCCGATCGTCTACGCCTCGGCGAAGGCTGGCGCCGCGAGCCTCAACCGCCCCGGGAATGGCGAGCTGCCGGATAACGGCGATCTCGAGCCGCTCTTCGCGACGATCATGGAGACGATCCCGGCGCCCTCCTATGACGACGAGGCCCCCCTTCAGGCCCACGTCACGAACTTGGACTCCTCCAACTTCCTCGGCCGCCTCGCGTTGCTGCGTGTCTTTAACGGCGAGATCCGTAAAGGTCAGCAGGTCACCTGGTGCCGCCACGATGGCAGCCAGGAGCGGGTCAAGATCACTGAATTGATGATGACCGAAGGGCTCGAGCGCAAGCCGCTGGAGGGCAAGGCCGCCCGCCCCGGCGACATCATCGCGATCGCGGGGATCCCGGAGATCATGATCGGCGACACGATCGCCGACGCCGAGAACCCGATCGCCCTGCCGATTATCACCGTCGACGAGCCGGCCATCTCGATGACCATCGGGACCAACACCTCGCCGCTCGTCGGCCGCGGTCCGACCCGGGGCACGAAGGTCACCGCCCGGCTCGTGAAGGACCGTCTCGACCGCGAGCTGATTGGCAATGTCTCGCTCCGCGTCCTGCCGACCGAGCGCCCCGACGCCTGGGAGGTCCAGGGCCGAGGAGAACTCGCCCTCGCGATCCTCGTCGAGCAGATGCGCCGCGAAGGCTTCGAACTCACCGTCGGCAAGCCCCAGGTGGTGACCAAGGAGATCGATGGCAAGGTCCACGAGCCGGTCGAGCGGCTCACGATCGACACCCCCGAGGAGTTCCTCGGCGCGATCACCCAGATCCTCGCCGCCCGCAAGGGGCGCATGGAACAGATGACAAACCACGGCACGGGCTGGATCCGGATGGAATTCCTCGTCCCGTCCCGCGGCCTCATTGGCTTCCGGACCGAGTTCCTCACCGAGACGCGCGGCACCGGCATCGCCCACCACGTCTTCGAGGGCTACGAGCCGTGGTTCGGCACCATCACCACCCGTGTCTCCGGCTCGCTCGTCGCCGACCGCTCCGGGCCGGTCACCTCCTACGCGATGGTGAACCTCCAAGAGCGCGGCACCCTCTTCGTCGAGCCGGGCACCGAGGTGTACGAGGGCATGATCGTCGGCGAGAACTCCCGCGCCGATGACATGGACGTCAACATCACCAAGGAGAAGAAGCTCACCAACGTGCGCGCCTCCTCCGCGGACAACTTCGAAAAGGTCGTCCCGCCGCGCCGCCTCAGCCTCGAGCAGTCGCTGGAGTTCTGTCGCGAGGACGAGTGCGTCGAGGTCACCCCCGACGCCGCCCGGATCCGTAAGGTCGAGCTCGACCAGACCCTGCGTGCTCGTGCCGCATCCCGGGCGCGCAACAACGCCTGATCCCTAGGAGGCCAGCTGTGCAGCCTGCTGACCGACGCACAACCCGAGGCGCTCTCGTCGTGCTCGCGGTGGGCTCTCTCGTGCTCGCCGCGTGCTCGAACGAGGCACCGGAGGCGCTTGGGACCGGAGCGCCCGAGCCCACCGGACCGAAGCAGCAGCTCACCCTGGTCTCTCAGGGCCCGGTGCAGACCTGGGACCCCCAACGGATGACCTCGCGTCAGGTGGCCGGGCTCGCCGGGCGGCTCTATTTGCGGGGCCTCACGACCTATGCCACGGGTCCGGATGCGGCCAGTCAGCGCGCCATCGTCGGTGATCTAGCGACCGATACCGGCAAGGCCAGTAAGAACCTCAAGAGCTGGACCTTCACCCTTCGCAAGGGGGTGAAGTGGCAAGACGGCAGCGCGATCACCTGCGCCGACGTGCGCTACGGGGTCTCGCGCGCGTTCGATCCCGAACTCGGAGCCGGCGGCTATGCCTTGACCTATCTGGACATCCCGAAGAAGCCGGACGGGACGAGCACCTACCCGGGGCCCTTCGTCAAGGAGGGTCAGAGCGCCAAGGCCAAGAAACTGATCGAGAACGCCGTTCGCTGCCAGGGTCGCGAGGTGACCTTCCGCCTCTCCGAGCCGGTCGCGGGGTTTGGCGAGATTGTCTCGCTGCCCGAGTTCGCACCGGTCAAGGAAGCCTCGGATGGGGGCAAGGACGCCACCTACGCGGCATTTTCGTCGGGGCCGTACCAACTCGACGGTCAGTGGACCGCCTCCAGCGGCGGGACCTGGGTGCGTAACCCCCATTGGTCGGCGAAGACCGACCCGGTCCGCGAGGCCAATCCCGAGCGGATCGTCTTCAAGGAAGGGGTCGAGCCCCAAGAAGCCTTGAGTGAGATCACGAGCGGCGAGGAAGGGCGGCGCACGGTCGCCCTCGACGCCGTGCCACTAGCCCTGCAGCCTGCGGTCGATGAGGCCAAGGACACCGTCAAGACGGTGCGAGTCCCCGGCCAGCTCATCGATTACCTCGCGCCCAACCATGACCGGGGCCCGATGAAGGACAAGGCCGCCCGTGTCGCGCTCGCCACGGCGACGGACCGCGCGGGGTACCTCGAGGCCCTCGGTGGTTCGGCGATGGGCGAGCCCCGGTGGTCCTTGCTGCCGCCTACGCTGCCCTCTTCGCACGACGCGGTCCTCGACGAGGGGCCCTCTGGTGATCCGGAGAAGGCGCGCAGCATCTTGAAGGACGCGAAGATCACCACCCCGGTCCCGATCACGGTGGCCTACCGCGACAGCGGGGACCTCACCTCGGCCATGGAGAAGGTGAAGACGGGCTGGGAAGCCGGCGGCTTCGCGGTGACGCTCAAGCCCGTCTCCGATGACTACTTCACCGCGATTGCCTCCGCGGGCCTCGCCAAGGAGACGGATGTCTTCTGGGCCAATTGGGGTCCGGACTACCCATCGGCCTCGACCGTGTTACCGCTGCTCTTCGATAGTCGGATCAACCTCGGCGGGGACAGCTCCGGGCGGGATTACGGGATGGTCGAGGATCAAAAGCTGAACGCCGCGATGGATGATGCCGAAAAGATCACGACTCGGTCCAAGCGGGCGGCGGCCTGGAAGAAGATCGACACCGGGCTCGTCAAGGACGGGACGTATATCGCGTTGTCGCAGGGGATCTCCACCTTCGCCGGTGGGTCCGAGGTGACCGGCTTGACCGGGAACGAGGTGTACGGAGGGGTGATTGACCTCGCGGTGATCGGAGTGTCGCGATGACCGCCCGGGTGCTCGCCGTCCATGCCCACCCCGATGACGAGCTGCTCGCGACCGGCGTCACCTTGGCCCACTTCGTGGCCGAAGGCGCCGAGGTGCATGTCCTCACCTGCACGCTCGGCGAGCAGGGGGAGATCATCCCGGCCGAGCTGGAGCATCTTGGCGCCGAGCGTGATGACGCGCTCGGCCCGTACCGCCGGGAAGAACTGCGGGCCGCGATGGCCGAGGTCGGGGTGAACTCACGCGTGCTGGGCGAAGACCCGGCACGGGGCGTGCTCTCGCGGTATCGCGACTCGGGGATGGCGGGAAGTGAGAGCGCGCACGACCCGCGGGCGTTCGCTCGAGCTGACCTCGATGAGGCCGCGGCCCTGGTCGCGTCGGTCATCACCGAAATCCAGCCCGACCTCGTGATCACCTATGACTCCCGTGGCGGGTATGAGCACCCCGACCACATCCAGACCCACCGCGTCACCTGCCGAGCGGTCGCGAGCCTGAGCGAACGTCCGCCCCTCTTCGCCGTCTACACCCCGCGGTCCTGGGCCGAAGAGGATCGCGCGTGGCTGCGCGCGAACGCCGCGTCGACCCCCGCGGGGTGGACCCTGCCCGACGGGGCGTTTGCGGCTTCGGTCGTGCCCGACGAGGTCGTGACCTATGAGGTCGTCGACCCGGACGCGGTCCCGGTTCAGGCTCGGGGAGTGCGCCACCACCGCACGCAGGTCATCGTCGAACCCCCGCGCTTCGCGTTGTCCAACGGGATTGCCGCGCGCTTTAGCGGGCGCGAAGGCTATGCCGAGATCGACCCCGAGACCGGCGACCCCCTTCCTGGAGGGCCCCGCCGCCCGCTGAGCGAGCGGCTGTGAGCGCACCCGACCCGCAGCAGATGCGTGAGGCGATGTCCCGGTTTGCGACGGGCGTCGCGATCGTCACGACGACCCTGCGCGGCCGTGACCATGCCATGACGGCGGGTTCGATCGCCTCGGTCTCGCTCGATCCGCCGCTCGTGCTCGTCTGTATTCGCCTCGATGGCGGGCTCCACGACCCACTGCTGGAGTCCGGTATCTGGGGGCTATCGGTGCTGTCGGCGAAGGGACGGGCCACCGCGAGTTGGCTCGCAACCCCTGGTCGGCCGCTTCTCGGCCAACTGGAGCGGGTCCCGCACCACCGGGGGGTGAGTGGAGTAGCGCTCATCGACGACGCGCTCGTCACCCTGGAATGCCGCACGACCGCCGCTTACCCTGGCGGGGACCACACGATCGTCGTGGGTGAGGTCATCGACTGGGAGCCCGGAGAGCGCCCCGAAGATCCCCTGATTCACTACCGCAGTCAGTATTGGAGCCCAAGGTGAAGCCGAAGTCTGAGACCGCCGACAAGAGCGGCCGCGGACGGGTCGTGCTCGCTGGGGTGTTTGTCCTGCTGGTCCTCGCGGGGCTTTATGTCGCGGCCGCCTGGTTCCTTGCCGGGCGGATCCCGCCCGACACTCGCGTCGGCGGCGTCAACATCGGCGGCATGAGCGAGAACGAGGCACGCGCTGCCTTGGACGCCCGCCTCGGTCCGCAGTCCACCAAGCCGATCGAGATCACCGTCGGTGACGAGTCGCAAAATGTCGACCCCGCCGATCTGGGGCTGGCGCTCGATTACGACGCCGCTCTCGCGGACCTCACCAGCTTTAGCCTGAACCCCGTCCACGTCTGGGACCAGATTCGTAGTGGTCAGGACCACGACGCGGCCGCCGACGCCGATCCGGCCGACCTCGCCGAGCGGCTGAGCGAACCCGTGGCAGCCCTCGAATCGGACCCGGTGGAGGGCACCGTGGCCGTGGAGGACGCCAAGGTGAAGACCACTGCGTCCAAGCCCGGCGTCGGCGTCGACCGCGAAGCGCTCGCGAAGACCATCCTTGGTGCGTGGCCGGCGCGCCGGGCCTTCCCGGCGCCGACCGTTGAGACCGAGCCGACGCTCCAGCAGGCCGAGATCGAGCGTTTCACCGGTGAGGTTCTCGAGCCGCTGCTCTCCGGACCGGTCACCGTCAAGACGAAGGGGGCCGAGGACAAGGACGTGTCCTTCCCGGTCACGGCGGCGGCCCTTAGCACTGCGGTGGGGATTGACTCAAAGGACGGGCGTCTCGACCTCACCGTGGATGACAAGAAGCTGGTCTCAGCGGTCACCAAGGCGGGCGACCGGGCCAAGGTGCTGGTCGAGCCGCGCGACGCGACGGTCGTCGCGAAGGGCTCGATGGATTTTGAGGTCAAACCCTCTCGCAATGGGCTCACCCTGAGAGGCGAGTCGGTGGTCGCCTCCGTCCCGGAGGCCTGGACCAAGGAAGGCGACGCCCGCACGGCGACCGTCGAGTCGACGGTGAGCAAACCGAAGGTCACGACCGCCAAGGCCAAGGAGACCATCCCGAACGCCCGGATCAGCACCTTCTCTTCCGATCTCCCCGCGAACCCGACCCGGACCCACAACATCAAGATCGCGGCCCGTGAGATCGACGGGACCTATGTCGCCCCCGGCGAGACCTTCAGCTTGAACAAGGCACTCGGCGAACGGACGGCGGCCAAGGGATACAACAAGGCCGGCGTGATCGTCGGAGGTCGCCTGCGCGAGGACTATGGCGGCGGCATCTCGCAGCTATCGACCACCTTGTTTAATGCGATCTTCTTCTCGGGCGCCAAGATCGAGGAGTTCCACCCGCACTCCTTCTACATCTCGCGCTATCCCGAAGGGCGCGAGGCCACCATCTCCTGGCCCGACGTCGATAACCGGTTCACCAATGACACCAAGGGCGGCATCCTGATCCGGGCGAGCGCCACCGATTCCAAGGTCACCGTCAGCTTTTATGGGCGCAAGACCTGGGATGTGAAGGCGGTGAAGGGACCGCGGACCAACGTCACCCAGCCGAAGACGATCCGCGATAACAAGCCAGGATGCGTCTCACAGTCCCCGCACGTCGGCTTTACCGTGACCGTGACGCGCATCTTTAGTCAGGGCGGTAAGGAAGTGAAGCGCTCGGACTTCACCACCCGCTATATCGCTTCCGACCAGGTCATTTGCGGCTAGCAACGCGCGCGAAGAGCATCCCGACCCCCACCCCGACGATGAGCGGGGCCAAGGCGATCCCGCCGATCAAGAAGGCACAGATCAACGCGACCGCGAGCGGCTTCTTCAATCCCACGGTGGTGGCGGCACCAAGGCCCGCGACGAGCGCCGCGGTCGGTTCCAGGCCGGGGACGAAGGCCAGGGCGACGGCGCCAGCGGCGGCCCCGGCGAAGAGAAGGGGGAAGAATTCTCCCCCGCGCCAGCCACTTGCGACATTGAGGGCGGTCGCGACGAGTTTGAGCACCGCGAGGCCCGCGAGGGCTCCCCAGGCCGAGGCGCCCACCAGCTCGTGGAGGTCGGTGAACTCCGCGTGTCCGGAAAAGCGCACCATCGGGACGGCCATCGCGAGGGCGGCGAAGGCCGCCGTCCCGACCAGGGTCTGTACGTGCAGGCCGCCGAGCCGAGCAATCGCCGACCTCATCCGCGGCAGCAGGAGCAGGTAGCCGACCGCGAGGAACCCGCCGAGCGCGGCCGGGACGAGCGCTGCGATGACCTGCCCGCTGGAGAGCGTGAAATCGCTGAGCCCCAGATCGAGGTCGTGGGCGCCGAGCGCACGGTAGGTGACCAGCAAGGTGACAAATCCGCCGATCGCGGCGAGGAGGTTGAGCGCCTTGCTGGGCGCCAGCGGCCGAATCGCGTCCCAGCGCGATCCGGGGAGAGTTGCGCGACTCACTCGTCACCTCCTGCGCCCCCTGGCTGGTGAGCGCGCACCTTGCGCACGATGGTCGAGCCGATCGCGGCAACAAAGACCAGGTTGAAGACGATCGCTGCGATCACAAGGAGCCGCGCGGCCTGTCCGACGGGGTGGATATCGCCATACCCGACGGTCGCCATGGTGACGATCGTGAAGTACAGCGCATCGGTGCGCGTATGGAGCCCCTCGAACTGGCCCGGCGTATTTGCGAGGGTATAGAACCCGGTCGCGAAGCCGACGCAGACGACCACGAGCAGGGTGACGAGCCGACCGAGCGGCTCATCGGAGTGCTTCAGCTGCCGCACGGTAATGGCCGCGAGCCCCGCGATCGCGATCAAGGCTCCGACCAGGCGAACCGGGGCGGCCCGGTCGGCCTCCAGAGGCACGAGGTAGTACACCGCGATAATGAGCGCGCACGCGAGCGCCGTCCGCGAGGGGGAGGTACTAAGCAGTGGTCTTCGCTGCATTGCGCGCGGAGAAACCGAGCACGACGAGCACGATGCCCCAGGTGATGGCAAGGACGCCGAGCCACATGGCGAGGCCGAGGGCGCTCGCCCCTGGGTTGAGCACGAACAGGGTGCCAGCGATCGCCCAGAGCAGCGCGCTCAAGAAGGTCAGCCACCGTGGTCCGGTGGTCTTCGCGCCGATCGCGGCAATCAGTTCCATGATCGCGCGTGCGATGAGCCAGATGCCAAGGACCCAGGTCAAGGCGACGGCGCTCGACAGCGGCTGGAACATCGCGACCAGGCCGGCAAGGATGCCAATGACGCCCGAGACGACCAGCCACCCGCGACCCTCGTCGGAGCGAAAGGCCAAGACGATTGAGGTGATGCCATCGACGAAGGCGTAAGCGCCCCAGAAAATCACCAGAGTGAGCGCGCTGCCGATCGGCCAAAAGAGCGCGAGGATGCCGAAGATGATCGCGACGACGCCGAGGCCGATGACCGCGGTGGTGGAACGCTGAGCGAGATTGTCCATGGTGACAGCCTTTGGTCGTTAAGACGCCCACTGCCGCGCGGCTGCGTGGCGTGCACAAAAGTCTGGCACGCCATGTCCCAAAATGTGAAGTGGGCTCGCTCGGCGACTCAGGTGTAACTGAAGTAGTGGTAGTGATGGTGCAGGGAGAGCCCGAGTCCTTGGTAGAGAGCGATGGCCGGCGCGTTGCTCTTCTCGACCTGGAGATACATCGAAACGATTCCGCGTTCACGGGCCTGCCGAGCTGCAGCGACCGTCAGGGTGCGCGCGAGACCCGCTCGGCGCGCCGCCGGTCGGACGTGGAGGCCAAACAATCCGGCCCACCCATCGTGGAAGGCCACGCGGGCGATGGCCCGCGGGAGTCCTTCCTCGCCGATGGAGAGGAAGGCCTGCTCCTCGGGAGCGCTCATCACCGCACGAGCCGCCTCCGGGCGCGCCTGCGCTACCGGCCCGCACGCGGCGAACCATTCCTTGCTCAATTTTCGCGACGAGGCGACCGGCGAGGTGTCGACCGGGAGGTCGGCCACCGCTGCGACCCGAGCGGTAAAGACCAGGACCGGCGGTGAAGGGGTCCAACCCCGGTCGAGAAGCAGGGCCCCAAGGGGGTCTTGGCGCAGGTCCGCCCCCTCGGGCTGGGGAAGCATCACCAGGGGAGTGAGGCCGCGCTCGCGATACCACGCCGCCGCGATATCAATCGCCGCGTCGAGTGATCGCCCTGGATCACCGACCGGCAGAAGGGAGTTCGCGCGGCCGGTGAAACCCTGAGCGGCGCGCAGGAGCCACCCCCTTCGTTCCTCACCAATCCAGGCGCGTTCGATCGGCGGCTGGCCCGCGGTCATCAGGCGTTGCAGGTCCTCGATCATGATGGCGCGATGGGGGGCTCCCCGGCGGCCCGGGCGTGGCGGAATGACACGTGCCGCGACGACATCGTCGCGGTCAATCCGGACCCGGCCGCGCCGGGACGCGATCACCAGATGATCTGTGTCGATCGTCACGAGATCGCCGACGGTATCGGTCAGCGACGGCCCTGGACCGGACGTCGCGATCCGGGA
The DNA here is from genome assembly GCF_041365945.1 of Janibacter sp. GXQ6167. NCBI lineage: Bacteria > Bacillati > Actinomycetota > Actinomycetes > Micrococcales > Intrasporangiaceae > Janibacter > Janibacter sp. GXQ6167. The sequence continues at coordinate 186,689 of NZ_JBGFSK010000005.1, read as the reverse complement.
GCGGACCGCGACGCGCTGACCTGGGCGGAGCCTGCCTGCCGGGTCAATGATCACGGGCCTAGTATGTGGGCCATGACGTACGTGATCGCGCAGCCCTGTGTCGACTTGAAGGACAAGGCCTGCATCGAGGAGTGCCCGGTCGACTGCATCTACGAGGGTGAGCGCTCGCTCTACATCCACCCCGATGAGTGTGTCGACTGCGGTGCCTGCGAGCCGGTCTGCCCGGTTGAGGCGATCTACTACGAAGACGACGTGCCTGAGCAGTGGGAGGACTACTACAAGGCCAACGTCGAGTTCTTCGATGACCTCGGGAGCCCCGGCGGCGCCGCGAAGATGGGCCTGATCGCCAAGGATCACCCCGTGATCGCCGCGCTCCCGCCGCAGCAGCACGACGAGTGATCTCGTCCCTACCTGACTTCCCCTGGGACTCGCTTGCTCCGTATAAGGAGCGGGCGAGCGCCGTCGAGGGCGGCCTCGTCGACCTCTCGGTCGGCACCCCCGTCGATCCGACCCCGGAGGTCATCCAAGAGGCGCTGCGCGCTGCCAGCGATGCCCCCGGCTACCCCCAGACCTGGGGTACCCCGGCATTGCGTGAAGCCGTCGCGACCTGGTTCGCGGCCCGCCGCGGCGTCGCCGATGTCGATCCCGATGGCGTCCTGCCGACGATCGGTTCGAAGGAACTGGTGGCCTGGCTCCCAACGCTTCTTGGCATCGAGAAGGGGCAGACCGTCGCCTTCCCCACCGTCGCCTATCCCACCTACGACGTGGGCGCCCGGATCGCCGGGGCTACCCCCGTCGCCGCGGACGCAACGACCGCCTTCGGCCCCGTCACCGCCCGCACGGCCCCTCGCCTGCTCTGGCTGAATAGCCCCGGCAACCCCACCGGCCAGGTCCTCGGGGTGCCCCACCTGCGCAAGGTCGTGCGCTGGGCCCGGCAGCACGGCGTCATCGTTGCCTCCGACGAGTGCTACGCCGAACTCGACTGGCGCACGGACACCGAACGCCGCGAGGACGGCGGCGACTCGACGCATCGCGAGCCGCCGACCACGCCAAGCATCCTCGACCCGCGCGTGTGTGAGGGCTCGCACGAAGGGCTGCTCGCCGTCTACTCCCTCTCCAAACAGTCCAACCTCGCGGGCTATCGCGCGGCCTTCGTCGCCGGTGATGTCTCCCTCGTGAAGCGACTGCTCGAGGTGCGTAAGCACGCCGGGATGATCATGCCGGCGCCGGTCCAGGCCGCGATGATCGCGGCGCTCGCTGATCATGATCACGTCGCCGAGCAGAAGGCGCGTTATGCCGCCCGCCGCGCGATCCTCGAGCCCGCGCTCGCCCCCTTCGGCCTCACCGTCGAGCATTCCCGCGCTGGTCTCTACCTCTGGAGCACCGCCGGTGAGGACTCGTGGGCCACGATCGGCAGGCTGGCAGATCGCGGAATCCTCGCCGCACCGGGTGCTTTCTACGGCCCCGCCGGGGCCCGGCACGTGCGGATCGCGCTCACCGCGACCGATGAGCGCATCGCCACCGCCGCAGAGCGCCTCTCGACGCCCGGATATGTGACGACGCGCACGCTGAGGTAGTTTTGAGCGGTGACCTCGCGTTTTTGAGCAATGATGCCGCGCGTCTCCCGAAGAACCAACGAAGGGCTGACCTCGATGACCTCTCCAGTACGTGGTGACGCCACGCTTTCCTCCGGCGACACCAACCTCACCCTCCCCTATATCGAGGCCACGGAGGGCAATGGCGGCTACGGGATCTCCACGTTGCTCAAGGACACCGGCAATGTGACGGTCGACTCGGGCTTCGTCAACACCGCCTCCTGTAAGTCCGCGATCACCTACATCGATGGCGATGAGGGCATCTTGCGGTACCGCGGGTATCCGATCGAGCAGTTGGCCGAGAAGTCCACCTTCGTCGAGGTCACCTACCTGCTGATCTACGGGCAGCTGCCGAACACGACCGAACTGGAGGAGTTTGAGGAGCGGATCCGGCGGCACACGATGCTGCACGAGGACCTCAAGGCCTTCTTCAACGGCTTCCCGCGCGACGCACACCCGATGCCTGTGCTCTCCTCGGCCGTCTCGGCGCTTGGCACCTTCTACCAGGACAGCCTCGACCCCTTCGACCCGGAGCAGGTCGAGATCTCGACGATCCGTCTCCTCGCGAAGCTGCCGACCATCGCCGCCTACGCGCACAAGAAGAGCGTCGGTCAGCCCTTCCTCTACCCGGACAACTCCCTCTCCCTCGTGGAGAACTTCCTGCGGATGACCTTCGGCTTCCCGGCCGAGCCCTACGACGTCGACCCCGACATCGTGCGGGCGCTGGACCAGCTCTTCATCCTGCACGCTGACCACGAGCAGAACTGCTCCACCTCGACGGTGCGGATCGTCGGCTCGGCCCACGCGAACCTCTTCAACTCGATCTCCGCGGGCATTCACGCGCTCTCTGGGCCCCTTCACGGCGGCGCGAACCAGGCCGTCTTGGAGATGCTGCAAAAGATCCAGGGCGCGGAGTACGACGTCGACACCTTCATGAAGAAGGTGAAGAACAAGGAGGATGGTGTCCGGCTCATGGGCTTCGGACACCGCGTCTACAAGAACTACGACCCGCGCGCGGCGATCGTGAAGCAGACGGCGCACACCGTGCTGGAAAAGACCGGTGGCGACGAACTGCTCGACATCGCGATGGGGCTCGAAGAGATCGCCCTGAAGGACGACTACTTCGTCGAGCGCAAGCTCTACCCGAATGTCGACTTCTACACCGGGCTGATCTACACCGCGATGGGTTTCCCGTCGAAGATGTTCACCGTCCTGTTCGCGATCGGGCGCCTGCCGGGCTGGATCGCCCAGTGGCGCGAAATGATCGAGGACCCGGAGACCAAGATCGGCCGTCCGCGCCAGATCTACACCGGCTCCACGTCGCGTGACTACGTCGACCTCGGCGCCCGCTGATCTGCGCTAGGCCCTACTGCTGGTAGGTGATCCGCACCTGCTGCGCGGGGATCGGGTCCGCGGCATCGGTCCACTCGTAGGACTGGTCGCCGCGGACCCACTGCTTCGAGCCGACCTGCACGGCGGTGATCTGGCGGGCCGAGGCCTGCCCGACCGCCCAGGACCCGGCGGCCCAGGCGAACTGTTCGCTGGTGGCGGTGACGGCGAGGACCCCCTCGCCGTCACCGGTCGCTGACATCCCGGTCTGCTCCTTTAGGGCAGCGCTGATCTTCGCGGGGTCGCCCGACTCGCTCGCCTCCTCCAGGCGGCAGCCGAAGCCGGCGGGGGAGTGGCCGGCCAGGCTCGAGGCGATGGCCCGCCCTTCGTGCTCGTGGTCGGCGTAGGCCTCGGGATAGGCGCTGCGCTGGACCTCCTGGGCGATCTCGGTGATCCGCATGTCCTGCCAGCCGTCAACCTTGACGAGCGCGTCGTAGAAGGCGTTGGTCGCGTACACCGGGTCGGTGAGTTCCTCGACCGATCCCCACCCCTGGCTGGGGCGTTGCTGGAAGAGCCCGACCGAGTCACGGTCGCCATAGGTGATGTTGCGCAGCTTGCTTTCCTGGATCGCGGTCGCGACCGCGATCGTCCCCGCGCGCGCCGGGAGGTCACGCTTGAGCGCGATGAGCACGATCGTCGAGGCGTGGTTCATCTGCTCGGGGTCGAAGGTGACGCTCTCGCCCAACGCCGTCGCCTGACATTGCTCTCCAAAGAGGCTCCGGTAAAGGGGCCGACCCCATACCCACCCCGCGACGCCGAGGCTCGCGACGAGGACGGCAGCGACGACCCACGAGACCACCCGCAGGCGGCGCGGCGGATGGTCGTGGGAGAGCGTGGGGCGAGGAGGTGAGGTCATCAGGGGAAGGGGAGTCCCGTCGGTCGGGGCGATCAGAGGCCTAGTCGTTGGCGTGCAGAGCGTCGTTTAGGGCAATGCCCTCGCCCGAGCGGTCCCGGGCCTCGACCGCGCCAGTCAACGAGTTGCGGATGAAGAGGACCTGGGAGCGGCCTGACAACTCGGCCGCCTTGACGTTGGAGCCATCGGAGAGGAGCACCTTGGTCCCTGCGGTGACGTAGAGGCCCGCCTCGACGACACAGTCGTCGCCGAGAGCGATCCCGATCCCGGCCTCGGCGCCGACGAGGCAGCGTTCCCCGATCGAGACCCGCTCGGTCCCACCCCCAGAGAGGGTCCCCATCGTCGACGCGCCGCCACCGATGTCGGAGCCATCCCCGACGACGACCCCCTGGCTGATCCGCCCTTCGATCATGGAGGTGCCGAGGGTGCCGGCGTTGAAGTTGACGAAGCCCTCGTGCATCACGGTCGTCCCTGAGGCGAGGTGCGCGCCGAGACGGACCCGGTCCGCGTCGGCGATCCGCACGCCGGTGGGCAGCACGTAGTCCGTCATCCGCGGGAATTTATCGACACCGAAGACCTGGACCGGGCCGCGGGCGCGCAGCCGCAGACGGGTCGCTTCAAAACCCTCCACCGCGCACGGGCCGTAGTTGGTCCACACGACATTGGCGAGCGCGCCAAAGAGCCCGTCGAGGTTGATCGAGTTCGGGGTGACGAGGCGGTGGCTCAGCAGGTGCAGACGCAGGTAGGCATCGCTCGCCCCCTCCGGAGCGGCCGTGAGGTCGATAGCGGTGGTGACGATCTCGGTCCGCACGCCCCGGTCGTCATCGCTGCCCGCGAGCGCGGCGAGAGCGTCCGGGACCTGGCTCACCTCGGGTGCCTCGCCGAGCGCGGGCTCGGGGTACCAGGTATCGAGGACGGTTCCGTCGGTCGTGATCGTGGCCAGGCCGTGGCCCCAGGCGTTGGTCGCAGTCATGGGTCCAAGGGTATGCGGGCCCACCTTCATAGGATGACCCCATGTCCTCATCTGCTCCCCCTCACCTCGACCTCACCGGTGATGTCGTCGACCTCACCGCAGCGCTGTGCGATATCGCGTCGGTGAGTCGCGACGAAGGGGCGATTGCCGACGCGGTCGAGGAGGCGCTGCGCGGCCTGGACCATCTCGAGGTGACCCGGCACGGCCACACGATCGTCGCGCGGACCGACCTCGGACGAGCCGAGCGGGTGGTGCTCGCCGGACATCTCGACACCGTGCCCCTCACCGACCCGCCAAACCTGCCGACGCGACGCGTCGACCTCGACGGCGTGGACACACTCTGGGGGCGCGGGACGGTCGATATGAAGGGGGGCGTCGCGGTCCAACTGAAGATCGCGGCGCTCGTCCCCGAGCCCACCCGCGACCTGACCTTCCTCTTCTATGAGGCCGAGGAGATCGAGTCCCAATACAACGGGTTGAACCTGCTCTCCCAGAGCCACCCCGAGGAGCTCGAGGCCGATTTCGCCGTCCTGCTTGAGCCGACCAATGCCACCGTCGAAGGGGGCTGCAAGGGGACCTTGCGCGTTGAGATCCCGCTCAAGGGGATCGCCGCGCACTCCGCCCGACCGTGGAACGGCCACAACGCGATCCATGACGCCGCCGACGTGCTCACCCGCCTTCGGGAGCATCACGAAGCGACCGTCCATGTCGACGGACTGGATTATCACGAGGCGATGCAGGCCGTCGGGATCCGAGGCGGGATCGCCGGCAATGTCATCCCCGACGCCTGCACGGTGACCGTCAACTACCGCTTCGCGCCGGACAAGTCCGGGGAGGAAGCGCTCGCGTACGTCCGGTCGGTCCTGCCCGGCTACGACTTCACGGTGACCGATCTCGCCGAGGGGGCGCGCCCCGGGCTGCACTTGCCGGCGGCGCGAGACTTCGTGGCCGCGCTGGACGTCCCGGTTGGGCCGAAGGAGGGCTGGACCGATGTCGCGCGCTTTTCGGCGCTCGGGATCCCCGCGGTGAATTTCGGCCCGGGCGATCCCAACCTCGCCCACCAGGACGAGGAGCGCTGTCCGGTCCAGCAACTCCGCGACGCCGAAGCCGCGCTGCTGCGCTGGCTGGCGTAGGTTGAGCGCCGTGAGCGAACCACGCTGGTACCACAAGGGCCCGGTCGTCATGCGCGGCAAGCAGGTCCCCACATCGACGACCGATCAGCGCCTGCTGGATAGCCGCGGTGCGGCCGACTGGCTGCACACCGACCCATGGCGCGTCCTTCGGATCCAGGCCGAGTTTGTCGAAGGGTTCGGCGCGCTCGCCGAGCTCGGACCGGCCGTCAGCGTCTTCGGTTCGGCCCGAACTCCTCCCGGAAGCCCGACCTACGAGCTCGGCGTCGAGGTCGGGCGCCTCCTCGTCGAGGCCGGGTACGCCGTGATCACCGGCGGTGGCCCGGGCGCGATGGAGGCGGCGAACCGCGGTGCGCGAGAGGCTGGCGGTACCTCGGTCGGGCTCGGGATCGAGCTGCCCTTCGAGGCCGGTCTTAATCCCTACGTCGACCTGGGCGTTAACTTCCGCTACTTCTTCGCCCGCAAGACGATGTTCATCAAGTACGCCGAGGGCTTCGTCGTGCTCCCCGGCGGCTTCGGGACGCTCGATGAGCTCTTCGAGGCGGTGACCCTCGTCCAGACCCAGAAGGTCACCTCCTTCCCCCTTGTCCTCCTCGGGACGCAGTACTGGGGCGGGCTCCTCAGCTGGCTACGCGAGTCGGCCCTGGGCCACGGCACGATCAGCGAGCGAGACCTTGACCTGATCCAGCTGACCGATGACCCCGTCGAAGCAGTCCGGCTCGTCGCGGCCGGGGCCAGGCACGGCTAAGTCATGGTCTGGATCCTCTTCCTCCTCGTCGCGCTGCTCGTGATGGCGGTCACCGCCGCGGCCTTCTTCGGCCGGATCACTCCCGAGCCGATCCCAGAACCGGTCACGAGTACGCCGCTGCCGCTGCTCGAATCGCCGATCACCGCCGAGGACGTTGCCGCGATCCGCTTCGATACGGCCCTGCGCGGGTACCGCGCCGATCAGGTCGAAGCCGTCTTGGACCTGCTTGAGGAGAGGATCCGCCAGCTCGAAGGGGGCGTGGCGGCCGCCAGCGCCCGAGAGAGCGAGCAGGACACGTGATGGACCCAGTCACCCCCGTCACCCTCACCCGGACCAGTACCGCGACCGCCGAGCGGCTCTGGGCCGTCGTGACCGACATGGTCCGGCACGCCAAGTACGTGCCGTTCACGACGATCCACCCCCAAGATGCCGACCCACACCTGGGGTGGGAGGTGCTCGCGCGGACCGGGTTCGGACCGCTGGGTTTCAAGGACACGATGCTCGTGACCGGCTGGGAACCACCCCCGGCCTGGCCCGCGCGGATGCGCCTCGTTAAGACCGGCCGGTTGCTCGATGGCTGGGCCGAGATCGTCATCGAACCGCGCGCCGAAGGGGGATCGCGGCTCACCTGGCACGAGCAGATCGAGCCGCGGCCGACCCCCCTTCGCTTCGTCGCCCGTCTCGGCGCCCGGGTGGCAGGTGGTGATCGCGCGACCGAGGCGATGCTGGCCCGGCTGATCGACGGGCTGCTGGCCGAGGCCGAGGAGAGCCGTTGACCGCGATCGAGGCGGTGCGGACCTCCCTCTTCACCGTCGAGGGCCGCCACCGCTTCGCGCAGGCCGCTCTCGCGCGACCGGTCCGCTCACTGATCGCCGTCTACCTGCTCACCCGGGTGGTCGCCCTGGCCTCGATCTGGGTCGCCGCCCGGTACTACCAAGTGCCCGCGGGGGTCGGCCACCTCGACCCCGGCCTGCGCGACATGCTCGGGATCTGGGACGGGTCCTGGTACTACCAGATCGTGAGCGAGGGGTACCCGATCCCCCTTCCGTCCGATCCGCAGACCGGGCAGATCACGTACAGCGCGTGGGCCTTCTTCCCGCTCTTCCCCGGGCTCGTGCGGATGGTGATGGTGACCGGGCTGGGCTTCGTCGAGGCCGCGATGCTGCTGAACCTCGCCCTCGGGTGCCTCGCCGTCGTGCTGATCTTTAAGGTCCTCTCCTTCCCGGTGCATGCGGCCTCCCAGCCCGCGCGGGAGCGCCTCGCCTTCGTCGCCGCCTGCCTCTGGTGCTGCTACCCGGCGACCGCCGTGCTCCTCCTGCCCTACACCGAGGCCCTGGCCGCCGTGCTCATCGGCGCCGCGCTGCTGCTCTTGATGCGCCAGCAATACCTCGGGTTCGCGGTCGTCGCGTTGCTCCTCGGGTACACCCGCGGGGTGGCCCCTGCGCTCGGCATGGCAGTCCTGGTCCACCTCTGGGTCCGCTGGCGCGAGGACCGTGCCGCGGGCAATAGGGCCTTTGGCAGTGACCGTTGGAGGATCGCCGTCATGCTCGGCGCGACCGCGGTATCCGCCGTGGCATGGCCGGTGACCGTGGGCCTGATCTCCGGGCTCCCCGGTGCCTTTTTCCAGACTCAAGCGGCGTGGGGGCAGCGCCCCGATCAAGGCCCCTTCGTCTTGTGGTTCTCCTGGGCCTGGGAGCAGCACGGACTCTTCGCCGTGATCGTGATGGTCGCCCTGGTCGGGACTTATCTCGCCCTGATCATCGGCCGCCACGGCTCGTGGCTTCCCCTCGAGGTCCGGATGTGGGCCCTTGCTTACCCGCTCTACCTCTTCGCCGTGGTGCGCCCCATCACGAGCATGTGGCGCTTCCTCCTGCTCGATTTCCCGCTCGCGGCCCTCGTGGCGAGCGTCGCGATGCGGACCTCCAGCGGCCGCCACGTGGTCACCCACTGGAGACGGCGGGTCGCGATCGTCGTGGTCGTTCTGCTGATTGGCGTCTTCGCGTGGTCGACGCGGCTGTTGCCCTACGTGCCGTGGCATGTGACCCCACCGTGACCCACGTTGATTAGGACCGCTGCGGCGAGCGGGGGATAATAGGGGCATTCATCGGCGGCGCACGGGCGTCGTCACGTGGCGTCGGAGCAGCCGGCGGCGAGGAAGGGACAGCACATGGCGGCAATGAAGCCCAGGACTGGCGACGGACCCCTCGAGGTCACCAAGGAGGGCCGCGGCATCGTGCTGCGCATGCCCCTCGAAGGCGGCGGCCGGCTCGTGGTCGAGATGACCCCGNCCCCCCCCCCCCCCCCCCCCCCCCCCCCCCCCCCCCCCCCCCCCCCCCCCCCCCCCCCCCCCCCCCCCCCCCCCCCCCCCCCCCCCCCCCCCCCCCCCCCCCCCCCCCCCCCCCCCCCCCCCCCCCCCCCCCCCCCCCCCCCCCCCCCCCCCCCCCCCCCCCCCCCCCCCCCCCCCCCCCCCCCCCCCCCCCCCCCCCCCCCCCCCCCCCCCCCCCCCCCCCCCCCCCCCCCCCCCCCCCCCCCCCCCCCCCCCCCCCCCCCCCCCCCCCCCCCCCCCCCCCCCCCCCCCCCCCCCCCCCCCCCCCCCCCCCCCCCCCCCCCCCCCCCCCCCCCCCCCCCCCCCCCCCCCCCCCCCCCCCCCCCCCCGCCGCCGGAGTCGCGCTGCCGGCGAACGATCGGGTGAGCGCGTCCCCCTTCGACTGGCCGGAAGGGGGTGAGGTGCGTGCCCTGGTCGCCGGCGATCGTCGGGTCGTGCTCGTCGGTGCCCACCCCGATGACCGCGCGCTGCGTCGCGGGGCGGCCGCGGCGGCTCGAGCGCTCCTGCACGCAGAGCAGGCCATCATCGCCCTCGCGGGGCCGGTATCGGCCCAGGTCGAGGGTCTGGTGCTCGGCGGCTACCGGTCTCAGCATTTCGGGCGCGGCGAGTTCGCGCCTGGGGCTACTCCGGTCGCGGTGGTCACCATCGTCGACCCGGCGGCCGATGAGGAGGTGGTGGAGCGGGCCCAGGTGGCAGCGCGGGCGTCGCTTCTCGCGCGTGGCCTCGCCAACGCCCCGTCGAACCTCAAGAACCCCGCGTGGATGGTCGAGCGGGCCCAAGCGGTGGCCTCGCGCCGCGGCCTGGAGATCACGGTCTGGGACGAAGAAGCGCTCGCCGTCGCGGGCTTCGGCGGATTGCTCGCGGTCGGCGGCGGGTCGGTGTCACCGCCGCGCCTCGTCCGGCTCGACTACCGGCCCGAGGGAGCAAGCGATGCCCCCTTCGTCGTCCTCGTCGGGAAGGGGATCACGTTCGACACCGGCGGCATCTCGGTCAAGCCGGCCGACGGGATGGTCTCGATGCGCACCGACATGTCCGGTTCGGCCATCGTGCTGGCCGTGATCGACGCCGTCGCCGCGCTTGGCCTCACGATCCCGGTCACCGTGCTCATGCCGCTCGCGGAGAACTCCTTCGCCGAGGGGTCGTACCGGCCCTCGGATATCGTCACGCCTTACGGCGGCAAGCGCACGGTGGAGATCACCAACACCGATGCCGAGGGGCGGATGGTGCTCGCCGACGCCCTCGCCTACGCCGATCTCGAGCTGGAACCGGATCTGCTGATCGACGTCGCGACCCTCACCGGCGCCGCCCGGATCGCGCTGGCCCGCAGCATGGCGGCGCTCTTTAGCGATGACGACGAGCTTGTCGGCGCCCTGCGCGAGGCGGGGGTAGCGGCGGGCGAGCCCTTCTGGCGGCTCCCCCTTCATGACGATTACCGGTCGATGATCGACAGCGCGGTCGCCGATCTCGACCAGGCCCCGGGGAAGGCGGGCGCGATCACTGCTGCGCTCTTCCTGCGCGAATTCGTCGGTGAGCGGCGGTGGGCTCATCTCGATGTCGCCGGGCCGGGACGTTCGGATGATGACACCGGGCTGCTGTCGAAGGGGGCGACCGGCTACGGTGCGCGGGCACTGCTTCGCCTATTGGAGGGACTCACATGAACGCCGGGTACGGACTGTCGGTTCGCTGGTCGCTGGTCGACGCGGACGAAGACGTGGCCGAGCGGCTACGGGAGTACGTCGTCGGGACCTCGATGGCGAAGTTCATGTTCCTCGACGGGCTCGCGTTTAAGACCTGGCGGATGCGCGAGGGGGAGTGGTTCGAAGGGACCTACGTCTTCGGCGAGGCCATCGACCGCGATAACTTCGCGGCGTCGTTTGCCGAGGTCGCTGCCGAGTCGCCGGGGAGCGAGCTGATCGGCTCTCCGCCGCAGTGCATCGAACCCTTCGAGGTGGTCGCCGTCGCCGAGGGCCCGGCCCAATTCCGGCGCGGCCCCGGCCCCGGTCTCGCCTAAGGGCGCGGGCGGGCTCAGCGGCGCACGGCGGCGAGGAGCCCATCGCCGACCGGCAGGAGGGCCGGGATCAGGCGCTCGTCCTCGCGAATCTGCTTCCCGAGGCCGCGCAGGATGGTCGTCCGCTCGTCCCGGGCCGCCGGATCGGCCACGCGGTCATGCCACAGCATGTTGTCGAGGGCCATCACGCCGCCGGAGCGAAGCAGTCGAATCGCGTGCTCGACGTAGGGCGGATAGGACTCCTTATCGGCATCGATCACGATCATGTCGTACGCGCCATCGGTCATCCGGGGGAGGACCTCGAGGGCGCGGCCGGTGATGACCCGGGTCCGCTGGTGTGCGATCCCGGCATCGGCGTAGGCGTCGCGGGCGGCGCGGGCGTGCTCCGGCTCGACCTCGATCGTCGTGAGCACGCCGTCTTCGGGCATCCCGTCCAGCAGCCAGAGCCCCGAAGACCCGGCGCCAGCACCGATCTCGATCACGGCGCGAGCGCCCGAAGCAGCAGCCAAGAGGCGCAGGGCGGCCCCGCCACCGGGGCCGATCGGGGAGGCGCCTAGCTCGGTGCCATGGTCTCGGGCCGCCTGCACGACGGGCGGCTCGGGGACGTACTCCTCGGCGTAGGCGAGGCTGGCAAGTCGAGCGGCGTTCATGAGATCTCACCCTAAACCCCTGGGGAGAACACAGCGGAGACCCAGGTTCGCTCGCCACAGTTGACGCCATGACCACCGCACCGTCCCTCGATGCCGGCGTCCCGACCTGGGATGAGGTCGTCGAGCAGCACTCGGCGCGCGTGTACCGGTTGGCCTACCGGCTGACCGGGGACCCGCACGATGCCGAAGACCTCACCCACGATGTGTTTGTGCGGGTCTTTCGCTCGCTCGACCGGTACACGCCCGGGACCTTCGAGGGGTGGTTGCACCGGATCACGACGAACCTCTACCTCGACCGGGTCCGGCGCCGCCAGCGGTTGCGCTTCGACACCCTGAGCGACGAACTCGCGGCGCGCCTACACACCGCGACGGCTGGTCCCGCCGAGATCTACGACCAGACGCATCTCGACGCGGACATCCAGGCGGCGCTCGACGCCCTGCCCCCCGCCTTCCGGGCTGCCGTCGTCCTGTGCGATATCGAGGGCCTGACCTACGAAGAGGTGGCCGACACCCTCGGGGTCAAACTCGGGACCGTCCGGTCCCGGATCCATCGCGGACGGGCCCTGTTGCGCACGTCTCTCGCGCACCGCGAGCCGCGACCCACGGCGCCGCCGAGCGACCAGCCGCGCCGCCGTCGCGCGGTCACCACCTTCCCCATCGCGCGACCGGTCACCGGCACCTTGTGAGCGTCGGGGACCCCTCCCCGGCGTCGGCGCTCGTAATCCTTGGCACAATCACCCCATGACCAACCCCCCTCCCGCGCCGTTTCGGCACGAGCCGTACCAGGCCGGGCCCCTCGTCGGTGGCAGGGCGCCGAGCGGACCGCAGTTGCCCGCGCCGCCGCCGCGACCTCCGGCCCGCCGTGGGCCCAGTTGGGGTGCGGTGATCGCGATCGTCGCCGCGTCGACGGCCCTCGCTGGCCTGATCGGTGGCGTCGGAGGCGCGGTGATCCGCGGCGGCGGGGACTCCACCGCGACGACGACGAAGGCCGTCAGCCAAGGCGGAGAGGTGGCCCGCCCGTCCGGCTCGATCGCCGCCATCGCGGCCCACGCCGTCCCGAGCGTCGTGACCGTCTGGGTCGATGCCGGCAACCGGAGCGGGAGCGGCTCGGGGTGGGTGTACGACACCGAGGGCCATATCGTCACCAATAACCACGTCGTGGATGCCGCCGCGAGCGGCAGCGGCTCGATCACCGTCGAGCAGACCGATGGCACCCGGGCCAAGGCCACGCTCGTCGGCCGGGACGTCTCCTACGACCTCGCGGTGCTGAAGGTCGACCTCAAGGGGGTCAACCCGCTCCCGGTCGGACGCTCGAGCGATGTCGTCGTCGGCGATGAGGTGGTCGCCGTGGGATCGCCCCTCGGCCTGGACAGCACCGTCACGTCCGGGATCGTGAGCGCCCTCGAGCGCCCGGTGACCGCGGGCGAGAGCGGCCAAGAGTCCTTCATCAGCGCGATCCAGACCGATGCGGCGATCAACCCCGGGAACTCCGGCGGCCCCCTTCTGGACCGCAATGGCGCGGTAATCGGCGTCAACTCGGCGATCGCGCAGATGCCGGGCCAGCCCGGCGCGTCGGGCAATATCGGAGTGGGCTTTGCGATCCCATCCGATCAGGTCGCCCGGACCGTCGATCAACTCATCAAGACCGGCAAGGCCGTCCATCCGATCATCGGGGTGAGCCTCGATCGCCAATACCTCGGCGAGGGAGCACGAGTGCTCTCCGACGCGCAGGGGCAGGGCTCGCCGGTCGTCGCCGGTGGGCCGGCCGATCGCGCCGGCATCAAGCCGGGCGACATCATCGTCGAAGTCGACGGCAAGCGGATCGCGACGCCGGACCAACTCATCGTGCGGATCCGGGCCAAGGATGTCGGCGATACCGTGACCGTGAAGGTCAAGCGCGATGGCAAGGAACGAAGCATGACGATGACGCTCGAAGCGGCGAAGGACTAGTCGCGATGCCGGTCAATGGCTGGGAGTTTGTCATCTTGATCGTGCTCGCGGTCGTGATCCTCGGGCCCGAGCGGTTGCCCGAGTACGCGGCGAAACTGGCCCGCTTCGTGGTCACGGCGCGGGACATGGCCAATAACGCCAAGGGCCAGCTCAAGGAGCAGATGGGTCCCGAGTTTGAAGAGGTGAACTGGCGTCAGTACGACCCGCGCCAGTACGACCCGCGCAAGATCGTGCGTGAGGCGCTCCTCGAGCCCGCGCCGGTCGCGACTCGCCCGACCGTCGAGCCCCAGCCCGCCGACGAGCCGAGCGAGGTCGCGATCGGGACCCCGTGGGACCCCGACGCCACCTGAGCTCGGGCGGTCCGGCTAGCGGCCCGAGGGGCTGAGCCCGAGCGAGCGACCCGCGAGGCCCCGGCTGCGCTGAGCGAGCCCACGCGCAATCCCGCGAAGGGCGACCGCGGCGGGGGAGTCGGGGTCGGCGGTCACCACCGGGTTACCGGCGTCGGCGCCGATCCGAAGGGCGGTATCGAGCGGGATCTGCCCGAGCAACGGCACCTCGGCGCCGATCGTGCGGGTCAGCGACTCGGCGACGGCCTGGCCGCCCCCGGCGCCGAAGATCTCCTGGCGCGAACCATCGGGCAACTCCAGCCAGGACATGTTCTCGATCACCCCGACCACCCGCTGGTGGGTCTGGACGGCGATCGAACCGGCGCGCTCGGCCACTTCCGCCGCCGCCTGCTGGGGCGTCGTGACGACGAGCAACTCAGAGTTCGGGATCAGCTGGGCGATCGAGATCGCGACATCGCCGGTGCCCGGGGGCAGGTCGAGGAGGAGGACGTCGAGGTCACCCCAGAAGACATCGGCGAGGAACTGCTGCAGGGCGCGGTGGAGCATCGGGCCGCGCCACACCACGGGTTGGTTGCCGGGCACGAACATCCCGATCGAGATGACCTTCACCTCCTGCGCGATGGGCGGCAGGATCATGTCGTCGACCTGAGTCGGCGGGTGGGTCACCCCGAGCATCCGGGGGATCGAGAAGCCATAAATGTCGGCGTCGACAACACCGACCTTCAGGCCCTGCGCGGCGAGCGCGGCAGCGAGGTTGGCGGTGACCGAGGACTTGCCGACCCCGCCCTTGCCGGACGCGACGGCGTAGACGCGGGTGAGCGAACCGGGCTTGGCGAAGGGGATCTCGCGCTCGGCCTGGCCTCCGCGCAACTGGGTGCGCAGGTTCGCTCGCTGCTCTTCGGACATGACCCCGAGGGTGACCGTCGCGTCGGTGACGCCGTCGATCCCGAGCAGCGCCTTCTTCGTGTCCGTCGTCAGGGTGTCCTTCATCGGGCACCCGGCGACGGTGAGCAAGATGGTGGCGCTCGCGTGGCCGTCGGCATCGACATCGGCGGTTTCGACCATGCCGAGCTCGGTGATGGGCTTGCGGATCTCGGGGTCGATGACCCCGCCGAGCGCCGCGCGCAGCATCTCGTCGGTAATCGTGGGGTGGGAGGACATGGCTCGATGCTACGTCCCCGCCATGAGTGGTGCCGTCAGGGCACCGCTCGGTCGCCCTGGTCCGCCGCGGGTTCCTCCTCGCGGGCGCGTACCTCGAGGCCACGCTCCTCAAGGTCTTCCATGAGCTGTCGCAGTTCGGAGCGGAGGAAGTCGCGGGTGGCCGTGTCGCGCAGTGCGATTCGCAGTGCGGCGACCTCCCGAGTGAGGAACTCGGTGTCGGCGAGGGCGCGCTCAGCCTGCACCCGGTCCTGCTCCAGAGCGACCCGGTCGCGGTCATCCTGACGGTTTTGCGCGAGCAGGATGAGCGGCGCCGCGTAAGACGCCTGCAAGGAGAGCATGAGCGTTAGGAGGGTGTAGTTAAGCGAGCGCGGGTCGAACTGGGCTTCGGCGGGCAAGAAGGTGTTCCAGCTCAGCCAGACGACGACGAAGATCGTCATCCAAATGAGGAAGCGCGGCGTCCCCATGAAGCGCGCGAACTTCTCCGAGATGACCCCGAAGGCCTCGGAACTCATCGACGAGGGTCGGCGGAAGAAGCGCTGGCGGACCTCGCGCGGCTGGTCGATACGAACTGTGGGCCGGTCAGCCATCGGTCACCTCATGACGGTCATCGCGCCAGTCGTCCGGGAGGATGTGGTCGAGCACGTCGTCGACCGTGACCGCGCCAAGCAGTCGCCCTTCATCCACAACGGGGACGGACATCAGGTTGTACGTCGCCATCGTGACGGTCACTCGACCAAGCGGCGCATCCGGGGGAAGGGGGTCCACGCCGGTGTCGAGGAAATCGCCGACCGCTGCGTGGGGTGGTTCTCGAAGGAGGCGCTGGATGTGGAGCATCCCCAGGTACTTGCCGGTCGGGGTCTCGTGCGGCGGGCGGCAGACGAAGACCGTCGCCGCGAGGGCGGTCGAGAGCTCCGCGCGGCGCACGACAGCAAGCGCCGCGGCCACGGTGTCATCGGGTCCGAGGACGACCGGCTCGGTCGTCATGAGACCACCGGCGGTGTTTTCGTCGTAGGTGAGCAGGCGGCGAAGGTCGGCCGCGTCGTCGGGCTCCATGGCCTGGAGGAGGCCCTCAGCGCGCTCGGGCGGCAGCACCGACAGCAGGTCGGCCGCGTCGTCGGGCTCCATCGCTTCGAGCACATCGGCGGCCCGCGCGTGTTTTAGCGTCACGAGGATCTTCGCCTGATCCTCTTCGGGGAGTTCCTGCAGGACGTCGGCGAGGCGCTCGTCATCGAGAGCGTCGATGACTTCGCCCTGGCGTTTGGGGTTGAGGTCGTGGATCGCGTCGGCGAGGTCGGCAGCCTTGAGATCGTCGAAGTGCTCGATGAGACGGGCGGCGGACTGCTCGGTGTCGGTGCCGTAGAGGCCCTCGACGTCCTCGACCGGCGCGGTGAAGGTCTCACCGCGCCGACGCACCAGCAGTCCGCGGGTGTGCCGGCGCCCGGCGCGCACGAAGACCTTCGTGACCGCCCAATCGCGGGTGCGGGTCTGCTCGACGCCGATGTCTTCGACGGTGGCCTGGATCGGGCCGTCCTCACCGCGCACCACGACCGGGCGCTCGATGATCTCCGCGAGCACCAGGGTTTCGTTGGAGCGCTGCTCGAAGCGGCGCATGTTGACCAGGCCCGTCGTGATGACCTGACCCCCTTCGACCGAGGTCACCCGGGTCATCGGGACAAAGACCCGGCGGCGACCGGGAACCTCGACGACGAGGCCGATCACTCGAGGGCGGCGACGGCTGCTGAAGGTGACGACGACGTCGCGCACCCGGCCGACGCGGTCACCGAGGGGGTCGAAGACGTCAAGGCTCGCCAATTGGCCGACGTAAAACCGGGTGGGAGCGCTCACGCTGGCCAGGGTAGCGCCGGGACGCCCCGTCGCCGCACAACCGCGAGCGGGCGTCAGCGGCGCCGCGTCGCGCGTCCCCTCAGATGCCAGGGACGCCACCGCGCGGTGGCGGTGGCCGCCGGGGTCACGACCGACGTTGCGGGCGCGGGCGTCGAGGGTGCCTGACCCCCAGGTGAGGTGACCACCTGGGGGACGCCGGCTTGCTCCGGAACCCCGAACGGGCGAAGCGCCCAGATCGTGGCCTCCTCGCGCCAGCGGTCGCGGACCCCATCGTGAGAGCCGCGGCGTTCGCCGATCAGCGACTCGACCGCCGCGTCCCATTCGCCATCGTCTGGGTGGATCTGCTCGACTGCGGCACGGATCGTGAGCAGCCGGCGGCCATCGCCGGCGCTCGTCAGGATCAGGGTCGCTTCCTCGCCGAGGGGCGCGATCTGCTGCTCGCCAGCACCCGAGACGATCAGGACGCGCCCGTCGCGGCGCGCGAACCAGACGGCGCGAGCGGGGCTCCCGTCGTCGGCGTCGAGCCACAGCACTGCGGACTTGTTCAGCACCTCTTCGGTCAAGGCGGTGACCGACGTCGCGGCGGCGTCCATGGTCGGCCAGCCTAGCGATCGTCTTCGGTCCGGTCCTCGCGGGCGCTAGCACCTGTAGGGTCAAGGCGGAGCCCGCACCGCGCCCTGTCAGGCCGGTCGGGTGGCTACGAGAACCGCACGCCACGCTGTCACGAAGGTTCGAGACGATGAGCAATCCGCCGCCCCCTCCTGGTTATGGCCCCGTGCCTCCTCACTCCTCACCGCAGCCCGGCGGTTTTGGCGGGCCACCGCCGCCATACCCGCCGACCCCGATGGCCTCGTCCGGTGGGCCGTGGAATCAGCCGCCGAAGAAGTCCGGCAAGGGCGCGATCATCGCGCTCGTGAGTGGGGGACTGGTCCTCGTGCTGGCCCTGATCGCCGGTGGGGGATACCTGATCTTCCAGGCCGCGACCGACGACGATGAGCCGGTGGCGACCTCGACCCCGACCACGACGTCGGAGCCGCCCTCGACCACGCAGACGACCTCGCCGGAGGCAACCCCGACCACGCCCTCGACGAGCGAGAGCCCGAGCTCCACCCCTTCCTCCGCCCCGACGTCGGCGGTGAAGGCGTACCCGGGGGCCGGCAAGTGCCTCACTATCCGCTCGGGTGAAGTGGCGGAGAAGTCGGTGGCGCAGGCCCGAGCGGCGGTGATCAATTGCCAGAGCAAACGGGCCCGGGTCCGCATCGTCGCCTCCGGTCGAGACGCGACCGAGTGCACGCGATCCCAGACCGACCATCAGGGGTGCCTGTCGCACTACGACGACAACTATCGCCTGGTGCGCTACACCGCGATCCCGAAGGTCGGCGACTGCTTCGCGGGATTCCGCAACACCACGCGTAGCACCGGAATGATCTATCGAGGGTGGCCGACGCGACTTCTGAAGTGCGGCGCGCCCTCCCCGAGCTGGGCCGACCGCAAGCAGGCCGCGAAGAAGTTCGGGATCAAGACCAGTCAGACCGAGCGCGTCGAGTTCCGCGTCCTACGGATCGCGCGCCCGGGGACGCGGTGTCAAGGGACCACCCTCCAGGAATGGAAGGTCGCGTACTCCAAGACCCGCGACAACGTCGTCTGCACGGTCTACACCAAGCGCTGACCTGCGCTTAGGGCTGCGCGTGAAGTGAGTCATAGGGGCGGCCGGATGCGCGCTGATAGCGTCCGAGCAGCAAACCTCACGCTCCCTTCTCGTTCGCCAAGGAGACGCTTCTTCATGCGCAGTGCCAAGGACTTCTTCGCCCCTCTCGCCGTCGGAGCTCCGGCCCCGGTCCGCGAGGTCCCGGCCCGTCCGAGCCGGATGATCCACTTCTTCGACCCGAGCAACGAGAAGATGGCGGCGAAGGTCCCCGCGATGGTCGGCACCGTCGATGTCCTCCTCGGGAACCTCGAAGACGCGGTCAAGGCCGACAAGAAGGAGGCCGCGCGCCAGGGCCTGGTCGATATCGCCAAGACGACCGACTTCGGTGAGCACACCCAGTTGTGGACCCGGGTCAACGCGCTCGACAGCCCGTGGGTGCTCGACGACCTCACCACCCTCGTGACCGAGATCGGCGACAAGCTCGACGTGATCATGGTCCCGAAGGTCCAGGGCCCCGAGGACATCCACTACGTCGACCGGATCCTCGCCCAGCTCGAGGCGAAGGCGGGCCTCACCCGCCCGATCCTCGTCCACGCGATCTTGGAGACCGCGAGGGGCATGGCCAATGTCGAGGCGATCTGCGGCGCGAGCCCGCGCATGCAGGGCATCTCGCTCGGCCCGGCCGATCTCGCCGCGGACCGCCGGATGAAGACCACCCGCGTCGGCGGCGGTCACCCCGGGTACCTCGTGCGCCAGGACCCGCCGAAGGGGGAGGACGGCACGGTCGAGTACGGGGCCGAGCGTTCGATCTACCAGCAGGACCTCTGGCACTACACGACCGCCCGGATGGTCGACGCGTGCGCGATGCACGGGATCTTCCCGTACTACGGGCCCTTCGGCGACATCAAGGACACGGTCGCCTGCGAAGACCAGTTCCGCAACGCCTTCCTCCTCGGCTGTGTCGGCACGTGGAGTCTCCACCCGGTCCAGATCGAGATCGCCAAGCGCGTCTTTAGCCCCTCGGCCGAGGACGTGGCGCACGCCCGCCGGGTCAAGGAGGCCATGGGCGATGGCACGGGCGCGGTCATGCTCGACGGGAAGATGGAAGACGACGCGAGCCTGAAGCAGTGCCTCGTGATCCTCGAGCTCGCCGAGCGCCTGTCCGCCAATGACCCCGAGCTCGCCGAGCTCTACGCGTAAAGACCACCCGGAAGGCACGAAATCCCGATGTCCTACACCCCCCGTCGCTCGGTCCTTTACATGCCGAGCAGCAACGAGCGCGCTCTCGAAAAGGCCAAGACCCTCCCCGTCGATGCCTTGATCCTCGACCTCGAAGACGCGGTCGGCCCCGACCACAAGCCCGCCGCCCGCGACGCCGCCTGCGCTGCCGTGACCTCCGGTGAATACGGCGACCGAGAACTGACGATCCGGATCAACGGCATCGGGACTTCGTGGCACGAAGAGGACCTGCGCGCCGCCGCGCAGGCGGGTCCTGCCGGGATCGTCGTGCCGAAGGTCAACAACGCCAAAGAAGTCAAGGCCCTCGTCGCCGCGATGGAAGAGGCTGGCGCGCCCGAGCACACCAAACTCTGGGCGATGATCGAAACCCCCGAGGCGATCGCCAAGGTGCGCAAGATCGCCAAGGCCTCGGACCGCCTCGCCGTGCTCGTCATGGGGACCAATGACCTCGTTAAGGAGCTCCAGGCCGACCACGTGCCCGGCCGGGCCCCGCTCCTTACCGCCTTGTCGCTCTCCCTTCTCGCCGCCCGCGAAGCCGGGATCGCGATCCTCGATGGGGTCTACAACAACGTCAAGGACAACGAGGGCTTTACCCGCGAGTGCGAGCAAGGTCGAGACTTCGGTTTCGACGGCAAGACCCTGATCCACCCCGGGCAGGTCCAGGTGTGCAACGACACCTTTGCCCCGAGTGAGCAGGCCGTCGAAGAGGCCCGAGGCATCCTTGAAGCCTGGGAGGCTGGTGCCGGTCAGGGCGTCGTCACCTACAACGGCAAGATGATCGAGAACCTCCACGTGGACATCGCGCGTCGCATCCTCGACACGCATGAAGCCATCCGCCCCCGCGGGTGACGACGCGGGAGTACATTGATCCCCTCTGGGGGGAGAACCCCTTGGTGACCGTGGGGTGGGAAGAACGATGATGATGCTAGGACGACGTGATTTTTTCCGGGCTGCGGGCACGACGGCCGTCGTCGGTGCGGTCGGCGTGGCCAGCGCCGAAACGGCGCACGCCGCACGGCCGACGCTGCGGCAGGGCTCGACCGGGTCCCAGGTGAAGTACCTTCAGGCGCGACTGCGCAAGCACGGGTATTGGTGCCGCAGCGTGTCGGGGACGTACGACGACACGACCCAGCAGGCCGTGATGGCGGTCCAGAAGGCGTTCGGCCTGCCTCGCGATGGTGTCTGCGGGCCGAAGACGTGGGCGCGCATCGAACGGCTTAGTCGGGTACGCGCGAAGTCCAGCAGCGGGACGCTGATCGAAATCGACAAGCGCCGCCAGCTGATGATTTTCGTGGTGAGCGGCAAGGTGACGTGGGTCTTCAACACGAGCACGGGGACCTCTCGCACGCCAACCCCGTCGGGGCGCTTCCGGATCTTCCGACAGATCAACGGATGGCGCCGCTCCCGCCTGGGTTTGCTCTACCGGCCGAAGTACTTCAACGGCGGCATCGCATTGCACGGCAGCAAGTCGATCCCGGGCTATCCAGCGTCGCACGGCTGCTGTCGGCTGAGCAACCGGGCAACCGACTACATCTGGTGGAAGAACCTAGCGCCCATCGGTCGGCGGGTCTGGGTGTACTGACGGCAGGCGTGTTGCCCGGTGTTCTGGAGGGCGGATCCCGATTAGTTAGGTCCTCCTTGCCGGGAGTAGCGTGACCTCTATGTCCGCGTTGAGTTCACGCCTAGCGGAGCGCCGGGTGGCAATGCCCGACCCCGGCGTTGGTCACGTCCTCGCCGAGCTGGCTCCAGGGAGCACCGCACGAGTCGAGGGCTTTAGCGACCATCTCCCGGCGAGTACCTGCCGCCGGCTCTTCGATCTCGGCTTTACCCCCGGTGCCGGCGTCGAGGTCGTCCGCAAGGCCCCCGCGCAGGATCCGGTGATTTACCGCGTCGCGGGTTGCGAGATCGCCATTCGACGCAGTCTCGCGCGCGGGGTTCGCGTGAGCCTCGGATGAGCGGACACCACCACGGAGGTTCGGCGACGATCGACGCCCCTGCGGGGACGGCGCGCTTGGCGCTCGTCGGCAGCCCAAACTCCGGTAAGACGACCCTCTTTAACGCCCTGACGGGGCTCAAGGCCAAGACCGGCAACTACCCCGGCGTGACCGTGGCGCGCTATGAGGGGGAGGCGCGGATCCCCGATGGCCGGGCGGTCATCGAGGATTTACCGGGGACCTACTCGCTCGATCCGATCAGCCCGGATGAGGTGATCGTCACCAAGGTGCTCGACCGGGAGCACACCGATGGCACCCCGACGCCCGACGGTCTCATCGCGGTCATGGACGCCACCGCGCTGCGCCGCTCGCTCGGCCTGCTCACCCACATCCTGCACGCCGACCTCCCCACCGTGGTGGTCCTCACCTTCACCGACGAGCTGGCCCGCCGCGGGGGCTCGATCGATATCGCCGCCCTCAGTGCCGCGCTCGGCCTCACCGTGATCCCGGTGACGGCAGGCGAGCGGAGCGGCGTCGACGACCTGCGAGCGGCGCTCGTCGATATTGACAGTTGGTCGTCCCCGCCGGTGCTGCCGCCGACCGAGCCGAGCGAGACGACCGGGTGGATCGACACCGTGCTCGCCTCGGCGAACTACTCCGTCCCCGACATCGACGAGCGCACCCGCAAGATCGACGCGGTCCTGCTCCACCCGGTCTGGGGCACGATCATCTTCTTCGCGACGATGTTCCTCTTCTTCCAGACGATCTTCACAGTCGCTGCGCCCCTGCAGGGTTATGTCGAGGAGTTCTTCGTCTGGCTCGGCACGCTCGCCCGCGAGCACATCTCGAACCCCTGGCTCGCGAGCTTCGTCGGTGATGCGCTGCTCGGCGGTGTCGGCGGAGTGCTGGTCTTCGTGCCGCAGATCGCGCTGCTCTTCGTGCTGATCGCGCTGCTCGAAGGCGTCGGCTACATGTCGCGTGCGGCCTTCTTGATGGATCGGGTGATGGCGAGCGCCGGACTGGAAGGGAGGGCCTTTGTCTCCCTGCTCTCCTCCTTCGCCTGCGCGATCCCCGGGATCATGGCGACGCGGTCGCTCCCTTCGGCCAAGGACCGCGTCGCCACGATGATGGCGGCGCCGCTCATGACCTGCTCGGCGCGGCTACCGGTTTACATCCTCCTCATCGGGATGCTGGTGCCGTCCTCCGCGCGGGTCGGGCCCTTCGGCGCCCAAGGCGTGGTGATGTTCGGGCTCTACCTGCTCGGCGCGATGTCGGCGATGACGGCGGCGTGGGTGTTTTCCAAGATCGGTGGGCGCAAACGCGATGCGATGCCCTTCTACATGGAGATGCCGTCCTACCGACTCCCGAAGGTATCGACGGTCGCCATCTCGGTCTGGGATGCGTGCAAGGCATTCGTCCGCAAGGTGGCCTCGATCATCCTGCTCACCACGATCGTGTTGTGGGCCCTACTGAGCTTCCCCACCCACAGCGATGCCGACCTGCGTCAGGCGGGCGTCGATCCCACCGATGACGTCGCGAGCAGCGCGTATGTCATCGACAATTCCTACGCCGCGGGCATCGGGCACGCTCTCTCGCCGGTCTTCGAGCCGCTCGGATACGACTGGCGGATCAACGTCGGTGTCGTGTCGTCGCTCGCCGCGCGGGAGGTCTTCGTGGCCACCTTGGGCCAGGTCGCGGCCGCCGAAGACCCCGAGAATCCGAGCACCGCCCTGGCGTCGATGACCGTGAGCTCGGGGCCGAGAGCGGGCGAGCAACTCTTCACCCCCGCGGTGATCGCCTCCTTGCTGGTCTTCTTCGTCTACGCGCTGCAATGCATGTCGACCGTCGGGGTGCTGCGCCGAGAGACCGGCACCTGGCGCTGGCCCCTCATCGCCTGGTCGTACATGTTCGTCCTCGCCTGGGTGATGGCCTTCATCGCCTACCGCGTCACCTCGCTCCTTACCTAGCCCATGCACGCTGAGACCGTCCTGACCGACTCCGCCGCCCTCCGCTGGGTGGTGAGCGAACGCCTCCCCGCCGGGAGACTGCTCGATGCCCCCGGCGACCTCGGCGTCCTCCTGCGAGAAGGGGTGATCGCCGACGCGACGCTCGAGCCCTACGCCGTCGTGGTGCGCGCCGGCGCGGGGACGTCGTGGTCGCACGTGGGGGAGCGAGTGCGGCGGGCCCTGGCGTTCGCCCTCGGGGACCTCAGCACCTGGGAGGTTGAGGCCGATCCGGATGGTGTCTTGACGCAGATCGTGCGGGAGGTCCTTGCCGGTCCCGTCGGCGATCTCGCCCGAAGCCACGGCGGCGACATCGAGGTCATCACTGTGAGCGATGGGGCCGTCACCGTGGAGCTGAAGGGGGCTTGCCACGGCTGCAGCGCCGCCGGGGAGACCTTGCACGAGCGTCTCGAGAGCGCGATCAGGGCTCGCTATCCGGATCTGCGGGAGGTGCGAGATCGTTCCCCGCAGCCGGTGGGGCGAGGGATCTGGCCGCGCCTGCGGGCGGGCCTTCGCGCGGACGCGGGACCCGGCTCGCGTGCCCGCTCGTCATAGCGCACAATTGAGATCACGTAGCCGGTCCCTGACCGAGCATTCATGGGGGAGTAGTTTTTTAATGTCCGTTCGACCGATCACGCTCGTCGTCGGCGCGCTTGTCCTTGGGCTCGCCGCCTGTGGGATCTCCGACGCCGCACCGATGACCACCACTACTTCGAGCTCGGTGACGAGCTCGGCCGCGACGCCGAGCACGCCGACGCCGACCGCGTCGACGACGACGTCGCCCTTCGCGGGCACCAAACTGCTCAAGCCCGGTGACTCCGGTCGGACCGTCACCGCCCTTCAGCAGCGACTGAACGACATGGGGTACTGGAACGGCACGCCGGATGGGACCTACGGTGAGCTCACCCAGCAGGCGGTGATGGCGCTCCAGAAGGTCGCGGGCCTGGACCGCGATGGCATCGCGGGCGCGGCGACCCTCAAGGCCGTGCAGACCGATCACGTGCCGCCCCTCGTCGGTGGCCCCGCCGAGCGGATCGAGATCGATCTCGAGCGGCAGATCCTGGTGATCGTCAAGGGTGGTGAGATCTACCGGATCCTCAACACGAGCACCGGTAGCAACGCCGTGTACACCTCCCAGGGGGCGCAGAAGGTCGCCGTCACGCCGAAGGGGACCTTCGCGGTCTACAAGGAGTTTGACGGCTCTCACGTCGGACCCCTCGGTGCGCTCTGGCGCCCGAAGTACTTCAATGGCGGGATCGCCGTCCACGGCGCTCCGTACATCCCCGGCTACGCCGCGTCGCACGGGTGCGCCCGCCTTAGCAACGCCGCCATGGACATGATCTGGAGAGAAGACCTCATGCCCCATGGAGAGACGGTCATCGTCCACTGACGCGGGGCGCCGTCAGCGTGGCGTATCGCACGTGAACCGGCCGCTGACGCCGGCGTCTCGCCTGCGATAATGAGCGGGTTCACCCCCTTCCTCATGTCCTAGGCGGCGATTGACCCGATGTCCCGACTCCAAAGCACCGACGGCCTCACCGAAGAGCAGTCCGAACTGATCAAGCTGGTCCGCGAGTTCGTCGACGAGCAGATCATCCCGGTCGCCCAAGAGCTCGAGGCCGCCGATGAGTACCCCACCGAGATCGTCGAGGCGATGAAGGAGATGGGGATTTTCGGGCTGATGATCCCGGAGGAGTACGGCGGTCTCGGTGAGTCCCTGCTGACCTACGCCCTCTGCGTCGAGGAGATCGCCCGCGGCTGGATGAGCGTCTCGGGCATCATCAACACCCACTTCATCGTCGCCTACATGCTGGTCCAGCACGGCACCCAGGAGCAGAAGGACTACTACCTGCCGAAGATGGCGACCGGTGAGATCCGCGGCGCCTTCTCGATGAGCGAGCCGGGTCTGGGCTCCGATGTCTCGGCCATCAAGAGCAAGGCGGTCAAGGGCGACGGCGACGAGTGGACGATCAACGGCCAGAAGATGTGGCTCACCAACGGTGGCTCGGCGAACCTCGTCGCGGTGCTCGTGAAGACCGACCTCGGTGAGGACAGCGTCTACAAGAACATGACGACCTTCCTGATCGACAAGGAGTCCGGCTTCGGTGAGACCGCCCAGGGCGTCACCGTCCCCGGCAAGATCGCCAAGATGGGCTACAAGGGCGTCGACACGACCGAGCTCATCATGGAGGGCCACAAGACCTCCTCGGCGAAGATCCTCGGCGGCGAGCCCGGCAAGGGCTTCTACCAGATGATGGACGGCGTCGAGGTCGGGCGCGTGAACGTCGCCGCCCGCGCCTGTGGCCTGTCGCGTCGCGCCTTCGAGCTCGGCATCGCCTACGCTCAGCAGCGCGAAACCTTCGGCAAGAAGATCGCCCAGCACCAGGGCATCCTCTTCCGGCTCGCCGACATGGCGACCAAGGTCGAGGCCAGCCACCAGATGATGGTCAAGGCCGCTCGCCTGAAGGACGCCGGCGCACGCAATGACCTCGAGGCCGGGATGGCGAAGTACCTGGCCGCCGAGAACTGCGCGGACGTCGTCGAGCAGTCCTTCCGCATCCACGGTGGCTACGGCTACTCCAAGGAGTACGAGATCGAGCGGCTCTACCGCGAAGCGCCGATGCTGCTGATCGGTGAGGGCACCGCCGAGATCCAAAAGATGATCATCGGCCGACGCCTCCTTGAGGACTACAAGCTCAAGGGCTGACCCCCTTCGCCGGTGGTGGGTACCACTGGACCGCTGGGCGACGAGCGGTGAGACAATAGGCGTCATGACCACGCCCGCAATGTCCGCCGCTCGGGAGAACGTCCTGCGGCTCAACTACCCGATGTCCCTTGGGACGTACGACACCTACGCCGAGGCCCAAAAGGCGGTCGACTATCTCGCCGACAAGGACTTCCCCGTCCAGGACGTGATGCTGGTCGGGACCGACCTGAAGCAGATCGAGCGAGTCACCGGACGGCTCACCACGGGGCGGGTGCTGCTCGGCGGCGCCCTCTCCGGTGTCTGGATCGGTGTCTTCGTCGGCCTCGTCTTCACCCTCTTCGAGGGCATGGACGGGATGATGATCCGGCTGACGTCGACGATGTTGATGGGTGCCGTCTTCGGGCTCGTCTGGGCCTGGCTCGGGTATCGGATGACCGGCGGGCAGCGCGATTTCACCTCCGTCACTCAGGTCGTCGCGACCCGCTATGAGGTCCTCGTCGAGCACAAGCACGCAGCGCGGGGCCGCGAGTTGCTCGCCGAGCTCGACCCGATGCGGGCCGCCCAGGAGCAGTTGCGCGCCAACCAGGCGCAGGCTCAGGCCGCCTACGACCGTCAGCAGAGCACGGAACCCCCGACGCCGTGAGCGAGCTCGCCCCCTTCGACGGAGAGGGGATCGAGTCGATCCTCTGCGTCGTCGCTCATCCCGATGACATCGAGTACGGCACCGCGGCGGCCGTCGCCGGGTGGACGGCGGCCGGTAAGCGGGTCGCGTATTACCTCTTGACGAGCGGCGAGGCCGGGATCAACGATCTCTCGCCGGCGCAATGCGGGCCGGCGCGCGAGGCCGAGGAGCGGGCGAGCGCCGCGCGGGTGGGCGTCGACGTGGTCGAGTTCGGCGGGCACCCGGACGGGATGGTCGAGTACGGGCTGACCCTGCGCCGCGATATCGCGCGGGCCATCCGGCGACACCGACCCGACCTCGTGACGACGCTCAGCCGGCACGAGATGGTGGGGAGCAATGTCAACCAGGCGGATCACCGCGCCGTGGGGCTCGCGGTGCTCGACGCGACCGGCGATGCCGGTAACCGCTGGGTCTTCCCGGAGCTGGCCGCCGACGAAGGGTTAGAGCCCTGGTCGGTCAAGGCGATCGTCTTCGCCGCCTCGCCGGTGGCGAACGAGTACATCGACGTCTCGGACCACTTCGAGGACGCGGTGGCGTCCTTGCAGGAGCACTCCCGGTACCTGGAGGGGTTGCCGGATGACTACCCGAGCCCCCGGGAGATCCTCGAGGGGATCCTCGGCGGTGCGGCCGAGAACCTTGACGGGGTGCGCTACGCCCTACCGCTGGAGACGATCCGGCGGTAGGGGAGCCCCCGTCGCCCTAGCGGGACTGCACCTCGGCGATCCAAGCCTCGACATCGTCGGCAGAGTGAGGGAAGTCCGCGCTTAAGTTGCGGCAGCCATCCTCGGTCACGACCACGTCGTCCTCGAGGCGCACGCCGATCCCGCGGAAGCGCTCCGGGACCTTGAGGTCATCGGCCTTGAAGTACAGGCCCGGCTCGACCGTCAGGATCATGCCCGGCTGAAGCTCGGCGTCCATGTACTCCGAGCGTGTCGCGAGCGCGCAGTCGTGGACATCGATCCCAAGGTGATGGCTCGTCCCATGGACCATCCACCGCCGGTGGTACTGCCCGTGCTCGGGATCCAGGGTGTCGTCCACGCTCACGCCCTCGGGGAGGAGGCCCCACGTGTGGAGGTGCTCGGCGATGACCCGGATTGCGGCGGCGTGCACGTCGGAGAACTTGTTCCCCGGCTTGACCGCCGCGATCCCCGCCGCCTGAGCGGCCTCGACCGCGTCGTGGATCTCCCGCTGGGCCTGCGTGAAGCGCCCGTTGGCAGGCAGGGTGCGGGTGATGTCCGCGGTGAAGAGGGAGTCGAGCTCCACTCCGGCGTCGAGCAGGATGAGGTCGCCGTCGCGGACCTCTCCGGTGTTTTTGATCCAGTGCAGGGTGTTGGCGTGGTCTCCGGCCGCGCAGATCGAGTCATAACCCACGCCGTTGCCCTGGTGGCGCGCGTGCAGTCCGAAGACCCCTTCGACCCAGCGCTCCCCGCGACCACTCTCAAGCGCGGTCGGGAGGTCAGCGATGACCGCCTCGAAGCCCACCTTCGTCGCGTCCACCGCGGCCTGCATTTGCTCGATCTCCCAATCGTCTTTGACCATCCGCAGGTGAGAGAGGTCGTGCGCGAGAGCGTCATCGGCTTCGGCGAGGCCCTCCTCGACGGCACCGTTGGCGATCCGGGCGGTATCGAGAGCGGCGGTCAGCTCACGGTCGGCGTCGCGCACGACGCGGACGGTGACCTCACCGGCATCCTTGGTCGCGGCGTCGACAAAGCCGTCGATGTGGCGACCGGTGAGCCCGAGCTCGGACTCGATGTCCTCGATGCTCGGCCGCGGACCCACCCAGAACTCGCCGTAGCGGGCGTCGCCGAAGAACTCCTCAGAGTCGCGCGGAGCCATCGGGCGGAAGTACAAGATGGATTCGTGCCCGCCCCCTTCGCGCGGTTCCATCACGAGCACCGCGTCCGGTTCGCGATCGGCGCCGAGGCCCGTCAGGTGGGCGAAGGCACTGTGCGGGCGGAAGACGTAGTCGGTGTCGTTCGAGCGGACCTTCAGCCCCCCGGCTGGGATCACCAGGCGCTCACCCTCGTGGGCGGCGGAGACCTGCTCACGGCGGCTCGCGGCGCGCCGCGCGGCTTCGGTCAGGTCCGGTCGCGTCGCCGATCGAGGCGCCCAGTCTTCGGCGACGAAGGTGCGGAACTCCTCGGTGGTCGGACGCGCGCGGTTTTCGGCCTGCTTCTGCTCTTCACTCACGCAAGCCATGGTGACATGAGGAAGGGGGCCGCGCGCGACCCCCTTCCTCATGTCAGTGATGACGGTCAGCGGCGCGGGTCCACGACCGCGACGCTCGTCACCGATCGGGAGAGGACCCGGTTCTTACCGGTCACGAGGTCGTGGCTCGTGAGGGTGCGCGCGGACGGAGGGCAGGCGCCGACGCGCTCTCCGATGGCGCGATCCCCGACGAGCGCCACCATCTGCCACGTCCCTGCTGCGTATCCCGTCTTCAGCACGGGCTTGCCCTTGGTGAGCCGATGCGGGATACCGGCGCCGCACATTTGGCCGGCGACCGCGACCGCCCCGCGTCGGTGCGGCCACGCGTCCCACCAGCCGTGCCCGTCGGCCTTGCCGGAGGTGAGCTTGCGGACCTTGCCCGAGGTATTCGAGACGAAGACTTGGCCGATCTCGTCCGTCTTGGACTTCACCAGGCACGAGACCACGAAGTGCGTGGAGTCCCACTGCCGCGTCGGGTGGCAGTAGTGGTGCCCGGCGGGATCCGGCAGGCGCCGAATCATCCGGCCCGAGCGGGTGTCGACCACGGCGAGGCCGGTGCTGAGCGGGATGACCACCGTGCGGCCCCCCGCGACCGGCAAGGGGTCGGAATCGGAGAACTGCGTGCCGCGGTAGAGCGTGCGGATCAGTTTGCCGGTGCGAGAGCGCACTTCCACTCGCGCCTTAGGCCCGTAGTTGCGCGTTACGAGCAGCGCACCGCCCGAACGGTCCAGGAAGCGCACGCTTTGCGGAGTGCGCAGCGTGAAATGAGAGTCGCGCTTGGTGCGCAGGTCCCGGACGGTGACGCGAGCGTTGTCCACGTCCTCCTGCGCGAAAACGGCAGACCGGGCTCCGGAGGAGACGTCCTGGAGGAGGTCTCCCTTCTTCACCTGGCCGAGGCGGTAGGCCGTCCCGTTCGGGCTGATCAGCGAGAGTCGGCTAGACGCTTTGGCGTCGTGGGTGACAACACTCCACCCCGAATGCACCGTCGACCACGGCACACCTGAGGTGGCGGCCGCCGGAGCGGCAGACGTGGGCGACGTGGACGAACTCGTCGCTGTCGCCGGGACGACCCAGGCGACAGCGAACCCGGCCGCGCCGATGGCGACAGCGGAGCGGATCACGGTGTGGCGACGTGACATCAGAAAAACCCCCCAAATGGTTCTCGGGTCCGACGGTCGAACCCGATGCCCCGTAAGACGCCATGCCCTTACGGTCGGTTGGGGGTTTTTCTTCAGAAAAAACTCAGCGGCGCGGGATCAGGACCGTGTAGTCGAGGTCGAGCACGACCTGTGGGAGGTACTTGCCGTCCTCGCCCCGATACGGGAAGTCGGCGCACGGGAGGTCCTTCGTCGCGACCGTGCGCAGACGCAGCGCGCCGATGTCGGTGCGCCCGGGCAGTTCGATGCGCTCGAGGACCTCGGACCAGGCGTAGACCGTGTCGCCGGCGAAGGTGGGGTTGGCGTGTGCTCCGGCGTTGATCGCGGCGATGCTCTGGCCGTTCGCGAGCCCATTGAAGGTGAGGGCGCGGGCGAGGCTGATGATGTGCCCGCCGTAGATCAGGCGACGCCCGATCTTCGCCTGGGCCTGGGCGTGCTGGTTGAAATGCACCTTCGCCGTGTTTTGGTACAGGCGGGTGGCGAGCATGTGCTCGGCCTCTTCGATCGTCATGCCATCGACGTGGTCGATCCGCTCGCCGACCTCGTAGTCGTCCCAGAGGTAGGGGCTCCCGGCGAGGACGGTGTCGTAGTCGCGCCCGGCCAGATCGTAGGGAACCTTGAGGTCCTCGGCGGCAACGGCGCCGGGCAGGTCGGGGATCACGATCTCGGGAGCAGGGGCGTCCAGGTTGCCCTTGTTGACCATGACCCAGCGGATGTAGTCCAGGACCATCTCCCCCTTCTGGTTGGTCCCGACCGAGCGGACGTAGACGACGCCGGAGCGGCCGTTGGAGTTCTCCTTCAGGCCGATCACGGTCGAGGTGGTGGTGACGGTGTCGCCCGGGTAGAGCGGCACCCCGAAGACCCCGCCGGCGTAGCCGAGGTTCGCGACGGCGTTGAGCGAGATGTCCGGAACGGTCTTGCCGAAGACGAGGTGGAAGGCCAGGAGGCTGTCGACCGGCATGCGCTCGAGCCCCATCGACTCCGCGAAGGTCGCGGCGCTGGTCGCGGCGAACCGGCTGCCGTAGAGGGCGGTGTAGAGGGCGATATCGCCCTCGGTGACGGTGCGCGGCGTCGCGTGGACGATCTCCTGCCCGATCGTGAAGTCCTCGAAGTAGTTGCCGGCGACCGTCTTGGTGGACATGCATGCCTCTCGCTAGGGCCTCAACCGCGTGAGGCGAAGGGGGATCACGCTCATTTTGTCACTGCCCCGTTGAGGGCAGTTCAGCGGCTGGGAGCGACTCAGATCTCTTTTTTTGAAGATTCGGAGGGTCGCGCACAATGGTGCGGTGATTCCCCCTTCGAGCGACTACATCCTGGCCTTGTCCTGCGCCGACCGCCCGGGACTCGTTGCCGCGGTGTCCGCCTACGTCTTCGCCCACGGTGGCAACATCACCGAGAGCCAACAATTTGGCGACACCCGTACGGGGGAGTTCTTCATGCGGGTCGCCTTCACCGATGTCCGGGGGGTCGGTGAGACCGCCCTGCAGGCCGGGTTCGACGAGGTGGCCGAGCAGTACGCCATGACCTGGCAGCTTCGCAGCGCGACCACCGCGTACCGCACCCTGGTCATGGTGAGCCGATTCGGGCATTGCCTCAACGACCTGCTCTTTCGCTGGCGAAGCGGGCAGCTCAACATCGAGATTCCGGCGATCGTGTCGAACCACCGCGACTTCGCGGCGCTCGCGGACTCCTATGGCGTGCCGTACCACCACATCCCGGTGACCGCCGAGACCAAGCCGCAGGCCGAGGCGAGGCTCCTCGAACTCGTCGAGGAACACGACATCGATCTTGTGGTGCTGGCCCGATACATGCAGGTGCTCTCCGATGACCTGGCGCGGCGGATGGCGGGCCGAATCATCAATATCCACCACTCCTTCTTGCCCAGCTTTAAAGGGGCCCGCCCTTACCACCAGGCGTACGGAAGGGGGGTCAAGCTGATCGGCGCGACCGCCCATTACGTGACCGCCGATCTCGACGAGGGGCCGATCATCGAGCAGGACGTCGTGCGGGTCGACCATCGGATGCAGCCAGACGCGCTCGTCTCGGCCGGTCAAGACTGCGAGGCACGGGTCTTGTCGCGGGCCGTGGCGTGGCATAGCGATACCCGCGTCCTGCCCCACGGCGAGCGGACCGTCGTCTTCTCATAGGCCAAGATGGGACCTATGGATGCGACCACTGATGCTCGCCCGTTGATCCGGACCAGCGCGCACGACGATGGCGTCGTGGAGTTGGTCTTGGACCGGCCCGAGGCGATGAACGCCGTCTCGACCGCCATGGCGCGGGCCCTCACCGAGACCGGAGCGACGCTCGCCTCCGATACCTCCGTGCGTGCCGTGGTGGTGACCTCCAGCCACCCCAAGGCCTTTTGCGTCGGCGCCGACTTAAAGGAACGCAACGGGTTGAGCGACGATGAACTGCGGGCCCAGCGGCCGGGCAACCGGCTGGCCTACCGCGCGCTGCTCGACCTTCCGGTGCCGACGCTGGCTGCCGTGGGCGGCTTTGCGCTCGGTGGCGGGTGCGAACTTGCCCTGGCCTGCGACCTCATCGTCGCGGGTGAGCGGGCCGTCTTGGGTCTGCCCGAGGTCTCCGTTGGGGTAATCCCCGGCGGTGGCGGCACCCAACTCCTGACCCGCCGAATCGGGTGGTCCCGAGCGGCCGACCTGATCTTCACTGCCCGCCGGGTGGGCGCCGACGAGGCCTACCGTCTCGGGCTCGTCGATCGGGTCGTGCCGGACCCGCGGATCGAGGCTCTCGCCATCGCCTCCACGATCGCCGCCCACTCTCCGATCGGCGTGCGCAACGCCAAGGCCGCCATGCGAGCGGGGATCGATCTCCCGCTCGATGACGGCCTTGACGTTGAAGACGCCCGCTGGCATGACACCGCGTTTAGTCCTGATCGGGCCGAAGGGGTACGCGCCTTCGCCGAGAAGCGGCGGCCCAACTGGCCGGGCGTGTCGTAGCGCGCCCCCCTTCGGCAGATCCCTTAGAACGTCTTCGTGTGTGTGCCCCCGGCGTCGGTCCAGGTCAAGGTCCATTGATTGCCCATGGCCGGGTCCTTCGCTGAGACCGTCCACGCCCACGGACCGTCGGGTTCGAGTTGGGTGACCGCGACGGGCACTTCGTGGCGTCGACCGCCCTTCTCTGTGGCGGTGAAGGAGACATCCCGCGGGGTGCCGTCGGCTGCGAAGAACCCCGAACTGGTGGTGACCTTCCCATCGGAGTGGAAGAGGAGCGGGATCACCTCCCGCAGAGGCTGGTGGCTCACCTTCAGTGAGCTCGTGCCCTCGTCCCCGATTCGACCGGCGACACGAAGATCACGGTCGTAGTACAAGACGGCACCGTCGAGGGCCGCCTGCGGCGGGCGCACCGGGGCGGAATCGCCACCCTCGAGTGCCTGGTTCATGACGCGGCTTCCGTCATACGTGGTAAAGCCCGTGCTGTCCGGCAAGGTGCCGACGCCGCGGACGACGAAGGCGCGCAGCCCGGTGTCGGCGATCGCGATGTCCTCGGTGGTCGCGCCGCGGTCCTGCTTGCTCTCCGCGGTGCCGAAGAAACTCACATCACGGATGTCGCGGCTGGTGACGATGAGTTCGCTGCGAGGAGAGAGGCGGAAAACCTGCCCGCCCCCTTCAGCGAAGACCTGAGGGTCGACCGGTGCCCCCTGCTCCCAATCCTTGCCCGCGACCGTCAGCGTGCCATTGCCATACGAGAGGTCGATCGTCACGCCTTCGGTCGTGGCCATGCCCTTCGAGTCCTGCACGTTGGCGGGCTCGAGCGTGATCCGCTGGTGACCGGGGCGTAGACCGGTTGCGGTGGTGGTGGTCGACGACGCGGGCTCGAGGAAGGCTCCCGGGCGGCCGGGAAGGACCGCCCACGCACCCGCGGCCACGACCGCCGCGGCCGTGGTTGCCGCGAGACCGGCGACTCGGCGGCGGCGTCGGATGCGGCGCCCATCGCCGATGACGGAATCGACGTCGATCTCGAGCGGCGGCAGATCGTAGGAGTGGAGCAGGTCTTCGAACTCGGTGTCGGTGTCGATGCGGATCTTCTCAGGCATGGCTGGTCTCCTCCGTGTGGGAGAGGTGCGCTCGTAGGCGGGCGAGGCCGCGCGAGGTGCTGGATTTCACGGTGCCGACCGAGCATCCGAGGCTCTCGGCGGTTTCGACCTCGGAAAGGCCGACATAGTGGCGTAGGACGACGGCTTGGCGCTCTCGTTGCGGCAAGATCTGAAGGAGAGCGACCAGATCCGAGGTGTCCTCGGGCTCACGGTCCTCGACGCTCAGATTCGCCGCCTCGATCGCTGGGTCCGACACGGTCTCGTGACGTCGCGACCGCCAGGTGTCGATGTGCAAGTTGATCAAGCAGCGCCGTGCATACGCGGCGGGATTGTCATGCCGCACGCGCTTCCATTTCAGATATGTCTTGACGAGCGCTCCTTGGACCAAGTCCTGCGCGTCGTTTGCGTTGCCGCTCACGTAATAGGCCGTGCGCAGCAGGCGCGGTGAGGCCTCGCGAGCGAAGGTCGCGAACTCCTCGTCATGACCGCCCATCTGGGCTCTCCTTCTCCTGCCGGGTCACCGGTGGGGTGACCCTCGTGCGGACCCAACGGCACTGCGCCGCAAAAGGTTGAGTCGCACGCCCCGGCCATCTTCTCGCACCGCGGGCGCCACCCCCCGTAGGGTGACCAAGGTGATCGACCTGCACACCCACTCGACCGTGAGCGACGGCACCGAGCCGCCGGAAGAGGTCATCGCTCAGGCAGCCCGGGCAGGCCTCACGGCGGTCGCGCTCACCGACCACGACGCGGTCGACGGCTGGACGGCGGCGACCGAGGCCGCAACCCGGCACGGCCTGGCTCTGGTGCGAGGTGCCGAGTTGTCGACTCGTCACCGCGGCATCAGCGTCCACCTGCTCGCCTACCTCTTCGACCCGCACCAGTCCGACCTCGCCTCGGCCATGGCGCGAATCCGTGATGATCGCCTCCCGCGCCTGCGCACCATCGTGGAACGGATGGAAGACGACGGCATCGAGATCACCTGGCCCGAGGTCGAGGCGCTCGCCACCGAAGGTGCCGCGCCCGGCCGCCCCCACATCGCCGATGCCCTCGTCGCTAAGGGGCTCGTCCGTGATCGGACGGAGGCCTTCGACACCTGGCTGCACAACCGCAGCCGCTATTACGTCCCCCACTTCACGATCGACACGAGTGACGCCATCGCCCTGGTTCGTGCTGCGGGCGGGGTCCCCGTACTCGCTCACCCCTTCGCGACCCGCCGAGGTTGGACGATCGACGGCGACGATGTGCGCGAACTCGCCGACGCGGGTCTGCTCGGCATCGAGGTCAACCACCGCGACCACGAGGACGAAGAGGTCGAGCTCGCCGGATCGCTCGCCCGCGAGCTCGATCTGATCGCGACCGGCAGCAGCGACTACCACGGTGAGGGCAAGCCGAACCGGCTCGGGGAAAACGCGACCTCAGAGGAATCGCTCGCCGCCATCGAAGAGGCGGCGACGAGCGGACTCACGATCCTGCGCTGACCCCTCGTCGGACCCACATCACCGCGGCGAGGCACGCGAAGACCGCTGCCGCGGTAAGGAAGGGGGATGCCGGACCCGTCCCGCCAAAGAGCACGCCGCCGAGTACCGGACCGATGATCCGCCCGGACGAGCCAATCGAGTGGCTGGCTCCGAGCACCGCGCCTTGCTCATCGGCTCCGACCCGCCCCGAAATCGCCGACAGCAGGGACGGCGCCTGGGTCGCATTGCCGATCGCGATGAGTCCCGCAGGCAGAGCGATCTGCCACCAGGCGGTGACGAAGGGGGCGAGCGCCGACCCGAGCGCGAAGCACGCCAGGCCGATCACGATGAGCCGACGATCCCCGAGTCGCCGGGAGAGCCACCGGGTGCCGGTCAGCTGAAAGGCGACGATCACGAGCCCGACGTACATGAAGAGGTAGCCGTTTTCGACCGGCCCAAAGTTCAGGAGATGGTCGGTGAGGAGCGGTAACTGTGACTCGATCTGCGAGAAGGCGACCATCACCAGGAAGTTCACGGCGAAGAACAGCACCAGCAGCGGATCGCGCCGGACTCGGGCGAGTGTCGCGAGGAGCGGCGGGGTCACTCCCGTCGTCCGGGGGAGTGCAAGCATGGCCCAAATGGCGTTTGCGAGCGCCGCGATGGCCGCGATCACGAAGGGGGCGCGCGTGCCCCCGATCGGGATGGACAGCGCCGTGAGGGCTGGACCGAGCACGATCCCGAGTCCGATCCCCGCTCCGACGACCGCCATGCCCTGCCCGCGCTCGGTCGGTGCCGTGACATCGGCGATCGTCGCCTGAGCCGCGGCGATGCTCCCGGCAGCGAATCCCGTAAGGATTCGGGCGACGAAGATCCAGGTCAGGGACGAAGTGGCGGCGAAGAGGAGATATCCGCCGGCCGCGACGAGCGCGCACGCGGCGACGACGGGGGCCCGGCCGACGCGATCGGAGATCCGACCGAGGACGGGCGCCGAGATGAACTGCGCGGCGGAGTAACTAGCGATCAGGACGCCGACGACGGCCGCCGACGCGCCGAAATCCCTGGCATAGGTCGGCAGCAGGGGGAGCAGCATCCCGAACCCGAGCAGGTTGAGCAGGACCGTGACGAAGACCGCCCCGTAGACGCTGCGTCGGTTCATCGCGGCTCCCTGGTGTGGACAACTCAGCTCGGGCCCACGGGGCGAATCTAGGGTGGGACCCATGCCCGTGACCAGTGCCGAAAACGGCGGACCCGACGGGTGGCGACCCCTCCTTCGAGTCAGCCCGAGCGCGCTGCTCAGCTACCTGGACTGCCCGCGCCGCTACCGGATGGCCTATCTCGACGTCCCGAGGCCACCGAAGCGGGCTCAGCGCGCGCACACCTCCCTTGGGATCGCGGTCCATAACGCCTTGAGGGACTGGTGGGATCTCCCCGTTGCGGAGCGGACCCCACACGCTGGAGCTGC
Organism: Janibacter sp. GXQ6167; assembly: GCF_041365945.1. Lineage (NCBI taxonomy): Bacteria > Bacillati > Actinomycetota > Actinomycetes > Micrococcales > Intrasporangiaceae > Janibacter > Janibacter sp. GXQ6167. Next base: position 149,160 of record NZ_JBGFSK010000005.1, on the reverse strand, counting down.
GCTCGTGCGACGAGGGTGGATTCGTCTCGGATTTCGCGATGACGACCAATCGGCGCACCACCGCGAGCGCAGCGCGGTCCACGTCGGGGAGTACCTCGCGACGCTCGATCCGGCGCAGGAGCCGCGGGGGATCGAGCGCACGGTGGCGATGGTGACCGGGGCGCTCGCCGTGACCGGCCGGGTCGACCGCCTCGATGAACGTGAGGGTGAACTGGTCGTGGTCGATTACAAGACGGGTCGGACGCCCCTGACCGACGACGACGCGCGCTTCTCCCTTCCCCTCGCGCTCTACGCAGGGTCGGTGTGGAAGATGTTCCGGCGCCCGTGCTTGAAGGTGGAGTTGCACCACCTTCCGACGGGGGTGATCGCCCGGCACGAGCACACACCGGAGTCGCTCACCCGCAAGGTCGAGGAGGCACGCTCGATCGGTGCCGACATCGATATCGCGCGGGAACGGCTCGCGAGCGGTGATGAGGACCCCTTCCCTCCTCGCGTCGGTCCGATCTGTCGTTGGTGCGACCTGCGAGCCCACTGTCCCGAGGGCCAGGCGTACGGTCCGGAAGAGCCCGACTGGGCGGGTTTGCCGGACACCTGAGAAGATGAGCGCGGCAACGCCGCTCATGACGAAGGGGACGCGACGTGGCAGGGAAGAAGAAGGCAGCGATCATCGCACTCGCCAACCAGAAGGGGGGCGTGGCCAAGACCACCTCGGTGTCATCACTCGGCGCGGCCTTCGCAGAGCTTGGCCTCACGGTGCTCCTCGTCGATCTCGACGCCCAGGCCTGCCTGACCTTCAGCCTTGGCATCGACCCCGACGCGGTCGAGACGTCCGTCCATGAGGTGCTCCTCGGCCAGTGCGAGGCCAGCGAGGCCGTCCTCAAGGTCAGTGAATCGGTCGACCTCATCCCGGCGACGATCGACCTCGCCGGGGCCGAAGCTGCCCTCCTGACCCGCCCGGGACGCGAGTTCGTGTTGCAGTCCGCGCTCGAAGAGGTGCGGCGCGACTACGACGTGATCTTGCTCGACTGCTCGCCGAGCCTCGGTGTCCTCACTCTGGGCGCGCTCACCGCGAGCACCGGCCTGATCATTCCCATGCCCTGCGAGATGTTGAGCCACCGTGGGGTCGGGCAGCTCCTCGACACCGTGCGCGATGTTCGCAAGCTCCTCAACAAGAAGCTGAAGGTCGTCGGCATCCTCCCGACGATGTACGACGGGCGTGCGCGGCACTCCAAGGAGGTCCTCGGCGATGTCGGGGAGCGCTATGACCTGCCGGTCCTCTCACCACCGATCCCGCGGACGGTGCGTTTCGCCGAGGCCCCCGCGATCGGGCGATCGGTCCTAGAGACGGCCGGCAGTTCGAAGGGGGCGATGGCCTACCGCGAGGTCGCCGAGTCCCTCCTTCCGGTGGTCCAGGCCTAGCACTCGCGGGCGGCTAGGCGATCAGGCCGAGGGCACCCATGCGCTTTTGATGCGCGTCGGTGAGCCGGGTCATGATCTGGCCGATCTCTTCTAGGCCCGCGCCGGGGCGGTCGTGGCTCGTGCCGAGGATCAGCTCCGAGAGCGCGTCGCGCTCGACCGCGACGAGCTGGCCCTGCGAGAGCGCCTCGCCGACGAGGCGCCGACCCCACAACGCGAGCGGCCCAGCGAGCGTGCGCTCCTTGTGGATCGCGTCGCGGACGGCGCCGACGATGACCTCGGTGCGGCCATCGTCACCGCTCGCCTGCTCGATGATCTCGCGCGACTCGTCGTCGACATAGCGGGCGATCTCCCGGAAGAAGTCGTTGGCGATCCCGTCGCCGATATACGCCTTGACGAGGCCCTCCAACACATCGCGCGGCTTGGTCCGAGCGTGGTAGGCGTCGAAGGCCTCCTTGAAGGGGGTCATCGCCTCCCAGGGGTCGCCGCCGAGTTCGACGATGTGCGAGACGAGGAGCTCGTAGTTGGTGAACTCCTTGACGGCCATACCCGCCAGGGCGGTCTTCAGGTGCATGTCCGAGGCCATCTCGGAGTCGGCGGCCATCCGGGTAAAGCCCGAGATCGAGCCGTAGGCGATCACCCCGAGGAGGTCGATCACCCCTTCGCGCTCGCGCTCGCCGAGATGTGCCCCGGCGCTCTTCGCGGGCTTCGCCGCAGGGTCGGCGGCGCTCACATCGGGGGTCATCTCATCGCTCATGACGCCGAGCCTAGTGGCGCGAGTGGGGCGATGCCGGTGGGAGCGGCTACGATGGGCGCTGAACTCGGTGCCCGGTCGGCCCGTACCAGCGACTTACGCCTTAGATGCCCAGGCAGTCCGCCAACTCGCGAGAACTCCGGTTGGCCCCGCCTGCGTGAAGACCTCCGATCGGCCCGCCACCTGCGCGGCAGGTGCCATCACGTGCGCTGCCCGCCGATCGAAAGAAGCTTCATGACCGACATCCAGACCGCCCCCGTGGACGGGGTCGACGAACCCAATCCGCCCGTAGACGTCACCTTCGCCGACTTCGACGTCCACCCCGACATCGTCGCGAGCCTCGCCGACGCGGGCATCATTACTCCCTTCCCCATCCAGGCGATGACCCTCCCGGTCGCGCTGGGCGGGCACGACATCATCGGGCAGGCCAAGACCGGCACCGGGAAGACCCTCGGTTTCGGCGTCCCGATCCTCAACCGGATCGACACCGAGACCGACGACCGTCGCCCGCAGGCGCTGGCGGTCGCGCCGACCCGCGAACTCGCCGTCCAGGTCGCTGGCGACCTCGAGCGCGCTGGCAAGCGCCGCGGCATCAAGGTGCTCACCGTTTACGGAGGCCGCGCCTATGAGCCGCAGATCGAGGCCCTGAAGAAGGGGGTCCACGTGGTCGTCGGCACCCCCGGGCGCCTGATCGACCTCGCCCAGCAAAAGCACCTCGACCTCTCCAACGCGCGCACGGTCGTCCTGGACGAGGCCGACGAGATGCTCGACCTCGGCTTCTTGCCCGATGTCGAAAAGATCATGGCGATGACGCCCGCCGGTCGGCACACGATGCTCTTCTCGGCGACCATGCCGGGCGCGATCGTTGCGCTCGCGCGCCGCTACATGAGCCAGCCCACCCACATCCGCGCGATGAGCGAGGACGGCGAGTCGGACAGCCAGATGGTCAAGGCCATCGCCCAGTTCGCCTACCGCGCGCACGCGATGGACAAGGTCGAGATGCTCGCTCGGATCCTTCAGGCGAAGGGCCGGGGCCTCACGATCATCTTCAGCCGGACCAAGCGGACCGCCGCGAAGGTCGCCGATGAGCTCGTCGAGCGGGGCTTCGCCGCCGCGTCAATCCACGGCGACCTCGGACAGGGCGCCCGCGAGCAGGCCCTGCGGGCCTTTCGCAATGGCAAGGTCGACATCCTCGTGGCGACCGATGTCGCCGCGCGCGGGATCGACGTCGACAACGTCACCCATGTGATCAATTACCAGTGCCCCGACGATGAAAAGACCTACGTCCACCGCATCGGGCGGACCGGTCGCGCGGGCAACACCGGCACCGCGATCACCTTCGTCGACTGGGACGACCTCACCAAGTGGGCCGTGATCAACCGTCAGCTCGACCTCGGAATGCCCGAGCCGGTCGAGACCTACAGTTCCTCCCCGCACCTCTTCACCGACCTCGACATCCCCGAGGGGACCAAGGGGCGCCTCCCGCGGGCGCAGCGCACCCGGGCCGGGCTCGAAGCCGAGGAGCTTGAAGACCTCGGCGAAACCGGCGCCTCCAGCGGTCGTCGACAGGCCCCTGGTCGTGGTGGTCGAGGTGGCGGCAATGGCCGGGCCCGCGAGGAGCGCGGTGAGAACCGCTCCGCGCGAGGCGAAGGTGGGGCGCCGCGTCGCCGCCGGAACCGCCGGCGCACCCGTGGCGGTCAGTCCTCCGACTGATTCGTTTGTCTTGAGCCGGGGCCCTAGAGCTGTCGTCGGCCCGTGATCAGGCCGTACGCGACGGTGAGCAGGGCGGCGGCGATGACGCCGACGCCGACGGCCGCAGTATTGAATTCGGCCGCGTCCCCGCCCAACCCGAGGAGGGCGGCGACGCCGGCACCGATGCTGGCCCCGAGGACGCCGAGCCCGACCGAGATCGCGACCGGCAGGCTCTGCTTACCCGGCAGCAGGACGCGCGCGAGCATCCCGACGATCGCCCCGAGGGCGATCGCGCCAGCGAGGGTGAGGATTAACTCCACCTGCGATGCCGCAGGGTCAGGCCCCGAAACCGACCCGACCGCGCGACGGCTCGCCGATCTCGAGATATCCGAGGGCGCCTGCCGGGACGATGATTCGGCGCCCCTTGTCATCGGTGATCGCGAGCGCCTCCCCGGCGGATGCGGCGTCAATGGCCCGGGTGATTTCGGCCTCGTGGCTAACCGACTCGATAACGATCTCTCGGGCGACATCGCGGATGCCGATCTTGACCTCCATGAACGGATGTCCTTCCTTTAGGCGTGAAGACGACAGCGCACCGAGCACAACACGGGGCGCGAGAGACATGCTGCCACCCGGCGCCAGATGCTCCGCGAAGGGGCCTAGGACTGGCGATCCTTCATGGTGGCGCGACTGGGATAGGCGCCAATCCCGCGCCAGGCCAGGTGTCCGGCCGCGCGCGCGGCGTCGTCCTGGGGGATACCCGCCCCATGGTCGAGCCAGGCGCGCGCGCTCACCTGAGCCATTCCGGCCAGGGCGATCCCAAGGAACATCGCGAAGTCGTGAGGCAGGTCGGTGTCCTTGGTGATCCGATCGGCGATCGCCTCGCAGACGGCGTTTTCGGCGAACGCAAGTCGCTCGCGCACTCGCTCCTCGTTGCCGAGATCGGACTCGAAGATCAGCCTGTAGCCGCCATCGGCCTCGCCGACGAACTGGAAGAAGGCCGCGATCGTCGCGTAGACGCGTTCCTTCGGGTCGTCGGAGCTGTTGAGCGCCGCGACGACGAGGTCCTGGATACGACTGCACGCCTCGTCGATCAGCGCCAGGTAGAGATCGAGCTTGCCCGGGAAGTGCTGGTAGAGCACCGGTTTGGAGATCCCGGCCTCGTCCGCGATGTCTTCCATCGCCGCGGCGTGATACCCCTTCTCGACGAAGACCCGTTGCGCGGCAGACAGAAGCTGGGTCCGGCGCTGGGCTCGTGGAAGACGCTGAACTCGTCCGGGGGTCGTGGCCACAAATGTCCTTTCGGGGGGACTCGAACGCGGTCCATGGCACCCGGCGGACGCCGTTGTGGATCCGGTCTAGAGCCATTTTACGCACCGGTAGTGGTCGCGACACGGAATCAACGCGCGAGGGCGGCGGAATCTACCCTTTCGTGGGGAGAGCGACAAGGGTTGTCGGCGACAGATGGTGGGATGGGGTTGTGAGTTTGGATAACCCGTTGCGGGTGCGGTTGCGCCGCGGACCCGCGCCCCTGACTGCCGGACCGGGCGACCCGGCGACGTCGGCCCCCGGCATCGGCTGGACCCTTGATGAGGACCAACGCGCCGCGGTGGCTGCCCGCGCCGAGGTGCTGCGGGTTCTCGGAGGGCCGGGCACGGGAACCTCGACGGTGGCCCGCGACATCCTGCTCGACCGGGTCCGGCGCGGCGAGGTGAGCGCGGACCGGGCCCTGCTCATCGCTCCGACCCGGGTGGCCGCTGCTCGCGCGCGGGACGACGTGACAGCCCGCCTCGCACGCACGGGCACCGGTCCGTTGGCTCGGACGATGGCGAGCCTCGGTTTCGGGATCCTGCGTCAGCAGGCAGCCCTGGTCGGCGCGCCCGAACCCCGCTTGCTCTCGGGGGCAGAGCAGGACTCGGTGCTCGCCGACCTACTCGCTGGGCACGCCGCCGAAGGGGGTGGGCCGCGCTGGCCCGAGGCGGTTCAGGACGCGCTCGGGACCCGCGGTTTGCGCGGGGAGCTGCGCGACCTGCTGATGCGCGCCGTCGAGCACGGCGTGGGACCGCAGGAGCTGGCCGCCCTGGGAGCGGCCCACGACCGGCCCGAGTGGATCGCCGGAGCCGAGGTCTTGCGTGAGTACGACGAGGTGACCGCCCTTGGCCGGCCCGGAGCCTATGACCCGGCGTGGATTCTGACGGCCGCCGCAGATCTGATCGAGGATGACCCGATCGCGGCAGAGCGGGTGCGTGCCTCGCTCGGCCTCGTGGTCGTCGATGACGCTCACGAACTCACTGCTCCTGCCGTGCGGTTGATCCGCCTGGTGACGGGAGGGGGGACTCCTCTTGTCCTCCTCGGAGACCCCGATGCGACCGTTCAGGGCTTCCGGGGAGCGGACCCCCGGGCGCTGATCGATCCCTGGCCGGGACGGGAGGAGGCCACCGTCGTGCTCGGCCAGGGGCACCGGCTCCCGGCTGCGGTCGCGGCGGCAGCGGATCGCGTCGTGTCGCGGATCGGTGCTCTCGGCGGGGGTGCGGCACGCCACGCCGAGCCAGCCCGCCAGGGACCCGGCGAGGTAGACGTCCGGGTCCTGCGCGGCAGTGCCCAAGAGGCCGCCTATATCGCCCATGACCTTCGTCGCGCCCGACTGATGGAGGGGGTCGCGTGGTCCGAGATGGCGGTCATCGTGCGCGGTGCGAGCCGGACCGGCACGCTGCGCCGGGTCCTGGCCTCGGCCGGAGTGCCGGTCGCGAGCACGGGCGGCGAGATCCCGCTGCGAAGCGAACCTGCGGTGCGCCCCCTGCTGCTCCTCCTCGCTGAAGCGGTCGAATTGGCGAAGGGGGCCCGCTCCGAGCCCGAGATCGACACGGTTATCGAGCTGCTTGGTTCGTCCTTCGTCGGTGCCGACGCGGTCGCCCAGCGGCGGCTGCGCCGATTGTTACGCCGAGAAGAGCTGACCGGTGGTGGCTCGCGCACGAGCGATGAGTTATTGACGGCCTCCGTGATCGACCCAGAGCGCGTAGATCACCTCGGAGCGGAGGCTTGGCCGCTGCGCCGACTGAGTCGGCTCCTCGCCGCCGCTTGCGAGGCAGCGGTGCGCCGGCCCGACGGGACGGGGTGGGCTCCAGGCGTTGCCGCCGAGACGATCCTGTGGGCCAGTTGGAGCCGCAGCGGGCTCGCCGAGACGTGGCGCGATACCGCCCTAGCGGGCGGCGCGGCCGGGATTCGGGCCGACCGAGACCTCGACGCCGTGGTGGCGCTCTTCGACGCGGCGGCACGCCACGCGCAGGCCCGTCCCGGAGCGGGACCCGATGCCTTCCTGGAGGCGATTGCGCACCAGGACATCGCGGCCGACTCCATCGCCGCCCGGGCCCAAAGCGACGAGGTCGTCGAGATCCTCACTCCCGCCGCCGCGGCAGGTCGTCAGTGGCGCCGGGTCGTCGTGGCAGGGGTCCAGGACGGCGTCTGGCCGGACCTGCGCCTGCGTGGATCGCTGCTCGGCTCCCAGGATCTGGTCGACGTCCTCGCCGGGAGGCCGCTCAGCACGGCGGCGGCGAGGGCCCAGGTTCGCGATGACGAGACCCGCCTGTTCTATGTCGCGATCACGCGAGCGAGCGAGCGTCTCCTCGTGACCGCTGTGCGTACCGAGGACGAGCAGCCGTCGGTCTATCTCGACCTCGTCGCGGGGCGAGCCGACGGCTCCCTGCGGCCGGTGACCGAGGTGCCATCCCCCCTTGACTTGACCGGCGTGGTCGCGCGGTTGCGCCAGGATGCGGGCGGGCCCGACCCGAGCGCGGCAGCAGCGGCCGTACCGCGCCTCGCCCGGCTGCGAGCCGAAGAGATCCGCGGCGCGGACCCGGCGAGGTGGTGGGCGCTTCGCGAGCGAAGCGACGATCGCCCCCTTCGCGCCGACGACCAACCAGTGCCGGTCAGCCCGTCACGCGTGGAGACCTTCGCGCGCTGTGGGCTGCGGTGGCTGCTCACGAGCAGCGGCGGGGACCGGTCCCGAGCTGTTGCCGCCGAGGTCGGGACGCTGATCCACGCGATCGCCGCCGAGTTGGGCGACACCGACGCCGCGACCCTGCGCGCCGAGATCGACGCGCGCTGGGCCCAGTTGGGGTTGCCCCCAGGGTGGGTCAACGACCAACGCCGAGCGCGGGCCCATGCGATGGCGCACTGGCTCGCGGCCTTCTACACCCGCTCCCGCGAAGGGGGCTGGAGCCTCGTCGAGCCCGAGGCCGGCTTCCGGGTCGAACTCGGCCGGGCCGTCCTCGCCGGATCGGTCGATCGGTTGGAGCAGGATGCCGAGGGGCGGTTGCGCGTCATCGATTACAAGACGGGCAGTAGCGCCCCGACGCGCTCCGATCTTCCCCAGCACCCACAGCTCGGCACCTACCAGGTCGCCGTGAGCGAAGGGGGGTTCGCGGCGGGGACCGAGAGCGCCGGGGCCGCGCTGGTGCAGCTCGGCAAAATCGCTAATCGCCGCAACCTCGTGATGGAGCAGCCCGCCCTCGATCGCGCCGAAGACCCGCAGTGGGCGCACCGGCTGATCGAGCAGACCGCCGACGGGATGGCGGCCGCCGAGGTGACCGCCCGGGTGGACGACACCTTCTGCGGCAGTTGTCCGGTGACGTCGTCGTGCCCCCTTCGGCCCGAAGGGAGCGTGCTGCGGTGAACGATGTGCGCTGGAGCGCGACCGACCTCGCGCGGGCCCTCGATCAGCCGTCCCCGACGCCCGAGCAGATCGCGGTGATCGAGGCACCGCTCGAGCCGCAACTTATCGTCGCCGGAGCGGGTTCGGGCAAGACCGAGACCATGACCTCCCGAGTGGTCTGGCTCGTCGCCAATCGCCTCGTGAGCCCCGAGGAGGTGCTGGGCCTGACCTTCACCCGTAAGGCCGCCGGAGAACTCTCGGCGCGAGTCGCGGCCCGCTTGGCGAGCCTGAACGATGCGGGGATCTGGTCGCCGCCGCAGGATAGCGACGCCTTCTTGGGGGTTGGCCCGGCGATTTCGACCTATCACTCCTATGCCGGGGCGCTCGTTCGTGAGCATGCCCTACGGCTCGGGTACGAGCGCGATGCGCGGATGCTCTCCGAGGCCGCTGCCTGGCAACTCGCGCACGAAGTTGTCGTTGCCTATGACGGGCCGATGGGGGAGGTCGAGCAGGTCGAGGCGACGGTAACCAATGCCGTCCTCGCTCTCGCCGGCGAGATGTCCGAGCACCTGCTGAGCGTGCGCGACATCGATCAATACCTGGAGCGCCAGGTCTCCGGGATGGAGGCGATCGAGGCCCGGGACTCGCGCCGGTATATCAAGGAGGGCGGCCAGAAGATCCTCGCGACGCTGCGTCGGCGACGTCAGATCTTGCCGATCGTCGAGCGCTACCTCAGCGTCAAGCGTGAGCGCAACGCGATGGACTTCGCCGATCAGATGGCGCTCGCGGCCCGGCTGGCCCGTCGCTTCGGCGATATTGGAGCGCTCCAGCGCGAGACCTATCGGGTGGTCCTGCTCGATGAGTTCCAAGACACCAGCGAGGCCCAACTCGTCCTCATGCGCGAGCTCTTCGCCCCCGAGGGTGGCCCGTCTTCGGCGGTGACCGCCGTCGGCGATCCGCACCAGTCGATCTACGCCTGGCGCGGGGCGAGCGCCACCACGCTCGCGACCTTCCCGCAGGTATTTCGCGCGCGCCGAGAGGGAGGTGACGAGCCCGCGCCGGTGCGCCCGCTCTCCACGAGTTGGCGCAATGACCGCCTGATCCTCGCCGTCGCGAACGCCATCGCGGAGCCCCTTCGAGCCTCAAGCCCGATCCCCGTCGAGGGCCTCCACCCGCGCGAGGGCGCACACCTCGGGCAGGTCGAGGTGCTGCGGGAGGTGACCTCCGAGCAAGAAGCCGACCGGGTCGCCGAGTGGATCTCGCAGCGCCGGGGGAAGGGGGCGAGCGCACGCAGCGCCGCGGTCCTGTGTCGCAAACGCAGCCAGTTCGCCCCGATCGCGGAGGCCTTGGACCGCCATGGTGTCCCGTACGAGGTCGTCGGGCTCGGCGGCCTGCTCCAGACCGCTGAGGTGAGCGATGTGGTCTCGCTGCTCGCCGTGGTCGCCGATCCGACGCGCGGGGATCGACTGATGCGCCTGCTGACCGGGCCGGTGGCGAGGCTGGGGGCCGCCGATATCGCTGGCCTCGGTGCCCGCGCAGCCGACCTGCGGCCCGCCCGGACAGCTGCGCCCACCACGGACCTCGCGCCGGACAGCAATGACGACGTCACGATCGTCGATGCCCTCGACGAACTCCCCGAGCCGGGGTGGCGCAGTCGCGATGGACGCACGATCTCCGATACCGGTCTCGCGCGCCTGCGCGATCTGGCGGCCATCGTGCGGCGATTGCGGGAGCAGAGCGGGCTCGCCCTTCCCGATCTCGTGGGGGAGGCCGAGCGGGCGCTCGGAATCGACCTCGAAGTGCTCTCCCGGCCGGGGTGGAGCCCAGGCGCCGCCCGGAGCCACCTCGATGCCTTCGCCGATGTCGCCGCGCAGTTCGCGGCCTCCGCCGATCGGCCGACCCTGGGCGCGTTCGTCAGCTGGATCGAGGCGGCGCTGGAGCGCGAGGACGGGCTCGACGCGCCGACGGTAGAGGTCAGCGCCGATGCCGTGCAGATCCTCACCTGTCATGCGGCCAAGGGCTTGGAATGGGATGTCGTCGCCGTCCCGGGGCTTGTCGAAGGGAGCTTTCCCGCCCACCCGGCACGCGCGAGGTGGGTCGGCAATGACGAGCAGTGGGTGCTCGGCGCGGTGACGGACGGAGGGTGGTTGACCGGGCTCGATGGCGGTGTGCCCTACGCCCTGCGCGGCGACCGAGACGGTCTGCCGGAGCTCGACCTGACCGTGGGCCCGGACACCAAGGCCGTCGAGGCCGCGGCCTCGGCCTTCCGCGCCGCCGGCGGTGAGCACGGTGTGGTCGAAGAGCGCCGCCTGGCGTATGTCGCGACCACCCGTGCTCGCCACCAACTGCTCCTCAGCGGGGCGACCTGGGTCGGGCGGACGCGGACGCCCCGGCTGCCCTCGCGCTTCGTGACCGAGATCGTGGGGGAGACGCCGGGCGATGGTGCGCCCACCATCACCGGCGTGCGGGTGGTGGACTGGTGCGAGACCCCGCCAGAGGGGTTGGACAACCCGATCGCGGCCGCCGAACGGGTCGCGGTGTGGCCGCAATGGTCGGCAACGCCCGAGCATGAGCGGCTGAGCGCCGCCGCTGACGCGATCATCGCGGCGTCTAGTTCGGCGATCGCCCCGTCGGGCGGGGGCGCGATCGATCGCGAACTCGATCTCCTCCTCGCCGAACGGCGCGAGCGGTTAGCGCACCGGGTCCCCTCCGTCGACCTCCCGGCCCACCTCACGACCTCATCGCTGGTGGCCCTCGCGCGCGACCCGCAGGCCTATGCCCTCGATGTGCGCCGCCCCCTTCCACAACCGCCGAGCGCGTCGACCCGCCGCGGCACGGCCTTCCACGCCTGGGTGGAGGAGCACTACCAGCGCTCGGCGATCGTCGATCTCGACGACCTGCCCGGTAGCGCCGATCAGGATCTAGACGATGAGGACCTCGAGGCGATGAAGGAGCGCTTCCTCGCGAGCGAATGGGCGACGAGGACGCCACTGGAGGTGGAGCTCAGCCTGGAGACGGTGATCGCCGGGCGGGCGGTCCGCGGCCGGGTCGACGCGGTCTTCGCCTCCGAGGGCGGTGGCGTCATCGTCGTGGACTGGAAGTCCGGGCGGCCGGCCACCGGTCCCGATGCTCGCGTGCGCGCTCTGCAACTCGCCGCCTACCGCGTGGCATATGCCCGATGGCGGGACATCCCGTTGGAGCAGGTGCGCGCCGCCTTCTATTACGCCTCGACCGGCGAAACCCACTACCCCGACCTGCTCGGAGTTGAGCAGATCGAGCAGGTCGTGACGGGGGGCGATTAGGCCGAGGGCGAGGAGTGCGGCGGCTCGTCGTGCTCGTCCGCGTCGCCCCCATCGTCATCGCGATCTGCCTCGATGGGGCGGGTGTCGGTGTCCTCGGGGGCGAGGGCCTCGGAGGCGACCTCGTACTCCTCGGTGGACCAGTCATCGGAACTCGCGGAGTACAGCGTCCCGTCGGTGGACTCCGTGGTGTCCGCGGGATCGCTGTGGTGAATCGGGATGGCGGTCACCCGATCGGCGCTCGCGCCCGTGGGGTCCTCGCCAGCCAGTTCGGCGTCGAGGTCGCGCAGGGCGGCCTCGTGGTGAGCCGCGCGGTCGAGGTCGCCCGCGGCGACGGCGGCCATCATCGTGCGGACGCGAGCCATCTCCGCGACCATGCGTGCCCGCTCGAGGACGTAGCGATCGGGGTGCTCGGTCCGCGTGTGGGCGTACGCCTCCATGATCGTCTCCATCGCCTCCTCGGAGGCCGAGCCGATGAGGAAGGCGAAGTCGTCTGCTGGGTCGGCGACCTGGGCGCGCTCCCATCCGAGGAATCCGCGCACCGCGAGCGACTCCTCGTGGTCGACGACCAGGATGTGGCTCCCGTCGAGCGCGCCGTGCGTGGGGGTCGTGATGAAGCGCCAGTGCCGCACGTCCTCAAGTAATTGCTCCCACCGCGAGAGCAACCGGGACGGGACCCGGCCGGTGACGGCGGCGCGATCGAGGTCCGCGAGGCGGCGCGCGCGATAGCCCTCGGCATCGAAGACCGGCATCCCGGCGTCTTCGTAGACGCGCGGGTCGAGGTTGTGCAGCATCGCGAGCGCCCGGCCGAGGTGCGCGGCGAGACCGCGTCCGGGGGTGAGGCCCGCCGGGTCAAGCAGGTAGCCGGGCAGGTGGGCATGGACGGCCGCGCGACCCCCTTCGGGCAGACGAACCCATCCCCGCACAAACGGCACCGGGATCGTGAGGCGTCGCGCCAGTTGGGTCAGCAGGACCGCGGACTGCTCCAACTCGGCCGCCGCGGCGGCGTCCCGAGGGCAGCGGATCACCCAACGCCGATGCTCGGCGTCGTGGACGAAAGCGACGTCGTAGCCGGCGTCGGGGCCGGTGACCACGCCCTCGACCGAGACCGGATCCAGGTCGGGTACGGCCGCACTGGCTAAGGCGGCGAGGGTCAAAGGTCCACGGCTCACGCCCTTTACCGTAGGTGCAGTCGAGCGCAGAAGGCGGGAGCGCCACCCGGAGTGGGCCAGATCGGCTGGATCTCGCGAGTGACTATCGTCGTCAGGGTGTCGCTTTCTCCCTTCGCCGATCTCCCGTTCGCTGGCGGCGATCTCGATCGCGATGCCGCGCTGCGCGCTGACCCCGATGCCCTGAGCGCCCTCTTCACCGACGCATCGACGCTCGTGCTCGAGATGGTGGGCGATGAGGTGCCGGTGCGCCGGGTCGCCGATGGATCGCGACTGGTGCTGCGGCCACCGCGGCCGAGCGATCGAGAGCAGTTGTGGTTCTATCTCGGGCGGGCCGACGGGGAGCATTGGATCGCGGTCTGCGCCGACACCGCCGAGGGGGTCGACCCGGAGCTGCTTCGCGGGCCGCGGCAGATCGGCCAGTACCTCACGGCACGCGAAGGGGGTGCGCTCGCGACGACCCTCGCGCTCGCGGCTTGGCATCGCGGGCACCCGCGCTGTCCGCGCTGCGGCGCCCCGACCCGGGCGACCCATGGTGGCTGGATCCGCCGGTGCGACGCCGATGGCAGCGAACACTATCCGCGCACGGACCCCGCGATCATCGTGGCGATCACCGACGCGCAGGACCGGCTGCTCCTCGCACGCGGCGCGACCTGGCCAGAGGATCGATACTCCTTGCTCGCCGGCTTCGTCGAACCGGGTGAATCACTCGCGGCGGCCGTCGCCCGGGAGGTGCACGAAGAATCGGGGCTCGTCCTCAGCGATATCACCTATGTCGCCGACCAGCCGTGGCCCTTCCCGAGTTCCCTCATGGTGGGCTTCACCGCGCGGGCCGTGACGACCGAGTTGCACCTCGACCAGGCCGAGATCCGAGCGGCTCGATGGGTGACTCGCGACGACCTGACCGCGCTCTGGGCGAGCGGCGAGATCGCCCGGCCGAACCGGTTTTCGATCTCGGCCCGGCTCGTCGAGCAGTGGTACGGGCAGCGCCTGTGAGCGCGATCGCGTGATTGTCGGCCCCAAGTGAGAAGGTGCTCTCGTTAGGCACAACGAGGAGGCGAGATGACACCCCCTTCCGGCCCCCACCCGGGAGCCGATGAGGTGCTGGCCGCCCTCGACCCAGAGCAGCGCGAGGTCGCGGCGCATCCCACGGGCGCCATGTGTGTGCTGGCCGGTGCCGGCACCGGCAAGACCCGTGCGATCACCCACCGGATCGCTTATGGGGTGCACTCGGGTGCCTACCACCCGCAGCGGGTGCTCGCGGTGACCTTCACGGCGCGCGCTGCCGGGGAGATGCGCACCAGGTTGCGCGACCTCGGGGTGGCTGGGGTCCAGGCACGGACCTTCCACGCGGCGGCGCTGCGCCAACTTCATTACTTCTGGCCGCAGGCGATCGGCGGGGCCGCGCCGGAGATCATGGCGCACAAGGCACCTGCGGTGGCCGAGGCGGCCGGGCGACTCGGGCTGCGGCTCGACCGGGCGGAACTACGCGACCTCGCCGCCGAGATCGAGTGGTCCAAGGTCTCGCTCCTGACGCCCCAGAGTTATCCCGAGGTGGCCCGCACCGCCCGTCGCGAGCCTCCCGGGATCGACCTCACCGGGATGGCTCGGCTGATCGAGGCCTATGAAGAGGTCAAGGGCGCGCGCGGCGTCATCGACTTCGAGGACGTCCTGCTGCTCACCGTCGGAATCCTCGACGAGCGAGCGGATATCGCCGCGACGGTGCGTGAGCAGTACCGGCATTTCGTCGTCGATGAGTATCAGGACGTCAACGCCCTCCAGCAGCGCCTGCTCGAGCTGTGGGTCGGGGGTCGTGATGACCTCTGCGTGGTCGGCGACCCCGCCCAGACGATCTACTCCTTTACGGGAGCGACGCCTCAGCACCTCCTGCGGTTTACTACGCGTCACCCCGGGGCGCGGACCGTGCGCCTCGTGCGCAACTACCGCTCCACCCCGCAGGTGGTCACCCTCGCAAACCGCCTGCTGACCGCTCCGAATGGCGAACGTCGCCATGGCTCGGTGGTTCTCCACGCCCAGGGCGGCGCCGGCCCGGAGCCTCGCCTCACTGCCCTCGATGATGACCCGGCCGAGGCGGCCTGGGTGGCGCAGCAGGTCCGGCGGCTGGTGGCCGCCGGCCGTCCCGCGAGTCAGATCGCGATCCTGTTCCGGACCAACGGACAGTCCGAGGCCTTTGAGTCGGCGCTGGCCGACGAGGGCGTCCCCTATCTCGTGCGCGGCGGTGAACGCTTCTTCTCCCGCAAGGAGGTCCGTGACGCCCTCGTGCTGCTCCGCGGCGCAGCGCGCACCGACGACGGGACCAAACCGCTCGGTACCGTCGTCGCCGATGTCCTCGGGGGGATGGGCTGGCAGCCCGGCGAGCCCGGGACGAGTGGCGCCGTGCGAGCGCGCTGGGAGTCGCTCAAGGCCCTCGTCGACCTCGGCGAACGCCTGGCCGCGACGACTCCAGAGGCTCACCTGCCGGATCTCATCCGTGAACTTGACGAGCGCGCCGCGGCCCAGCACGCACCGAGCGTCGAAGGGGTGACGCTCGCCTCCCTTCACGCGGCCAAGGGTCTGGAGTGGGATGTCGTCTTCTTCGTCGGCTGCTCGGATGGGCTCCTGCCGATCACGATGGCCGAGGGGCCCGAGGAGATCGAGGAGGAGCGGCGCCTGATGTACGTCGGCGTGACCCGGGCCCGCGAGATCCTGCACCTCACCTGGGCCCGTGCGCGCACGCCCGGCGCGCGGGCGAGCCGTCGGGTCAGCCGATTCCTCGATGGGGCGTCGGGGATCCTCGGTGAGGGTGCGCGGTCCGTGCCCAAATCCGCAGGGGGGCAGTCCCGCTCGCGCGCACGGGTGGCCCGCACCCGGCACTGCAAGGGGTGCGGCACCGAACTCACGACGGCGACCGCCCGGGCGAGTGGACGCTGCCCGGACTGTCCGGCGACCTACGACGAGGGGCTCTACGAGCGCCTGCGCGCGTGGCGCCTGGCCGCGGCTCGCGCGCAGAGTGTGCCGGCCTTCGTCGTCTTTACCGATGCCACCTTGGAGGCGATCGCCGATGCCGAGCCGAAGGCCCAACGCGAACTTGCCGCGATCAGTGGCGTCGGTCCCCGCAAGCTGTCCCTGTACGCCGACCAGGTGATCGCCGTGGTGGCCGGTTCGGACCCCGAAGAGGTTGTCGCAGCGAGCGCCTCGGAAGTCGGCGATTAATTCGGTTGGCAGGCCGCTCGGTCGTGCCCTAACCTGACAAAACGTTCGCCATGCACCTGGTACGAGCACGTGCCACGTGAAGAAGGAAGAAGGGAGGGCAGCCTCGCGATGATCACGACGATTACCGATCCGGTCAATGGGATGAGCGCTGCCCACCTGGGATCCGGCGCCGCCTCGAGCCTGCGAATCGAAACCGCGAATTTCGATCCGCGCCCGAAGGCCCCCGCCGCAGATCTGCGCTCGCCGCGCACCGGCTTTCTCGCTCTGCACAGCTAGAAGTCTCGCCGGTAACAGGCGGCCCGGTACGCGGTCTCCCGCCCGCGGATCTCGCGCCCAGTCCTCGGTCTCGATGACCGCACCAGGACCTTCTTCTTCCCTTCTTCCACCACGTGCTCCAGGAGCAACGAACCACCATGACTGCGGTAATCCAGCCCCCTTCCCCGACCACGACCCGCGTGAGCGTCCCCTGCTTCGAAGAGGACCCAGAGATCTGGTTCGCGGCGACGCCCGAGGGCGTCGAATTTGCCAAGGCGCTCTGCCAGACCTGTCCCTTCCGCGAACGGTGCCTCGCTGGTGCCATCGAGCGTGCCGAGCCCTGGGGTGTCTGGGGCGGCGAGCTCTTTGACGGCGGTCGGGTCGTGCCGCGCAAACGCCCGCGAGGGCGACCTCGGAAGCACCCGATCCCCGTCTAGTGGTCGGCCGGCCCCCTTCGACCGGGGCCGGCCGACCTGTCACGATGGAGCGCATGACGCTGCGGATCGCCCAGGACCCGATCGCCGACGAGTTGCTGAGTTCGGACCCCTTCGCCCTGCTGATCGGGATGCTCCTCGATCAGCAGTTCCCAATGGAGCGGGCGTTTGCCGGACCGGCGAAATTGCGCGAACGCTTCGGCCCTCTCGACCCCGCTGCGGTCGCGGACGCCGACCCAGAGCAGTTGGCCGACCTGGCGGCCACGCCGCCAGCGATCCACCGCTACGCCCGGTCGATGGCGGGGCGGATCCAGGCCCTCGCCGCCGTGGTGCGAGACGACTATGACGGCGATGCGGCCGCGATCTGGACGACCGCCGCGGACACCACGGAGTTGCTGAAGCGGTTGACGGCACTGCCCGGTTTCGGCGAGCAGAAGGCGCGGATCTTCGCCGCGCTGCTCGGCAAACAGCTCGGTGTGCGCCCCGACGGGTGGCGCGAGGCGATCGGCCCCTACGCCGAAGAGGGGTCGCGTCGCTCGGTCGCCGATGTGGTCGACCCGCAAAGCCTGCAAGAGGTCCGGGACACCAAGAAGGCCGCGAAGGCGGCGGCGAAGGCCGCGAAGGGGTAGGCCATGGCCGACGGCGCGATCGACGATGGCCGCGAGAGCGAGCGGCACTGTGCGATGTGCGGGACGAGCACGCGCGACCCGAGCGAATTGCTGACCTGGGTCATGGGCAGCGAGAGCGGTCGCACGATCTGGACCTGCGCGCAGTGCAGCCGTCGTCACGTCCGCTCGATCGAGGCCAAACTCGACTCGACCTGGTGGTGACGGGCGACTAGCGCGGCTCGGCGAAGCCGGGCAGGTGTTGCTCACCCAAGGCGCGCGCCGGGACCGTCCCGCCGATCTGGCTGAGCACCCCGATTCCACCGAGGAAGACCCGGTGAATCATGAGGTACTCCGGCGGCAGATTGAACTTCATCCCGACCGCAAACTCCGGGTGACGGAAGTCGGTCGTGCGCTGGGACACCTCGCGCAGCCATTCGCGCGAGAAACGATGCTCCTCGTGCCCGAGCGGCTCGATGAAGGGGCGCAGGTAACTCACGATGGCATGGGCGTCGGTCGCGGTGCCGCGCCGGATGAAGCCCTGGTCAAGGAGGCCCGCGAGCACCTCTTCGTCCCGTCCAGCAAGAGCGAGTCGGATCAGCTCACCGATGACCGGGGGCAGCCCGTACGGGAGGTGGCCCACGGCTCCGAAGTCGATGACCCCAAGACGCCCGTCAGGGGTGACGCGGTAGTTCCCCGGGTGGGGATCGGCGTGGACCATCCCCGCGCGAGCGGGTGCGCCGACGAGGAAACTCAGGTAGAGGCTCGCCACTGCGTCCCGGGTCGGCTGGTCGGCGTCTCGGATGATCTGGCCGAGCGGTACGCCATCGAGCCACTCGGTGATGAGGACATGGCGGGTCCCGGCCACGACCTGCGGCACGACCACGTCCGGGTCGTCAGCATAGGCGGCGGCGAAGGCCCGTTGGTGCTCCGCCTCGAGGATGTAGTCGAGCTCCTCGTCGGCGCGCGCGAGGAGCTCCTCGGTGACCGGCTTGACGTCGAGGCCTGGCATCCAGGCACCGATGACCCGCGCCAATCGGGCGAGTTGTTGCAGGTCGGAGCGCAGGGCAGCCTCGGCGCCGGGGTACTGCAGTTTCACCGCGACCGTCCGGCCATCGGCCCAGGTGCCGCGGTGCACCTGCCCGATCGAGGCGGCCGCGACCGGGGTCTCACCGAACTCGACCAACTGCTCGCGCCAGCGGGGGCCGAGTTCGCGGGTGAGGACGGTGTGCACATCCGCAGAGCTCATCGGGGGAGCGGCGTCTTGGAGTTTGGCGAGCATCTCGCGATAGGGCTCGACAAGATCCTCAGGCAGCGCGGCCTCGAGCACGGACATCGCTTGCCCGACCTTCATCGCGCCCCCCTTCAATGAGCCAAGGACCGTGAAGAGTTGCTCCGCGGTCCGGCGCTGCATCTCCTCGGCGACCTCGGCCGACGACTGGCCGGTCGCGCGCTTGCCGAGGCCGACAGCGGCTCGCCCGGCCGCCCCGAGGGGGAGGCTCGCGAGCCGGGCGGTGCGGGTCAGGGCGCGGCGGGGGATCTCGGTCACGTGGTCCATTTCATCGCATGGCCCTGGGAGCTCCCTGGCCGAGGGGGGTGTCAGCACAATCACAGAGCGGGTGGCGATGCCAAACCCGACGGGCGAGCGTCGGCCCGGGCACGGTCACGTCGATGGAGGAGCCGAGCGGCAGGCCCCGCCCGGCCAGATGGTCGAGCACCACAACTCCCGCGAGACCGGCGGCAAGCCCGCAGGTCGCGCCATCGCCATCGACGGGGACCGGGGGACCCACCCGGGGCGCGCTCACCTGAGCGCGAAGCCAGGGCCAGCCCGGATCGAGGTCGACCCGAGTGAGTTCGAGGCAGTGCAGGCAGGGTCCCACGCCGGGCAGGACCAGGGGGCCGATGCTCGCGTGCCCGGGCCCGCACCACAGCGGAAGCACGCTCGCGCCCGCCGCCCGCCAGGCGTCACCCGAGGTCGCGGCGACCGGGACATGCGAGGCGATCACCACCACGGGCATCGCGCGCTCGCCGTCTGGGGAGGATGAAGGGAGCACGGCCGCGTCGCCCGTGGGATCGCGCAAGACCCGGCTGAGGCCGGCCTGCCGCAGGACCTCTGCGAGGAGCGCTGGTACCTGTCCGGCGCCTTGGATGATCACGGGCGGGTCATCGAGCGGTCTCGCTCGCCCTTCGCCGAGGAGCCCATGCGGGCCCAGATGGGTGAGCAGATGGCGTGCCCGATCGGGCGACATCCCGTGAGCGATCGCGTCATCGCAGGCCTGATCCACCGAGCGGGACCCATCGAGGGTCAGCAGCCAGAGGCACTCGTGAGGTGCGACCCCGACGACTCGGAGGGCATCGTGCGGGCCGAGGCCGAGCTGGATCGTGCCGTCGGGCCGGCGCAGGATCTGGATCGGTCGGGTGAGGCGTGGCCGAGGTGGGTGAGGTGGCATCTGCTGGCTCCTTCTCGCCGAAGGGCGTCCCGGCCACTGTCGCAGAATCGCCCCACTCGCCCTTCGACTTATCCACATGCCACGGGGCGCAGGTGGAGTGGATCGCGCGGGGTTGTCGGCATCCCTCGCTAGGTTTAGCCCCGTGGCCGCCGATGACGTCGAAATCCGCCGCAGTCGCCGCCGCCGTCGCACGGTAAGCGCGTACCTGGACGGCGGGCGGCTCGTTGTGCTGCTCCCGGCCGGGATGAGCGCCTCGGAGGAGAAGCACTGGGTCAAGACGATGCGCGCGCGCGTGCTGCGCCGATCCTCGCGGCAACCGGCCTCCGACGAGCAGCTGATGCGACGCGCCGAGCGCCTGTCCAAGGCTCATCTAGGAGGGATCGCCAAGCCCGCCTCGGTCCGTTGGGTGACCAATCAGAACACTCGCTGGGGCTCGTGCACCCCGCTCGATCGCACCATCCGGCTCAGCCATCGCCTCCAAGGGATGCCGGACTACGTCATCGACTACGTCCTGCTCCACGAACTCGCGCACCTGCTCGTGCCCGGACATGGCGCCGAGTTCTGGGCGCTGCTGAGTTCCTACGAGCGCACCGAGCGAGCCCGCGGCTATCTCGAAGGGGTGAGTGGTCGCCCCGAGGAGCTCGAAGACTAGGCCCGCTCCAGGGCGTCGAGCCCGGCCTGCACGAGCGGTCGGAGGTCTTCGCTGCCCTCCGGGAGCCCGTCGATGGGCCACCAGGCGAGGTCCAAGGACTCGGCCGAGATCCGCGGTATCGCGCCGTGGACCGCGACCGCGGCGTATCGGACGTCGAGGTGCTCACGGCAGCGGCCAAATGCGCCCGGCAGGTCGTGGCGATCCAGATGGACCGGATCGGGCAGCATCTCGATCTCGCCAGCGACGAGACCGGACTCCTCCAGGGCCTCGCGAGCGGCCGCGCCCGAGATCGTGAGGTCGCTCCCTTCGATATGGCCGCCCATCTGGAACCACCGGCGCGCCTTGGCGTGCAGGGTCAGCAGGACCGCCGTGCGATCCGGTGCGTAGATCAGGCAGCCGGCCGTGAAGTGCGCCGGTGGACCTCCCTTCGACACCGCCATCGGGTCGGCCCCGAGGTGCGCGAGGTACTGCTCACGCAGGGCCTCCTGCTCCCCATCGGGCGCCGTCCAATCGCGCAGGACCCGCTCGAGATCGCGCGCGACGGCTTGGTAGGGAGGCCACACCCGGGCGATCCCAAGAGAAGGGGGCGTCACTCGCCAGACTCGTCGCGCAGCAAGGCGTCCAACTCGGCATCGAGGTCGGTCCCTTCGGATTCGCCCCCGAAACGCTCGACGTAGCCGAGCGGGTCGTCGAGGTCCTCGGCGCGGGGCGCGACATCGGGGTGGTCCCACGCGGCATCGCGCGCGCTCGCGCCGTGCGCATCCTCGAGCGCGGCCCAGAGGTTCGCCGCGTCCCGCAGGCGCCGCGGTCGCAGCTCAAGTCCGACGAGCCCGGCGAAGGTCTTTTCGGCCGGGCCCCCCGTCGCGCGCCGGCGCCGGATCGTTTCGGCCATCGCCGCCGTATTGGGCAGATGATCGGCGCTCGCGCGCGCCGCGACGTGATCGACCCACCCTTCGATCAGCGCCAGCCAGGTCTCGAGGCGGGTCAGCGCGGCCTGCTGGATCGCGCTCGGTTGCGGCTGGAAGAACGAACCGGTGAGCGCCTCCTGCAGCGCCTCGGGATCAGAGGGATTGATTTGGGAGACGGCCGCGTCGATCGCGTCGGTGTCGATCGCCATCCCGCGCGAGTACTCCTGAACGGTCGCGAGGATCTGCGGGCCAAGCCATGGGACGGCGGTGAAGAGGCGCATCCGGGCCGCCTCACGAAGGGCGAGATGCAACCACACCTCATCGAGGTCAACGCCGAGTCCGTCGGCGAAGAGGGCGATGTTGGCGGGCAGCAGGGCGACCCGCCCCTGGACGATCGGGATCCCGACCTCGGTGCCGGTGACGGTTTCGCCAGCGAGCGCCCCCACGGCCTGCGCCAATTGGGCGGTGATGAGCGAAGAGCTCATCCGCTGCACCATCGGTGCCATCTGATTGCTGATGGCGTCGAGGTTCATCCCGGGCGGCAGCCCGAGGGCGGCGAGGTCCGCGCCGGAGTCGCCCATCCGCTGCATCTGCGTGCCGATCGAGTCGCGGATCGCCGCCGAGAGCCCCTCCGCGACGGGGTCGACCAGGTCGGCCCAGGTCGGCAGGGTCGCCTCGACCCATTCGGCCCGCGAGAGCGCAGCGCCGGTGAGCGAGGGCGCCTCAAGCGAGGTCGCCTGATCCAGCCACAACCCGGCGATCCGAGTGGCCTGTTCGGCGAGCGCGTGCTCGGAGCTGCCCATGGCGGCATCGCCCCCTTTCCCAGCGACGATCTGGCGGGCGACATCGGTCGCCGAGGCGACGTCGACCCCCTTCGTCACCGGGCCCGGCGCGAACATCGCCTTGACCTGCTGCGCCATCGCCGAGACGACCGCGGGGTCGGCATCGGCGAGACCCATCGCCTTGAGCTGTTCGACCATCTGCGGGGGCAGATCGGCCCCTCCGGTCAGTTCGCGCAGGATGCGGGCGAGCTCTTCGGGGAGGTCGTCGGAACCTTCGGCACGGTCAGGTTCGTAGGACACGGTGGTTCACCGCTCTCTCATGAGTGAAGATGGCCATTCACCTAACCCAACCACGGCGGACCCGAAAGGGTTCCCATCGGATCGCCGCCGGAAAAAGAAGGAGCCGCCAGATCGTGCGTGCCGCCCGCCCCAAGCCGTACGCGCGCCGCGATGACCGGATCGCGACGTGGGTCCTTGGCGTATCGCTGCTGCTCATCGCGGCCTTCTTCGCCCTCACGATGTGGCACGTCCCCTACGTCGTGGAGCGCCCTGGCCCGATCGTCGACACCCTCGGCAAGGCCGGCAGCCAGCAGATCGTCGAGGTGAAGGGGGAGAAGAGTTACACCGACGACGGGCACCTGTACTTCACCACGGTCTCGGTCCTCGGCGGGCCCGAGCGGCATATCTCGGCCTGGGAATGGCTGCAGGCCAAGGTCGACGGGGACGCGGTGATCGTGCCGGAGGAGCAGGTCTTCCCGAAGGGGGCGACCGACGCCGAGGTCAAGGAGGCCAATGTCGCCGCCATGGAGGGTTCGCAGCAGACTGCGGTCGCGGCGGGTCTGCGCAGCGTCGGCCAGAAGGTCGGGCAACGCAATCTCGTCGCGTCGATCGTGGATCAGAGCCCGGCCGATGGGAAGGTCGAACTCAAGGACGAGATCCGTGCGGTCGACGGCAAGAGCGTGAACCGAGTGATCGATATCGTCACGGCCATCTCGGACCGTTCACCAGGTGATCCGGTGAAGCTCACGGTCAAGCGGGGCAATGCCGAGCGCACCCTGACCCTCACCACGGCCGATATCGGTGGCGGGCGCGCCGGCATCGGCATCGGGATCGAGCCGGTCTTCGACTTCCCGGTCGAGGTCCGTATCCACGCCGGCGAGGTCGGCGGCCCGAGCGCCGGGATGATGTTTGGGTTGGCGACCCGCGACCGGCTCACCCCCGGCTCGCTCACCGGAGGGCGCTCGGTCGCTGGGACCGGGACGATTGACGACTCCGGCTGGGTGGGCCCCATCGGAGGCATCCGCCAGAAGATGGTCGGGGCGCGCGAGGGCGGCGCCGAGTACTTCCTCGCGCCGAAGGGCAACTGTGACGAGGTGGTCGGCCATGTCCCGAAGGGGCTCACCGTCGTCGAGGTGACCGACTTCGACACGGCGGTGCGCTCGGTCGAACGGATCGCGAAGGGCGATGCCGCTGGCCTGCCCGATTGCTCGACCGCAGCGCCGAAGGGGTAGGCCGGGGCCGGCGTTGCCCCTAGTCCTCCAGCGTTGCGCGCAGGGCGTGGACCAGCCCAGGGGCGATGTCCTCGCCCATCGCGACCCGGTCATCGCGGTCGTGCGCGCGCTGACGCAGCAGACAGATCGAGCGGCCGTCGCGGTGGACGGCGACGAGGAGCCGGACATCCTGACGGTCCGGGTGCGCGGCGAGCGCGTCCACGGCATCGCCGGGGCGCTCGGGCAGGTCGCGCTCGGCCTCCGGGGGGACGACGATCCGCTCTAGGGCCACGGCGACGCCGTCGACGGTCTCCGGCCAGGCCATCCGGCCGAGCAGGGACTCGATCGAACTGGTCGAGGGCAAGCCCTCCTGCTCGATCGCGGTGAGAGCGCCCGGGACGAGATCGCTCACGCCGAGCGACTCGCGTAACCCGGGTTCGGCGGTCACGAGGTCCTCGGTGCTCACGAGCGCAAAGACGCGCGGGTTCTGGTCCCAGCCGGCGCCAGCGACGTGCCGCTCGGTCTCGAGGGCGACGAGGGCCAGGGGTTCGGTGGTCGGTTGGCTCTGCGGGGACGTCTCAGGCACCCGCCCATGGTGCCATCCCTCATGGGCCGAAAGCCCAACGCTCAGCAACGCTAGGTAGTTTGTCGGCCATGAGCACCGCTGACTGGGCCGACGAACCGCCGGAGCAGCCGCGCGAGCGTGATCCGAAGGAGCCGCCGCCGAGCCGCCGCCAGCGGCGTGCCTTCATCGCCCTCGGCATCCTCGCCGCCGCCGTGGTCCTCACCACGATCGGCGCCGGGGTCTGGACCGACCGGCTGTGGTTTGACTCCCTCGGCCAGGGCTCGGTCTGGTGGACCCGCGTCCGGACCCAGCTTCTCCTCTTCGTCCTCGGCTTCCTCATCATCGCGGTGCCGGTGGCGGCCAGTTTGATCGTGCCGGTTCGGTACCGGCCGGACCACGCGGCGCTCACCCCCGGGGAGCAGGCGCTCGCGCAATATCGCGCCGCGCTCGCCCCCTACCAGCGCGCGATCGTGATCAGCGTGCCGACGGTTCTTGGCATCCTCGGTGGGATCGCCGCCGGAGGGCAATGGCAGCGCTACCTGATGTGGCGCAACTCCACCCCCTTCGGGACGAAGGACCCGCACTTCAATCGCGACGTCTCCTACTACATCTTCGACCTCCCGTGGCTGGGTTTCGTCGTCGGCTTCCTGACCGTCGCCGCGATCGCCTCGCTCCTCGCCGCCGCCTTTACCCACTACGTCTACGGGGGCCTTCGCCCGCCGACCCGGGGGCGCTCGACCCGCGCCGCCTTCGTCCATCTCGCGATCATCGGTGCCGTGCTCGTGCTCCTCCGCGGATACGGCGACATCCTTGAGGCCCACGCGCTCACCACGAGCGAAGGGGCGGTGCTCACCGGGGTCAACTACACCGGCGCCCACGCCGTGATTCCGGCGAAGTACACCCTCGCGGTCGCGGCGGTGCTCTGCGCGGGGCTCTTCGCGATCGCCGCCCGGACCCTGTCCTGGCGGTTGCCGATCATCGGTGTCGCGACCCTCGTCGTGCTCTCGATCCTCGCGGGCTCGATCTACCCGGCGCTCGTCGAGACGTACAAGGTGGCCCCCTCGCGGGCCTCGCTGGAGCAGCCCTATCTCCAACGCACGATCGATGCGACCCGTGCTGCCCACGGGGTCGCCGACGTGGAAGCGACCAGTTACAACGCGACGTCGACACCGGCGCGGGGTCAGTTGAGCGGCGACGCCGACACGATCCCCGGCATCCGGCTGCTCGACCCGGCGGTCGTCTCGCCGACGTACCGCCAGGATGAGGCGAAGGAGCGCTTCTACACCTTCCCCAACGACCTCGACGTCGACCGGTACCGCATCAACGACGAGGTCGTCGACACCGTCGTGGGGGCCCGTGAGCTCGACCTCAGCCTCGTCCCCGCCGATCGCCGGGACTGGGTCAACGACCACACCGTCTTCACTCACGGGTTCGGCCTCGTCGCCGCACGCGGCAACACGATCGACCGCAATGGCAAGCCCGCGTGGATTGATCTGTCGAAGGAGGTCGGGGAGTACGAACCGCGGATCTACTTCGGGGAGCGGACGAACCACTACGTGATCGTCGGCGCCGCGGAAGGGGCCGCGCCGCGCGAGGTCGATACTCCCGGCGGCAACGAGGCCCGGTACACCTACACCGGTGACGGTGGCGTCTCGCTGGCGTCCCCCCTTCGCCGGGCCGCCTTTGCCCTGTCGCATCGGGACATCAAGTTGCTCCTTTCCGATGGGGTCAACGAGAACTCGCGCATCCTCGAGCACCGCACCCCGCTGGAGCGGGTGAACCGGGTCGCCCCCTGGCTGACCCTGGACTCCGACCCGTACCCGACGATCGTCGACGGCCGGATCGTCTGGGTGGTCGACGGGTTCACCACCTCGAGCGCCTACCCCTACTCGACCCTTTTCAGCCTGAGTGGGGTGCGCGATGGCACCTTCACCCCGACCAACTCGCCGCGCGACGCGGTGGGGCGCGGCGAGCGCCTCAACTACATGCGCAACTCGGTCAAGGCGACCGTCGATGCCTATGACGGCTCGGTCACGCTCTACCGCTGGGACGACCAGGACCCGATCTTGAAGACCTGGGAGAAGGCGTTCCCTGGTCTCATCCGGCCGACGAGCGAGATCAGCTCGGAGTTGATGAGTCATCTGCGCTACCCGGAGGACCTCTTCCGCATGCAGCGCACGGTCCTCGCCGACTATCACGTGACCGACGCGGCGGACTTCCGCGCCGGTCAAGACCGGTGGCGCGTCCCGGCGGACCCGACCGTCGAAGGAGAGGACAAGCCCGCGCAGCCGCCCTATTACCTGACGATGGCGATGCCGGATCAGGAGGCGCCGTCGTGGTCGCTGACCTCGACCTATATCCCGAACGGTGACCGCGATGTCATGGCCGGATTCCTCGCGGTCGATGCCGACGCGGGGGATAAGGCGGGGGAGCCCGCGCCGGGCTACGGGTCACTGCGGATGCTCGCCGTGCCCCGCAGCACCTCCGTGTACGGACCGGGACAGGTGCAAAACAACATCAATGCCTCGAGCGCCCGCTCGGCCGATCCGGATACCGGCCTCTCGCTCACCGAGTTCTTCAACATCAACCGGCGCGGTTCGTCGAAGGTGACGCTCGGCAACCTGCTGACCCTCCCGGTCGGTGAGGGCTTCTTGCACGTCGAGCCGATCTACCTCTCGACGTCGGCGGGGCAGTCCAGCTTCCCGCTGATGCGCGCGGTGGTCGTGACCTTCGGGACTCGGGTGGCCTGGGCGCGTGACCTCGACACGGCGCTCAATCAGCTCTTCGACGGCGAGTCCGGCGCGAAGGCCGATGACACCAAGGCCGGTGGACCGCCAACCGAGCCGGCGGCGCCGAGCGAGAGCGATACGACCGAACTCACCGACCGCGGCAAGGCGCTCGACGAGGCCATCAAGGAGGCCCGAGACGCCTATGCCGAGGGCCAGGAGGCCTTGAAGTCGGGGAACTTCGCGGCGTACGACGAGGCGCAGAAGAAGCTCAAGGCTGCCATCGACAAGGCCGCGGAAAATCAGCCGGGCGGGGGCTCGATCGACCTCGCCCCGTGATGCCGGGCGGGCGCCGGCCCGCCCGGCGGGCGCCCGTCCGGGGAAGTTCCCGTTTTCTCGTGGAGTTCCGCGAGAAAACGGGAGTTTCCGGGGACTGGACGGCTCCGATTTGGTGAGCCAGGGATGGTTCACGTACAGTTCATGAAGCAACGACGCGGGGTGGAGCAGTTCGGTAGCTCGCCGGGCTCATAACCCGGAGGTCGCAGGTTCAAATCCTGCCCCCGCTACCACGTTACGAACAAGGCCCTCGACCATCACGGTCGAGGGCCTTGTTCGTCTCGGTTTGGCCGAAGGGGGAGACGCGCGCGGCCTGGACTCGGCACAATGGGTAGATGTGGGGCTTCTGGGATGGGCCGCAAGATCGGCCGGGGGGCGATGACTCCCTGCAGGCGTTGTACTTCCTCGTCGAAGCCGCCGAGGTCGAGGACCTCGTCGAGCAGGCCTATCTCGATGACTTGCGGATCGCCGAGGAAGAGCGCTGGAAGTGGATCGGCCGGGGCATCTTCGATGGGCAGGTGGACCTCTTCGAGGAGGAAGACGACGACGAGCCTCCAGAGGTCCCCGAAGAGGAGCCAGCCGGCTTCACTCTCGCCCAGGTGATGGGGATGCTCCAGCACTACCTAGGGGCGACCGTGATCGAGACGCCGCCCGACCAGGGCCATGATGCGGGCTCGGTAAACTAGCGCGCATGGCCAACGTCGTAACGGATCAAAAGACCCGAGTTGTGAGCACCCCCGTGGCGGTCATCGTCGCCATCCTGACCGGTGGGTACATGCTGCCCTGGGCGATCGCGGCCATCCGGGGCAACGCCAACGCGTGGCGGGTGTTTTGGGTCAACCTGCTGCTCGGCTGGACCATCATCGGCTGGATCGTGGCCCTCGTGATGTCCATCAAGGAGCACAAGATCGTCTCGATCAACTGATGCGCTAGGGGTATTCCCCCTTCTCGGTTGATCAATCTCACCCCGTAAAGAGCAGCCCGCAGTTTGACCACACCCGCGATCGGTGCGGCACACTGGATTAGGTGAACTCAGGTAACCCTCACCGCGTCGTCGTCATTGGCTCTGGATTCGGCGGCCTCTTCGGCACGCAGGCGCTGAAGAGGGCCGATGTCGAGATCACGTTGATCGCCAAGACCACCCATCACCTCTTCCAGCCGCTGCTCTACCAGGTCGCGACCGGGATCCTCTCCGAAGGCGAGATCGCCCCGTCGACCCGGGAGATCCTCGCCCGGCAGCGCAACGCCCGCGTCGTCCTCGGTGACGTGACCGGCGTCGACCTCGACGCCCGCACCGTGACCGCGGTGACCGTCGGCCGCGAGACGGTCGTGCCCTATGACTCGCTGATCGTCGCTGCGGGTGCTGGACAGTCCTACTTCGGCAACGACCACTTCAGCGAGCACGCGCCCGGCATGAAGTCGATCGATGACGCGCTCGAGCTCCGCGGACGGATCTTCGGGGCCTTCGAGCTCGCCGAGCTCGCGAGCACCCCCGCCGAGATCGAGCGCCTCATGACCTTCGTGGTCGTCGGTGCCGGACCGACCGGCGTCGAAATGGCGGGGCAGATCGCCGAGCTCGCTCACCGCACCTTGAAGCGCGACTTCCGCCGCGTCGACCCGCGCAGCGCGCGCATCATCTTGATCGACGGTGCGCCGCTCGTCCTCCCGACCTTCGGCCAGCGCCTCGGCGGCAAGGCTCGGCGCCAACTTGAGTCGATGGGCGTCGAGGTCATGTTGAAGACCAAGGTGACCGATGTCGACGGCACGGGCCTGGTGATCGAAGACGAGAAGGGCGAGCGTCACCGGATCGAGGCCCTTACCAAGGTGTGGGCCGCCGGGGTCCAGGCGAGCCCGCTCGCGCGGATCCTTGCCGAGCAGACCGGCGCCGAGATTGACCGGGCCGGACGGATCGAGGTCCTGCCGGACTGCACGCTCCCCGGCCACCCCGAGGTCTTCGTCGTCGGTGACATGGCCGCGCTCGATGGGCTGCCGGGTGTCGCCCAGGTCGCGATCCAGCAGTCGCGGTACGCGGCCGAGGCGATTAAGCGCCGGATCGCCGGCAAGCCCGAGCAGGCCCCCTTCACCTACTTCGACAAGGGCTCGATGGCGACGATTTCGCGCTTCTCGGCCGTCGCGTCGATCGGTAAGGTCAGCCTCTCCGGCTTCTTCGCCTGGCTGATGTGGCTTGGGGTTCACCTCGTCTACATCACCGGCTTCAAGCACCGCGTCACCACCCTGCTGCACTGGGCGGTCTCCTTCCTCGGTCGCGGACGCAGCCAGCGCACCACGACCGAGCAGCAGGTCTTTGCTCGCAACGTGATCAAGTCGGTGGGCGAGGACGCCTATCCGACGCTGCCTCGCGTCGCCGAGGACCGCCCCGAGCAGCCGAAGGCCGGCTAAGAGCGGGCCTGCTCGTAGCGGTCGAGCGCCTCCCGGCGCTCCTCGGCGTGGTCGACGAGGCGTAGCGGGTACCCCTTCGCATACCCCTCGTCGTGCTTCCACGGCTGGTGCGCCGCTTTGCCCGGGAGGTGTGCGAGTTCGGGCACCCACCGCCGCACATACGCGCCGTCGGGGTCGAAGCGTTCTCCCTGCGTGACCGGATTGAAAACCCTGAAGTACGGGGAGGCATCGGTCCCCGTCCCGGCGACCCACTGCCACCCGTGCTGGTTGCTCGCGACATCGCCGTCGAGCAGATGCGCCATGAAGTGCGCGGCCCCACGCGGCCACCAGCAGTGCAGGTCCTTGGTGAGGAAGCTCGCCGTCACCATCCGCACCCGGTTGTGCATCCATCCCGTCGCGAGGAGCTGGCGCATACCCGCATCGACGAAGGGGTAGCCGGTGCGCCCCTCCGCCCACGCGGCGAAGGTCTCCTCGTCGAGGTCGTCGTAGCGGATCCCCGCGAGCGCGTCGGTGAGGTCATGATGCGCCGAGTGCGGGTTGCGGTGCAGCACATCGGCGTAGAACTCGCGCCAGATCAGCTCGGTGAGGAAGGTCTGCGGGCCGTCGGCGTCGGCATCAGCACGTTCGCGCAGGTCGGCGAGCAGCGTGCGCGGGTGGATCGCCCCCCACTTTAAGTGGATCGAGAGCTGTGAGGTCCCGGCGAGGTCCGCTCGGTCCCGATCGCTCGCGTAGTCGGCGATCCCGTCATCGAGGAAGTCCGCCCACCGCGCCAGAGCTGCCTGCTCGCCGAGCGCCGGGAGATCGAAGGGGGCGCGCGGCTCCGGGAGGTCAACCGAGTCCAGCCCGGCGCGCGTCAGGCGCAGGTCCGTAGGTTCCTCGGCAGGTGCCGGGTGGGGGTGGTCGCGCCAGGCCCGGGCGAAGGGGGTGAAGACCTTGTAGCCCGTCCCCTCCTGGGTGAGGACCGTGCCCGGGCCGAGGATGTACGGGCTTCCGCTCGCGACCAGCGCGACCCCCTTCTCGTGCAACGCCTGCGCGACCGAGGCGTCGCGACTTGCGCCCCAGGGCTCGGTTTCGGCGCTGACGACCACCTGGTCGGCTCCCACCGCGTCGGCGAGTCGGGGGAGGACCTCGACCGGATCGCCGTCGGCGATCACCAAGGTCCCGTCATAGGACTCGTTCGTCGCCTGTAGCACCGCGGTGAGCGCGGCCGTGCGCACCGCGCCCGCGTGGGAGAGCAGCGTCGGGTCGAGGACGAAGACCGGCACCACCTCGCGTCCGTCGGCAGCGGCGGTGAGGAGGGCGGGGTGGTCGGCGCGGCGTAGGTCGCGGCGCAGCCAGAGAATCGAGCGCTTCACACCTCACGACCCTACGGGCGAGCGGAGGCGCGCGGGGCGGGCTTAGGGTGGCGCCATGCCGCTGGACTTCCCCATCGAGAGCCGGACCCTGGCCAAAGGCCTGCGCGTCGTCGTCCAACCCGACCCGCGGGTCCCGACCGTCACCGTGAACCTGTGGGTCAATGTCGGCTCGCGTCACGAGCAGGAAGGGCGGACCGGCTTCGCTCACCTCTTCGAGCACCTCATGTTCCAGGGCTCGGAGCATGTCCCGAGCGGCGAGCACTTCGCCGCGCTCATGGCCGCCGGTGGGCGCCTCAATGCGACCACCTGGTTTGACCGGACGAACTACTTCGAGACCGTCCCAACCGGTGCCTTGGAACTTGCGCTCTGGTTGGAAGCGGATCGGCACGCCCGCCTGCTCGCCGCGGTCAACCAGGACAACCTGGACAATCAGCGCGATGTCGTGAAGGAAGAAAAGCGTCAGCGCTACGACAACCAGCCCTATGGCACGGCTCTCGCCGAAATCTACGAGACGGTCTTCCCGGCGGGCCACCCCTACCACCACTCCACCATCGGTTCGATGGAGGATCTGGACGCCGCGTCCCTCGCCGATGTCCATGAGTTTTTCACGGCGCACTATGCCCCCGACAACACCGTCTTGACCCTCGTGGGGGACGTGAGCGCGCAGGAGGGGTTCGCCCTCGCCGAGAAGTACTTCGGCTCGATCACTCACCGGGCCGCGCCCCGCCGGGCTCCGGTGGACCCCCTCCCGCCGCTCGCCGAGCCGGTGCGCCGCGAGGTCCGCGCGGAGGTCCCGAACGATCGGCTCTACCTCGCCTTCCGCCTACCGGTCGATGGAGGCGCGGACTTCCTCGCGGCCTCGATGGCCTTGGACTGCCTCGCGGGCCTTAGCTTCTCCCCGCTGGAGCAGCGCCTCGTGCGCACCGAGCAGACCGCGAATAGCGTGCACGCGAGCGCCATGGGCTTCGTCGACGGGGTCTCGCTGGGGCTGCTCGTCGCCGATATTGCCGACGGCGTCGACCCCGATGTCGTCGAGAGGGCCATCTGCGAGGAGCTCGAGGCCTTCGCCGAGAGCGGGCCCACCGAGATCGCCCTGGAGGCCGTCCGCGCCCAGTCCGAGCGCAGTTGGCTCTCCGCGCTCGCGGCGCAAGACGAGCGGGCCGACCTGATCGGCCAGTTCACGACCCTGCACGACGACCCGCAGGGCATCAACACCTTCCTCGACAAACTGCTCGCGATCACCCCGGAGCAGGTCCACGAGGCGGCCCGGACCTGGTTGCGCGCCGACGCTCGAGCCGTCGTCGCCTATCGCGTCGCCGAGTCGACGGACGCGCTCGACGCGTCCACCAGCAGCGGCGAGGACATCGCCGCTGGGCATGAAGATCACACCGACGAGACCGATGAAGGGGGTCGCGCGTGAGCGCCGTCCTGCCCCGCCCGAGCGTGCAACCCGCAGGCACCTGGACCTTCCCCACGCCGCGGGAGATCGAGCTCGCGAACGGCCTCACCGTGCTCGTCTACGACGTCCCCGGCCAGTACGTCATCTCGGTACGCCTCAGCGTCCCGGCGCCGCTGCGCGCCGAACCACGTGAGCGGGAGGGCGTGGCCGCCATCATGGCCCGGCTGCTGGATGAGGGCACCGCGACGCATAGCCAGCTCGAACTGGCGGAGTTGCTCGAGCGCCACGGCATCGCGATGGGAGCGGGGGTGAGCGAGCAGGCTCTCGGGGTCGATCTCGAGGTGTCCCGACGCCACCTTGAGACCGGGCTCGAATTGCTCACCGAGTGCCTCACCGAGCCCGTCTTCGCCGCCGAAGAGGTGACGCGGATGGTGCGCACCCGCCTCGCGGAGATCGCCCAAGAGCGGGCGTCGGCTGGCCGTCGTGCTCATGCCGAACTCGTTGCGGCGTACTACGACCCGAGCGCCCGAGCTTCGCGGCCCGGCGCCGGTTCGCCCGAATCGGTGGCGGCGATCACCCGCGATGATGTCGTCGCTTTCCACGCCGAGCACGTCCACCCAGACCACGCCAGCCTCGTCCTCGCAGGCGACGTCGGCGGGCTCGATGTGGAGGCCCTGCTAGCCGCGACGATCGGCACCTGGCCGAGGTCCGTCCACCCTCGTCCCGAGCCCACCCGCGAACCGGCAGCACGGGCCGCGGACCGCCAGCGGATCGTGCTCGTCGACCGCCCCGGCTCGGTGCAATCCGAAATCGCGATGGCGACGCCGGGACCGGATCGGCGCGGTGAGTGGGCCCCCTTCCCGGTCCTCGGCTGGATCCTCGGTGGCGCGCCCAACGCTCGGATCGACGCGATTCTGCGAGAAGAGAAGGGGTATACCTACGGGGTCCGTGCCCTCTTCCGGCCGCGTCAGGTCGGCGGAATGTTGATCATCTCCGGGTCGGTGCGCGCGGACGCGACCGCCGAGTCGGTGAGTCTGCTCACCGAGATCGTTGCCGGGATGGAAGGGGGCGTGACCGAGGCCGAGGCCCGCGCGGGGATCGACTTCGCGACGTTGACGGCCCCCGGGCGCTACGAGACTGCCGACGCGATCGCCGATGAAGCGATTGCGCTCGCGGCCGATGGGCTGCCGCTCACCTTCACCTCCGACAACGTCGCCGCCATGCGAGCGCTCACCGTCGCTGACCTGGACGAGGCGTGGCGCCGGGAGGTGACCGAAGGCTGGACGGTCGTCGTCGTGGGTGATGCCGCCTCGGTCGCGGACGGGCTGCGCGAGCTCGGCGAGGTCACGATCATCTCCTAGCGGCGGGTACAGTCGGGATCGGTCCCGCTTCGGCGGGCCACTTTCCTACGCCACCGACACGGGGAACCCGGTGAGAAGCCGGGGCTGACGCGCAGCGGTATGGGGGACGGACACGGCAATGCACCACTGGGCCCGACGGCCTGGGAAGGTGCCGTGAACCGGACGAACCCGAGCCCGAACACCCGATCGGTGGTTCCTCGTCGGCCTCGCGCATGGGCCCCGTCCACGAAGGAGTGACCAGTCATGGTCCCCACCCGTCTCGCCACCGTCGTCTCTGCCGCCGTCGCCGGCGCGCTCCTCGCGAGTTGCGCCGGTGCCCCCGGCTCGCCCCAGGTCACCACCGGCTCCGCCTTCACCCCCGTCACTCTCGACAACTGCGGCGAGACCGTCGAGGTCACCAAGGCGCCGTCCCGGCTCGTCACCGTCAATCAAGGCGCTACCGAGGTCGCCCTGGCCCTTGGCCTCGAGGACCGCATGGCTGGCACGGCCTATCTCGATGACGAGATCTCCTCGACGTGGCAAGAGCAATACGACACCGTGGACGTCCTCGCGACGGAGTACCCAACCAAGGAGAGGTTCCTCGCTGCCGAGCCGGACCTCGCCTACGCCGCGTACTCCAGCGCCTTCTCCGACAAGTCGGTCGGGACCCGGGCCGAGTTGAAGGCCGAGGGGATCCCCACCTACATCTCCCCCTTCGGCTGCCCGAAGGGGGAGAAGACGGCAGCCCCGACCTTCGAGAGCGCGTGGTCAGAGGTGGCCGACGTCGCGAAACTCTTCGGCGTCGGGGGCCGCGCCGATGAGCTGATTAAGCGCCAGCAGGACGAGCTGAAGCGGATTCGCGAGCAGGCGCCGGGGAAGGGAGTGACGGCCCTGTGGTACGACTCGGGGGACAAGTCTCCCTTCGTGGGCGCGGGCGGCGGGGGGCCGCAGTTGATCCTCGACGCGGTCGGCGCCGCCAATGTCTTCGGGGACCTCGAAGGGGGCTGGGCCGATGGCACCTGGGAGAAGGTCGTCGAGTCTGACCCAGACGTCATCGTGCTGGCAGACGCTTCGTGGTCGTCGGCGGACAGCAAGAAGGCATACCTCGAGGCCGACCCGGTGCTTCAGAACCTCGCCGCGGTGAAGGCCGGGCGCTATGTCGTCGTCCCGTTCTCGGCGACCACGCCGGGCGTGCGGCTCATCGAGGGCGCCCAGACGGTGGCCGAGGGCCTCGCCGACCACTCGTGACCACCATCGACGTGAGCGCCGGTGGGCGTGTGACCTGGCGACCGGCGCTCGTCTTCATCGCGCTCTTCGCCGTGCTTATCGCGAGCGCGATCGCGGTCCTCGGGGTCGGGTCGGTGACGGTGTCGGCCTCCGAGGTCGTGGCGGTCGTCGCCCGGCGCCTCCGCCTGACCGAGGGCGCTTCGGTCACGGTTCTCGCCGACCGGATCGTGTGGGATCTGCGCGCTCCGAGGGTGATCGGCGCGGCCTGCGCCGGGACTGTCCTCGCCGTCTCCGGCGCGGTCCTGCAGTCCCTGACGCGCAACGAACTCGCCGACCCGTACCTGCTCGGAATCTCCAGTGGCGCGGCAGCCGGGGCGGTCTGCGCCATCGTCTTCGGCATCTCAATCGGCGGCGTCGGCCACGGCGCCACCGTGGGGGCGATGGCCCTGCTCGGGGGCGTGGCAGCGCTCCTCCTCGTCTTGGCCCTCGCGACCGGACGTTCCGGAGAGTTACCGCCGGGGCGCACGATCGTGAGCGGGGTCGCCGTCGCGCAACTGGCCGGAGCCTTCACATCGCTCGCGATCATGGTCTTCGGGGCGCGGGACGCCGCGCGTGAGGTGCTGGCCTGGACGCTCGGCTCCTTCGCCGGAGTCCGGTGGCCCTCGGCCATTGCGCTCATGGTCGTCGCTGGCGTCACCGTGGTCGGGGTCCTCGGGTGCGCCCGCGCCCTCGACGCCTTCGCCTTCGGCGAAACCTCCGCCCGCTCCCTCGGAGTCGACGTCGCCCGCTTGCGGTGGATCCTGCTCGTCGGGACCGCGCTGGTCACCGCCGGGACCGTCGCAGTCGTTGGTCCGATCGGGTTCGTCGGCCTCACCGTCCCGCACATCGTGCGCGCCCTCGTCGGCCCCAGTCACACGGCACTGCTTCCCGTCAGCGCCCTCGCGGGCGCTCTGCTGATGGTCTGGGCCGACACTGCAGCGCGATCGGTGGCCGATGGCCGCGAGATCCCAATTGGCGTGGTGACCGCCGCGATCGGTGCACCGGTCCTCGTGATCCTGCTGCGACGTCAGGCGCAATCCCGATGAGGCTAGCAGCCGAGGGACTGAGCCGGATCGTCGACGGGCAGCACCTCGTGCACCGGGTCGACCTTGCCGTGATGCCGGGCGGGCTGACCGTCATCCTCGGGCCGAACGGGTCAGGGAAGACCACCCTGCTTCACCTGCTCGCTGGCCTCACCCGACCGAGCGAGGGTCGCGTCCTGCTCGACGGGCGGGACCTGCACTCCCTTCGCCCTCGCGAACGCGCCCGTCGGATCGCTCTGGTCGAGCAGCACCCGTCCACGACACTGGACCTCACCGTGCGTCAGGTGGTGGCTTTCGGGCGGATCCCACACCGGGGGCGCTGGCCGGGCGCCACCGATCGGGACGCCGAGGCCATCGACGACGGGATGATCACCGCAGAAGTGGACCATCTCGCGGGCCGCCGGTGGGGGAGCCTTTCTGGGGGTGAGCGCCAACGCGTCCACCTTGCTCGTGCGCTGGCCCAGCGACCCGAGGTGCTCCTCCTCGACGAGCCGACGAACCACCTCGATCTCAAACACCAGTTGTCCTTCCTCGCCACGGTGCGGGATCTCCCGACGACGACGGTGGCGGTCCTCCACGACCTGGACCTGGCGGCCGCCTTCGGCGAATGGGTGGCCGTATTGGACCGGGGCCGCCTCGCGGCGCACGGACCGATGGAGGCCACCTTGGACGACGACCTCATCGGGGCCGTCTTTGGGGTGCGCGCCGCCGTGAGCCGAAGCGACCGGCTCCGGGTGCTCTGGGAGTTCCCGCTCGGCGCCCACGCACGCCGCGTCGGTGCGGGGGAGCCCCGGACCGGCTAATCGAGCGTCGGTCGCTCGTCCGGCGCCAGAGCGGCGAGGACTTCGTCGTGGAGGATGCCGTTGGTGGCGACTGCGTTGCCACCGAAGGGCCCGTCGACCCCGTCCAAACTGGTAAACCGCCCGCCGGCCTCGGTGACGATGGCGACGAGGGCGGTCATGTCGTAGAGCTCCAGCTCGGGCTCGGCCGCGACGTCGACCGAGCCCTCGGCGACGAGCATGTAGGACCAGAAGTCTCCGTAGGCCCGGGTGCGCCACATACGTGAGGTGAGCCCGAGGAAGCCCCGCCCGCGACCGGCTTCGCGCCAGGAATCGATCGAGGAGTAGGAGAGCGAAGCGTCACCGAGCGAAGCGACCTGGGAGACCCGAATCTGACGTGCCGAGGACAGCGAGCGGCCGGTCCAGGCTCCCGTGCCCTCGGCCGCCCACCAGCGCATCCCTAGCGCCGGAGCCGAGACGAGACCCATGACGCAGCGCCCGTCTTCGATCAGCCCGATGAGCGTCGCCCAGACGGGGAGTCCGCGGACATAGTTTTTGGTGCCATCGATCGGGTCGATCACCCAGCGGCGGCTCGAGATTCCGGTCGTGGGGAACTCCTCACCGATCACCGCATCGCGGGGCCGCGCTCGCGAGAGTTGGGCGCGCAGCACCTGCTCGGCGGCGCGGTCCGCATCGCTGACGGGCGTGAGGTCCGGCTTGGATTCGATAACGAGGTCGTCGGCGCGAAAGCGCGCCATCGTGACCTGCTCGACCTGATCGGCGAGCATCTGGGCGAGGCCGAGGTCGTCGGCATACGGCGAAGAGGGACTCACCCGGCTCAACGTAGCGCACGAGGTGGGCGTTTAGTCTCCGCTCTGCGCGGTCCGCGTCCGCAACAAGCGGCGCAGTGAGTCCAGGCGTTGGGCGCCGTTGGGACCAGCGTGTCCCTGCGCGACCCAGTCATCGAGCGCGCAGTCCGGTTCGTCATGGGTGCAGCCGCGCGGACAGTTCGCGGTTCCCTCGGCGAGTTCGGGGAAGTGCTCGACGATGCGTGTCGGGTCGACGTGGGCAAGGCCAAAGGAGCGGATGCCGGGAGTATCGATGACCCACCCCCCTTCAGGCAGGCGCAAGGCCACCGCAGAGGTCGAGGTGTGACGTCCGCGGCCGGTGACATCGTTGACGACACCGGTGGCCCGGTCGGCGTCCGGCACGAGGGCGTTGACCAGAGTCGACTTGCCGACGCCCGAGTGTCCGACGAGCACGCTGACCTTCCCCGCGAGGCGCTCGCGAAGGGCCGCGAGTCCCTCGCTGCCGGGGCTCAAGACCGAGGTGACGACGCAGGGGACGTCGAGCGGGGCGTATTGCGCGAGGAAGGGGCCAGCCGGCTCCAGATCGGCCTTCGTCAGCACCAGAAGGGGGTCCAACTCGGCGTCATAGGCCGCGACCAGGCAGCGGTCGATGAGGCGGGGCCGGGGCTCGGGATTGGCGAGCGCCGAGACGATCACCAACTGGTCGGCGTTGGCGACGACCACCCGCTCGATCGGGTCGGTGTCATCGGCGGTTCGGCGCAGGACGCTCTCGCGCTCCTCGACCCGCACGATCCGCGCGAGGGTGTCG
Source organism: Janibacter sp. GXQ6167 (assembly GCF_041365945.1). Classification (NCBI taxonomy): domain Bacteria; kingdom Bacillati; phylum Actinomycetota; class Actinomycetes; order Micrococcales; family Intrasporangiaceae; genus Janibacter; species Janibacter sp. GXQ6167. The sequence continues at coordinate 110,564 of NZ_JBGFSK010000005.1, read as the reverse complement.
GCTCGCCCCGAAACGTCGCCGACGAGGCCGACGCGATCACCGACGACGATGCTGGTCCGCCCGAGCTCGCGAGCGCGCATCGCGACGACGGTGCGCTCTTCGCCCCCTTCGTCGACCAGCGTCGTCCACCGCCCGCGATCGACGGCGATCACGAACCCGATCACGGCATCGGCGTGGGCCGGGCGGTCCTTGGTGCGGGGGCGCGAGCCCCGACGGTTCGGGCGGACGCGGACATCCGACTCATCCCAGTCGCGGGCCGAGCGTCCCATCAGGCGTGCTCACCGACCATGGTGGTCCACAGGTCGACGAACTCGGGCAGCGTCTTGGCGACCGTGCCGGCGTCCTCGATGACGAGGCCGGGCACGCGCAGGGCGAGCACTGCCCCGGCCATCACCATGCGGTGGTCGGCGTAGGTTCGCCACGGGCGATCGGCGGGGGCCCGAAGCGGACCCGGTTCGATCCGCAGGCCGTCCTCGCGCTCGATGACACCCGCCCCGAGCGCGCTCAACTCGGTCGCGAGCGCCGCCAGGCGGTCGGTCTCGTGGCCTCGAATATGGGCAATCCCGCGCAGTTCGCTCGGGCCATCAGCCAGGGCGGCAAGGGCCGCAACAACCGGGGTGAGCTCGGCGACGTCGTGCAGGTCGAGGTCGATCCCGACGATCTCGCCGGTCCCGGTCACGGTGAGGCCGGAGCCGTCGAGGTGGACGTCGGCCCCCATCGCGTCGAGGATGTCGCGCATGGCGTCACCGGCCTGGGTCGTGTGTTGCGGCCAGCCCGCGATCGTGACCGAACCTCCGGCGACGAGCGCCGCCGCCGCGAAGGCTCCGGCGTTGGAGAGGTCCGGCTCCACGGTGACATCGAGGGGGAGGAGTTCGCCGGGCTCGACCCGCCACGTGTTGGCGTCGGAGTCATCGACGACCGCCCCGGCATCGCGCAGGGTCTCAACCGTCATCGTGATGTGCGGCTCGGAGGGCACCGGTTCCCCGTCATGGATCACCGTCACCCCTTCCTCATAGCGCGACCCGGCAAGGAGAAGGGCCGAGACGAACTGCGAGGACTGGGAGGCGTCCAGCACCACGGTGCCGCCCGTGACCGCACCGTCGCCGCGAACCGTAAAGGGCAGAGTCCCCCTTCCACCATCGTCCACCGCGACACCAAGGGTGCGAAGGGCGTCGAGCACGGCCGCCATCGGCCGCACCCGCGCCTGCGGGTCTCCATCGAAGCGCACCTCGCCGTCCACCAACGCGGCGACGGGCGGGAGGAAACGCATGACCGTCCCGGCGAGTCCACAGTCGATCGACCCGTGGCTGCGCAGCATGCTCGGCGTGATGATCCAGTCGGCATGACCATCGGCGGAGGTCGCGTCCTCGACGCCGGTGCCGAGGGACGTGAGGGCCCCCGCCATCAACTCGGTGTCCCGAGAGCGAAGGGGGCGCCGCAGCCGGGAAACCCCCGAGGCGAGGGCCGCGATGACGAGATAACGGTTGGTGAGGGACTTGCTGCCCGGCACGATCACCGTGGCGGCCAAGGGGCCGCCCGCGTGCGGGGCGGACCAATCAGCTGAGGGCATTCTTGGCCTGGGCGGCGGCAAGCTTCGCCTCGCGCCTGGCCGAGCGCCGCAGACCCCGCGCGCCACGCTCCACCGAGTCGGTCGCCATCTTGGCCCGGTAGGTAAGGCCCGGCTTGCCCTCGGTGTCGACGGCGGCGAGGATCAGCCCACCGAGCAGGCTGACATTGGTAAGGAAGCTGCGCTGCTTGGCGGCCTTGGCCTCCGGGTCGCTCTCGGCCCAGAAGTCGTGCGTCGCCGTCGTGGGGGCGAGCACGCCCGCGAGGAGGGCCGAGGCGAGGCGCGGGGCCCGGCCGAGCGCGAGCAGGGTGCCTCCGGTCAGCATGGCGACGCCATCGGCGCGCACCATCAGGGCCGGGTCGTTCGGGGTGCCGAGCTTGTCGGACATCGCCTTTACGACCGGGCGCGCGGCCTCGATGCGTCCCTTGGGCTGACGAAGCGCCCCGATCCCGCCATAGATGAAGATGGCGGCGAGCATGGGACGGGCCAGACGACGAACGATCATGGGCTCTTCACTCCTTGAAATAAGTCACAACACCCGCTTGGGTCAGGTCCCACCGTAGTTCCTCGCGGGGGCGCGCGGTACGTCCGCGCGGGTGCGTAGCCTAAAGACTCATGTGCGGGCGCTACGCGGCTGGAAGCGAACTCGACGAACTGGTCGAGGCCTTCGACGTGGCCGCCGACAACTCTCGGGAGGCAACGCGCAGCCTGCTGAAGAGCCCGCAGGACCCCCCGGTCGGCGCTCCCGACTACAACATGGCACCCACCAAGCAGGCCCCGATCGTCCTCACCCGCCCCGACTCGCCACGGCAGTTGCGCCACCTCACCTGGGGGCTGATTCCGTCCTGGGCGAAGGACACTCGGGTGGGCTTGCGGATGATTAACGCGCGCGCCGAGACGGTCCTTGATAAGCCCGCCTTCGCGCGGGCCGCTTCGGCCCGGCGGTGCCTCGTCCCCGCCGACGGGTGGTACGAGTGGCAGGTCTCTCCGGTCGCGGTCGATGCCAAGGGCAAGCCACGCAAGCAGCCCTTCTATATCCATCGCGACGATGAGGTCCCACTCGCCTTCGCCGGCCTGTACGAGTTCTGGCGCGATCCCGCGCTGGATCGCGATGACCCGCTGGCGTGGGTCGTGAGTTTCGCGATCGTCACCACGGCCGCGGACCCCGACATGGACCGAATCCACGACCGCCAACCGCTTGTGCTCGATCCCGGCGACTGGGACCGTTGGCTGGATCCCGAACTCACCGATCCGGCCGTGGTGGGGGAGATGTTGGCCTTCGCCCGTCCGGGCCGGTTCGCCGCCCACCCGGTCGGCACCGCGATCGGATCGAGTCGGGCGAAGGGGGTCGAGCTCACCGCTCCTATACCCAGGTCCGGGTTGGACGGAGTGCTGGACCCCGAGACCGGAGAGATCATCGAAAGGTCCTAGGCCATGGCGACCCTGATCGATACGCCCACGGGGCCCGGCCGGCTGCACATCTACGAGTCCGACGGCTCCGAGCGCGGGACGGTGATTCTCGGTCATGGTGCCGGGGGGAGCCAGCAGACGCCCGACGCGCTCCTGCTCGCCGAAGTCCTGCCGCGCGACGGGTGGCGCACGGTCTTGGTCGACATGCCGTGGCGGGTCGCGGGCCGCAAGGTCGCGACCTCCCCACCAACCCTCGATCGCGGTTGGCAGCCCCTGGTCGAGGCCGCGAAGGGGGAGGGGCGGCTCGTCCTCGGCGGCCGCAGCGCCGGCGCCCGAGTGGCCTGCCGCACGGCCGGGCCGCTTCGCGCCGACGCGGTGCTCTGCCTCTCCTTCCCCCTTCACCCACCGGGCAAGCCCGAGCGCAGCCGCGCCGAGGAGCTCGCGACCCCTTGCGAGATCGGCCTTCCGGTCCTCGTCATCCAGGGGCGGCGCGACCCCTTCGGCACCCCCGAAGAGGTTCGGGCGGCAGCACCGGACGCCGTCGATGTCGTGCCCGTCTCGGCGGCGCATAGCGCCCCCAAGAATCTCGACGAGATGCTGATCCCGGTGCGCGCCTTCCTCGCCGATCTCGGCTAATCCCCGTCGTCGTCGCTGAGGACCCCGAGGGCGAGGATCAGCCCGAGGACCTGGTCTGGGTCGCTGAGCGCATCGCCGAGCAGATCGCGAATCTGGTTCATCCGATAGCGCACGGTTTGCGGGTGGATGTGCAATGTCTCGGCGACGAGTTCGCGCCGGCCTTGGAGGAGAAGCCAGGCACGGAGGGTCTGCGCGAGTCTCGCGCGCGATCCGTCGCCCAGGTCGGCGAAGGGGGCCAAGGCGCGCTCGCGCAGGTCGGCGAGGGCCTCCGGGTCGCCGCGAAGCACGAGGGTCGTCAGCAGGTCCTCGGTATCGATGGGCGGGTCGTCCGGGGCGATCGAAGCGACGGCTGCCACCGCGCGGGTCGCCCGGCGGTAGGACTCGCTCGCGCGAGCCCAGGTCCGGGCCGGTCCGATGACCGCCCCGTGGCGTTCGAGTCGCTCGATGAGGGCGGGGCGCGCCGCCCCGCCGGTGTCGGGGATCAGCAGGGCGGCCCAGTCAGCGAGGGTCGGGTCGGGCAGATCCTCGCCGACGACGAGGGTCCGCGGGTCCAGCATCCCGACGCCGGCCCGTAGGCGCTCCTGCGGGAGGAGCACGACGGTGACCGTCTTCGGCGGGGTCCACCGCGCGAGGAGCGCGGCCTCGGTGAGGTCGCGCTCGGGTGCTCCGGTAAGCAGGGCCCGAGCCAGGCGGTCGAGCTGGATCAAGCGGGCTCGCTCGGCGTCGGCCGACTCGCTGTTATGCCCGGCGACGCTCGCGGCGGAGAGCTCATCGATATAGGTGAAGACGAGTTCGGCGAAGCGCCCGAGCGTCGCCGCATCGAGGCCTTGCTCGACCCCCACCCGCGACAGTTCGCGCCAGGAGACCCGCGCTCCGACCCGATAGGCGGCGAGCAGGGCGTCGATGGAGCGGCCGCTGCGCGCCTCTCCGCGGCCGAGTTCGTGCGCTGCCCTCACGCCACTTCCGCGGCGCGCCTCGAGGGCGGTGCCGGTCGCGAGGTCAAGGAAGTTCCCGAGCGATGTTTGCACCGCCTGCTCGATGACCTTGCCCATCCGGCCCTGGAAGGGGGCGTCGTAGGGCGGGACCTCTTGCATGATCGCGCTGACGGCGGCGCGCGCGACCCCTGGTAGCCGTTCTCGCAGGTGGGTCGCCGCCGACGGGCTGAGCGGAGGCACATCGTCGGGCCCAGATGACGCACTCATCGGCCACCCCTTCGTCGCCCTCGGCGGGAAGATTGTTCGGAAAAGATAAGAACTAACGGGTAATGCTACTCAACGAGGACAGCAAACGGGCCTGATTAGCACGCGAGGATGTAAGACATGACGTTAGCTCCCCCTGCTCCTCGCGTCGGTCGACTCTTGACGCGCGTGGCCGAAGGGCTCGCGACCCCCTTCGTCCCTGCCGATTACCTGGACCTCTTCGCCCCGTTGCGTCACGGCGCCGAGCTGCGCGGACGGATCGTGGCGATCACCCCCGAGACCGCTGATGCGGCGACGATCACGATTCGTCCGGGGCGCGACTGGTCCGGGCACCGCCCGGGGCAGTACTTGCGGCTCGGGATCGACATCGACGGCGTCCGTCGTTGGCGGGCTTACTCGCTCACCTCCGCGCCCGAGCGGTGCGAGCGCGGCGACGGCCTCCTCACGATCACCGTCAAGGCGATCGACGACGGCCTGGTGAGCACCTACCTGGTCCGGCAGGCCCAGCCCGGCACCCTCGTGAGGCTGGAGCAGGCCTGTGGGGATTTCGTCTTGCCCGACGCCCTGCCGGAGCGCCTGCTCTTCATGACCGGCGGATCCGGCATCACTCCGGTGATGGGCATGCTCCGCAGCCATCGCTTCGACGGATGCGACATCGTGGTGCTGCACAGCGCCCCGACCGCCGCCGACGTGATCTTCGCCGCCGACCTCGACGCTCTTGCCGACGCCCAAGCGGGCGCGACGGTGCGCGTCATCACCCGCCTGACGGACGCCGAGGGGATGCTCGCGCCCGCGGACCTCGAGCAGGTCGTCCCCGACTGGCGCGAGCGCCACGCCTGGGTCTGCGGCCCGACCGGCATGCTCGACGCCTTCGCCGATCACTACGACCACGCAGGTCTGAGTGAGGCGCTCCATGTCGAACGCTTCCGCCCCAGCGTGATCGCGACCGGCGAAGGGGGCACCGTCACCATCGAGTCGACGACGAGCGCGGGGACGAGCGTCGCCATCGTCGATGTCGATGGGGCAACCACGATCCTTGATGCCGCCGAAGACGAGGGCGTCCTCATGCCGAGCGGGTGCCGGATGGGCATCTGCTTCGGGTGTGTGCTGCCCATGACCGCTGGCTCCGTGCGCGACCTGCGCAACGGCAAGCTCACCGAAACCACCCCCGATGACCCGCCCGTGATGGTGCAGACCTGCATCAACGCCGTCGCGGGCTCTTGCACCATCGAGCGGAAGGACTCCTTCGCATGACCGTCACCGCCAAGCGCCCCACGGACACCCTCGAGCGCGCCCCACGCCACCACGAGATCAACTCCCGGCTGGAATTGCACTCCCGCACTCCGGAGACCGTGCACACTCACGTCAACGCCAACCCGGACCCGATCGGGCACCTCAGCCCGGAGCAGATCGAAGAGTTTGGGCGCGAACTTGATGCCCTTCGCCAGGAGGTCTTTGACTCTCTTGGTGAGCAGGACGCCCGCTACATCCGCCGGGTCATCGCCACCCAGCGGTATCTCGAGCTCGGCAGCCGTGGCGTGCTCCTCTTCAGCGGATTCCCGCCCGCTTGGATCCTTGGCACGATCGGCCTCGCTGCCGCGAAGGTCTTGGACAACATGGAGGTCGGGCACAACATCATCCACGGCCAGTGGGACTGGATGCGAGACCCCAAGATCCACTCCTCGACGTGGGAGTGGGATACCGCGACGCCGGCCGCGCAGTGGAAGCACAGCCACAACGAGATCCACCACACCTATACCAACGTCGTCGGCAAGGACAACGACCTCGGCTACGGGATCATGCGGGTCGACGAGGCCCAGAAGTGGTACCCGATCTACCTCGCTCAGCCCGCGCTGAACTTCCTCAATGCCACCTTCTTCGAGTACGGCATCGCCGCCTACGACCTCGAGCTCGGCAAGAACTGGAAGACCCGCAAGACGAACCCCGCGTGGCAGGCCGACGCGGCCGCCGTAGTTGCCAAGATCAAGAAGCAGGCGCTGAAGGACTACGTGCTCTTTCCCTTGCTCTCCGGCCCCAATGCCCTCGCCACCCTCGGCGCGAATGTCACCGCGAACATCCTGCGGAACTACTGGACGCACTCGGTCATCATGTGCGGCCACTTCCCCGAAGGGGTCGAGACCTTCACCCGCGATTCGATCGAGGGCGAGACCCGCGGCGAGTGGTACCTGCGCCAAATGATCGGGTCCGGCAATATCAGCGGCAGCAAGCTGATGCACATCATGACCGGCAACCTCTCCTTCCAGATCGAGCATCACCTCTTCCCCGACATGCCGAGCAACCACTACGCGAAGATCGCGCCGCGGATCCAAGAGATCTGCGAGCGGTACGGGCTGCGGTATGTCTCCGGGCCGCTGCCGAAGCAGGTCTTCTCGGCGTGGAAGCAGATCGTGCGCCTCTCGATCCCCAACGAGACCACGCCGCCCCAGGCCGCGAAGATCCTGCTGACCAAGGGGATCAAGGGCCTCAAGGCCCGCGCTCGCGCCACGAGGTACCGCCGCCCCCGCTCGGCGTAGGAATGAAGGCGACCCTTTCGGGTGTTATGTGCAGCGAGAACCCACTGCCGCACCCGTTTAAGGAGCGCCCGTGCTCGTGCTGCACACCGGCGACCGCGCCGCCACGCCGCTAGGCTGGAGCGCGATGACTGATACGCCAACCGCCGAAGAGCAGGCCGCCGCCGACGCCACGGTCGACGTCACGGCCGAGACCGAAGAGGAGCGTCGCGCGCGTTTCGAACGCGAAGCGATGCCGCTGCTGGACCAGCTGTACTCGGCCGCGCTGCGCACCACGCGCAACCCAACCGACGCCGAGGATCTCGTCCAAGAGACCTTCGCCAAGGCGTACGCGGCCTTCCACCAGTACAAGCCGGGCACCAACCTGCGTGCCTGGATGTACCGGATCCTCACCAACAGCTACATCAATAGCTACCGCAAGAAGCAGCGTGAGCCGAAGCAGGCCGACAGCGCCGAGGTGGAGGACTACCAGCTCCACCGCGCGGAATCGCACACCTCGAAGGGGTTGCGCTCGGCCGAGGTTGAGGCGCTCGATCGGATGCCGGACACCGAGGTCAAGCGGGCGCTGCAGGCGCTGCCCGAGGACTTCCGGATGGCGGTCTATCTCGCCGATGTCGAGGGTTTTGCCTACAAGGAGATCGCCGAGATCATGGGCACCCCGATCGGCACCGTGATGTCTCGCCTGCACCGCGGACGCCGGTTGCTGCGCGAGGCGCTGACGGAGTACGCGGCCGAGCGAGGGATGACCACGGAGAAGGGGGAGAAGGCATGAGCCACGACCACGCCGAGACCGCCGACTGCTCCGAGACCCTGCACCGGATCTTTGAATATCTCGACGGGGAGATGACCCCCGATGAGACGGCGCGCGTCGCCCTTCACCTCGCCAATTGCGGGCCCTGTCTGGCCCAGCACGATCTTGACCTCGCGATGAAGGCTCTGATCAAGAGGTCCTGCAACCAGGAGACCGCCCCCGATCGGTTGCGGGCGACGATCCTGTCGTCGTTCACGTCGGTACGGACCGTTTCGTCCGACGGCGACCAGGTCGTCTACCGCGAGCAAACGCAGTACCGCATCGAGGACTGAGCGCCGCGCCCTAGGGTTGGGGACCATGCGAGTCCTTGTCTCCGGTGGTGCCGGGTATATCGGATCCCACACGGTCGTTGCGTTGATCGCCTCGGGTCACGAGGTCGTGATCGTCGACAACTTCAGTAACGCCAAGCCGACGGTGCTCGCTCGCCTGGAGGCGCTCACCGGGGCGTCCATTCCCCTCCACGCCTTCGACCTGCGCGATGCCGACAAGACCGAGCGTCTCTTCGCCGACGAGGCGATCGATGCCGTCATCCACTTCGCGGGGCTGAAGGCCGTGGGGGAGTCGAGCGAGCGTCCGTTGGACTACTACGACAACAACCTCGGCTCCACCTTCGCCTTGGTGCGGGCGATGGCGCGCCATGGCGTCCACCGCCTGGTCTTTAGTTCGTCGGCGACGGTCTACGGGGAGTCCGCGACGGCCCCCTTCACCGAAGACCTTCCGACCTCGGCCACCAATCCCTATGGGTGGACCAAGGTCATGCAGGAGCAGATCCTGACCGACATCGCCGCGGCAACCCCGGGCCTGCAGGTGGCGCTGCTGCGCTACTTCAATCCGGTGGGGGCCCATGAGTCCGGGACGATCGGCGAGGACCCGCAGGGGATCCCCAACAACCTCATGCCCTTCATCGCTCAGGTGGCGGTCGGTCGGCGCGAGCGGCTGTCGGTCTTCGGCGGCGACTACCCGACCCCGGACGGCACCGCGGTGCGCGACTACATCCACGTGATGGACCTCGCCGACGGGCACGTACGGGCCCTGGAGTACCTCGGGGAGCACCCTGAGGTCGCGGTGCGCGCGTGGAATCTCGGGACCGGAGAGGGGACCTCGGTCCTGCAGGTGGTGGAGGCCTTTGCCGACGCCAGCGGGCGCCCGGTGCCGTACGAGATCGTCGCGCGTCGGCCAGAGGACCTCGCGGTCACCTACGCCGATGCGACGCGAGCCGAGACCGAACTGGGCTGGCGCGCCGAGCGCACGATCGAGCAGATGTGCGCCGATACCTGGCGCTGGCAATCAGCCAACCCGCAGGGCTACCCGGGTTAGCCCCTTCCGGCGCCGCACATGACAAGAGCCGAAGCCCCCTTCAAGGGGTGCTTCGGCTCTTGTCGTGGACCGCTTGCCGGTGATCAGGCGTTGGGCTTGCGGCCGTGGTTCGCGGCCTTGCTCTTGCGGCTGCGACGCTTGCGGGCGCGCTTGCTCATATGAGGCTCCTCGTCGTCGATCGGGTCAGTCAGGTGATAAAGACCGACGTCGATCATCTCACATGAGGCTTAAGAGGCCTGCTTCGTCTCGGCGAAGATGCGAGCGACCTCGTCGATCTTGGCGAGCAGCTCGTCGGCCTTGTCCAGGTCGAGGGTGCCCTTGGTGCCGCTCGCGCCGGCGAGCTTGGTGGCCTCGTTGATCAGGGTGTGCAGCTCCGGGTACTTCTCGAAGTGCGGCGGCTTGAAGTAGTCCGTCCACAGCACCCAGAGGTGCTCCTTGACGAGCTGGCTGCGCTGCTCCTTGATCAAGATCGCGCGGGTGCGGAAGTCCGCATCGTCGGAATCCAGGGCCTTGGCAATGATCGCGCGGACCGACTCGGCTTCGATCCGGGCCTGGGCGGGGTCATAGACGCCACAGGGGAGGTCGCAGTGAGCGCTGACCTCGATGGGGCGGAACATGTCGCGAAGACGCATGTTGGCGTGCCTTCCTTTTTTTGTGGTGCTGATGGGGCGTACTGCCACAAAAACTAACCCCGAAATCGGCGCAAGAGAACCCCTCTCAACCTGATGCGAGGCAGTCGCAATAAGGCCCTGGCCTGCACGGATGTTCGGGGAAGGGGGCCCACCTGCCAGGAGTCGACCCCTTCGCGCGGATTGTCTCGCTCCAGCCAGATCCAGGTCGGATCGTCCGGGCGCGCGGGGTCAGGTCCGCCATGGCGTTTCAGGGCCAAGGGGCGCCGCACGCCGTCGGCATCGGGCGGAAGGTCGACGACCACGAGATCGCCGCGCCGTACGGGAGCGCCCCAGAGCGCGAGCATGAGGTCACCATCGCGCAGGGTGGGCTCCATCGAGCGGCCGCGCACCCGCACCACCCGAAGGCGCGTGATCGAGCCGAAGAGCGCTCGCGGGTCCGGTCGGTTCACGAAGGAAGGGTATGGGAAGATGATCCCCGGCCCACCGCCGTCCGCTGCAGACGCTTCACGCCCCACCCGGTTTGCGTCGTCCCGTTGATCGTCCCCGCGCTTGGACGCCGGTGTCGTCCCAACGCAACTCAAACGTGAGGTTCGAAGTTCAGTGTTTGTGCCCAAGTCCGAGACCACCTTCGACCTGAGCGCTCCGGCGTTCGTGGCTCACGAAGGGGGCAAGGTCGAGGTACAGGCGACCAAGCCACTTAACGACGCGGCCGACCTGTCCTTGCTGTACACCCCGGGGGTCGCCGATGTGTGCCTCGCGATCGCGGAGGACCCAAGCCTGTCGCGGCGCTTCACCGCCCGGCATAACACCGTCGCCGTGATCACCGACGGCACCGCGGTCCTTGGGCTCGGCGATATCGGCCCGCTCGCCGCGATGCCGGTCATGGAGGGCAAGGCGGTCCTCTTCAAGCACTTCGCCGGTGTCGATGCGATCCCGGTGTGCCTGGAGTCGGGCACCATCGACGAACTCGTCGAGACGATCGCCCGACTCGCTCCGTCCTATGGCGGGATCAATCTCGAGGACATCTCGGCGCCGCGCTGCTTCGATATCGAGCGCCGGCTCCGCGAGCGGCTCGAGATCCCCGTCTTCCACGATGACCAGCACGGCACCGCGATCGTCGCCCTCGCCGGGCTGATCAACGCCTGCCGGGTGATCGATCGCCAGATGGCTTCGCTGAAGGTCGTCGTCGGCGGGGCAGGTGCCGCCGGGGTTGCCGTGACTCAGTTGCTGCAACTCGCCGGGGTCCAGGACATCGTGGTCTGTGACTCACGCGGCGTCATCGGGATGCACCGGGCCGACCTCGTCGCGCACAAGCAGCGTCTCGCCGAGACGACCAACCCCAATGGCCTCACCGGCACGCTCGGCGACGCGCTCGTCGGAGCCGATGTCTACGTCGGAGTCTCCGGCGGGACGGTCCCCGAGGAGCAAATCGCCGCGATGGCTCCCGGCCCCGTGATCTTTGCCCTCGCGAACCCCAACCCCGAGGTGCACCCGCAGATTGCGCACAAGTACGCCTCGGTGGTCGCGACCGGCCGGAGCGACTTCCCGAACCAGATCAACAACGTGCTGGCCTTCCCGGGAATCTTCCGCGGGGCGCTCGATGCCGGCGGCGTCCAGATCAGTGAAGAGATGAAGCTCGCCGCCGCCTGGGCGATCGCCGACCTGGTGGAGGAGCCGCGTGCCGATCTGATCGTGCCGCCGGTCTTCCAGCCCGGCGTGGCCGAGGCGGTTGCCGCTGCGGTGCAGGCCCACGCGATCTAGAGCCACCCCTTCATTTATGGAAAGCATAACGATCAGTTATGCTTCGGGGGTTCGCTTCGCCGTCCCCTAAGGATGCTCGATGACCGCTCTGGTCGATTCCCGGACGCGCCCTGCCCCGGCGCGCCCTTCCCTCAGTCACCTCGACGCCCTCGAGGCCGAGTCGATCCACATCTTCCGTGAGGTCGCCGCCGAGCTCGAGCGTCCGGTGCTGATGTTTTCGGGCGGCAAGGACTCGATCGTCATGCTGCGCCTCGCGGCCAAGGCGTTCTACCCGGCGCGAATCCCCTTCCCCGTCTTGCAGGTCGATACCGGCTATGACTTCCCCGAGGTCCTCGCGACCCGGGATCACTATGTCGAGAGCTTGGGCCTGAACCTTCACATCGCCTCGGTGGAGCAGGCGATCGCCGACGGGATCGTGACCGACGACGGCCACACCAGCCGTAACCGCCTCCAGATCGGGACGCTGCTCCACGCGATCGAAGAAAACGGCTGGACCGCAGCCTTTGGCGGGGGCCGCCGCGATGAGGAGAAGGCGCGCGCCAAGGAGCGGGTCTACTCGCACCGCGACGACTTCGGCCAGTGGGATCCCAAGAACCAGCGGCCGGAGTTGTGGTCGCTCTACAACGGACGGATCCACCCCGGCGAACACTTGCGGATCTTCCCGCTGTCCAATTGGACCGAGCTCAACATCTGGCACTATCTCGCCCGCGAGGGGATCGAGATTCCCTCCATCTACTACGCCCACCGTCGCCGCGTCTTCGAGCGGAACGGGATGCTCCTCTCGGAGTCTCCACACAACCCCCTTCGGGCCGGAGAAGAGGTGAGCGAGCGGACCGTGCGTTTTCGCACCGTCGGAGACCTCACCCTCACCGGGTGCGTCGAGTCCGAGGCGAGCACGGCCGAAGAGGTGATCGAGGAGATTGCTGCCGCGACCCTGACCGAGCGCGGGGCGACCCGAGGCGATGACCGCTTCTCCGAGGCCGCCATGGAGGACCGTAAGAAGGAGGGCTACTTCTAAATGGACTTGCTACGTCTCGCGACCGCCGGATCGGTCGATGATGGCAAGTCGACCCTTATCGGCCGACTGCTGCTCGACTCCAAGGCGATCTTCGCCGACCAACTCGAAGCCGTGGAGCGCACCTCGGTATCGAAGGGCTACGACTACACCGACCTCGCACTGCTCACCGATGGCCTGCGCAGCGAGCGTGAGCAGGGGATCACGATCGATGTCGCCTACCGCTATTTCGCGACCCCGCGACGCAGCTTCATCATCGCCGACACCCCCGGTCACGTGCAGTACACGCGCAATATGGTGACCGGCGCCTCGACCGCCGACCTCGGTCTGGTGCTCGTCGACGCCCGCCATGGACTCGCTGAGCAGTCCCGTCGGCACGCCGTGCTGCTCTCGATGCTGCGCGTCCCACGGGTCGTCCTCGCGGTCAACAAGATGGACCTGGTGGACTACTCGCAGGAGGTCTTCGAGCAGATCCAAGACGACTTCATGCGCTTTAGCGCCGATCTGCACATCACCGATCCGGTCGCCATCCCGATCGCAGCCCTCCCCGGCGACAACGTCGTCGAGCGCTCCGAACGGATGTCCTGGTACACCGGACCCGCGCTGCTCGAACACCTGGAGACCGTCGAGGTGGCTGCGCATGACGAGGACGCCCCGGCGCGATTCCCCGTGCAGTACGTCATCCGGCCGAAGTCGGAGGGCTTCCACGACTACCGCGGCTACGCCGGCCGGGTCGCTGGAGGAGTCTTCCGGGTGGGTGACGAGGTCGTGGCGTTGCCCTCAGGGGTGCGCTCGCGCGTCGCGGCGATCGACCTGTTTGACCAGAGCCTCGGCGAAGCGATCGAGGGCCAGTCCGTGACGATCCGGCTCGTCGACGATGTTGACGTCTCTCGCGGGGACACCATCACCCGGATCGACGCTGCGCCCGACCCCGTCAAGGAGCTCACCGCGACCATTTGCTGGATGGCCGAGCAGCCCCTTCGCGCTCGCACCAAACTCGCGATCAAGCACACGACGCGGGTCGCGCGCGCCATGGTGACCGATATCGATCACCGGCTCGACGTCAACACCCTCTCGCGCGATGTCGCCGCAAACTCCCTGGGCCTAAACGATGTCGGAATCGTGCGCTTGAAGACCACGCATCCGCTGGTCGTGGACCGCTACACCGACAATCGGACCACTGGGTCGTTCATCCTGATCGATGAAGGGAGCGGCGCGACCGTCGGCGCGGGGATGGCCTGGCTGGGAGCGACGATCACCGACCAGGAGCTCTACGACATCTAGAGCTCGCCGTCACCCGAGCTGAAGCCACTCCGACCAGCCGTGGTGCAGGACGAGCCAGGCGATGAGGCCGTAGCCCGCCTGCCCGGGGTGCGACCCGTCGCTGCTCGCTGCGACATCGGCCTCCCATTGCTCATGTCCTGCAAGCGGCGTGAAGCAATCGACGAAGGGGACCCCGCGACGCGCGCACACATCGCGTTGCGCCTCGGAGAAGCCCGCGAGGATGGGGTCGATCTCGGGATCGCCCGACGGGGCCGGGCCGACGACGAAGGTCGACACGCCCTGGCTGGAGGCCTCGTCGAGGATGTTCGCGAGGTTGAGCCGGTGGCGGGCGAGAGAGAGACCGACCACGATGTCGTTGCGGCCGACCGAGACGACGAGTCGTCGCTCGCTCGCCCCCTTCCAGCGCAGAGGAGCCTCGACCTGCCAGCGCTCGGCGACCTCACCGGAGGTCTCCCCAGCGACGCCGAGGTTGTAGTGCTGGATGCTCGCCTCCGACGATGAGGTCCGTCCGGCCACGCGGCCGACCCACCCCTGGGCCCGAGGATCGCCGACGCCCGCGACGATCGAGTCCCCGATGTACACCAGGGAGATCGTGCGCTCGCCGGTGCGGTCCACCGCGAACGATGCGCTCGGGGTGAACTCGTTGCCGGCTGCGTCAATCGTCGGCGCACCGCTCACGGGTGGTGACCCTCCTGCTCCCTCGGGTGACGTGGGTTCGTCTTCGCCCACGCTACTCGTCGTCGAGCTCATCATCGTCGAGCCGCGCCAACCAGGACGCGAGCCGTTCGATCGGTGTTTCGAACTCCGGGTGGACATCGACAAAGGTGCGCAACTGCTCGGAGAGCCACTCCAAGGTGACCTCTTCGTCGCCGCGCCGGCTCGCCAACTCCTCGATCCCGCGGTCGGTGAAATACATCGCTTACCGGTCGAAGGCCGCCGCCATCAGCGCCGCCTGCTCCGCCTGGTGCTTCTTTGACGTCCCCGCCGATGGGGCGGCGCTCGCGGGGCGAGCGACGACGTGAAGGGGGCGGGTCTCGCCCGCTTCGGCCAACGCCGCAGGCAGGTTCATCGCGAGGAAGGGCCAGGCACCCATATTGGACGGCTCCTCCTGGACGATGACGATCTCCGCGCCCGGGTAGTGCTTCAGCTCGGCCGCGAGTTCGGCACCGGCGACCGGGTAGTAGCGCTCCAGGCGCAAGATCGCCGTCTGCTCGTCGCCGCGCTTCTTGCGCTCCGCTTCGAGGTCGTAGACCACCTTGCCGGAGGCGATGAGCACGCGGGTGACGTCGTCCTTCGGGCCGTTGCGGTCCGGCAGGACCGGGCGGAAGGTGCCCTCGGTGAAGTCCTCCGGCGCGCTCGCGGCCGCCTTCAGGCGCAGCATCGACTTCGGGGTGAAGACGATGAGCGGGCGACGCGGACGGGCATAGGCCTGGCGACGCAGCAGGTGGAAGTAGCTGGCCGGCGTCGACGGGAAGGCGACGGTCATGTTGTCCTGCGCGCAGCCCGAGAGGAAACGCTCGATGCGGGCCGAGCTGTGGTCCGGACCCTGACCCTCGTACCCGTGGGGGAGGAGCAAGACGACCGAGGAGTTCTGGCCCCACTTCTGCTCCGACGACGAGATGAACTCGTCGACGATGGTGGCAGCGCCGTTCCAGAAGTCACCGAACTGCGCTTCCCACAGGACGAGCGCGTCGGGGCGCTCGACGGAGTAGCCGTACTCGAAGCCCATGGCGGCGTACTCCGACAGGAGCGAGTCGTACACCCAGAAGCGGGCCTGCCCCTGCCCGAGGTAGAGCAGCGGGGTCCACTCTTCGGCGCTGTTCTTGTCGATCAGGACGGCGTGGCGCTGCACGAAGGTGCCGCGGCGGCTGTCCTGACCGGCGAGGCGGACCGGAGTGCCATCCATGAGCAGCGATCCGAAGGCGACGAGTTCGCCGGTCGCCCAGTCGATCCCGCCCTTGTAGAGGCTTTCGGTGCGCTTTTCCATCGCCTGCTTGAGCTTCGGGTGGATCGTGAAGCCCTCGGGTGGGTTGGTGAACGCGTCGGCGATGTGGTGCAGCATGCTCTCGCTGATCGCCGTGTCTTCGGCCGACTTGTCGGTCTGGTCGGCCGTCTGCGAGCCGGGGAGCTCTAGGCCTTGGACGCCGCGGGCCTGCGAGTCGTCGTGAGCGGACTCCTTCAGGGCCTCCTTCGTCTCGACGAAGACCCGCTCCAGCTGGGACTGGTAGTCGCGAAGGGCGGCGCTCGCCTCGTCGGAACTGATGTCACCGCGTCCGATGAGGGACTCGGTGTAGAGCTTGCGGACGCTGCGCTTGCCCTCGATCAGCTTGTACATGAGCGGCTGGGTCATCGAGGGGTCATCACCCTCGTTGTGGCCACGGCGCCGGTAGCAGACCATGTCGATGACGACGTCCTTGTGGAAGGCCTGGCGGAACTCGTAGGCCAACTCCGCAACGCGCACGCACGCCTCGGGGTCATCGCCATTGACGTGGAAGATCGGCGCCTGGATCATCCGGGCGACATCGGTCGAGTACACCGACGAGCGCGAACTCGACGGTGCGGTCGTGAAGCCGACCTGGTTGTTGATGATGAGGTGGACGGTCCCGCCGGTGCGGTACCCGCGCAACTGGCTCTGCTGCAGGGTCTCGGCCACGACGCCCTGGCCCGCGAAGGCCGCGTCGCCGTGGATCAGGATCGGCAGGACCGGAAAGTCCTCGCCGGCGTGGTTCAAGCGATCCTGCTTGGCGCGGGTGATGCCTTCCAGGACCGGGTTGACGGCCTCGAGGTGGCTCGGGTTCGCGGCGAGGTAGACCTTGGTCTGCGCGCCGTCTTCGCCGGTGAAGGTGCCCTCGGTCCCGAGGTGGTACTTGACGTCACCGGACCCCTGCACCGAGCGGGGATCGAGCTCCCCTTCGAACTCGCGGAAGATCTGCCCGTAGGACTTCCCCGCGATGTTCGCGAGCACGTTGAGCCGCCCACGGTGAGGCATGCCGATGCAGACCTCGTCCATCTCGTCGTGCGCGGCGCGGCTCAGGATGCGGTCGAGGATCGCGATCGCCGACTCGCCCCCTTCGAGGGAGAAGCGCTTCTGCCCGACGAACTTGGTCTGCAAGAAGGTCTCGAAGGCCTCGGCGGCGTTGAGGCGGCGCAGGATTCGCAACTGCTCATCCGGCGAGGGCTTGGCGTAGCCGACCTCGACCCGCTCTTGCATCCAGGCCCGCTGCTCGGGGTCTTGGATGTGCATGTATTCGATGCCGACCGTGCGGCAGTAGGAGTCGCGCAGGATCCCGAGGATCTGGCGCAACTTCAAGAAGGCCTCGCCGCCGAAGCCGCCGGTCGCGAAGTGGCGGTCGAGGTCCCACAGGGTAAGGCCGTGGCGGGTGATGTCCAGGTCGGCGTGGCGCCGCTGCTTGTACTCGAGCGGGTCGATGTCGGCCATCAGGTGGCCACGCACACGGTAGGCGTGGATCAACTCCTGGACGCGGGCGACCTTGTTGATGTCGTCGTCGTGGGTCGCGGAGATGTCCTGGACCCAGCGCACCGGCTCGTAGGGGATCCGCAGGCTCGCGAAGATCTCGTCGTAGAAGCCCTCGGCCCCGAGCAACAGCTGGTGGACGACGCGGAGGAACTCCCCGGACTGGGCGCCCTGGATGATCCGGTGGTCGTAGGTGCTCGTCAGGGTGAGGATCTTCGAGACCGCGTTGCGGTTCAGGATCTCGTTGCTCGCGCCCTGCCACTCGGCCGGGTATTCGAGCGCGCCGACGCCGATGATGGCGCCCTGCCCCTTCATCAGGCGCGGGATGGAGTGCACCGTCCCGATCCCACCGGGGTTCGTCAGGCTCATCGTGGTGCCCTGGAAGTCGGCGACCTCCAGCTTGTTGGTGCGCGCCTTCTTCACGATGACCTCATAGGCCGCCCAGAAGTCGGTGAACTCCATTTCCTCGGCCGCCTTGACCGACGGCACGACGAGCTGGCGCGAGCCGTCGTCCTTGACGAGGTCGATCGCGATCCCCAGGTTGACGTGGGCCGGGTCGACGAGGACCGGCTTGCCCTTGTCATTGGTCGTGAAGCCGACATTCATCTCGGGCATCGAGCGCAGGGCCTTCACGAGCGCGTAGCCGATGATGTGAGTGAAGGAGACCTTGCCACCGCGGGCGCGCCGCAGGTGGTTGTTGATCACGATCCGGTTGTCGATCAGCAGCTTGGCGGGGATCGCGCGCACCGACGTAGCGGTCGGGACCTCCAGCGAGGACTCCATGTTGGCGACGACCCGGGCGGCGGCGCCGCGAAGGGGGGTGAGGGTGTCCTCGGCCTTGTCCTTCTCCGAGCCCTCGCTCGAGGCCTCGCCCTTCTTCTCGTCCTTGGCGGACGCCTTGGCTGCAGGCTCCTTCTTCGGGGCCGGCGCGGGAGCCTGGCGCTTGGCCTCGGTCTTCTCCTCGGCCTTGGGCTTTTCGGTCTGCGGCTTCTTCGGCTCGGGCGTGCTCGCGGACTTCGCCGACTCGGCCTTCTTGGGCTCGGCCTTCGCCGGTTCGGCCTTCTTCGGCTGCGCGGCGGCCTGTCCCGACGCGGGAGCCTTGGGCGAGTCGTTGGCGCCCGACGCGCCCTCCCCAGCGCCCTCGGGGGAGTAGGACTCGAAGAACTCCCACCACGCCGGGTCGACGTTGTTCTTGTCCTCTTGGTACTGCTCGTACAGCTCGTCCACAAGCCACTCGTTGGGACCGAAGTCCGTCATGGGGTTGGAGCCGGCGGGCTGGTCAGGCACGGGGCATACGCCTCTTTCGACTTTGCGTTCGAATCGTGTTTCGTCAGTGTTACGAAACACACCGGGCCAGCCTAGCCTGACTCGCTTTCGGTCGGGACGGCCCGTCCCTCCCGAGATGGTGAGCGGGGGGTTGCGGGCAGCAAACGGCCCCGGCCCCACGGGGTGATCCCGTCGGGGGCCGGGGCCGCACCGCGCTCGTTAGGAGACGTCCTGACGCGTGGCGCGAAGGATGCCGATCCCGCTCAGCAGGGCCGCCCAGCCGGCAAGCGTCAGGGCCGCGACCCACCACTGAAGCTGGACCTGGTCTGGAGCAGTTGTCACACCCTGAACGATCGAGTTGGTTGCCTGGCCCGGCAGGTACGGGGCGATGTACTCGCGGCCGAACTCCCAGAACCCGAGGGCGAAACTGGCGAGCGGCTCGATGATCCACACCACGCCCATCCCGATGATCAAAGCGGCGACCTGGTTCGGGATCAGGATGCCGAGTCCGAGACCGATGAGCGCCCAGAGGCCCAACACCAGCAGGCTAAGGGCGAGGGTCCGGGCGATCTCGGGGCTCGGGAAGGCCTCTTGACCTCGCGCCACCAGGGTGATCGCGCCCACCGATACCGACCCGGCGAGGCTGATCACACCGTAGATGACGCCGATCACCATCAGCGCGACGACCTTAGCGAGCATGGCCTTACCGCGGCGTGGGGTCGACAGGAACGTGCTGGTGATCGTCTTGTGCCGGTACTCCGACCCGATCTGCATCACTCCGATGGTGAGCAGGAGCGAGTATCCGATGCTGAGGCCCGCGGAGTAGACCGAGTTCGCCACTCTCGTTGCGTCGCCGTACATGGCACCCATTTGCGGGTCACCGGTCGAATCCAAGGTGTAGACGATCGCGAAGAGGAAGGAGAAGAGGGCGGCCGCGAGGAAGATCGCGATGGCCATTCCCCACCACAGGCGAGTGGTGAAGAACTTGCGCAGTTCCGATGTCACGGCGGGGATCATGCGGCACTCCCTTCGAGGCCCAGGTTGCGGTTCGTGCCCTCGGTGAGTGCGAAGAAGAGGCTCTCAAGATCGGCCTGCCGGGACTCGAGCTGCCAGATCGGCAGGCCCGCACGCAGCGCGACGTCGCCGATCAGGCGCAGGTCGTCGGTTTCGACGAGCAGCGTGCCGTCGGCTTGCTCCGCGGACGAGACGGCGGCGACCTGCAGGGCGCCAATCAGCGCGTCGTTATCCGAGGTCCGCACGATGGCTTTCGGGGTGCCGCGGAGCTCGGCGACGGTTCCGGAGCTCACCAGCCGGCCATTGGCGATGATCACGACGTCGTCGACGGTGTGCTCGATCTCCTGCAAGAGATGGCTCGAGACGAGGATGGTCTTGCCCTGTTCGGCGAGATGACGCAGGAACCCTCTGAGCCAGCGAATCCCTTCGGGGTCAAGGCCATTGGCCGGCTCGTCCAAGATCAGAACGCGCGGGTCGCCGAGCAGTGCGGCGGCCAAGGCGAGGCGCTGGCGCATACCCATCGAATACTGCCCGGCGCGCTTCCGCGCAGCGGCGGGGATCCCGGTGAGCTCGAGGAGTTCATCGACGCGCGAGTCCGGGATGCCTGCTGCGGCGGCGATCACCCGCAGGTGGTCGCGACCGCTACGGCCGGGGTGGAAGTTTGTCGCCTCTAGTGCGGCACCGACGGTCCCGGTGGGGTCGGCGATATCGCGGTAGTCCTGCCCGTCGATGGTCGCAGTCCCCGAGGTCGCGCTGATCAGGTCGAGCAGCATCCGCAAGGTGGTCGTCTTCCCCGCGCCGTTCGGGCCGAGGAAGCCGGTGATCCGGCCCGGCTCGACGACAAAGCTGAGGTCGTCGACGGCCGTGAAGCCCCCAAATTTCTTGGTCAGATTGCGCACTTCGATGCGTGCGCCGGAGTCGCTCATCGCGAGATCCCTTCGCGGTCGGTGGTCGTGATCGTCATAGGTCCCATCCTGCGCACCCCCGCACGGCGCCGTCATCCGACGCGAGGAGGAGATCGAGGAAGGGGGCGGAGCAGGCGATCAGTCGGTCGGGGGAGACCGAGCCCGCATCGCGCCCCTAAACTCTGTCACACCATGACCACAGCCTGGTTACTTCTCGCCCTCGGTGTCGTCCTCACCCTGGGCACCGCCCTCTTCGTGGCCGCCGAGTTCTCCCTAGTCGCGCTGGATCGGCCGACCGTCCAGCGGGCCGTCGACGCCGGGGACGGCCGCGCCAAGCCGGTGCTTGGCTCCCTTCGGCGGCTCTCGACCCTGCTCTCGGCCTGTCAGATCGGGATCACGCTCACGACCTTGATCCTCGGTTTCATCGCGAACCCGTCGATCGGCGCGCTGATCCAGCCCGGGCTGGAGTCCCTCGGGCTCGGTCCACGCGCCGCCGGGAATCTCGCGAGCGTCCTCGCGATGGTGATCGCCACGGTCTTTTCGATGATCCTCGGCGAACTCGTCCCGAAGACGATTGCCGTCTCCGAGCCGCTCGGAACCGCGAAGGTCGTCTCCACGCCGATGCGCGTCATCGGCGTCCTCTTCAAGCCGCTCATCGTGATCCTGAACGGCTCAGCGAACTGGGTGCTGCATCGTTTCGGCGTCGAGCCGCAAGAGGAGTTGTCCGTCGCGCGCAGCCCACAGGAGCTCGCCTCGCTGGTCCGCAGCTCAGTCGAGGCTGGCACGCTCGATGTCGGGACCGCTCGGCTCGTCCAGCGCTCGCTCGGTTTCGGCGAGCAGACGGCCGCCGATGTGATGACTCCGCGGTCGCGCTCGACGCCGATTGAGCGCACCGAGAGCGCCGAGGACCTGGTGCGTCTGGCCCGCGCCACCGGACACTCGCGCTTCCCCGTAATCAGCGAGGACTGGGACGACGTCGACGGGATCGTCCACGTGAAGAAGGCGATCGCCGTGCCCCACGACCGGCGCGCCGATGTCCCGGTGTCCGCGCTCATGACCGATCCGGTGCTCGTGCCGGAGACGCTGCGCCTTGACCCCCTTCTGATCCAATTGCGCGACTCGGGCCTGCAGCTCGCGATCGTCGTCGATGAGTACGGCGGGACCTCGGGCGTGGTGACCTTGGAGGATCTTGTCGAAGAGATCGTCGGGGATGTCAGCGATGAGCACGATCGGGGCGAGACCACCGGGCGTCGCCTCTCCGACGGGTCGTGGACCGTACCGGGTCTGTGGCGTCCCGATGAGGTGGAGCACACGTTCGGCGCGCAGGTGCCCGAGGGCCCGGCCTATGAAACCGTCGCGGGCTTCGTGATGGCGCGCCTCGGCCGCGTCCCGGCCGTCGGCGATGAGGTGGATCTGGACCACTGGCGGATCCGGGTGGTCGATATGGATGGCCTGCGCGTGGACCGCCTGCGTTTCATCCCGATCGCCGAGCCCGATGGTGAAGCGGATGAAGGGGGCAACGCATGAGCCTCACGGTCATCCTGATCACGATCGGGCTGCTCCTTGGCAATGCCTTCTTCGTGGGCGCCGAGTTCGCTGCGATGGCCTCGCGCCGCTCTCAGTTGGAACCTCTCGCGGCCGAAGGGAACCGGCGCGCGCAGATCTCGGTTGAGGCGCTGACGCACACGGGCATCCTGCTCGCCACCTGCCAGCTCGGGATCACGATCTGCTCGGTCCTGCTCGGTGCGATTTCGGAGGCCGCCCTTCATCACGCACTCGCTCCGGTCGCGGCGACCATCGGTGTGCCCGATGCGCTCGTTGATGTCGTCTCTCTCGTGGTCGCGATCCTGATCGTCGTCTACCTCCACGTCGTCGTGGGCGAGATGGTCCCAAAGAACATCTCGATCTCGAGTCCCGAGCGGGCCGCACTCGTCCTCGTGCCGCCGCTCGTCTTCATTTCCAAGGCGGCGCGCCCGATCATCGCGGTGATGGATTGGGTCTCTAAGGCCTTCGTGCGAGGGATGGGGATCGACCCGAAGGATGAGTTGGCCTCCGCGTTCACCGTCGAAGAGGTCCAGCACATCGTGGAGGAGTCCCACCGGGAAGGGCTCTTCGAAACCGACCAATACGGGCGGATCGGTGCCGCGCTGGAGTTTTCGGACAAGAACGCCGGTGATGTCGGGATCCCGCTCGGGGAGTTGGTGACGGTCGGCGAAGGGGCGACCCCCGCCGAGATCGAGCGCCTCGTCGCCAAGCACGGCTTCTCCCGCTACCCGGTGCGCGACGGCTCGGATGAACTGCGCGGATACCTGCACCTCAAGGACGTGCTTTACGCCGATGAGGACGAGCGCGATGAGCCGGTGCCCACGAAGAGGATCCGGCGCCTCGCGACCGTCCGACGCGACGACGAGGTCGAAGAGGTCCTCGCCACGATGCAGCAGACCGGGGCCCACGTGGCGCGAGTGATCGATGATCAGGGCCTCGTGATCGGCGTGGTCTTCCTCGAAGACGTCATCGAAGAACTCGTCGGAGAGGTGAGCGACTCCACCCAGCGCTGAGTGCGGGGGCCAGCGCGGGTCCCCCTTCGGCCGTCAGCGGTTCGAGGGGTAGCGATCGGTCACCCAGTGGGTGTTGCCCGTCAGCAGGGCGATCGCGAAGAAGGCCGCGATCGCGATCAGGACGACGACGATCACGGTGGAATCGGTGCGGTTTCGGCGGGCAAAGACCGCGACGGCCCCTCCGGCGAGGACCAGGGCGATCGCCTTGGTGATGATGCCGCCCGGTTTGAGGAGCAGCACGACCGCGCCGATCGCCATCACGGTGCCGAGCGCCCAGTGATTGATCCGGGCACGCATCGTGTCGGGAGATTCGGGCGGCCGATCGGGCGGGGTCACCGCCCCATCATGACCTACCGCGCGGGCCTTAGAGGCGGGCGCACTGGCCGCGCTTGGAACCGTCGACATCGTTGTTGCCGCCGGTCGGAGCCGGCTTGTTGCCGGTGCAGGTGAGGTTGCCGTCGATGTCGTTATCGCGGAAGACCTGGGCGCCTCGGGCGTTGTCGGCCTGGAGGGTGCCGTCGATGTCGGTGTCCCGGATGGTCGCCTTCTTCCCGCCCTTCAACTGGACGTTCCCGTCGATGTCGCTATCGGTGATGGTGACCGCCGCGTGCCCGCGCCCGACGACATTGCCATCGACGTCGATGTCCTTCGCGGTCAAGGTGGCTCCCTGACCGACGGTGATATTGCCGGCGATGTCCTCATCGGTGAGGCGACAGGTCGCCCCATCGGGCACGGTGATATTGCCGCCCTCGCGCTGACAGCCTTGCGTGGGCGAAGAGGTGGCCGGGGGGCTTGCGTCGTCGGTGCTGGTCGAGTCGGGGGAGTCTTCGCTGGTCGGCGAGGGCTCGGTGCTCCCGGAGGTTGGGGTCGCCGCCGGGGAGGTGACGGTCACGGTCTCGGCGGGTTCGCTTGAGGAGCCGCACGCGGTGAGCACGATCGCAAAGGGCACGGTCAGGGTCAGGGCAAGACGTCGCATGGTGACCACCGTGGCGGTCCCAGATGAGACGAAGATGAGAAGGGGAGGAGAACCCCCTTCTCATCCAAGCGTCTCGGGAAGTTCCAGGATTCTCGTGGAAGTTCAGGAGATGTCCGGAGTTTCCCGCGACGAATAGGCACCCGCCCGCTTCGGGCGCGGTAAAGGCCTTGGGGCGGGGAAGGGGGCGTCGGGCGCGGTGACGGGCACCGGGCGCGGATCCTTGGTGGGCGTCTCGGGAAGTTCCGGGATTCTCGTGGAAGTTCAGGAGATGTCCGGAGTTTCCCGCGACGAAGGGGACTCGCTCGCTTCGGGCGCGGTAAAGGCCTTGGGGCGGGGAAGGGGGCGTCGGGCGCGGTGACGGGCACCGGGCGCGGATCCTGGGTGGGCGTCTCGGGAAGTTCCGGGATTCTCGTGGAAGGTCAGGAGATGTCCGGAGTTTCCCGCGACGAAGGGGACTCGCTCGCTTCGGGCGCGGTAAAGGCCTTGGGGCGGGGAAGGGGGCGTCGGGCGCGGTGACGGGCACCGGGCGCGGTTCCTTGGTGGGCGTCTCGGGAAGTTCCGGGATTCTCGTGGAAGTTCAGGAGATGTCCGGAGTTTCCCGCGACGAAGGGGACTCGCTCGCGAGATCGCGAATTTTGTCGAGTGCCCCCGGCAGGATTCGAACCTGCGGCCCCTGGTACCGGAAACCAGTGCTCTATCCCCTGAGCTACGGAGGCATTGCGCCCTTGTCGAAGGGCGCCGGTGCAGGTTAGCACCGCGCGTTCGCGTCCTAAGAATCGAACGGCGCACGGCGCTTCTCGCGAGCGCACCTAGACTGGCCTCCCGTGACCCCCGAAGAACTTTCCGACGCGATCCGCGCTGCGCTGACCGACGCCACCACCGCTGGCGAATTCGACGCGCCCATCCCCGCAGAGATCCGCGTCGAGCGACCCAAGCAGCAGGGCCACGGCGACTGGACCTCCAATATCGCGATGCAACTCGCCAAGCCCGCCGGGATGCGCCCGCGCGATCTCGCGGTCTTGGTCGCCGGGCGGCTGGCCGCGACCGAGGGGGTCGCTGCCGCCGAGGTCGCCGGGCCCGGGTTCATCAACATTACGCTCGACGCCGCGAGTGCCGGTGAACTGGCTCGCACGATCGTGGACGCCGGCGAGGAGTACGGCCGCGGGACCTCCGAGGCCGGGCACACGATCAACCTCGAGTTCATCTCGGCGAACCCGACGGGCCCCCTTCACATTGGCCACACCCGGTGGGCTGCGCTCGGCGACTCGATGCGCCGCTGCCTCGCCGCGGCCGGCGCCGACGTCACGGCCGAGTACTACATCAACGACGCGGGGACGCAGATGGACGTCTTCGCCGCGTCCGTCCTGGCCGCGGTGAAGGGGGAGCCCACGCCGGAAGGGGGATACCCCGGCGCCTATATCCAGGAGTTGGCCGCGCAGGTGCAGGCGGAGCGCCCGGACCTGCTCGATCTGCCCGAAGGCGATCAGCTGCGTGTCGTTCGCGACCTCGCCTATGCCGCCCAGCTGAAGGAGATTCAGAACACCCTCGAGCGCTTCGGGGTCCACTTCGACGTCTGGTTTTCCGAGGCCACCCTGCATGACGGGGGTGCGGTCGAGCAGGCCGTCGAGCGGTTGCGCGAACAGGGGCACATCGACGACCGGGACGGCGCCGTCTGGCTGCGCACGACCGATTTCGGGGACGACAAGGACCGCGTGCTCATCCGCGCGAACGGCGAGCCGACCTACTTCGCGGCCGATGCCGCCTACTACCTGTCGAAGAAGGACCGCGGCTTCACCGAGAAGATCTACCTGCTCGGCGCCGACCACCACGGCTATATCGCCCGGTTGAAGGCGATCGCGGCCTGTGCGGGCGACGACCCCGAGGTCAACATCGAGGTCCGGATCGGGCAACTCGTCTCCGTCGGCGGTGCCAAGCTCTCCAAGCGCGCCGGCAACATCATTGAGCTCAACGACCTGATCGAGTGGATCGGCAGCGACGCGGTGCGCTACACCCTCGCGCGCTATCCCGCCGACAGCCCGCTCTCGCTGGACGGTGAAGAGCTGCGCAAGCAGTCCAACGACAACCCGGTCTTCTACGTCCAGTACGCCCACGCGCGCACGGCCAACGTGGCCCGGCTCGCCGCCGAAGACGGCGTACGCCGCGAGGACGGCTTCGACCCGGGCCTGCTCGCTCACCCCACCGAAGCGGCATTGCTCGCCATCCTCGGCGACTACCCCCGCGTCGTGGCGCAGGCCGCCGCGCTGCGTGAGCCGCACCGGATCGCCCGCTATCTCGAGGACCTCGCCGGCCGCTTCCACAAGTGGTACGACACCTGCCGCGTGCGCCCCCTTCGCGATGAAGAGGTGACCGACCTGCACCGCACCCGGTTGTGGCTCAACGACGCGACCCGTCAGGTCCTCGCGAACGGACTCGACCTGCTCGGCGTCAGCGCGCCGGAGCGCATGTAAGGACGCGACATGGCCACCAATATGCGCGCCCACGAGGCGGGCACGCTCCACGCCGACGGATATGGGGCGGCCCCCGGCTGGTTGCCCTACCCGAGCGATGTCATGGAGTTGCTGCCGCAACTGTGGCCGAGGTCGGTCGGTCGGCAGGACCTCGCCGAAGGGGGCGAGCTCACCGTCGCGGGTCTGCCGGTGAGCCACCTCGCCCGTGAGTTCGGCACGGCTGCCTATGTCGTCGACGAAGCGGATTTCCGGGCGCGAGCGCGGGCCTTCGCCGACGACTTCACCGCCCCCTTCGAGCGGCTCGGGGGTGCGGAGGTCTTTTACGCCGGCAAGGCCTTCCTCTGCTCGGCCGTCGCTCGCTGGGTCATGGACGAGGGCCTCGGGCTCGACACGTGCAGCGGCGGCGAGCTCGCCGTGGCGAAGCGCGTGGGCTTCCCGGCGGAACGAATCGCCCTGCACGGCAACAACAAGAGCGTCGCCGAGATCCGCCAGGCTCTCGAGTACGGGGTGGGCCGGATCGTCGTCGATTCTCTCGACGAGATCGAACGGGTGGCCGCGATCGCTCGGGAGCTCGGCGTCGTCGCCCCGGTGATGGTCCGCGTGACCGTCGGTGTCGAGGCGCACACTCATGAGTTCATCGCCACCGCGCACGAGGACCAGAAGTTTGGCTTCAGCCTCCAGACCGGCCAGGCCCGCGGGGCGATCGACCGCATCCTCGCCCACGGATCGGCGCTGAACCTCCTTGGCCTGCACAGCCACATCGGGAGCCAGATCTTCGACATCGCCGGCTTCGAGATCGCGGCCCGCCGCCTGATCGGGCTCCACGCGCAGGTCGCCGAGGCGTACGGACTGCACCTGCCCGAACTCGACCTCGGCGGCGGCTATGGCATCGCCTACACCTCCGAGCACACCCCGATGACCCCTGCCGACCTCGGCGCCGCGATGGCCGCGCTGATCGAGCGCGAGTTTGCTCCGCTCGCGGCGAAGGGGGTCACGGTGCCGCGGATCAGCATCGAGCCGGGGCGCGCGATCGTCGGTCCGTCCACCTTCACCCTCTACGAAGTGGGCACCGTCAAGTCGGTTGAAGTGGGGCATGGCAACGTCCGCACCTACGTCTCGGTTGATGGCGGGATGAGCGATAACGTGCGCACCGCGCTCTACGGGGCCGACTACTCCTGCACCCTCGCGAGCCGCACCTCGCACGCCGCGCCCCGCCTCGTGCGGGTCGTCGGGCGGCATTGCGAGAGCGGTGACATCGTCGTGATGGACGAGTACTTGCCCGCCGACGTCTCGCCGGGGGACCTCATCGCCGTCCCCGGTACCGGTGCCTACTGCCGCAGCCTCGCCAGCCAGTACAACCACACGCCGCGCCCACCGGTGGTCGCCGTGCGCGACGGGCGTGCGCGGGTCATTGTCCGGCGCGAGACGATAGACGACATCCTGGCTCTCGACGTCGATGATCTCGACTCCGCCGAGCAGTAACGAAGAAGAGGTAAGCACCACCATGGACAACGACCGGGCAAGCCTGCCCCCCCTTCGCGTCGCCCTCCTCGGCTGCGGCGTCGTGGGCAGCGCCGTGGCCCGCAAGCTCACCGCCGATGCCGCAGACCTGGCCCAACGCATCGGTCGCCCGCTCGAACTCGTCGGCGTCGCCGTGCGCCGCCTGGACCGAGACCGCGGCGACCTCGGGCTCGACCCGGCGTTGCTCACCGCCGATGCCGAAGATCTCGTGACGCGAGCCGACATCGTCGTCGAATTGATCGGTGGCATCGACCCGGCGCGCGAGTTGATCCTGCGCGCGATGGAGCACGGTGCGAGCGTCGTCTCGGCCAACAAGGCCCTGCTCGCTGAGTCCGGGCCGGAGCTGTACGCCGCCGCCGGCGAGGCGGGAGTCGATCTCTACTACGAAGCCGCCGTGGCCGGCGCGATCCCGATCCTGCGCCCGATCCGGGAGTCCCTCGCCGGCGACCAGGTGCACCGGGTGATCGGCATCGTCAACGGCACCACCAATTTTGTCCTCGACGCGATGGACTCCACCGGAGCCGGATTCGTCGAGACCGTCGAGCGGGCCCAGCAACTGGGTTACGCCGAGGCTGACCCCACGGCCGATGTGGAGGGCTTCGACGCCGCCGCGAAGGCCGCGATCTTGTCATCCCTCGCCTTCCACACTCGCGTCAGTGGCGCCGAGGTCCACCGCGAGGGCATCACCGAGGTGAGCGCTCGCGATATCGCCGCGGCCAAGGACATGGGCTGCACGGTCAAACTCCTCGCGATCTGCGAGCGGATGACCGGCGAGGACGGCATCGAAGGGGTGTCCGTCCGGGTCCACCCCGCGATGATCCCGCTCAGCCACCCGCTCGCCTCGGTTCGTGAGGCCTTCAACGCGGTCTTCGTCGAGGCCGACGCGGCGGGACGGTTGATGTTCTATGGCCAAGGCGCGGGCGGCGATCCCACCGCGAGCGCCGTGCTCGGCGACATCGTGGCGGTCGCCCGCAATCGCGTGGCGGGTGCGCCGGGCCCGGGGGAGAGCGCCTACGCGGACCTGCCCGTCCTGCCGATGGGCGAGGCACGCACCCGGTACCACATCAGCCTCGACGTCGCCGATCGTCCAGGCGTGCTCGCCCAGGTGGCCCAGGTCTTCTCGGCGAACGACGTGTCGATCGAGACGGTGCGCCAGCAGGTGGTTCGCGACGAGGACGACCTCGATGCGGCCCCACGCGCCTACCTCATCATCGTCACACACACCGCCCCCGATGCCGCGCTAGCGACGACCGTCGATGCCCTGGGCGACCTGCCCACGGTGCACGAGGTCGTCTCCGTGATGCGCGTGGAAGGACAGCACTAATGGCTCACCAGTGGCGCGGTGTCATCCGCGAGTACGCCGAGCGCCTCCCGACTCTCGCTGGCGCGCCCGTGGTCACCTTGAACGAAGGGGGCACGCCGCTCATCCAGGCCGAGCGCCTCTCCGCGATGGTCGGGGCGCAAGTCTGGATCAAGTACGAGGGGCTCAACCCCACCGGCTCCTTCAAGGACCGCGGGATGACCACGGCGATCTCGGTGGCCGCGCAGAAGGGGGCCAAGGCGGTGATCTGCGCGAGCACCGGCAACACCTCTGCGTCCGCCGCTGCCTACGCGACCAAGGCCGGGATGACCTGCGCCGTCCTCGTGCCCGAGGGCAAGATCGCGATGGGCAAGCTCTCCCAGGCGATCGCTCATGGGGCGACCCTGCTCCAGGTCGACGGCAACTTCGATGCCTGCCTGGAGGTGGCCCGCAAGCTCGCCGAGTCCTACCCGGTCGAGCTGGTCAACTCCGTCAACCCGGCGCGGATCGAGGGCCAGAAGACCGCCTCCTTCGAAATCGTCGATGCGCTCGGAGATGCGCCCGATATCCACTGCCTGCCGGTCGGCAATGCCGGCAATATCACCGCCTACTGGCGCGGGTATCGCGAGTACGCCACCGAGACCGAGGGGACAGGCGGCCCCCTTCCCGCTGTCGCGACCAAGACTCCCCAGATGTGGGGCTTCCAGGCTGCGGGCTCCGCGCCGATCGTCGCCGGGCACCCGATCGACGACCCGGAGACCATCGCGACCGCCATCCGGATCGGCAATCCCGCCTCGTGGCAGCAGGCCGAGACCGCTCGGGATGACTCCGGAGGTCGGATCGAGGCCGTGAGCGACGCGCAGATCCTGGCGGCCCACCGGATCCTGTCGGCCGAGGAAGGGATCTTCGTCGAGCCGGCGAGCGCGGCGAGTGTCGCTGGTCTGCTGCAGGTCCACGAGGCGGGCGGTGTGCCCGAGGGCGCGACGATCGTCTGCACCGTGACCGGGCATGGGCTAAAGGATCCGCAGTGGGCGCTGCGCGGCGCCGATGGGAGCGATATCGAGCCGGTCAAGATCTCCGCCGAGGCCTACGCGGCGGCGAGCGAGCTCGGGCTCCAGTGAGGCTGGCCCCGGGCACCTCGGCAGCGGTGCGGACCCCGGCGTCGAGCGCGAATCTCGGGCCGGGCTTCGACTCGGTCGGGCTCGCGCTCGGACTGTGGGACGAATGCCGGGTGACCGTCACCGAGGAGCCGGGGCTCGTCATCGAGGTCGAGGGCGAGGCTGCCGACAAGGTGCCGCGCGACGCTCGGCACCTTGTCTATCGCTCGATGCTCACCGCCTTCGGGCACCTCGACATCACGCCCCCTTCGGGTCTGCACCTCGTGTGCCGCAACGGCGTTCCGCACGGGCGGGGGCTCGGCTCCTCCGCGACGGCGATCGTCACCGGGATCTACGCCGCTCAGTTGCTCGCCGCCCGGGCCGAAGGGGGGACCGGTACGCCCGACCTCGCGGTCACCAACCGCCTCGCCAGCGCTCTCGAAGGACATCCCGACAACGCGTCCGCGAGTGTCTTCGGCGGCGCGACGCTGTCGGTGATGACGCCGGTCGATGGTGAGCTGCCGGTGACCGAGACGGTGGCGCTCCGGTTGCACGAGGCGATCACCGTGGTCGTGTGTGTGCCGGACGGTCAACTCAGCACCGAAAAGGCGCGCAGCGTCCTTCCCGGGGCGGTACCGCTCGCGACCGCCGCAGCGAGCACGGCGCGCGGAGCCCTGTTGATCCATGCCCTGACGACCGACCCGGCCCTGTTGATGGCCGGAACGGTCGATGTGCTTCACCAGGAGGCGCGTCGCCCGGCATACCCGGACTCGATGGCTCTGGTGGACCGGCTCCGCGGGGCTGGTCTCGCGGCGACGATTTCGGGTGCCGGGCCGTCGGTGGTGGTGCTCGTCGCCGACGAGGACGGCGCGGCGCGAGTGGCCGGGCTCACCCCTTCGCATTGGAAAACCCTGACCCCTGGCGTGCCGACGCGCGGCGTCGCGCCCATCTGAGTGGTACATTGAAGGTGCTCCTAGTAGCCCGGCACCCCGGTTCCACGTGGTCGCTGGTGGCGGAGCATCTTCACCCCATGTCATGGCCAGCGCGCTGAGCGCCGCTGCCGAGACGTGGTGAATTCTTCAAGGCTCGCGAGTACTTGCGGGCGCAATCCGAGCCTGCCCCTGATGTGGCAGGACATTTGACGAGGGGAAGGATCCTTCGTGACCGACACCATCACTGGCGACGTCGCCGCCCCCGACGCGGGAGCACAAGCCCCCCGCCGTTCCGGGGCTCTCAGCGCGATGCGCCTCGCCCAGCTCCAGTCTCTGGCGTCGAGCATGGGCATTACGGGGACGACCAAGATGCGCAAGAGCGACCTCGTCGCCGCCATCCGTGCCCAGCAGTCCGGCGAAAGCGGCCCCTCGCAGCGCCCGCGCCGCGCCGCGTCCACCGACGCCAAGGCCGAGAAGGTCGACAAGGGCGAGCCGACGACCGTCCCGGCGAGCGAGCCGAAGGGGGAGCGCCCCGAGGCCAAGAACGACCAGCCGAAGCGCGACCGCTCCGCCAGCGAGGCTCAGGGCGAGCAGCCCCGACGCGAGCGTCGCAGTCGCCCGGAGCGTGAGGAGCGCGGCGGCGACGATGCCGCGTCCGAAGGACGCGACGAGTCCGAGGGTCGCCAGGAGCGCCGCGAGCGAGGTCAGCGCGAGTCCCAGGGTGGCCAGCAGGGCAACCAAGGCGGCCAGCAGGGCAACCAGAACCAACAGGGCAATCAAGGTGGCCAGCAGGGCAACCGGGGTCAGCAGCAGCGCGATGACGATGACGGCTCCGGCCGCCGCCGTCGCGGACGCAACCGGGGCCGCAACCGCGACAAGCGTCGCGGCGGCCAGGGCTTTGACGAGGTCGAGCCGCAGGTCAACGAGGGCGACGTGCTCGTCCCCGTCGCCGGCATCCTCGATGTCCTCGACAACTACGCCTTCGTGCGCACCACCGGCTACCTCGCCGGGCCGAACGACGTGTACGTCCCCCTCGGCATGGTCCGTCGTAACGGCCTGCGCAAGGGCGACGCGGTGACCGGTCAGGTCAAGGCGACCCGCGAGGGCGACGAGCAGCAGACCGTCGGTGGCAAGGGCAACCGGCAGAAGTACAACCCGCTGGTCAAGCTCGACACCGTCAACGGCATGACGCCGGAGGACGCCAAGAAGCGCGTCGAGTTCGGCAAACTCACCCCGCTCTACCCGCAGGAGCGCCTGCGCCTCGAGACCGATTCCGGTGTGCTCACCACCCGGATGATCGATCTTGTCGCCCCGATCGGTAAGGGCCAGCGTGGCCTGATCGTCGCGCCCGCCAAGGCCGGTAAGACGATGGTCATGCAGGCCATCGCCAATGCCGTCACCACCAACAACCCCGAGTGCCACCTCATGGTCGTCCTTGTCGACGAGCGGCCCGAAGAGGTCACCGACATGCAGCGCGCGGTGAAGGGCGAGGTCATCGCCTCCACCTTCGACCGGCCGGCCGATGACCACACGACGGTCGCCGAACTCGCCATTGAGCGGGCCAAGCGTCTTGTCGAGATGGGTCTGGACGTCGTTGTCCTGCTCGACTCGATCACCAAGCTCGGGCGCGCCTACAACCTCGCCGCCCCGGCGAGCGGGCGCATCCTCTCCGGTGGTGTCGACTCGGCGGCGCTCTACCCGCCGAAGAAGTTCTTCGGCGCGGCGCGCAACATCGAAAACGGTGGCTCGCTCACCATCCTCGCGACTGCGCTGGTCGAGACCGGCTCGCGGATGGATGAGGTCATCTTCGAAGAGTTCAAGGGCACCGGCAACATGGAGCTCAAGCTCGACCGGGGCCTTGCGAACCGCCGTATCTTCCCGGCCGTCGACGTCAACGCGTCCGGCACCCGTCGCGAGGAGATCCTGCTCGCGCCGGAGGAACTGAAGATCATGTGGAAGCTCCGCCGGGTCCTCGCG
Organism: Janibacter sp. GXQ6167; assembly: GCF_041365945.1. Lineage (NCBI taxonomy): Bacteria > Bacillati > Actinomycetota > Actinomycetes > Micrococcales > Intrasporangiaceae > Janibacter > Janibacter sp. GXQ6167. The sequence continues at coordinate 76,912 of NZ_JBGFSK010000005.1, read as the reverse complement.
GCTCTCGACACCCAGCAGGGTGTGGAGTTGCTGATCGATCGCCTGCGCAAGACCAAGACGAACTACGAGTTCCTCATGCAGGTCCAGCAGACCTCGAGCATCAAGCTCGACGAGGACGACGACTAGTCGCGTTCGGGACGAGAACCCACGAAGGGGGCGAGCCGGTCGGCTCGCCCCCTTCGCACATCGTGGCCCCTCGGCTGAGGAGGGAAGATCAGTCGAGGTCGCTCTCGGGGGTGGGGCGGGGGACGGCCGCGCGCATCTCGGGGAAACTGTGCTCCTCGAACCCGAACCGCTCGTAGATCCCCTGTCCTTGGGGGGTGGCGAGAAGGGAGATGGTTTCCACGTCGGTCGCGGTCGAGAACCAGTCCATTACTGCCTCGACGCATGCTTCCGAAAAGCCCATCCGCCGGTGTCCCGGGAAGGTCGCGATATTGGACATCAACCCGCCGACCCCGGTGTCGTCGGTGGGTGAGGGGCACCGATCGATGACCTGGCCCATCGCGCACGACACGACCACATGATGGGCCTCGGCGACCATGATGCAGGTGCGTTCATCGCTTAAGTGCAGTTGGAACCACCGCGCTGCTTGCTGCTGCCAGGCGTTGTCGCTGATGGTGGCCGGCGCGGTCCCCATGGCCTCGAAGAGCAGGGCACGAAGGGCGATGATCGTCGCGATGTCGTGGGCGCGCGCGGGTCGGATGACCGAGCCTTCGATGGGCCCGGGCCGACCCTCGTCGGCGTCGTGGTCACGGCGGCGGGGGCGCAGGGGCATGCTCGCCATCATGCCGGACACCGCGGTAATGATCGCGCGGGCGCGGCGGGAATGCGCGTCGGGGGATGGGCGTTGAGCCGTAGGTCAGAGCCGCGACCTGCCGGATTGGGCGGTGGGCTTCGGGTTCTGGCACACTTGATGGTTGGCCCGGTTCACGACGGCGGCACCGAGCCCGCACTGCCCCTCCCGCGCCCTTCTAAAGGGGGTGGAGACAACGACCAGGGGCAGGTCGACCCGGATCGAAAAAATCTTTAGGAGCACGCCTTGAAGAAGGACATTCACCCGAAGTACGAAGAGACCACGGTCACCTGCACCTGTGGCAACACCTTCGTGACCCGCAGCACCGCGCCGAATGGCGTGATCCACGCCGAGGTCTGCAGCAACTGCCACCCCTTCTACACCGGCAAGCAGAAGCTCCTTGACACCGGCGGTCGCGTGGCCCGCTTCCAGAAGCGCTACGCCAAGAAGGCTTAACACCGTTGATGCGCCGGTGACCCTCCACGTGGGGGTCACCGGCGCATCGCTGTTCTCCCGCACTGACCGTTTTTTCGAAGGGAACCCACCATGCTGGACTCGGCCCGACCGCTGGTCGACGAGCACGCGGCGCTGGAGCGCCAGTTGGCCGACCCGGCGGTCGTTGGTGACCCCGACGTGCTGCGGCGCGTCAACAAGCGCTACGCCGAGCTGACGCCGGTCGTGCTGGCCTACCAGCAGTGGGAGACCGCCCGCGATGATCTTCAGGCCGCCGGAGAACTCGCCGCCGAAGATGACGCCTTCGCCGAGGAGATCCCTGCCCTCCGGGAGGCGGTGACCGCGGCCGAGGATCGTCTGCGTCGCCTGCTCATCCCGCGCGACCCGGACGACGACCGGGGCGTGATCCTCGAGGTCAAGGCCGGCGAAGGGGGAGAGGAGTCGGCCCTCTTCGCTGGCGACCTCATCCGGATGTACCTGCGCCACGCCGAACAGCGCGGATGGCGCACGCAGATCCTCGACTCGACCGAGTCCGATCTCGGCGGCTACAAGGACGTGCGCGTCGCTATTGCCCCCAAGGGCACCCCGGAGCCGGGACAGGCGCCGTGGGCCCGGCTGAAGTACGAAGGGGGCGTCCACCGCGTCCAGCGGGTCCCCGTGACCGAAAGCCAAGGCCGGATCCACACGAGCGCTGCTGGCGTCTGGGTCATGCCCGAGGTCGAAGAGGTCGGCGAGGTCGAGCTCGACATGAACGACCTCAAGATCGACGTCTACCGTTCGTCCGGCCCGGGTGGGCAGAGCGTCAACACGACCGACTCCGCGGTGCGGATCACCCACCTGCCCACCGGCGTCGTCGTGTCCTGCCAGAACGAAAAGTCGCAACTGCAAAACAAGGAATCCGCGCTACGCGTCCTGCGCGCCCGCCTGCACCAGATGGCGATGGACGAGGCGGCTGCCGAAGCCGCCGACGCGCGGCGTAGCCAGGTGCGCACCGTGGACCGGTCCGAGCGGATCCGCACCTACAACTTCCCGGAAAACCGGATCAGCGACCACCGCACGGGGTACAAGGCGCACCGCCTCGACGCCGTCCTCAACGGCGACCTCGACGCGATCATCGACTCCGCGGTCGAGGCCGACGAAGCCGCGCGCCTCGCGGCCCTCGGGGATGACGCGTGAGTCCGTCCCTACGCCTGGCCGTCGCGGAGGCGGCCGAGACGCTCGCCGCCGCCGGCGTTCCCTCGCCGCGGGCCGACGCGCTGGCCCTCGCCGCTCATGTCCTTGGTGTCGATCGCGGCGAGGTCGACCGCCGGATGATCCTCGGCGGCGATCTCCCGCAGGAGTTCTCCGACCTCGTCGCCGAGCGTGCGCACCGGGTGCCACTGCAGCATCTCACCGGACGCGCACCCTTCCGCCGGCTCGACCTCGAGGTCGGCCCGGGCGTCTTCATCCCCCGCCCCGAGACCGAGCAGGCGGCCGAGCTCGCGATCGAGGCCGCGATGCGCGACGACGCGCCGCTCGTTGTCGACCTCTGCACTGGATCGGGCGCGCTCGCGCTCGCCGTCGCCGATGAGGTGCCAGGCGCCGAGGTCATCGCTGTCGAGATGAGCGAGCTGGCGTTGGCGTGGGCTCGCCGCAATGTCGAGCAGACGGGTCTGTCGGTCACCGTCATCGAGGGCGACGCCACCGCAGATCCGAGCGCCGTCCTCGGCGATCTCATCGGTCGGGTCGATGTCGTCGTGAGCAACCCGCCCTACATCCCGACCGCCATGGTCCCGCTGGATCCAGAGGTCCGCGACCACGACCCTGAGGTCGCCCTCTTCGGCGGGAGTGCCGATGGCCTCGCGATTCCGCGGGCCGTCGCCGCGACCGCCGCCACCTTGCTCCGCCCCGGCGGAACCCTGGTGATGGAGCACGCCGACTCCCAAGGAGAGAGCCTTCCCGAGGCCCTGCGCCGCACCGGTCAGTGGACGCAGGTGCGCGACCACGCGGACTTCAGTGGCCGCCCGCGGACCGTTGTGGCGATGCGTGGGGCGTGAGCTCCGCGCGGGGTCATAAGGTGGCCCCCATGAGTCCCGTAGTCGATGCCACGAGCGAGAGCAGCCGTGAGGCGAGCATCGAGCGGACCGTTGATGCCGTGCGCGCGGGTGAGGTCGTGGTGATCCCGACCGACACCGTCTACGGGATCGGGTGCGATGCGTTCTCTCCCGAGGCGGTCGCCGCCGTCCTCGATGCCAAGGGACGCGGCCGCGATATGCCACCCCCGGTCCTCGTCCCGGAAGCCCGCACCGTCGATGGTCTCGCGATCGATGTGCCGCCGTGGGCCCGCGACCTGATCGAGCGCTACTGGCCCGGTCCGCTCACCTTGATCTTCAAGGCCCAGCCCTCGCTGCACTGGGATCTCGGCGAGACGGCCGGCACGGTCGCGCTCCGGATGCCCGACGACGAGATCGCCCTGGCGGTGCTGCGCGATGTCGGTCCGATGGCCGTGACCAGCGCTAATGCCACGGGTGAGCCGCCGGCCCGGACCGTCTTGGAGGCCGCGACCCAGCTGGGAGCGGCCGTCTCGGTCTACCTCGATGGCGGTCCCCGCGAAGGGGGAGAGCCGTCGACGATCGTCGATTGCACCGGAGACGTCCCCGAGGTCCTGCGGGCGGGCGGGGTCGATGACCCCGACTTCGAGGAGATCCTCCAGCGCGCGAGCGCGCTCGGCGAGGGTGATGATCTCGACCTCACCGACGACCCCGTAGACGCCGATGACTCTGGCACCCTCGACTCAACCAACGACACCGAACCTGCTCACCTGATGACGGAAGGCTCCGCGATGACCGACGACACCTTTTACGGCTCCGACTACGGCGCGCTCAAGGCCTTCGACCCGGACATTGCGGGCGTCCTGGTCTCCGAGCTGGAGCGCATCCGCAGCGGGCTCCAGCTGATCGCGAGCGAAAACCTCTCCTCGCCCGAGGTCTTGACGGCGCTCGGTTCGACCCTGTCGAACAAGTACGCCGAGGGGTACCCGGGCCGCCGCTACTACGGGGGCTGCGCGGAGGTCGACAAGGCCGAAAACATCGCCATCGAGCGCTGCAAGGCCCTCTTCGACGCCGATCACGCCAACGTCCAGGCGCACTCGGGCGCGAGCGCGAACCAGGCCGTCTATGGCGCGTTCATGAAGCCCGGGGAGACGATTCTCGCGATGAGCCTGCCGCACGGTGGGCACCTCACCCACGGCACGAAGATGTCCTTCTCCGGCAAGTGGTTTAACGCCGTCCACTACGGGGTCAACCAAGAGACCGAGGACATCGACTACGACCAGGTCGAGCAACTCGCCCGTGAGCACCGCCCGAAGGTCATCTGCGCCGGCGGGTCGGCGATCCCGCGCCTGATCGACTTCGAGCGCTTCCGGGCCATCGCCGATGAGGTCGGCGCGATCTTCTGGGTCGACGCCGCCCACTTCATCGGCCTCGTGGCGGGCAAGGCGATCCCGAGCCCGGTGCCCTACGCCGATGTCGTCACCTTCACGACGCACAAGGTCCTGCGTGGCCCGCGTTCGGGCGCGCTCGTCTGCACCGAGGAGCACGCGAAGGCGCTCGACCGGGCGATTTTCCCGATGATGCAAGGCGGCCCGCAGATGCACACGATCGCCGCGAAGGCGGTGAACTTCTTGGAGTGCGCGACCCCGCAGTACCAGGAGTACACCCGCGCGGTCATCGAGAACTCTCAGGCACTCGCCGCGGCGCTGGCGGAGCGGGGGATCCGCCCGACGACCGGCGGGACCGACACCCATCTCTCCCTTCTCGACCTCCAAGGTGTCGAGGTGACCGGCGCCGATGCCGAGGCCCGCGCCGACGCGGCGGGGATTGTGCTGAACAAAAACGCCATCCCCTTCGACCCGCAGAGCCCCAACATCGCCTCGGGTGTGCGCGTCGGGACCCCGTGCGTCACGACGCAGGGGATGGGTGTCGCGCAGATGGAGATCATCGCCGAGCTCATCCACACCGCGGTGACGAAGGGCGACGCCGACCCCGACCACGAGGTGAGCCGCGCGGTGCGCGCCCAGGTCAGCGAACTGGTCACCGAGTTCCCCGCCTACCCCCGCTGATCCGGCGGGCGCAGGCGACGGGAGAAGGCGCGAAGTAGGGTGCGCGAGTACATCTTCGTCTTCCTCGTCGCCCTCGTGACGACGTACCTAGCGGTCCCCCTGATGCGCACGATCGCGGTGCGGACCGGGGCCTACACCGCTGTGCGAGAGCGGGACGTCCATGCCGTTCCGATCCCGCGCCTTGGGGGAGTGGCGATCTTCGTCGGGTTTGCCGCCGCGACCCTGCTCGCGAGTCGCCTGCCCTTTTTGAAGCAGGTCTTCTTAACGAGCGAGCTCTGGGGCGTGCTCGGCGGGGCGGCGATCGTGTGCCTGGTCGGAGCGATCGATGACATCCGCGATCTCGATCCGCTGACAAAACTGGCCGGCCAACTCGTCGCCGCCTCGGTGATGGCCTTTGCCGGCGTCCAGTTGTTTTCGCTACCGCTCGGCGTCGTGACTGTGCTGCCGGCGCCGGTGCTCGTCGGGATCACCGTCCTCGTCGTCCTGGTCTCGATCAACGCGGTGAACTTCATCGACGGCCTGGACGGTCTCGCCGCTGGGGTGGTGGCGATCGCCGGGGGAGCCTTCTTCGTCTACTCGTATCTGATCTCGGCGAGTTACAACCCGCCCAATGTGTTCTCCTCGGCGACCTTCATCTCGGCCGCGCTGCTCGGGTGCTGCTTGGGGTTCTTGCCGCACAACTTCTATCCCGCGCGGCTCTTCATGGGCGATAGCGGAGCACTCCTTCTCGGGTTGCTGCTCGCCGCCGCGACGATCTCGACGACCGGGGCGATCAACCCCCAGGAGATCAGTGCCAACCCGGTGGCGGCGACCCTGCTGCCGCTCGCGGTGCCGGTGTCGATCATGCTGCTCCCGCTGGTCGACATCGTCTGGGCCGTCGTGCGGCGCACCGCGCGCGGCCAGAGCCCCTTCGAGGCGGATGCGGGGCATTTGCACCACCGGATGCTCCAGATCGGCCATGGGCACCGGCGGGCCGTGCTGCTGCTTTGGCTCTGGGCCTTCGTCATCGCGATGGGATCGGTGAACTTCATCTTCCTCGACGCTCGCGCGGCCGGGGCAACCCTGGTCGTGATGCTGATCGTCTCGGCCGCCCTCACCGCGTGGCTTCCCCGGTTTTCGGCCGAAGGGCGCCGCCCCAAGACCTACGACGATGCGGGCAATCGGGTGCTCTAGTTTGAGCCGCCCGAAGCGCTTGTGATAACTTTCACAAGCGCCCGAACCGGGCCTCGAACTCCCGCGCGCCATCCCCTTCGCGCCCGCCCCTAAGGACTTTTGTGACGCCGTCGCCACGCCGCAGCCCCATGGTTGCCATGACGCGTGGAGTCCTGATCGCCGGGATGGTGGGCCTGCTGCTTCTCACCACCGCAGGTTGGGTGATGCGCGGCGAGACCGGGGGACTATCGGCCCTCAGCGGTGCCCTGCTGGCCTTCGGCGTCATCCTGCTCGGACTGCTTGCCATGCGCGCCGTGATTTCGGGTCACGCGGGTCTGACCATGGCCGGCGCCTTTGTCGTCTACCTCGGTCAGCTCATCCTGCTGGTCGCCGCCATCATGGTCCTGCGCGAGCAGTCTTGGGTCGATGGGCGCGCGCTTGCCTTCGCCGCGATCGTGCAAACGGTGGCGCTCCAGGTCGGCCAAATCACCGGCTATCTGCGCGCGCGACACGAGATCTACCCGCAGGGCGGTGCGGCATGATCGGCCGCCGCAGCCCGAAGGGGGAGCAGCCGCGCCTCGTGACCAAGGCTCCTGGCCGCGCGAAGGACGCCCACCGCTGGGCGACCGAGAGCGACGGCCCGAGCCTTACTGCTCAATCTGACTCGATGGGGGCGACCGTCCTGGCGCACCTCATCACCGGCCCGGCCCTCTTTGGTGGGATCGGCTACGCCCTCGACCGGTGGCTCAATATCACAGGTCTGGTCGTGGTGGGAATCCTGCTCGGCATGGGTCTTTCGCTCTACAGCATCTGGCTCCGGTACGGTACGACAGTGACCCCCAGTGAGCGCGGCGCGACGCCGACGCCCTCGGACGTCACGCCACGAAACGAGGAGAACACGTGACCCTGACTGCGCTCGCCGCGACGAGCATGCTGTCGGCACCAGCGGCGGATGGCCCGCACATCCCGACCCCCAACGACTTCTGGCTCCCCCTGTTTGGGCCCGAAGGCTGGCAGGTCACCGAGCAGATGGTGTGGGGTGGCGTGTCGGTCATCCTCATCTCCGTCGTGCTGGTGGCCCTGACGAAGGGCGCTCAGGTCGTCCCGAGCAAGGGCCAGTGGATGGTCGAGGGGTTCTACAACCTCACTCGCAACGGCGTGGCACGGGACATGATCGGCACCAAGGACTTCATGAAGTTCGTGCCGCTGCTCTTCACCCTCTTCACGCTGATCTACGTCAACAACCTCTTCGGCATCCTCCCGCCGGTGATGAACCCGACCTACGGCAAGATCGGCTTCCCGATCGCCGCCACGCTGGTCGTTTACGTGGTCTACCACTGGGTCGGCATCAAGAAGATGGGCCTCGGCGGCTACTTCGCCCACATGATCCCCGATGGCCTGCCCGGCTGGATCAAGCCGCTCATCTTCCCGCTCGAGTTCATCACCTACTTCATCACCCGGCCGCTCACCCTCGCGCTGCGACTCTTCGGCAATATGTTTGCCGGGCACATGCTGATCCTGCTCTTCGTCGGCGCGTCGTCGTGGTTCCTTCTCGATGCCTCTGGGGCGATGAAGCTCCTCGCGATCCCTGGCTTCTTGATGTCGGCCGTCATGTTCGTCTTCGAGGCGCTGATCCAGTTCCTCCAGGCCTACGTCTTCACCCTGCTAGCTGCGAGCTACATCGCTGGCGCCCTGGCTGACGATCACTGATCGTTGGTCACCTGAACTGCACCACCACATAACTTCATATCTTCTTTAACCCATTGCACTTCCTCGCGGCACAAGTCGCGACGGATCACTGAAACACGAAAGAGGAATCATCGTGACTGGCAACCTTTCCCTGGTCGGCTACGGTCTCGCCACCATCGGCCCGGCCATCGCCGTGGGTCTGATCTTCGCCGCCTACATCAACGGTGTCGCCCGCCAGCCCGAGGCCCGTGGGCTTCTCCAGCCGATCGCCATCCTCGGCTTCGCGCTCGCCGAGGCGCTCGCGATCTTCGGTCTGGTGCTCTTCTTCCTCTGAGCCCGGCCCACCACCACACCAAGGTCCAGGGCTAAGGAGTATCCGTGCTGACCGCATCTGCAACACCGGCCGTGATCGTCATCGCGGCCGAGGGCGAAAAGCCGCCGCTGATCCCGCATATCCCGGAGTTGATCTTCGGGCTCGCGATGGTCGCGATCGTCTACCTCGTCGTCGCCATGTTCGTCGTCCCGAAGCTCGAGAAGGCGTACGCCGAGCGTCGGGCCGCGATCGAAGGGGGCATCGAGCAGGCCGATGAGGCCAAGGCGGCCGCCGAGGCCGCGAAGAGCCAGTACGAGGCCCAGCTCGCCGAGGCCCGGACCGAGGCTGCCCAGATCCGTGAAGACGCGCGCGCCGAGGGTGCGCAGATCGTTGCGGAGATGCGCGAGCAGGCCCAGGCCGAAGCGGCTCGGATCACCGAGTCGGCGAGCAAGCAGATCGCTGCCGAGCGCCAGCAGGCCGAGGTTGCGCTTCGTTCCGACGTGGGTCGCCTCTCGACCGACCTCGCCACCAAGATCATTGGTCAGGAGCTCACCGACCAGGCCGCGCACAAGAGCCTGATCGACCGCTTCTTGACCGAACTCGAAAGTGGCCAGGTCCAGCCCGAGAAGGTCGGCGCCGACCGGACGGACGTCTGATGCGCGGCTCGTCGCGCGGCGCTTACGCCGACAGCTTGGACGTCTTCGAGGCGTCGCTCGCCGGGGTCCCCGACCGGGCAGCGCTCGCCGATGACCTCTTCGCGGTCAGCGGGCTGATCGATGGTGACGCCGTGCTGCGGCGCGCGCTCACCGATCCCTCCCGCGAGGGCGACCAGAAGCGCAATATCGCCACGGCCTTGCTCAAGGGCAAGATCTCCGAAGCCGCGGTCGCCATCGTGGCCCAGCTCGCTGCTGGCCGGTGGGCCGACGAGCGCGACCTCGGTGACAGCCTGGAGCGGCTCGCGGTCCAGGCCGTGCTCGGCGCCGCCGAGCAGCAGGGGCGAGCGGATCGCGTCGAAGACGAGCTCTTCCGCTTCGAGCGCATCGTCGCGGCCAACCCGGACCTTCGTGACGCCCTGACCAATCGCCAGGGTGACCCCAAGGGCAAGGCCGAGGTTGTCGAGAAGTTGCTCGGTGGCAAGGCGGCTCCGGAGACGGTGCGCCTCGCCCGCCAGTCGGTGCTCGCCCCGCGTGGGCGACGCCTCGACCGCACCCTCGAGGAGTACCTCGCGATCGCCGCCAAGCGGCGCGAGCAGGTCACCGCGGTCGTCTCGACGGCCGTCGCCCTCGACGCCGAGCAGCAACGGCGGCTCGCCGCTGCGCTCGAGCGGATCTACAGCCGCAAGGTGCTCCTGCAACTCGTCCACGACCCCGAGGTCGTCGGCGGGATCCGGGTCCAGGTCGGCGACGAGGTCGTCGACGGCACCGTTTTGAAGCGCCTGGAGCAGGCGCGACGCCACATCGCCGGGGCGTAAAGCCCCCTTCGTCCTGGCCCGCCAGCGACACGCAGCACCAACCGAATACGCACGAGTTTTAGCCACTTACTGTCGGGCCCCACCAGCGGACCGAACAACCGAGGAGAAGGAACAAGATGACGGAGCTTTCGATCCGTCCGGAGGAGATCCGGGACGCTCTGGACACCTACGTCCAGTCCTACGAGCCCGGCGCGGCCTCCCGCGAAGAGGTCGGCCGCGTCGTCGACGCCGGTGACGGCATCGCCCACGTCGAGGGTCTGCCCTCGGCGATGACCAACGAGCTGCTCGAGTTCGAGGACGGAACCCTCGGCATCGCGCTCAACCTCGACGTGCACGAGATCGGTGTCGTCGTCCTCGGTGACTTCAGCAAGATCGAAGAGGGCCAGGAAGTCAAGCGCACCGGTGAGGTCCTCTCGGTCCCCGTCGGTGACGGCTTCCTCGGTCGCGTCGTCGACCCGCTCGGTACCCCGATCGACGGCCTCGGCGAGATCGAGTCCGAAGGGCGCCGCGCGCTGGAACTGCAGGCCCCCAACGTCGTCTCCCGTAAGTCGGTCCACGAGCCGCTGCAGACCGGCCTGAAGGCCGTCGACGCGATGACCCCGATCGGCCGTGGCCAGCGTCAGCTGATCATTGGTGACCGCCAGACCGGTAAGACCACCGTCGCGGTGGACACGATCATCAACCAGAAGGAGTTCTGGGAGACCCAGGACCCGACGAAGCAGGTCCGCTGCATCTACGTCGCGATCGGCCAGAAGGGTTCGACCATCGCCTCGGTGCGCGGCACCCTCGAAGAAGCGGGCGCGATGGAGTACACGACCATCGTTGCGGCTCCGGCCTCCGACGCCGCGGGCTTTAAGTACCTCGCTCCCTTCACCGGTTCGGCCATCGGTCAGCACTGGATGTACCAGGGCAAGCACGTCCTCATCGTCTTCGATGACCTCTCCAAGCAGGCCGAGGCCTACCGCGCGATGTCGCTGCTGCTCCGCCGCCCGCCGGGCCGCGAGGCGTACCCCGGTGACGTCTTCTACCTGCACTCGCGCCTGCTCGAGCGCTGCGCCAAGCTCTCCGACGAGCTCGGCGCCGGCTCGATGACCGGCCTGCCGATCATCGAGACCAAGGCCGGTGACGTCTCGGCGTACATCCCGACCAACGTCATCTCGATCACCGACGGCCAGATTTACCTCCAGGCCGACCTCTTCAACTCCAACGTCCGCCCGGCGATCGACGTGGGTGTGTCGGTCTCCCGCGTCGGTGGTGCCGCGCAGGTCAAGGCGATGAAGTCGGTCTCCGGCCGCCTGAAGCTCGACCTCGCCCAGTACCGCGCACTCGAGGCCTTCGCGATGTTCGCCTCGGACCTCGACCCGGCCTCGAAGCAGCAGCTGGCCCGTGGCGCCCGCCTCGTCGAGTTGCTGAAGCAGAAGCAGTCCAATCCCTTCCCCGTCGAGGAGCAGGTCGTCTCGATCTGGGCCGGCACCACCGGTCAGCTCGACAACGTCGCGGTGGAGGACATCTCCCGCTTCGAGACCGACTTCCTTGGTCACCTTCGTCGCACCAAGCAGGATCTGCTGGACGCGATCCGCGAGACGGGCAAGTTCGAGGACTCGACCGAAGAGGCCCTGCAGTCCGAGATCGACAGCTTCAAGGCCAACTTCCTCGCGAGCGGCAAGGAAGACATCCCGGTCGGGGATGAGGCTGAGGACGGCGCGGCCGATAAGGCGCAGGAGTCCGAGCAGATCCAGATCGTGAAGCAGAAGCGCTGACGGACGTGAGGATGGCTGGGCGCTCCGGCGCCCGGCCCTCACCCCGCAGCATCGCTGCATCAATTCGTTCGTTACCGAAGCAGACCACAGGAAGGCGGCAAGTATGGGAGCGCAGATCCGGGAGTACCGGCAGCGCATCCGGTCCGTCAGTGCGACCAAGAAGATCACTCGCGCCATGGAGCTCATGGCCGCCTCCCGCGTGGTCAAGGCTCAGCAGGCGGTGCGCGAGTCCACCCCGTACGCGCGGGCGCTGACTCAGGCCGCCTCGGCCGTGGCGACCTTTTCCGACGAGCCCCACCCGCTCACCTCGGAGCCGGAGGAGATCAAGCGCGCAGCCGTGCTGATCATCTCTGCCGACCGTGGTCTTGCCGGTGGCTATAACGCCAACGTGCTCAAGGAGAGCGAGCGGCTCGTCGCCAAGCTGACCGAAGAGGGCAAGGAGGTCATCCCTTACCTCGTCGGTCGTCGGGCGGTGAACTTCTACTCCTTCCGCAAGCGCTGGTTCGCCGCGCAGTGGACGGGCTTTACCGAAAAGCCCTCCTTCGAAGACGCCAAGGAGATCGGCGAGCGCCTCGTCCAGGACTTCTCGCTGGCTGAGCTTGAGTCCGAGCTGGAAGGGGGCGGCCACGACGAGGTCCACGTGGTCTTCACCCGGTTCGTCTCGATGGTGACCCAGGAGCCGGAAGTCATCCGGCTGCTGCCGCTTGAGGTCGTCGAGGGCGTCGAGGAGCCCGAGCCCGAGGAGCTCTTCCCGCTCTACTCCTTCGAGCCGAGCCCGGAAGAACTGCTCGACGAGTTGCTCCCGAAGTACGTGAACGCGCGGATCTTCAACTGTCTGCTCCAGGCCGCCGCGTCCGAGCTGGCCGCCCGCCAGCGGGCGATGAAGTCGGCGACGGACAACGCCGAGGAGCTCATCAAGAAGTACACCCGACTGGCCAACCAGGCCCGTCAGGCCGAGATCACCCAAGAGATTTCCGAGATCGTCGGCGGCGCCAGCGCCCTCGCCGAAGCTAAGTGAGAAGGTAGAAAAGAAACCATGACTGCCACTGTCACCGAGACCGGCCCGGAGACCACCGCCGGCGGCGTCGGCCGCATCTCGCGGATCATCGGCCCGGTCGTCGACGTCGAGTTCCCGTCCGATGCGATGCCCGATCAGTACAACCTGCTGACCACCGAGGTGAACCTCGCCGGTCAGGGTGAGGGCGAAGGCGCCAAGCTGATCAACCTTGAGGTCGCCCAGCACATCGGCGACAACACGGTCCGCGCCATCTCCCTGCAGCCGACCGACGGCCTCGTCCGCGGCACCCAGGTGCAGGACACCGGCGGCCCGATCACCGTGCCCGTCGGCGATGTCACCCTTGGCAAGGTCTTCAACACGACCGGTGTCGCGCTGAACCTCGAGGAGGGCGAGACCCTCGAGGTGAGCGAGCGCTGGGGCATTCACCGCCCGGCTCCCGCCTTCGACCAGCTCGAGTCCAAGACTCAGATGTTCGAGACCGGCATTAAGGTCATTGACCTGCTCACCCCCTACGTCCAGGGTGGCAAGATCGGCCTCTTCGGTGGTGCCGGTGTCGGCAAGACCGTCCTCATCCAGGAGATGATCGCCCGAGTCGCCCGCGACCACGGTGGTGTCTCCGTCTTCGCCGGTGTCGGCGAGCGCACCCGTGAGGGCAACGACCTCATGGTCGAGATGGAAGAGGCCGGCGTCCTCGGTCAGACCGCGCTGGTCTTCGGTCAGATGGACGAGCCGCCGGGCACGCGTCTGCGCGTCGCCCTCTCGGCTTTGACCATGGCCGAGTACTTCCGTGACGTGCAGAAGCAGGACGTCCTGCTCTTCATCGACAACATCTTCCGCTTCACCCAGGCGGGCTCCGAGGTCTCGACGCTGCTTGGTCGCATGCCGTCCGCGGTGGGCTACCAGCCGACCCTCGCCGACGAGATGGGTGTGCTCCAGGAGCGCATCACCTCCACGCGCGGTCACTCGATCACCTCGATGCAGGCGATCTACGTCCCCGCCGACGACTACACCGACCCGGCGCCGGCGACCACCTTCGCCCACCTCGACGCGACCACCGAGCTCTCGCGTGAGATCGCCTCGCTCGGTATCTACCCGGCCGTGGACCCGCTCACCTCGACGAGCCGTATCCTCGACCGCCGGTACATCAGCGACGCGCACTACGACACCGCGGTTCGCGTGAAGTCGATCCTGCAGCGCAACAAGGAACTCCAGGACATCATCGCGATCCTTGGTATCGACGAGCTCTCCGAAGAGGACAAGATCCTCGTCAACCGCGCGCGTCGGATCCAGCGCTTCCTGTCCCAGAACACCTACGTGGCCAAGCAGTTCACCGGCATCGAGGGTTCGACCGTTCCGCTCGCGGACACGATCGAGGCCTTCACCAAGATTGCCGATGGCGAGTACGACCACGTCGGTGAGCAGGCGTTCTTTATGTGCGGTGGCCTCGACGACGTCGAGCGTCAGTGGGCGGAGATCCAAAAGAGCCTCTGATCACGCCCGCAGGCTTGTTCGCGAAACGGCGGACCGACCACTGGTCGGTCCGCCGTTTGGCATTGGCTCACCTAGACTGGCGCGCATGAGCCAATACCCCGAGTTGCCCCCCGGCGGTGAGCCTGGGCCCGGACCGGCTGGTGGGCCCTATCCTCCCGGCGGAGGGTCCTATCAACCGCCGCCCGCGGGGTACGGGGGTCAGTACTACGGGGGCGGCAGCCCCACCGATCGCTATTTCCTCCCGGTGCCTGGGGGAGAGCAGGGTCCCTACACCGCCGGGCAGCTCGCGTCGATGGCGGTCAACAACATCCTGCGCCCCGACTCCTTGGTGCGCCCCGCCGAGGGGTACGCGGTCCCGGCGAGCCAGATCCCGGGGGTCTTCTCCGACCGGGAGTGGCTCATCACCATCTTGCTGTCGGCGTTCCTCGGGTACCTCGGCATCGACCGTTTCTACGTCGGCCAGATCGGCCTCGGGGTCCTCAAGCTCGTCACCTGCGGCGGTTTCTATGTGTGGTGGATCATCGACCTGATCTTGATCGCCACGCGTAAGTTCCCCGATGAAAACGGGCGGCAACTGAGATGACCGCCCCGAACGCACAGACGCCGGCGACGACGGGTGCGCAGCGGGTGCACGTCCCGGGGGGCTCGCTCGGGATGCGGGCCACGACCTTCGTTCTCGCCGGGCTGAGCCTTGCCGCGCTCGTGGCGGCCTTTATGTGGCCGCTCAACACCGTCGATAACGGGCCTGGCTGGTGTGTCTTTCGCGCGGCGACGGGACTGCCCTGCCCCGGGTGCGGGTTGACGCGGTCGTGGGTTCACCTCGCGAATGGCGATGTGGGCACGGCCTTCGCCTATAACGCCTTCGGCCCGATCATGATGCTGCTTGCGGCGGGCATCGTCGGGTACGTTGTCGTCGCTCTCGTGCGCCGACGACCGCCCGAAAACCTCCTGAACCTGCTCGCCTCGCGGGCCATGGTGATCGGCTTGGGTGCCTGGATCGGCTATTCGGTCGTGCGCATCGTGAGTCTCAGCCTCGGGTACGACACCTTCGCGATCGTCGTCGGGTAGCCACTGCCTCGCCGCGCATTCGGTCGCGGCGGCGTGCGCCGGTAGACTGGCGACGTTGCGTCATTACCCCTCGCCCAAAAAGAACAGGACAACGAACTCGTGAGCGTGCTGAAGGTCGAACTCGTCGCCGCCGATCGCAAGGTGTGGTCCGGTGAGGCCTCCATGGTCCGGGCCCGCACGGCCGATGGAGAGATCGGCATCATGCCTGGTCACACCCCGTTGCTGGGCGTCCTCGTCGAAGGTGACGTCGTGATTCACGGCGAAGGGAGCGACCAGACGGCCACGGTCGACGGCGGATTCCTCTCGGTCGACCACGACACGGTCACCATCGTCGCCGAGACGGTCACCACGGCCTAGTTCACCCCGGGACCGACCATGAGCGCATTCGAGGCGAGTGAGATCGTCCTCCTCCTCGCCTGCGCCCTGGTCGTCTTGTTGTTCGTCTGGCTATGGATCAGACGGCGTCTGCTCGCCTCGCGCTATTCGCTCTCCCTGGGCGCTGTCCGCACCCCGAAGTCCCCGCTGTGGCGTCTTGGACTGCTTCGCCTTGGCAACTCCGGCCTGGAGTGGTTCTCCCTCTTCGGGATCACCACCCGCCCCCGTTATCGCTGGGAGCGACGCGGTCTCGAGGTGAGTACCCCGAAGGGCGAGGTCGACATGCCGGGCCTGCACGACGCCGTCGAGGTGCGTCTCACCCACGACGACGGCGATCGCCTCGCCGATATCGCGGTCGATGTCGGCGTCTACACCGCCCTTCGCTCCTGGCTTGAGTCCGCTCCGCCGGGGCGCGGCGTCAACGTGGCTTAGCGACCCGACCGCCGCCCGGCTGCCACAACACATCGCCGCCGGCGTCCAGGTTCGCCACGCGCGCGAGGACGAAGAGGAGATCCGAGAGCCGGTTCAGATACCGGGTCGCCAAGGGATTGACCCCGCCCGAACCGCGCGCATCGCCTGCCTCGGTGCCGTAATCGGCGATGGCTGCCCAGGCGGAACGCTCCGCTCGACGCACGATCGTGGTCGCGAGGTGCAAGTACGCCGAACCCGGTGTCCCACCCGGCAGGATGAAGGATCGCAGCGGCTCGAGTTCGGCCAGATAACGGTCGCAGTCGGCCTCGAGTTCGTCGATCCACTCGGCTTCGACCCGTAGCGGGGGGTGCGCGTACTCCCGTTGGAGGGGAGTGCTCAGATCGGCGCCGATATCGAAGAGGTCGTTTTGTACCCGCGTGAGGGTCGCCACCACGTCGTCGCGGAGGTTGCCCGAGGCGACCGCGATCCCGATGGCGGCGTTGGCCTCGTTGGTGTCGGCATAGGCCTGCAGCCTCGAGTCGGTCTTCCTCGTCCGGCTAAAGTCGCCGAGCGCGGTGGTGCCGTCGTCGCCGGTCCGGGTATAGATCTTCGTCAGGTTGACCATGGGTCTATCGTCGCAAACCCCGAAGTTACCGGGGGGTCGTGATCACTCCGTAACCGTGTTGGCACAACCTGCGGACGATGTTGTGCGTCACAGTTGGTGACCACCGGGATAGGGGCCCGGGGCACGCAAGGGGGCGAGCGATGGCCGCAATGACGACAGTGGCACCGACGGGTGGGACGCGGGTTCGAATTGATGAACCTCTCGATCGCCGTGCTGCGCCCGATATCCGCCAGGTGCTCCTCACTGCCGTGGTCACAGGAGACGGCCCGATCGTGCTCGACCTCACCGGGTCGAGCGTGCTCGACTCGACCGGATTCGCCCTTCTCGTCTCCGCCCATGTGCGAGCCGCCCACCGCGGCCGACCCTTGCGGATCACCGGCGCCGACGAGCGCACCCGCCGGCTGCTACACCGCGCCGGGCTGCGCCGTTTGATCGCTGACGCGCCAGGGCGGCCCCTGCCGATGTTGACGAGCGCCACCGCCTAACGGACGGGACGGCTGCCTCCCGGCCTAGCCGTGATGGTCGAGAAGGCGGGCGGCCTGGCGACGCAGAATCTTGCCCATCGGGTTTCGGGGGAGCTCGTCGACCTTGTGCCAACGGCGGGGCACCTTGTAGGGGGTGAGCGATTCCTTGGCGTGGGCGCGCAGGGTGGCCTCGTCGAGGCTGTGCCCATCGGCCAAGACGACGATCGCGGCCACCTCTTCGCCGCCGTCGGGATGACTGGCGCCAACGACGGCCACATCCTCGATGGAGGGGTGGCTCCGCAGGACGTGCTCGACCTCGGTGGGGTAGACGTTGAAGCCGCCCGTCACCACCATTTCCTTGATCCGATCGACGATCGTGAGGTAGCCGTCGGCGTCCATCCGCACGATGTCGCCGGTGCGCAGCCAATCGCGGTGGAAGGTCTGGGCGGTTTCGTCCGGCTGGTCCTTGTAGCCGTGGAAAACCTGCGGCCCGCGCACGATCAACTCGCCGCGCTCACCGATCGGTACCTCGACGTCGGGGTCATCGGGGTCGACTACGCGGACCTCGGTGTCGGGGAAAGGAACCCCGATCGATCCCGGGCGGCGGCGCGTGGTCATCGGGTTGCCGACGACGATCGGTGAGGCTTCGGTGAGGCCGTAGCCCTCGACGAGCAGACCGCCGGTCGCTTCCTCCCAGCGCCGCACGAGGTCGGGCGGGAGGGACATCGCGCCGGAGAAGGAGTGCCGGACGCCCTTGATCGAGACGCCGCGTCGCTCGGTCTCGTCGAGGATGCGCGCATAGATCGGTGGCACGGCGGGGACGAAGGTCGGGGTGATGCGCTTGAAGGCATCGATCAGAAGGGGGATCTCCGGCGCCGGCAGCAGCACCAGTCGCGCTCCCACGTGAACGCCGAAGAGGACGCACATCGTCACGCCATAGGCATGGAACATCGGCAGCGAGGAGAGGAAGACCTCTTCGCCCTCGACGATGCCGGGCACCCAGGCGCGGCCCATGCGGACATTGGCGACCAAGTTGCGGTGGGTGAGCGGAACCCCCTTCGGCTCGCCCGTGGTCCCCGAGGTGTAGAGGAGGAGCGCGGCCTGGTCTGGGCTGACCGTGTGGCGCGGTGCGGGGCGACCACTTGCGAGGTCGGCCCAGGAAATCGTGCCGCGGTTCGGTGCGGTAAGCGCAGCCCGCGCCTTACGCGCCGCGGGGAGGGGGAGGCGCAGCGCGGCCCGCTTCGTCGCTGGCATCGCGGTCGTGAGGTCGACCGAGACGATGTGGCGGACCGGAGCGCCGTGCTGAGCGAGGCGCTCGACGACCGGGACGGCCTTATCCCAGACGATCGCGACCTCGGCGCGGTGATCCCGGAAGGGGGCGTCGAGTTCGGCCTCGGTGTAGAGCGGGTTGTGTTCGACCACCGTGGCGCCGAGGTGCAAGACGGCGTAGAAGGCGACCAAGTGCTGAGGGCAGCTGGGCAGCATGATGGCCACGGCATCCCCCGCACGGACGCCGAGCCGCGCTAACCCACCCGCGAGGACCTCGACCTGTCGAGCGAAGGCACCGTAGGACGTGGTGCGACCGAAGAAGTCCAGCGCCGGTCGGCGGCGGTGGACCGCAACGGTCCGGGCGAGCAGGTCGCTGATGGTCGCGTCGTCATAGGTGAGGCGACCGGGGACTTCGGGCCCGTACGAGCGGAGCCAGAAGCGGTCGGCGTAGGTGCGCATGGGTACATCGTGCGCCCTCGCCCGATCGCTAGGCGAACCGGGGTCAGCCGGTGATCGCCTCGGTGATCGGGGTGTCGCCGGTGTTGAACGGGATGTCCCGGCGGGCCGTCACGGAGTCATCGGCTGCGAGCACCGCGGCGATCACGGCAGCCACATCGGCGCGCGGGACCTCGCTCGCCTTTTCGGCAGCCGTGTCGATCGTGCCGGTCCCGGGGTCATCGGTGAGGGTGCTCGGCATCAGGATCGTCCAGGTGAGGTCCGTGTCCCGAAGGTGGGTGTCGGCCGCGGCCTTGGCCTCGGCGTAGGCGTAGAAGGGATTGTCCTTCTCGACTCCGTGGTTCGGTCCGGCGCCGAAGTAGGACACCATCACGTACCGGTCGATCCCGGCGGCCGCCGCAGCGTCCATCGAACGGACCGCGGCGTCGTGGTCGACGGCGCGGGTGCGCTCGGGGCTGCCGCCACCGGCCCCGGCGGACCAGACGACGACGTCGTGTCCCGTCAGCGCCTCCGCGATCTCGTCGGTCGTCATGTGTTCGACGTCCGCGACGAGCGCACGCGCACCGCCCTCGGTGACGTCCTCGGTGTGGTCGGGGTTGCGGATCAGCGCAGTGACCTGGTGCCCGTCAGCGACGAGCAGCGGTGTTGCGAGGCGGGCGATCTTGCCGTGTCCGCCGATGATGGCGATTCGAGCCATGTGAACTTCTCCTTAGCGGTGGTTGAGGTGTTCGGTGGAGGTCGGTGCGCTCGGCGGCCGTCCTCACGTCCACTCTGCCCACGATCGGTACCGAGAGGAAAGGACACCGGGCGCAAAGAAATGTGGGCCCGGGTGTCGATGCTCTAGCGCATGGGGACGAGGTCCGGGGCACGCAGCACCTCACGGGAGGCCGCGGCGTCGCTTGCTTGCGCTTCGGCGGCGCGGACGGCTTCGACCTGGGCGGTGTAGGCCTTGGTCTCTGAGGCGAGGCGGGCGTCATCCCAGCCGAGGTGTTCGGCGACGATCTCGCCGATCTCCGGGAGGGCGGCGAGGCCCCGGTCGCGCATTTCGTAGTCGAGACGTACCCGGCGACGCAAGACATCCTCGAGGTGGAGGATTCCTTCATGGGTCGCTGCGAACGCGACTTCGGCGCGTAGGTAGGCGTCGGCCTCCGCGAGCGGGCGACCGAGCTCGGGTTCGGCGTCGATCATCGCGAGCAAGGTGGGGACCTCGTCGCCGTACCGGTCAAGCAGCCGGGTGACGCGGGCCTCGTCCCAGCCGTACCGCTCGGCGATCTGCGCCGTCTGCGAGACGAGCGCGCGGTACCCGGCGGCGCCGACCAGCGGGACCTCTTCGGTGACGCTCGGGTTCGCCTTCGCGGCCTCTTCACCCAGGGCGAAGTCGACGGCGTCTTCGGCCATCACGCGATAGGTGGTGAGCTTGCCGCCAGCGATGGCCGACAGACCCGGAGCGACGCGGGTGATGGTGTGCTCGCGCGAAATCTTGCTCGACCCCTTGTCGCCACCGTTCTTGGCGACGGGCTGGAGCAGCGGGCGCAGGCCAGCGTAGGTACCGATGATGTCGTCGCGGGTGAGGTCGGCGGCCAGGACGCTGTTGGCGTGGTCGAGGACGTAATCGATGTCCTCGCTGGTCGCGACGGGGTGGGACTTCTGCTCGGTCCACTCGGTGTCGGTGGTGCCGATCACCCAGTAGCGCTCCCACGGGATGATGAACAGCACCGACTTCTCGGTGCGCAAGAAGATGCCCGCTTCGCCCTTAATCCGCTCGCGCGGCACGACGATGTGGATGCCCTTGCTCGCGAGGACCTTCAGGCCCCCTTCGCCACCGAGACGCTCGGTCTCCTCGGTCCACACGCCGGTCGCGTTGATGACCTCCTTGGCGTGCACGGGGTGGTAGGCACCGGTCTCGAGGTCGGCGATGACGGCCCCGACCACGCGCCCGTTGTCGTCCTTGAGGTAGTCCACAACCTGAGTGCGGCTCGCGGCGAGAGCGCCGTAACCGACGGCCGTGCGCACGACATCGAGCACGAGGCGGGCATCGTCGACGCGCGCGTCATAGAAGCGGATTGCCCCGACGAGAGCGTCTTCGCGGATGTCGGGGAAGAGGCGCAGGGCCCCCTTGCGGCTGTAGTGCTTCTGGCGAGGCACGGTGCGCTCGCCGCGCGCTCCGGCGAGGGCGAGCATGTCGTACATGCCGACGCCGATCGCGCTGTAGGAGCGCTCGATGACCGGCATCTTGAGCGGCCAGAGGAAGGGTTGGGCCTTCACCAGGTGCGGCGCGGTCGTGGTCATCAGCAGACCGC
Source organism: Janibacter sp. GXQ6167 (assembly GCF_041365945.1). Taxonomy (NCBI): domain Bacteria; kingdom Bacillati; phylum Actinomycetota; class Actinomycetes; order Micrococcales; family Intrasporangiaceae; genus Janibacter; species Janibacter sp. GXQ6167. The sequence continues at coordinate 55,705 of NZ_JBGFSK010000005.1, read as the reverse complement.
GCTCCTTGAGGGCCTCGGCGACCAACGGGAAGTCGAGGTTGTAGAGGTAGCGCAGGCCGCCGTGGACGAGCTTGCTCGACCACGCGGAGGTGCCACCGGCCCAGTCCTGGGCCTCGACGACCCCGGTGCAAAGGCCCCGGGTGACCGCGTCCAGCGCGATCCCTGCGCCGGTGATGCCGCCACCGACGACGAGGACATCGAGCGGTTCACCGTTGGTCATCTCGGCCAGGGCGTGTTGGCGTTGCTCGGGGGTGAGGCGGTTGCTGTACATGAGCGCTCCTTGTGATGAGCCAGGCGAATGCTGCTGTATGCCAACCAGTCTCGCGCGTGAGTGTGCATCTGAGCGAGTTCCTTGCACGAATGTGCACGAGGAGGTCAAGGGCCCACACGTACGATCGACCCGTGTCGGAACGGGACCAGAGCTACGAGGTTGCGACCGCCTACTACCTCCAGGGCGAGACGATGGAGGTCATCGCGCGCCGGCTCGGCGTCTCCCGCTCGACCGTGTCACGGATGCTCAAATCTGCCCGCGAATCCGGTCTGGTCCAGGTCAGCATCGACCCGCAGCGCCGCACGACCACGCGCGTCGAGGAGCGGCTCGGGCGCCGCTGGGGGGTGCGCGTCAGCGTCGTCGACGTGCGCGACTCGGCCGGATCAACCGCCCGGCTCGACGCCGTCGCAGGGGTGGCAGGGGCGCTGGTCTCGAGCATGATCGGCGACGACCAAAGTCTTGGCGTCGCGTGGGGTCTCACCGTCTCGGCCGTTGTGGAGCGGATGCCGCCGAAGCGGACGCGGGGGGCGACGGTCGTGCAGCTAAACGGCGCGGCCAATACGCGCACGTCTGGGATTGGCTACGCCGGAGACATCCTCGCCCACGCGGCGCAGGCCCTCGATGCGCAGGCGCACTACTTCCCGACCCCGGCCTTCTTCGACTATCCCGAGACCAAGGAGGCCCTCTGGCGCGAGGGGGTCGTCCAGCGGGTCCTCGCCCTGCAGCGCTCGGTCGACGTCGCCCTCTTCGGCGTGGGGTCGTATCGCGGCGACCTCCCTTCGCACGTCTACACCGGGGGCTATCTGACCGCCGAGGATATGAGCGGACTCGTCGAGCAGCATGTCGTGGGCGACGTCTGCACCGTCTTCGTCCGAAGCGATGGGTCCTGGGAGGACGTGGCGCTTAATGCCCGCGCGAGCGGTCCGACTCCGCGGGACCTGGCCAAGGTGCCGCGACGGGTCTGCGTGATGGCCGGGCCCGACAAGGTGCCTGCCCTGGCGGGTGCGCTTCGCTCGGGAGTCGTCACCGACCTGGTCCTCGACGACGCCGCCGCGCGGGCATTGGACCGGATCGATCCGTAACCCTGCCCGGCCCCTGGTCAGACGGGTAGGAGCCGGGTGACGAAGAGGCGGAGTTGGTCGAGATTGCGGCACTCGTGCATGTCGATGACCTCGGCGTACCGCCCGGCGACCGAGTCGCCGGTGTCCCATTGACCCGCCGGTTCGGGGTTGAGCCAGGCCGCGTGGCGGGCCTGGCGGACGATGGCCCGCAGGGCCTCGACCTGCGGGTCGGTGTGGTTGGTGCGGGCGTCACCGAGGATCAGCACCGTGGTGCGCGGCCCGATGGCATCGAGGTACCGGTCGGCGAAGTCGGCGAGCGCCGTCCCATAATCGCTCGAGCCATGCCAGCGGGCCATCGCCGCGGACTGAGCGACCTGCGCCCGTACGTCATCGCCGAGTTTCGCGGCCTGGACGAGGTCGGTGATCTCGTCGCAGACGTTGATGAACCCGAAGAAGCGCACCCGCCGGAACTGTGTGGCGAGGGACTGCAAGAGCAGCATCGTGAAGCGGGAGAACCCGATCACCGATCCGGACATATCGCAGAGCAGGACGATGTCGGCGCGGCTGCGGTGGCGGCGCCGGTACGCCGGTCGGACCGGGACACCACCGGTCGACATCGCCCGCCGCAGGGTCCGGCGGATATCGACCGAGCCGCGAGACTGGCGGCGCTGCCGAGCCGAGAGCCGCGCCGCGAGTTTGCGCGACAGGGGCCGGATCGCGGCCTGAAGTTCTTGGGCATCGGTCCGCCCAGTGAGCAGGAAATCCTTGCGCTCTAAGGGGTCGACCACGCCGTAGCGGCTGATCCGCTCAGTGCCGCGGACCTCGGCGTTGCGGCGGCGGGCCTCGGCTTCGACGCGGAGCCGGAAGGCCGCGACGCGCTCGCGGATCTCGTCTCGGTCGTAGCGATCCGAGAAGCGCTCGGGTCGCACCGCCGGCCCCTCTGGGAAGGGGGAATCCCAGCCCGCATGCCCCGACGACCCCGAACCACCGGATCCCGAGGCGCCCCCAGCTCCCGACGAGCCACTGCCGCCGCTGCCGGCGCCGGAGCCTCCCACCATGTCCCCAGCGTCGCGGGCGTGTTGTAAGGCGGCGGCGATCGCGGTCTGCGGGGCGAGGGTGTCGAGGGCCTGTTGCGACGACCAACCGCCGAGCGTGGCGTCGTTGGGGAGGCGGCCGAGCTCGGCGAGCGTCCGGGCGGCGAGGCGCTCGAGTTCTTCGTCATCACCGGCGGCGAGGGCCGCGGCGAGCGCCTCGCGGAGCGCGGCGGCGCGTTCTCGGGGGGTCCCCCCTTCGCCGGTCACCACGCCGACCCGATCGCCGAGCGCTGCCGGGAAATGGATGTCGAAGAGTTGGTCAAAGACCACCCGGTCGCCAGCCCGGCGCATCATCGCGGCGGCGAGGCCGGCCCGTAGGCGCTCGCGGTCATCCAGCCCGAGGGTCGCCGCGACCGCCGCGGCGTCGGTCGTCTCGGATGTGCCGACGTTGACCCCATGGCGGCGCAGGGCCTGGCCGAGCGCGACGAGGCGGGCAACGAGCGGCGCGCTCCCTTCGCTAGGCACGAAGCTCCAGCCGAGTCGCAGCGGCCTCGATGTCCTCTCGGTGTTTCAGGACGACACCGAGGGTGGCTTCGATCAGCGCGGGATCGAGGTCGTCGGCGAGGTCCGGCCCGCCGAGGTCCACCAGGGTGCGGGCCCAGTCGATCGTCTCGGCGACCGACGGTGATTTGCGCAGGCGCATCCCCCGAAGTGCACCGATGAGCCGGACGACCGACGCGGCGATGGTGGCGTCGAGGTCCGGGACCTTCACGGCGAGGATCTGCTGCTCGAGCGCGGCCTCGGGATAGTCGATGTGGAGGTAGAGGCAGCGGCGGCGAAGCGCTTCGGAGAGTTCACGGGTCGCGTTAGAGGTCAGGACGACGAAGGGGGTGTGCCGCGCGGTGATCGTCCCGAGCTCGGGGACCGTCACTTGGAAGTCGGAGAGGATCTCGAGCAGCAGTCCCTCGATCTCGACATCGGCCTTGTCGAGTTCATCGATGAGCAGGACGACCGGCTCGGGGCTGCGAACCGCTTGCAGGAGAGGGCGATCGAGCAAGAACTCGTCGGTGAAGATGTCATCGCGCACGCTGGACCAATCGGCCTCATCGGCCCCGGTCGCGTCATGGTGGGCGCCGGCGGCGGTGATCCGCAGGAGTTGCTTGGCGTGGTTCCACTCGTACAGGGCGCGGGCCTCGTCGACCCCTTCGTAGCACTGCAGGCGCACCAGGTCGGTTCCGGTCGCGGCGGCGACCGCCTTGGACAGTTCGGTTTTGCCGACGCCCGCGGGGCCCTCGATCAGCAGGGGCTTGCCGAGGCGGTCGGCGAGGTAGACGGTCGTGGCGATGGCATCGGAGGCCAGGTAGCCAGCCTGCGCGAGGCGGTCACGGACATCGTCGATATCGGCGAAGCGAGGTGCGCTCATGTGGCCAGTAAAGCCGGTCGCCCTACGCTGATGCGCATGGCGCCCCGCGTGATCCACACCGCCCAAGCACTCGTCGATGCGGTGTTGTCCGTACCGGACCTGCCGCAGCGCGGCGGCAATGTGATGGCTTCGGCGTACGCGCGGTACGCCGGGGGAGCGGTCAATATCCTGATCGCCGCAGCCCGGTCGGGCGCCGAGTGCGTGCATGCAGGCGCCCATGGGACCGGTCCCAACGGGGACCTCGTGCGTGCGGCTTTGGCGGCCGAAGGGGTGGCGCTCTCTGCTCCGCCCATACCCGATCTCGACACCGGCGTCTGCGTCGTCCTGCTCGAGCCGAGCGCCGAGCGCACCTTCGTCACCACCCAACTCGCCGAGCGCAGGATCACTCCGGAGTCGCTCCAGATGAGCGAGCCGGTCGCAGGGGATCTGGTCTGCGTCAGCGGCTACTCCCTCTTCGGCGAGACCAGCGACCCCCTTCGCCAGTGGCTCGCGGGTTTGCCCACCGGGGTCGAGGTGGTCCTCGATCCCGGGGATGCCATCGCCGATCTCGACCCAGGCGTACGCGACGAGGTGATCGCACGCACGGGCGTGTGGACGTCCAATGCCTCCGAGGCCCGGGCCCTCGTCGGACCGATCGAGGATTTGCTGGCCTTGGCCCAGGGCGTGCGTAATCGCCTCGCTCCCGATGCGGTTGCCGTGGTGCGGGACGGGCCGAAGGGGTGCGCGGTTGCGACTGTCGGTGGGGTGAGCGCCGTGCCCGGGTACCCGCAGGAGGCGGTCGACACCAACGGCGCGGGAGACACCCATACCGGGGTCCTCGTCGCCGCGCGGGCGGCTGGGCTGGACTGGATCGAGGCGTGCCGACGAGCCAACGCCGCCGGAGCGCTCAAGGTCACCCGCCGCGGCCCGGCGTCCGCCCCAACCTCAGCCGAGATCGACGACTTCCTCGCCAGCCACCACTGACCGGGTCTGATCCGAGGCTCCGACCTACATTTCACAAGACACCCGAGCGACCCGGAGGACCGTCATGCAGGTTGCCGACCAGATCATCGCCCAACTCCAAGCGGCGGGGGTGCGCCGGATTTACGGCATCGTCGGCGACAGCCTCAACCCCATCGTCGACGCCGTCCGGCGTACCGGTGGCGCGGCCGAAGGGGGAATCGACTGGATCCATGTGCGTCACGAAGAAGCCGCCGCACTGGCCGCCGCGGCCGACGCGCAGCTCACCGGCGAACTCGCGGTCTGCGCCGGGTCCTGCGGCCCGGGGAACCTGCACCTGATCAATGGCCTCTACGACGCGAACCGATCCCATGCGCCCGTCATCGCGATCGCCTCGCACATTCCAAGCGCCCAGATCGGCATGGAGTTCTTCCAAGAGACCCACCCGGATCGCCTCTTCGTCGAGTGCTCCGTCTACTCCGAACTCGTCAGCACTCCCGAGCAGTCTCCCCGCGTCGTCCAGTCGGCCATCACGCACGCCCTCGGCGCGAAGGGGGTCGCCGTGATCACTCTGCCGGGCGATATCGCCCAAGAGAAGGCGGTGGGCTCGGCGCCGCAGTTCCGTCGGGTCAGTGCGGGGACGATCGTCCCCGACGCCGAGGTGTTGCGGCGGCTGGCGTCGCTCATCAATGAGGCGAAGAAGGTCGCGATCTTCGCCGGCGCTGGGGTCGAGGGCGCTCACGACGAGGTCATCGCCCTCGCCGAGAAGATCGGCGCTCCGATCGGGCACTCTCTGCGCGGCAAGGACTTCATCCAGTACGACAACCCCTTCGATGTGGGGATGACCGGTCTGCTTGGTTACGGCGCGGCGGCAGCTGGCATGGAGGACGCCGACCTGCTCCTGCTGCTCGGCACCGACTTCCCGTACGACCAATTCCTCCCTGGGACCCGGACGGTCCAGGTCGATACCGATCCTGCGGTCCTCGGACGTCGTACGGAGGTGGATCTGCCGGTCCACGCCGACGTGCGTGCGACGGTGGAGGCGCTCACGCCGATGGGGGAGACCAAGCCCGACCGCAGCTTCCTCGAGGCGATGCTGAAGAAGCACGAACGCCTCATGACCAAGGCAATCGGCGCGTACACCCGCGATGTGGAGCACACGACGCCGATCCATCCGGAGTACGCGGCGAGCGTGCTCAACGAGGTGGCCGCCGAGGACGCGATCTTCACCGCAGACACCGGGATGTGCAATGTCTGGACGGCGCGCTATGTCCAGCCGAACGGTCGGCGCCGCCTGATCGGCTCCTATCTCCACGGTTCGATGGCCAACGCGATGCCACACTCGATCGGCGCGCAGTTCGCCTATCCGGACCGTCAGGTGATCTCGGTCTCCGGGGATGGCGGACTGTCGATGCTGCTCGGTGACCTCCTCACGATCGTCCAATACAACCTGCCGGTGACGGTGGTCGTCTTAAACAACTCGAGCCTTGGGATGGTCAAGCTCGAGATGCTCGTCGACGGATTACCTGACTTCGGCGTCGACGTCCCGGACGTGAACTACGCCGGGATCGCTGCCGCGATGGGGCTGCAATCGATGCGCGTGGTCGAGCCCACCGACCTGAAGGATGCCTTTACCAACGCGCTGGGGCACAAGGGTCCGTCGCTGGTGGAAGTCATCACCGACCCCTTGGCCCTCTCCTTGCCGCCGAAGGTGACGGGTAAGCAGGTCTTCGGCTTCGCGACCGCGGTCAGCAAGATCGTGCTCAACGAAGGGGCCGGGGAAGCCGTCGCGATGGTGCGCAGCAACCTGCGCAATATCCCGCGGAGCTAGCCGGAGCCGGAGAGTTCGGAGCGGCACCGCTGCTCGAAGGTGTCGAGTTCGGCGATGGCCGCCTCGATGTCGGCGCGCCGCTGCTCGAGGTCCGCGCGCCGCTCGTCGATCTGCGCGAGGACATACTCCAACTGGCTCGTCTTGCCGCGAGGGGCGTCGTAGAGATCGATGATCGTGCGAATCTCATCGAGCGGGAAGCCAAGCCTCTTGCCGCGCAAGATCAGTGCCAGGCGGGTGCGGTCGCGGCGGTGGTAGATCCGCGTCGTGCCTCGGCGCTCGGGGGAGATCAGGCCAAGGTCCTCGTAATGACGCACCGTGCGATGCGTGACGTCGAAATCGGTCGCGATCTCGCGGATCGACCAGGTGCGCTCGCCCTTCGCGATGGGCACGCTCGGGCGCGGGTCGGTCCTCGCGCCACTTGTCATGCCTCGCAGTTTGCTTTACGTTGACGTTAACGTCAAGGACGACGAGAGGGCCGTCACTTCTATGTTCGAGTTGAGCCAGGACCATGAAGACCTCCGCGCGGTCGTGCGCGATTTCGCCGAGCGCGAGGTCGAGCCGCACATCGCGCAATGGGACCGCGACCACGAGTTCCCCACCCACCTGATGCAGATGATCGGCGACCTTGGCCTCTTCGGCCTGGTGGTCCCCGAGCGGTTTGGGGGCAGCAAGGAAGAAGGGGGAGAAGGGGGACCCTTCACCGCCTTGTGCGTCGCCATCGAAGAACTCGGCCGGATCGACCAGTCGATCGGGATCACCCTCTCGGCGGGCGTCGGGCTCGGGATTAACCCGATCTTGAGCTTCGGCAGCGACGAGCAGCGCGAGCGCTGGCTGCCCGATCTCGTCGCGGGCCGCGCCCTGGCGGGCTTCGGACTCACCGAACCGGACGGCGGCTCCGACGCAGGCGGCACCCGGACGCGTGCCGAGCGAGACGGCGACGAGTGGGTCATCAACGGCTCGAAGGCCTTCATCACCAACTCCGGCACGGACATCACCTCGATCTGCACGGTGACCGCCCGGACCGGGACCGCCGACGACGGTCGGCCGCGGATCAGCGCCATCATCGTCCCCAACGGCACGCCCGGCTTCACCGTTGAACCGCCGTACGACAAGCTCGGGTGGAACTCCTCGGATACCCACGGCCTCACCTTCGACAACTGCCGGGTGCCGGTGGACAACCTGCTCGGCACCGAGGGGCACGGCTTCCGCCAGTTCCTAAAGATCCTCGACGATGGCCGCATCGCGATCTCCGCGCTCGCGACCGGCCTGACGCGCCGGATGCTGGAACTGTCGACCGCGTACGCGAAGGAGCGCACCGCCTTCGGCAAGCCGATCGGCTCGAACCAGGGCGTCTCCTTCCAGATCGCGGACCTGGCGATGATGGCCGAGGCCTCCACCGTGCTCACGTATAAGGCCGCATGGCTGAAAGACGAGCACGACGCCGGTCGCCGCAGCGCCGCCGAGGTCGCCAAGGCTGCCTCGATCGCCAAGCTCTACACCTCCGAGGCCGCCGTCAGCGCGACCCGGATCGCGACTCAGATCTTCGGCGGTAATGGCTTCATGGAGGAGTACCCGGTCGCCCGCTTCTACCGCGACGCCAAGATCCTCGAGATCGGCGAAGGGACCTCCGAGGTGCAGCGCATGGTGATCGGTCGCCACCTCGGGCTCACGGCATGACCGCGTATCCCAGCGACCCCCGGGTCGGCGATGTCCGCGAGCGGCTGAAGGCGGCCCTCGTCGCGTCGGCGGCGCCCACCGAGCGGGCCGCGGCGAAGCTGGAGAGCCAAAACAAGCTTTACGTCCGCGACCGGATTGCCCTCCTGATCGACGAGGGCACCTTCGTCGAGGATGGGCGCTACGCGAATGCGCTCGCTCCCGGTCTGCCCGCCGATGGAGTGGTGACCGGTCGGGGCCTGGTCGACGGCCGTCCGGTGATCGTGATCGCCAACGACCCGACGGTCAAGGCGGGGTCGTGGGGAGCGCGCACGGTGGAAAAGATCGTCCGCGCGACCGAGATGGCCCTGCGCGAGGAGCTTCCCGTCTTCTGGTTCGTTGACTCGGCTGGCGCTCGAATCACCGACCAAGTCGAGATGTTCCCCGGGCGTCGTGGCGCGGGGAAGATCTTCCACAACCAGGTGGCCCTGTCCGGCAAGGTCCCGCAGATCTGCTGCCTCTTCGGCCCGAGCGCAGCGGGCGGCGCGTACATCCCGAGCTTTACCGACCTTGTGATCATGGTCGACGGCAACGCCTCGATGTACCTCGGGAGCCCGCGCATGGCCGAGATGGTCGTCGGCGAGAAGGTGACCTTGGAGGAGATGGGCGGCGCGCGGATGCACTGCACCGTCTCCGGGGTCGGTGACGTCCTGGTCTCTGACGACACCGAGGCGATCGAGTTGGCCCGGCTCTACTTCAGCTACCTCCCGCAGAACTGGCGTTCCCCCCTTCCGGAGTACGCCCCCGAAGCGCCGCATGAGGCGCTCACTGCGGCGGCCATCCCCGAGCGCGAGAGCCAACCCTTCGACATCCATGACGTCATCGATGGGCTCATCGACGACGACTCGTTCTTCGAGGTCAAGGAGCTTTTCGCCCCTGAGATCGTCGTCGGTTTTGGCCGGATGGCAGGCCACACGGTCGGCATCGTCGCGAACAACTCGATGGCGAAGGGGGGCGTGCTCTTCTCGGATTCGGCCGACAAGGCGACCCGCTTCATCCACACCTGCGACGCGTACTCGATCCCGCTCATCTACCTCGCCGACGTGCCGGGGTTCATGATCGGCAGCGAGGTCGAGCGCGGCGGGATCATCCGGCACGGCGCCAAGATGGTCTCTGCCGTCTCGTCGGCGACCGTGCCGCAGTTCTGCGTCATCGTCCGCAAGGCATACGGCGCCGGGCTCTACGCGATGGGCGGCCCGGGCTTCGCGCCCGACGCGACGATCGCCCTTCCGACCGCACGGATCGCCGTGATGGGTCCCGAGGCTGCGGTCAATGCCGTCTATGCCAACAAGATCGCCGAGGTCGAGGCCGCCGAGGGCGTCGAGGCTCGGGATGCGCTCGTCGCCCGGCTGCGGGCCGAGTACGAAGAGGATGTCGACCTCGAGCGGCTCGGCGCCGACCTCGTCCTGGACCAGATCATCGAGCCGGAACAGCTCCGTGAGGAGATCCTGCGCCGACTCGCGCATGCCTGCGGCCGGGATCGTCACTTCGCCGACAAACGGCGCTCGATCCCTCCGGTTTAGCGGCCTTAGGGCCGCCGACGGCGGCCCGGGCCTAGCTGTCAGCGATCTCGCGCAGGGCCGCGAGATGCGCCGAGAACGCGGCCCGTCCGTGGCTGGTGAGAGACAGCCATGTCCGAGGGCGCTTGCCGACATAGCCCTTCCTGACCTTCACGTACCCCGCTTGTTCAAGGGTCGACGCCTGCTTTGACAGGACGGAGTCTGAGACCTCGACAGCATCGCGCACGGCGGAGAACTCCGCTTCATCGACCGAGGCCAGTTCGGCGACAATCGAAAACCGAATGGGGGCGTGGATCACCCCGTCGAGGCGGTGTCGAGCGTGTTGATGCGGCATGGACGTCAGAGTTTCCACCGGATGATCGCTCCGGCGATGAGGGCCGGAAGGCTGGTCAGGGCGGCGAGCGCGACGAGTTCGACGGTGGTGGTGAGACTGCCGTCGCGGTGGAGGTAGTTCAGGGCGGAGACGGCGGCGAGCCAGGTGAAGACGCAGCCCATCATGCCGATCATGCTGGCGACTCCGGCGGAGCGCGGGGTAGAGCGGGCGACGCGAAATGGTCCGTAGATGGCAGCGCCGAGGCCAAGCAAGAAGACGATCGTGAGCACTGCCTGAGGAAGGCCCCGCTCGTCGAAGGCCCGCGATATCGCGACGAACGCGCCCACCCAGAGACCGAGCATGGCGACGGCGGACGCATGCACCTGTCGATCGTGGACCGTCCCGGTGCGGGGGCGTGCGGCTCGGTCGAGGCTTGCCTGTGCCTCCGTCGAGCTTATGGAGAGATTCGGAGGGGGCAATTCATCGGGCGACTGGGTCATGCCTCGTATTGAAGCAACTACTTTCCAAGTTGACAAGTAGTTGCCGATGTTGACTGGGCGGGCGAGGCTCAGGTGGCTGGCACGGCGCTCGGCCCCGCCACGTCCCACCAGGTGATGCCGAGCTCGCGGGTGAGTTCTCGCAGCAGGGGAAGGGAGAGCCCGACGACGCAGCTCGGGTCGCCCTCGATCCGGCTGACGAAGGGAGCGCCAAGCCCATCGAGAGTGAAGCCCCCGGCGACCCACAGCGGCTCGCCGGTCGCGATGTAGCCGTCGATCTCGGCGTCGTCGACGTCGGCGAAATGCACGACGGTCGAGGCGGTCCCACTCACCTCGAGGCCGCTGGCGGCGTCCCTCACCCAATGGCCGGTGTGCAGCACCCCCGGGCGTCCACGCATTTGGCGCCAGCGCTCGCGGGCCGTCGAGGCATCACCGGGCTTGCCATAAGCCACCCCGTCGACCTCCAGGACGGAATCGCAGGCGATCACCAAGGGCGCAGGCAGACCCCCTTCGACCAGATCGCGGGTGGGGCCGCCGGCGACCATTTCGCCCTTGGCCACTGCGAGCAGAAGGGCGAGGTCGGCCGGTGCGAGGTGTGGGTTGTGAGATCGCTCGGCGGCTTCGACAGCGTCCTCATCGACATCGCTCACGATGACCATCGGGTCGATCCCGCTGCTGCGCAACAGAGCTCGGCGTGCGGGGGAGGCGGAAGCGAGAATCACGGGCCGGGTCATGGCGCCTCACTCTAAAAGCCCCCGCGTGACGCTCGTCTCTTGGGCCCGATTGGATCTCCCTGAGGGCACGAACTTGCCAGTAACATCGGCGCACGCCACCCTGCCGAAAGAAGGCCCACGGGCCGAGAGGACGGACCATGATCCGCCGCCGTATCACCCTGACCCTTGCCGCCGCCGCCGCGAGCGCGCTCGTCATGGCGCCCGCTGTTGCCGGGACCGCTGCTGTCCCCACGACCGTTCCGGGTACCGAAGGGGCGCAGACCATTACCGGGGCGGTCGAAGCCCCACGCCCGGCCTTCTACGAACCGCCGAGCGTCATCTCCGGTGCCCCGGGCACGATCATTCGCACCGAGCCGGCGACCTTCCTGCTCGACCCGCTCAACTTGTCTTCCTCGGTCGTCTCCGCGACTCGGGTGATGTACGTGTCGCGCGACCGCTCCGGTGAACCGATCGCGGTGACCGGCACGATCTTCGTCCCCAAGACCAAATGGGTCGGGACCGGAACGCGACCGCTCATCACCTACGCGGCCGGGACCCAGGGTCTGGCGGATAAGTGCGCGCCGTCGCGGCAGATGAGCGAGTTCGTCCAATACGAGGGGGTTGGCTTCGCCGGTCTCATCACCCGCGGATATGCGGTCGCGATGACGGACTACCAGGGGCTTGGCACTCCCGGCAGCCACACCTACATGGTGCGCCAGTCCCAGGGGCAGACCGTGCTCGACATGGCCCGAGCCGCGCAGAATCTCTCGACCAGCGGCCTCACCTCAAACACGCCCGTCGGGATCATGGGGTACTCGCAAGGTGGCGGCGCCGCGGCGTCGGCGGCCGAACTCGCCGGGACCTATGCCCCGGAGTTGCAGGTGAAGGGCACCCTTGCCGGGGCCGTCCCCGCAGACCTCGCCCGCACCGGCGCCAACCTCGACGGCTCGCTGTACTCGGCCTTCCTCGCCTATGCCGTCGTCGGCCTCGCCGAGGACAACGACCTGAACCTCGCCGAGTACCTCAATCCCGCAGCGATGGACATGATGAAGAAGGTCGAAGGGAGCTGCGTCACCGACCTCCTGCAGTTCTCCTTCAAGCGCTCGTCGACCTTCACCAAGGACGGTCGCTCGCTCGGTGACTACTTCGGTGCCGAACCCTTCACGAGCGTGCTCGCCGAGAACCGGATCGGCCGGATCAAGCCCAACGCCCCTGTCCTGCTTGACCACTCGGCGCTGGATGACACCATCCCCTACGCCGTCGGCAAGCAACTGGCGAAGGACTGGTGCGCGAAGGGGGCCAACGTGCGGCTCGACACCAATGTGGTGCCGACGCACATCGGCGGCATGACCTCGCACATCGCGCTGTCGTTGCCCTTCTTCGAGGCGCGCTTCTCAGGTAAGAGCCAGCCGAGCAGCTGCTGGCGCCTCTGACCGTCACCCGGGTGGGGTGCAAAAGGTGCGGTGGGCGGCACCTTCTGCACCCCACTTCGGCGGGTGGCCTGCGAAGGGTGCGGTGGGCGGCGCCTTCTGCACCCCACTTCGGCGGGTGGCCTGCGAAGGGTGCGGTGGGCGGCGCCTTCTGCACCCCACCTCGGCGGGGGGCCTGCGAAGGGCGCGGTGAGCGGCGCCTTCTGCACCCCACTTCGGCGGGGGGCCTGTGAGGGGTGCGGTGAGCGGCATGACCTCCCACATCGCGCTGTCCTTGCCCTTCTTCGAAGCGCGCTTTTTGGGGGCTACGACAGTCCAGCAGCTGCCGGCGGCTCTAGCTGCGCGCAGTGCTTCCGGGCGGCCTCGAGCCCGCCGGCCTGCCACGGTCGGTCGGGGTCGGGGTACCCGGCGGTGAGCAAGGTGCCGTCCTCGCGAGCTTCGCCGACCCCGGACGTCGTTCCGGTCCATTCGAGGCGCGGGCCCTGCCCGTCGAGTGCTACCTGAACCGGCTCGGACTCGGTCACGGTGTAGGAGGTGCCTCGGATCTCGATCTCGAGGGGTTCGCCGGAGAGCATGCTGACCGTGATCTGGTCTTGAGTGACGCGCACCCGGAGGTGTCGCCCCTGGATCTGCAGGGGCGCCTCGAGGCCATCCCAGCCCCGCGGCAGGCGCGGGTCGAAGCGCAGCCTCCCGTGGCTCTGGCGCATCCCGATGAAGCCGAAGACCAGGCAGTTCCAGACCCCGCCGGTTGAGGCGATGTGCAGGCCATCGCTCGTGTTCCGGTGGAGATCAGCCAGATCGACGAGCAAACCAAGGCGGAAGTACTCGAGCGCGAGGTCCGAGTAGCCCACTTCGGCGGCGATGATCGACTGGACCACCGCGGACAGGGTGGAGTCGCCAGTGGTGATCGGGTCGTAGTACTCGAAGTTGGCCCGCTTGTCCTCCGCGGTGAATTCCTCCCCGCGCAGGAAGAGGGCGAGCACCACGTCGGCCTGCTTCAAGACCTGGTAGCGATAGATCACGAGCGGGTGATAGTGCAGGAGAAGGGGGAACTTGTCGGCCGGCGTAGCCGCGACATCCCAGGCCTCGCACTCCAGGAAGTGGTCGTCCTGAGGGTGGATGTTGAAGGTCTCGTCGTAGGGGATGTGGAGATGCTCGGCGCAGGCCTCCCACTCGGTGACCTCACCCTCTTCGAGATGGAGCCGGGCGACCAGTTGGTCATAGCGCTCGGGAGCCTCGCGCTGCATCTCCCGCATCAGGTCAACCGCGCTGCGCAGGTTAAAGCGCGCCATCACATTGGTGAAGAGGTTGTTGTTGACGACCGTCGTGTACTCGTCGGGTCCGGTCACGCCGTGGATATGGAAGGACTCGCCGGAGTTGATCCGCCAAAAGCCCAGGTCGGCCCACATGCGAGCGGTCTCGACGATCACGTCGGCGCCGTCGCGGTAGAGCAGCTCGCGATCGCCGGTGATGTCCGCGTAGGTCATGAAGGCGTAGGCGATATCGGCGTTGATGTGGAACTGCGCGGTCCCGGCTGCGTAGTACGCCGAGGCCTCTTCGCCGTTGATCGTGCGCCATGGGAAGAGCGCGCCGCGGTGCGCGAGATCGCGGGCCCGGCGCCGCGCAGCGTCGAGCAAATTGATGCGATACCGAAGGGCGTTTCGCGCCATCGTCGGGTTCGTGTACGTGAGGAAGGGGATCACGTACACCTCGGTGTCCCAGAAGGCATGGCCCTCGTATCCCGAGCCGGTGACCCCCTTCGCGGCGATCCCGAGTTGGTCGGCGCGGGCCGCGGCCTGGGCCAGTTGGTAAAGGCACCAGCGGGTCGCCTGCTGGATCCGCGGTTGGCCCTCGATGACCACGTCCGTGCGCTCCCAGTAAGCATCGAGCCAGGCGCGCTGGGCCGCGTGGGTTTCATCGATTCCGGCCTCGCGGAAGCGGTCGAGAGTGCGGCGGCACCGGTCGTACAGCTCACGGACGGGCACGCCGCGCGAGCTGTGATAGGCGACCGCCTTGGTGAGGGTAATCGGCACGCCCGCCGAGGCCCGGACCCGGAAGATCTTCTTCCCGAGATCCGGCTCGACGTCCTGCAACTCCTCGACGGGGTTGTCGGTCTCCATGACGTGGTCGGCGCCCACCGCGAGGGTCATCCGTGAGTTCGCGCAGCGGTAGCCGAGGATCATCCGATGGGGACGCACGAAGGGGTCGGGGTCGGGGATCAGCACGCGATGGTCGAAGGTGCTCGCCTTGCGCGGGTCGAAGCCGGCGCCGAGGGCGTCGTCGGGCACGTAGTACTCGTCGCGGCCGTCTTGCCGGTTCAGGATCTGCGAGGAGATGACGACCGGGGCGTCCCCGTCTAAGACGGTGACCTGCATCGTCATCACCGCGAGGTGGCGGTCGGTGAAGGAGACCATGCGAGTCGAGATGACCTCGACCCGCTTGCCGGACGGCGTGCGCCAGAGCACCTTGCGACGCAGCAACCCGGCGCGGAAATCCAACTCGCGCTCGTAGTCCAAGATGTCGGCGGTCGAGAGCGTGAGCGGCTCGTCGTCGACATAAAGCTTCATCAGTTTGGTGTCGGGGGCATTGACGATCGTCTGCCCGGTCTGGGCGAAGCCGTAGGCCGCCTCGGCGTGCTGGATCTGCCAGGTCTCGTGGAAGCCGTTGACGAAGGTGCCATGGACGTGGGCGTCGCGCCCCTCTTCGGGGTTAGCGCGCATCCCGAGGTAACCGTTGCCGACCGCGAAAACCGACTCGCTGGTCCCGAGGTCGGAGTCGTCATAGCGCGTCTCGACGATGCTCCAGTCGCGAAGGGGGAAGCGGTGGGGGTCGATCGGGTCGCCGGGATCGAGCTGCGAGACCATCATGCGAGCTCCCCGAGATCGGCGACGACGATATCCGCGCCCGCGTCGAGCAGGGTCTGCTCGCCTGCGCCGCGGTCCACCCCGATCACGAGCGGGAAGGGGCCAGCCGCTCCGGCTTGCACGCCCGACACGGCGTCTTCGACAACGACCGAGCGCGCCGGGTCGACACCGAGTTGCTCGGCGGCGTGGATGAACGTATCCGGTGCCGGCTTCCCGGGCAGCCCCCCTTCCTCAGCGACGCTGCCGTCGACAACGACGGGGAAGCGGTCCGCGAGCCCGGCCCCCTCCAACACCACCGGCGCATTGCGCGAACTCGACACCACCGCCAGCGGGATCCCTAGTCCCGCAAGGGTGTCGAGCAACGCCACCGACCCGGGATAGGGCGTCACCCCATCGCGGGCGAGGATCTCGCGGACGGCGTCGTTCTTACGGTTGCCGAGCCCACTGATCGTGTGCGCGGATGCTGGGTCGTCCGGACTGCCCTCAGGAAGCTCGATGCCTCGCGAGGCGAGGAAGGCACGAACCCCGTCATAGCGCGGCTTGCCGTCGACATGGGCGAAGTAGTCCGCATCGGTGTACGGCGCCTGACCGTCGTACTCGGCGAGCGCCGCGTTGAACATCTCCGACCAGGCCTGCATGTGCACCTCGGCGGTCGGAGTCAGGACCCCGTCGAGGTCGAAGAGCACCGCATCGAATCGCGTCCATTCCATGGCCGCCATGGTAGGTGGGCCGGAGTGCGTCAGCCGACCCCTCCGGCAGGTCCCGTGGGCCTTTATCGCTTCGTCAGCCAGGAAGACAGACCCAGGGTTAGTCCCCGAAGCGCTGTTTGGCCGCGAACTCCGGCGGTGTTTCGCCCTCGCAGGGACTGGCCCCCTTCGCCGCCTCGCCGCCAGGTAGGAAACTCGGAAGCACGGCCCATGTGCCCTCGTCGTCGCGCCACTGGAGCTGGGCCACGACGTAGGAGTCCTCGCCGCGAGCCGTACCGGGGATCCACGCGCAGCGGATCTGGCTGGAGTCACCGTGTCCTGCCACGACGGGCTCACCGGACGGGGTAAACGCGCGGCTCGCATCGATCACGGCAGCCGCGTCGTCAGGCGACCCGACCAGGATCTGCGTCAGCGCGGCACGGTCGTGATCGCTGAGCGCCTGCTGTAGTGCTACCGCGGTGGACTCGGGCGGGTGATCCTGGGTGCCGCAGCCAGCAAGGAGGGCGACCGAAGCCACGCCAGCTCCAACTATCGGCCGTATGAATAGTGCCATAAGTACCACCTGCTCTTCGGGTTTCGCGCCCGAATCATCCGGTAGGACCGATGGGCGTCATTGATGTCGTGTTGTGCTACGTACATGTTCGACTCGGTTACTTCAATCACAATCGCCGTATGGTCGGCTACGCCATTCCCTCCGAAGTCAATTTGTAAGACATCGCCCGGCGACATTTTTCGATAAGAATTTACGAGCTTCGCGCGCTTGGCTTTCTTGGTAGATTGTCGATGGTTATCTGCTGCTGACCACGACCAAGACCAAGTGTCCGGTAACCATCCGTTCCCCGCGTACCACCAGTGCGAACTGTTCCGATAGAACCGGGTCTTCATCTTCCAGCCCTCGGCCCACAGTTCCTGAGATACGAAGTTGGTGCAATCGTTCGAGTTCCCGTTCTTGTCGTATATGCGGGCATATTTAGGGTTGTAGTCTGCGTTGTAGGTGTGGCTCTTAGCGTAGTTCACGGCGTCTCGCCGGGACCTCTTGCGTGACGTCCGAGCGGTTTCAACATCACCCCCATACTGATCCTTAGTCATATTCGGGCCTCGGAGCGATGGTGTCTCGACCCCGGCACTGCTCGCCGCGTCCGACTTCACAACATCGGCACCGAGGGATCTGGCCGAAGAGGGCGTGGTCGCTTCGTCGAGGGCTCGTTGTGCGCCAACCCCGTTCAGAGACGACACCAGCCACCCGTCGGGAGAGTCTTGTACCGTCATCGCGCGGGTCGAAACTTCGCGGGAGGTCCAATTGCCATCGGGACCGGTGACACGGCTTCGAACATCCAGGTCGATGAGGAACTCCTTTGGGCCCCGCCGCTTGACCACCTGAACGCCGACGGACTTTAGCGAGTAATCCTCCGCGAGGGGATCAGATTTAAGCTCCGACCTGAGGTACCGGCCGAATCTGCGATTCGCGCGGTCGGATCACTTTGGTTGCGAGCGCTTGTATTTCGCCGTCCCTCGGCGAACTGTTGGAGAAGGCCACGGCTGGGCTTGTGAGCGAGAGAACCGAGAGGGCCGCGATGGTTGCGTTGCGGAGCCGCATGGGACAAAACTCCTCCGGTGGGCCCGGCTTCTCCAGGCTTGGACCGTGTGACATCCGTCTCTTGGCTGGTATTGCTGTTGCCGAGTTCGCACCATTCAAGCGGTTGCGGCGTTCTGGCTCGAGAGGACCTGAAGCATCTCAGCCCTTTCTTTACGACGTCTCAGCGCGCGCCGGCATGATTGTGTCCAGCTATCCTGGCGTGACCTCATCGAGCGTCGCCGCGCCGGCGGCGATCCAATCGTGTTGACACCCCCGACAAGGGGTGGCGATCGCCGTAGTACTTACTTGGCCACGAAGAGGCGCCCGCCCTCGGCGCGTGCAATCCCCCGAAGCGGAACTTGCCATCGACATTGCGGTGGCGCACAAGGCCAACTCGGGTTCTACTGCCCTAGGAAGATCCACGCCGGACGAAACAGCAAAACCGCCACCTCGGCCCGCTACGTCGTCGGGCGTGTGGTGCGCGTCGAGAGCCTACGCGAGATGATGCGGTGGACGACGCACAAGACTCCGATCGGAGACGGCGTGTGGCGGTCCGCCCCCGGACCCGGTCGAGCGCAACTCCATTACCAGCGCACCGAGCCAATTGTGGTTTTCGGACTTAAGCCACCCAGTATTCACGTTGGGGGTGTCGCGTCCGTGATCGGCGTGTGCGCCCGGATGGTGGTTGCCTGGCATGTCTCTGCCCGGACGTGCACGCCCTGAGCCTGTCGGTCGGCCTTGGATGGTCCGGGCCTCACAGGCCTGATTCACCACCCGACCGCGGGATGCCACATGGATTCAGCCGGATGAGCGGCGTCAAATGGTCACGCAGCCACAAACCCACCTGCTCGGCGTTGAGTACCGGGTGGCGGCGGCGGATCAGGCCGTGGCAGGCGCTGTTAGCGCAAGACCGCTGAGCGCAGGGTGTCCAGGCCGACGCCGCCGATGTCGAGCGCCCGGCGGTGGAAGGCCTTGAGGTCGAAGTCCGCGCCTTCACGCTCGGCGACCTCGTCACGCAGTTGCATCCAGAGGCGCTCACCGATCTTGTAGCTCGGCGCCTGGCCGGGCCACCCGAGGTAGCGGTCGAGTTCGAAGCGCAAGAAGGCCTCGTCCATGTTGGCGTGCGCCGTGAGGAAGGACCAAGCCTTGTCGTAGTTCCACGGTCCGCCGCCCACTTCGCTTGGAGCATCGAAACCGCAGTGGATGCCGATATCGAGCACGACCCGCGCGGCGCGGATCGACTGGCCGTCAAGTAGCCCCATCCGGTTGCCGGGATCATCCATCAGGCCGAGTTCGGCCATCAGGCGCTCGGCGTAGAGGGCCCAACCCTCACCGTGGCCGCTGGTCCAGGACGCCATCCGGCGCCACTTGTTGAGCAGCTCCCGCCGGTAGACCGTCTGGCCGATCTGCAGGTGATGGCCGGGCACTCCCTCGTGGTAGACGGTTGTGAGCTCACGCCAGGTCCCGAACGCGGTGACCCCCTTCGGCACCGACCACCACATCCGGCCCGGTCGGGAGAAGTCCTCGCTCGGACCGGTGTAGTAGATCCCGCCGGTTTGGGTCGGGGCGATCATGCACTCGATGTGCCGGACCGGTCCCGGGATGTCGAAGTGGGTGTCGGCGAGCAGGTCGATGGCCTCGTCGGCCTTGGCCTGCATCCACACCCGCAGCGCCTCGGTGCCGTGCAGTTGGTACGCCGAGTCGTGATCAAAGGCGTGGATGGCCTCGGCGATCGTGCGACCCGGGTGACCTTGCTGGGCGACCTCGGCCATCTCGGCGGTGATCCGAGCGAGTTCCTCCTGACCCCAGGCGTAGGTCTCCTCCAAGTCGACCGTGCTGCCGAGGAAAGAGCGCGAGAACAACTGGTAGCGCTCCCGGCCCACGGCGTCGGCCTCGGGGGCGCGCTCGAGGAGTTCGGCGAAGTGGGTCGGCAGGTCGCGGTAGGCGCGGGCGGCCGCTTCCACGCCGCGGGTGAGGTCGGCCTGGACGCTCTCGGGGAGCGGCTCATCGCCGACGCGGGCGTTGGCGAGGAAGGTCGCGAAGTAGCCGTCCGGTGCGGTCAGGTCCTCGGCCTGCTGGATGCACGCCCGGATCTGGCGCTGGGCGGCGACATCGCCGCGCTGCGCGGCGGACCGAAGGGAGACGAGCCACGAGTCGAGAGCCCCGGGGACCGCACCCATGCGCTCCGCGACCGTCGCCCACTGATCGGCGGTGTTGGTCGGCATCAGGTCGAAGATCATCTGGATCTCTTGCATGGGGCTCGCGATGACATTGAGTGACATCTCGTCCAGGCCCGCGGCGTGGATCTCCTCGGCGAGACCGAGGCGCTCGGTCATGGCGTCGATGGTGACGCGATCGACCTCATCGGCGGGGTTCGCATCCGCCAGTTTGGCGAGGGTGCGCTGACGCAGCGCGGCCATCGCAGCCAAACCCTCCGGGGAGAAGTCATCGAGCGCCGTTTCATCGCCGGGGACGCCGAGATAGGTGGCCCCCATCGGTGACAGGGCGACCTCTTCGTCGAAGTACGTATTCGCGATCTGGTCGACATCGGTGATCGGCCGGGTGGTGTGCTCGTGGCTCATCGCCCTGACGCTACCGGGGAAGGGGGTCACGCGTCGCGACTTTTCCCGCCCGGTCCGCCACGCCCCAGCTGTCTCACGGTGTGGACGGCCCTGGGGGCGCTGATCCGCGTCATGCCACCATGACGCGCATGACCTGCTATGCCGCCACCGCGGCCGAGATTATCGCCTAGCGCGACGAGCACCCCCTCGTCGCGCAGACCTCCCTACCCGGGGGGTCTTTTGCTTTGTCAGGGCAATCGGTCGACCGAGCACCACCCCCGCTCACGACCGGCGAGATGAGCAAACGGGTGACCATCGGCAGATCAGGGGTCGCCCCCGCAGGCGGCGTCGCCGGCAGGCGCCGTCCGCGGGGGAGACCGCACCACTTCTTCGGCAAGCAGGATCGAGTCCATGCGCGACTTCCACGTTTACGACACCACCCTTCGCGACGGCGCCCAGCAGGAGGGGATCAACCTCTCCGTCACCGACAAGCTCGCGATCGCGCGCCTGCTCGATGACCTCGGCGTGACCCACATCGAAGGGGGATGGCCGGGCGCGAACCCCAACGACACCGAGTTTTTCGCCCGGGCGCGCACCGAGCTCGACCTGCGGGACGCGACCCTCGTCGCCTTCGGTTCGACCCGCAAGGCCGGAGCGCACGCCGCGACCGATCCGCAGGTTAAGGCCCTCCTGGACTCCGGCGCGCCGGTCATCACCCTGGTCGCGAAATCCCATGTGGGACACGTCCAGCGGGCGCTGAAGACCACGCCCGAGGAGAACCTCGAGATGATCCGCGACACCGTGAGTCACCTGGTGGCGCAAGGCCGGGAGGTGATCGTCGACGCGGAACACTTCTTCGACGGCTACCTGCTCGACCGCGAGTACGCGCTTGCCGCGGTGAGGGCCGCGATGGAGGCCGGGGCGGAGCTCGTTGCCCTGTGTGACACCAACGGGGGCATGCTGCCCGGTCAGGTCCACGACGCGGTCGCCGACGTGATCGCCGCGACCGGCGCCCGAGTCGGCATCCACTGCCACAACGACACCGGCTGCGCGGTTGCCAACTCGATGGCCGCCGTCGAGGCCGGAGCGACGCACGTGCAGGGGACGGTCAACGGCTACGGCGAGCGCACGGGTAATGCCGACCTCATCACCGTCGTGGCGAACCTTCAGCTGAAGCGCGGCCACGAGCTGGTCGAGCCCTATCAACTCCAGGAGGCGACCCGCATCGCGCACGCGATCAGCGAGGTCACGAACTTCCCCCCGTACTCTCGCCAGCCCTACGTCGGGTCGGGTGCCTTCGCGCACAAGGCGGGCTTGCACGCCAGTGCGATCAAGGTCGACCCGGACCTGTACCAGCACATCGAGCCCAAGGACGTCGGCAATGACATGCGGATGCTGGTCTCCGATATGGCCGGGCGGGCGAGCATCGAACTGAAGAGCCGTGAGCTCGGCGTCGATCTCGACGGGGACACCGAGACCCTGAGTCGGGTGCTCGCCCGGGTCAAGACCCTCGAGCAGCGCGGCTACACCTTCGACGCCGCCGATGCCTCCTTCGAGATGTTGCTGCGCCGTGAGGTGGGCGAGGGGGCGCCCGACTACGCCCACATCGAATCCTGGCGGGTCATCACCGATGCCCGCGTGGGGGAGGGCGCCGAAGAGGAAGGCGAGGCC
The DNA here is from genome assembly GCF_041365945.1 of Janibacter sp. GXQ6167. Taxonomy (NCBI): domain Bacteria; kingdom Bacillati; phylum Actinomycetota; class Actinomycetes; order Micrococcales; family Intrasporangiaceae; genus Janibacter; species Janibacter sp. GXQ6167. The sequence goes on along the minus strand of NZ_JBGFSK010000005.1, from coordinate 33,581 downwards.
CTGTCGGAGGCGACCGTGAAGGTCCACGCCGGTGGCCGCCGCGTCGTCGCGACCGGCGAGGGCAACGGTCCGGTCAACGCTCTTGACCACGCTCTGCGCGAGGCGCTCTCGGTGGTCTATCCCGAGATCGAGCGGCTTGAACTGATCGACTACCGCGTGCGCATCCTCGACGCCGCGCACGGCACGGATGCGACCACCCGAGTGCTCATCGAGACGAGCGATGCCACCTCGTCGTGGACCACGATCGGCGTCGCCCCGAACATCGTCGAGGCGTCCTGGCAGGCCCTGCGCGAGGGCATGACCTACGGGCTGATGCGCGCCGGCGTCCCCGCACGGTAACGCCGCTTACCCCCTTCGTTCCGAAGACGGGAATGCTCGCACGGCGGAAGGGGGATCACGTCGCCTGATGGCCCGTGCCATTTAAAAGGTTCACCCATAGACCATTGACGCGGTGGCCACGCCGGGTGTTGCATGTCACATCACCGTTCGCGGTGGGCCTATGGTCTACCGCCAGATCTTTGGCAGGTGCCATGAGTGACGTCCCCCGCTCCGCTGAGATCGATCACGACGCCGCCCAATTGGAGGCGCTCGGTTACAAACAGGAGCTGCACCGCTCCTTCACCGGATTTAGCAATTTCGCCGTCTCCTTCTCGATCATCTCGATCCTCGCCGGCTGCATCACGAGCTATGGCATCGCGATGAACGCCGGTGGCCCCATTGCCATCTCCCTCGGCTGGCCGCTCGTCGGCCTCTTCGTCGTCTGCGTCGCGCTCGCGATGGCCGAGATCTGCTCGGTGTATCCGACCGCCGGCGGCCTGTACTACTGGGCCGGACGGCTCGCTCGGCGCAACAAGCGGGTCTGGGCGTGGTACGTGGGCTGGTTTAACTTCCTCGGCGAGGTGGCGGTCACCACGGCGGTCGACTTCGGCGCCGCCGTGACCTGGATGGCCCTGCTCGATATGACGACCGGGCTGGCCGCGACACCCACCAGTACCTTCATTTGCTTCGTCATCATCCTGCTGCTGCATGGACTGCTGAACGCCTTCGGCGTCAACCTTGTCCAACTGCTCTCGACCATCTCGGCGTGGTGGCATCTCGTCGGCGTCGCCGTCATCGTGGTGATCCTCGCGGTCGTCCCGAAGCACCACAACGATCTCTCCTGGACCTTCACCCACTTCGAAAACAACACCGGTTGGACGAGCGGGATCTACGTCTTCTTGATGGGTCTGCTGATGGCGCAGTACACCTTCACCGGCTACGACGCGTCCGCGCACGTCGCGGAGGAGACCAAGAACGCGTCGGTCGCGGCGCCGAAGGGGATCGTCAACTCGGTGGTCGTCTCGTTGATCGCGGGCTGGATTCTCCTCGTCTCGGTGACCGCAGCGATCCCCGAGGGCGCGTGGGAAGCGGTGCGAGACACCGAGCTTGGCCTGCCCCCGGCGCAGATCTTCCTCGACTCCGCCGGGTCGACGCTCGGCGCTCTCATGCTCTTCATCTGCGCCGTGGCGCAATTCTTCTGCGGGATGGCCTGCGTGACCTCGAGCTCGCGGATGTCCTTCGCCTTCAGCCGCGATAACGCGCTCCCCGGATCGCGCCTGTGGTCCAAGGTCAACCCGCGCACCGGCACGCCCACCAACTCCATCTGGCTCGTCACGATCGCCTCGATCGTCCTCGCGAGCCCCGCCCTGTGGTCCACCACCGCCTATCTCGCGGTGACCTCGATCGCGGTGATCGGGCTCTACATCGCCTACGTCACGCCGGTCTTCCTCCGCCGGATGAACCCCACCTTCGAGCCGGGCCGGTGGCGCCTTGGCAAGTGGAGTGCTCCGATCGGCTGGATCGCAGTGGCCTGGGTGGCCTTCATCGTCATCCTCTTCATGCTGCCGCCGGCGTCCCCAGTCACCGTGGACACCTTCAACTACGCACCGGTCGCGGTCGCCTTCGTCGTCGTGCTCTCCACGGTCACCTGGTTTGTCGGGGGCCGCAAGCACTTCATGCGCGACGTCCCCGGCGATCACGACACCCTCCCAGCGAAGGAGTTGCTCGGCGGGGATGTCTGAGGCGCACCACACCCCCACGCCCCGGTGGCCGGCTCTGATCCTCCAGCCGGTCACCGGCCACCCCTTCGAGCACACCGTCGAGCAACTGGCGACGGCGATCCGGCTCGGCGCGTTTGCCGACGGGGAACGGCTACCCCCCGAGCGCGACCTCGCCGCGCTGCTCGGCGTCTCCCGAATGACGCTGCGCGATGCCATCGCGGCCTTGCGGGAGGCCGGACTCGTCGAGACGAAGTCGGGGCGCGGCGGCGGCACCACCGTGCGCTACGAGGGTCAGCCCGTCGATCCGGGACTGCGCGGTGAGGTGCGAAGGGGGGCCGCGCTGGAGGACGCGCTCGCCTACCGGCGCGTCGTTGAACCCGGCGCTGCTGGGCTCGCTGCGAGCCGGGCGCTCACCCGCGACCAGCGGGCCTGGCTCGAAGAGTCCCGCCAGGAGGTCGCCGAGACCTCCGACCACGGCGCGTACCGGGTCGCCGATGCTCGCCTCCACCTCGCGATCGCGACCTGCTCGGGCTCGCCGATGCTGATCGAGGCCGTCACCCGCGCACAGGCGGCGACGCACGAGATGCTGAGGGCGATCCCCGTCCTCACTCCCAATATCGCGCACAGCGACGAGCAGCACGCGCAGATCGTCGCCGCCATCTTGACCGGAGACGCCGAGGGCGCACGCCGTGCCATGGAAGAACACTGCGATGCCACCGCGGCGCTGCTGCGAGGCCTGCTCGGATGAGCAAGACCACCGCCCCCTTCGACCCCTTGGAAAGCAGGTTGCCATGAGCGCACCCCCACCCCTCACCGTCGATCAGTTGCGTCGCGAGGTCGACTCCGGAGAGATCGACACGGTCATCGTGGCCTTCACCGATATGCAGGGTCGCTTGCAGGGCAAGCGTGTTCACGCCCCCTTCTTCTTGGAGCACGTGCTCGATGATGGCGTCGAGGGGTGCAACTATCTCCTCGCCGTCGATGTCGAGATGAACACCGTCGGTGGCTATGCGATGTCCTCCTGGGAGCGCGGCTACGGGGACTTCGAGTTCGTCCTCGACCTGGACACCTTGCGCCGCACCCCCGGCGCCCGGAACAGCGCCACCGTCCAATGCGACCTGCACTGGATGGACGGGTCCGGCCCCGTCGGGCCGTCGCCTCGGCAGGTGCTGCGCGGCCAGATTGAGGCCGCTGCCGAGATGGGCTTCGTCGCGCTCGCGGGGACCGAGTTGGAGTTCCAGATCTTCGAGCAAACCTACGAACAGGCTTGGGAGAGTGGCTATCAGGGCCTCACCGGCGCGAATCGCTATAACGTCGACTACTCCATCCTCGGGGGCACTCGGGTCGAGCCGATCCTGCGCGATATCCGCAACGAGATGTACCGGGCGGGGATGACCGTCGAGTCGGCGAAGGGGGAGTGCAACCTTGGTCAGCACGAGATCGGCTTCCTCTTCGACGATGTGCTCCCGACCTGCGATAACCATGTGATCTACAAAAACGGGGCTAAGGAAATCGCTGCGGCCCACGGCAAGTCGCTCACCTTCATGGCGAAGTACGACGAGCGCGAGGGCAACTCCTGCCATATCCACCTCTCGCTGCGCGGAGTTGACGGCACGATCAGTTTCGCCGATGACAGTGGCGAGGGCGGGCGCAGCGCGCTCTTCGAGCACTTCCTCGCCGGGGTGCTCGCGACGGCCCGAGAACTTACGGTTCTCTACGCCCCAAATATCAACTCGTACAAGCGATTTGCCGATGGCTCGTTCGCCCCCACCGCGATCGCCTGGGGCGTCGACAACCGCACCTGCGCGCTTCGCGTCGTCGGTCACGGGGCGGGATTGCGGGTCGAGAATCGCATCCCCGGAGGGGACGTGAATCCCTACCTCGCGACGGCTGCGATGATCGCCGGAGGGCTCCACGGCATCCGCGAAGAACTCGACCTCGAACCCGCCGCCGAAGGCAACGCCTATACGGCGGACTACGAGCACGTCCCGGCGACGCTCGCCGAGGCGCGGGACCTCTTCGCCGCGTCGGCGGTGGCCCGGGCGGCCTTCGGCGACGAGGTCGTCGATCACTATGTCAACGCCGCCACCATCGAGGTCGACGCCTTCAACGCGGCCGTCACCGACTGGGAGCGGATCCGCGGTTTTGAAAGGATGTGACGTGAGCACCACGCTCATCAACCCGGCCACCGAAGAGGCCATCACCACGGTCCCGCAGGCCGATCTGGAGCAGACCGACGCGGCGATCGCGGCGGCGGCCGCAGCCCAGGAGAAGTGGGCCGCCCTCGCCCCCGCGGATCGTGGTCGGTTGCTCCGCCGGTTCGCCGAGGTCGTCGACGGCCACATCGACGACCTCGCCCGGCTCGAGGTCGCCAACGCCGGTCACACGATCGGCAACGCGACCTGGGAAGCCGGCAATGTCCGCGATGTCCTCATGTATTACTCCGCGGCACCGGAACGCCTCTTCGGGCGCCAGATCCCGGTCGCCGGGGGACTGGACGTCACCTTCAAGGAGCCGCTCGGCGTGGTCGGCGTGATCGTGCCGTGGAACTTCCCGATGCCGATCGCCGGATGGGGTTTCGCCCCGGCGCTCGCGGCGGGCAACGCGGTCGTGCTGAAGCCCGCCGAGGTCACCCCGCTCACCGCGATCCGCCTCGGCGAGCTCGCCCTCGAAGCGGGCCTGCCCGAGCATGTCTTCACCGTCATCCCCGGCAAGGGATCGGTCGTCGGCGAGCGCTTCGTCACCCACCCGGGGGTCGGCAAGGTGTGCTTCACCGGATCCACCGCGGTCGGGCAGGGGATCATGCGCGGCGCGGCCGACCAGATCAAGCGGATCACCCTCGAACTCGGCGGCAAGAGCGCCAACATCGTCTTCGCCGATGCCGATATCGAGGCCGCCGCCGCGGCTGCGCCGATGGCCGTGTTCGACAACGCCGGTCAGGACTGCTGCGCGCGCAGCCGCATCCTGGTCGAAGCGAGCGCCTACGACCGGTTCATGAGCGCATTTGAAGAGGCGGTGAAGGGGGTCGTCGTCGCCGACCCGAGCGAGTCCGCCACCCAGATGGGTCCTCTCGTGACGAAGGGGCAGCGAGACTCGGTCCGCTCCTTCGTCGAGGACGCCGACGAAGAGGTCGATGTCGCCTTCCGCGGCTCCGCGCCCGATGGGGCGGGCTGGTGGTATCCGCCGACGGTCGTGATGCCCCGCTCCACCCGTGACCGGGTCTGGCACGAGGAGGTCTTCGGGCCGGTGGTCGCGGTGCTTCCCTTCGCGGATGAAGCCGAGGCGATCGCCATGGCCAATGACACGATCTACGGCCTCTCGGGCTCGATTTACACCCGCGATGTCGGTCGGGCCATCCGCGTCTCGCGGGGCGTCCAGGCCGGCAACCTCTCGGTCAACAGCCACTCGTCGGTGCGCTACTCGACCCCCTTCGGTGGCTTCAAGGCCTCCGGGCTCGGCCGTGAACTCGGTCCGGACGCCCCGGACTCCTTCACCGAGGTGAAGAACGTCTTTATCGCCACCGACTAGCGGCGCTCCCCCCTTCCCCCTCATCGCGAACCATCGAAAGGACATACACACCATGAGCGGACGCCTCGAAGGCAAGGTCGCCGTCGTCACCGGAGGGAGCTCGGGCATCGGGCTCGCGACCGTCAAACGCTTCATCGAAGAGGGCGCGACGGTGGTGATCGGCGACCTCGATGAGGCCCGCGGCACCGAGGTGGCGAACCGGACCGGCGCGACCTTCGTGCGCTGCGATGTGACGAGCAAGGACGATGTCGACGAGCTCTTTGCCACCGCCAAGCGGGTCCACGGGTCGGTGGACATTGCCTTTAACAACGCCGGGATCTCCCCGCCCGAGGACGACTCGATCCTCGACACCGACCTCGAGGCCTGGCGCAAGGTGCAAGAGGTCAACCTGACGAGCGTGTACCTCTGCTGCAAGGCGGCCCTGCCGTACATGCTCGAGCAGGGCAAGGGCTCGATCATCAACACCGCATCCTTCGTCGCGGTGATGGGCGCGGCCACCTCGCAGATCTCCTACTCCGCCTCGAAGGGGGGAGTGCTCTCGATGAGCCGCGAGCTCGGCGTGCAGTTCGCGCGCGAGGGCGTGCGTGTCAACGCGCTCTGCCCCGGACCGGTCAACACCCCGCTGCTGCAGGAACTCTTCGCCAAGGACCCCGAGCGGGCGCAGCGCCGCCTGATCCATGTGCCGGTCGGGCGCTTCGCCGAGCCGGTCGAGATCGCCAACGCGGTCCTCTTCCTCGCGAGCGACGAATCGTCCTTCATCACCGCCAACACCTTCTTGGTCGACGGCGGGATCTCCGGCGCCTACGTCACCCCGCTGTGAGCCTGCCCGTCATCGGGATCAGTTGCTATCTCGAGCCGGCCTCCCGCGGCGATTGGACCGACGTCTCGACGGTGCTGATCCCGCACTCCTACGTCGCCAAGGTGGAGGCGGCCGGCGCGGTAGCGCTGCTGATCCCCCCGCGGCTCGATCCAACACCTCAGGTCATCGCCTCGGTGATCGACCGGCTCGATGGCCTCATCATCGCCGGTGGCGCCGACGTGGAGGCATCGCGGTACGGGGCGGCGCCCCACGCCCGGGACCAGGCGCCGCGCCCGGACCGGGACTCAACCGAACTCGCCCTGGTCGCTGCGGCCGAAGAGTCCGAGCTGCCGGTGCTCGGGATCTGCCGGGGGATGCAAGTGATGGCGGTGGCGTCCGGCGGCACGCTCGTGCAGCACCTGCCCGATCTCGTCGGGCACGAGGAGCACTCGATCGCGCTCGCGACCTACAACGGCCACCCGGTCGACACGGTGCCGGGGAGTCGGGTCTCAGCGATCCTCGGTGACCGCGTCGTCGTCCCGAGTTACCACCACCAGGCGGTGGCGAGCGCTCCGGGGTGGACCCCGTCGGCGTGGGCTCCCGACGGCACGATGGAGGCGATGGAGGTGCCAGAGGCCCCCTTCCGCCTCGCCGTGCAGTGGCACCCGGAGGAAGGGAGCGACCCGCGCCTTTTCGAAGCGCTGGCCGAGGCCGCCCGCGAGTACAGCTCCCGCTAGTCGGACCCCCGGTCGTCCCCGGAAACTCCCGATATCTCGTGGAACTCCACGGGATATCGGGAGTTTCTGGGGAAGAGGGGTCAGCCGCGGGCGGACGCCGGGAGGTGTCCGAAGCGGTGCAGGGTGCGGCTGATCGACTGCTCGCGCAGGAAGGTGAGCAGCTCGCGGCGCCCGTTGATCAGGACCGGCCCGTCGATCACCGTCACCTCGGTGGGGGATAGGCGCGCCAGGGCCGAAGGGGTGGACCCGACGACGCGCACCCGGCCCCCTTCGACCTGCTCGATCACGCTCTCGGCGAAGGCCTCATCGCTTGCCGTCACGACCTGGAGGTGCGCGAGTGAACTGGGCAGCCCGGCATCGGGGTGGGCCGAGACGATCGCCGGTGTGCCGGTGACGGTGGCGGCCGCGACCAGCCGGATGACCTCCGCGAGCGAGGCGTCGGCGCTGGCACGGATCACGACGCGGGGGAGTGGCCGGTAGCGGAAGGTGTTGCTCTCGACGGTGAGGCCGGTCTTGTCGTGCTCGGCGCCGAACTCCTGCTCGACGGAGAGGGCGTCACTGCCGAGCGCGGCGTCGAGCAGCGCCCGATCGTCGTCGCTCAATCGGTCGGCGTGGGCGGCGACCAACCCATCGACCACGCGGCGGACCGCAGAGGACACCGGAGCCAGTCGGGTCGGCAGGCCGTCATTGGCCCACGTCCCGAGCTGAGCCACATAGTTCGGGCCGCCCGCCTTCGCGCCCGGACCCACGCTGCTGGACTTCCAGCCCCCGAAGGACTGACGCTCCACGATCGCGCCGGTGATGTGTCGGTTGACGTACGCATTGCCGACCTGGACCTCTTCGGACCAGTGGTCGACCTCGGCGGGATCGAGGCTGTGGATGCCCCCGGTGAGGCCGTACTCGGTGGCGTTTTGCCATTCGATGGCCTGATCGAGGGACTCCGCACGCATCAGACCCAGGACGGGACCGAAGACCTCGGTGAGGTGGAAGAAGGAGCCGGGCTTGACCCCGTCCTTCAGGCCAGGGGACCACAGCCGGCCGGTGTCGTCGAGCTGCTTGGGCTCGACGAGCCAGGTCTCGCCGGGTTCAAGGGTCGTTAGCGCCCGCTCCAGCTTGCCGGTCGGGGCCTCGATGACCGGACCCATGCGCGTTCCGAGGTCAGCGGGGTAGCCGACGTGGATCGAGGAGACGGCATCGATCAACTGGCGACGGAAGCGCTCGGAGTCGCCGACGGAGCCGACGAGGATCCCGAGGGATGCGGCCGAACACTTCTGCCCGGCGTGCCCGAAGGCGGACTGGACGAGGTCCGCGACCGCGAGGTCGAGGTCGGCGGACGGGGTGACCACGAGCGCGTTTTTGCCCGAGGTCTCGCCATAAACCCGAGGTCCGCCGTCGCGCCCGGCGCGCCACCCGGCGAAGAGCTCGGCCGTCTCCGAGGCCCCAGTGAGCACGACCGTCGCGATATCGGGGTGCGCGATGAGGTGCTGACCGACCTCGTTTTCGTCCACCCGGACGACCTGGAAGACATCGGTTGGCACGCCCGCCGCGTAGAGCGCCTTGGCGGCCTCCTCGACGCACCCTGGGGTCTGCGGCGCGGGCTTGATGATCACCCCTGACCCCGCGGCCAGCGCCGCGAGGACGCCACCAATCGGGATCGCGACGGGGAAGTTCCACGGTGGCGTGATGAGCGTGACCGGGCTCGGTGTGAAGGACGCACCGTCGGCCATCGGGCCGTCCACGAGGTCCTCGGCGCGGTCGGCGTAGTACGCGGCGAAGTCGGCGGCCTCGGAGATCTCGGGGTCGGCCTCAGCCGGCGTCTTCCCGGCCTCGGCGGCCATCACCGCGAGAAGGGGTTCGCGGCGGGCGTCGATTTCACGGGCGGCCTGACGCAGGATCGCGGCGCGCTCGGAGGCCGGGCGAGCAGCCCACCCCCTTCCAGACTCCGAAGCCGTGGCAACGACGGCGTCGACCTCATCGATCGACGTGAGGTGCGGCGAGTCCAGGACTGGTGGGCCCGCGGTCACGGTGCGCGCGGCCCAGGCGCGGTTTTCGGGCAGAGCTGGGTCGCGATCCGGCACGCCGGAGAAGGTGTCCCCGATCGTTGCGTCGTGGGCTCGGCGCCGGGAACCGACGAAGGTCGTCGGGATATCGCGGATGCTCTGGCGGTAGCGGCGCTCCTGGTCCGGCATCGCGGAGGAGTCGCCCTCGGCGAAGAAGGCGTGGAGGAAGTTCTGCTTCGACGCGTTCTCCTCCAGGCGGCGCACGAGATAGGAAACCGCAGCATCGAAGTCCTTGGGGTCGACGACCGGCGTGTAGAGGATCACCGTGCCGACGGTGTCGCGCACCGCCCGAGCCTGACTGGGGGACATGCCTTGCAGCATCTCGATGTCGAGGGCTGGGCTCACCCCTCGGCGCTCGGCGAGAAGGTGGGCGGTCGCCACGTCGTAGAGGTTGTGGCTGGCCACGCCCGTCCGCACCCCCGCGTCGACGGCGTCGGGGCGCAGGGCCCGCTCGACGCAGCGCAGGTAGTTGGCGTCGACCTCCTCCTTGCTCCCGTACGGAGCGGCGTGCCAGTGGTGGAGTTCGGCCTCGACGTGCTCCATGGCGAGGTTCGCGCCCTTCACCAACCGGATCTTGATGCCCGCGCCGCCGGCGGCCACGCGGCGGCGGGAGAACTCGATGAGCCGCTCCATGGCAGGCAACGCATCGGGCAGGTACGCCTGGAGCACGATCCCCGCCTCGAGGCTCGTGAACTCGGGCTCGGTCAAGAGCGTCTCGAAGACCTCGAGGGTCATCTCCAGGTCGCGATACTCCTCCATGTCGAGGTTGACGAACTTGTGCGGATTCGATTGCACGGCAACGCGATAGAGGGGGCGCAGTCGCTCGACCGCGCGCTTGACGGTGCCCTCGGTGTCCCACGTGACGATCTGACTGACGAGGGAGGAGACCTTGATCGAGACGTAGTCGACATCGTCGCGGGCGAGGAGTTGGCGGGTCCGCTCGGTGCGGGTGGCGGCCTCCTCTTCGCCGAGGACGGCTTCGCCGAGGAGGTTGATGTTGAGTCGGAAACCGTCGGCCTTTGCGCTCGCGAGGTGCTTGCCGAGCGCGGGATCGCGCGAGTCGACGATCAGGTGTCCGATCATCTGGCGCATGCGAGCGCGGGCGATCGGGACCACCACCTTCGGTGCGACGCGGGCCGCGAGCGCACCCACCCGGAGCATGCCCTTATCGATCGGGCCGAGGAAGGCCGCATCGGAGGCCGTGAGGCTCGCGAGTTCCTTCGCGGCGACGCGGTCGTCCTCGGGTCGGACCACTTTGTCGACGAAACGGACCGCAAGGTCGAGCCCGGCCGGATTGGACAGAAGGGAGGCGAGCTGGCCGGTCGTCGCGGCCTCCTTCTTGGTCTGTCCGGCTTCGGTCGCTGCTGCCCACCGGTCCGCGAGAGCCACGGCCTCGTCGGCGAGGGGCAGCAGTGCGGCAACGGCGTCGTCACCGGTCGGGTCAATCGCCGAGTGGGTCGCGGGGGCAGAGGTCTCCATGCCTCACCACGGTAGGACCGGCGAAGGGGGGAGACTATGGACAGATGCTCGGAGTTAGCCGCCTCATAGTCCGACATTTGTATGATCGCGGCACCGGGGAACCGCGGGCAAAGGGGCAGCGATGAGTGATTTGCAGGACGTCGTCGACGAGGTCTCGCTCCGGCTCGGCGCCCGAGTCACCCTGGAGGACAGGGCGTTTCGTCTGGTGGCCTTCGCCGCTCAGGTCGACCAGGCCGATGCCGTAAGGCTCGAGACGATCCTGCGGCGGGGGGTATCGGCGCAGACCCGCGCCTGGTTCGAAAGTTTCGGGATCGCCCGGGCCCGCCATCCGGTCCGAGTGCCCGGGGACCCGGAGCGGGCGCTTAGCCCTCGCGTCTGCATCCCCGCGCGCTCGCGCGGTGTCGTTCAGGGATACCTCTGGGCCATCGAAGCCGGCGAACCCATCGCCGATGAGGCGCTCGCCGACGTCATGCCGCTCGCGGCTCAGGCGGGAGACCTCCTCGCACGCCACCAGGCCCGGCGGCGCGAGACCGCCCGATTGGTCCACGAGTTGCTCCAAGCGCCTCTCGGAGCGGCCGAGGTCGCGGCCGCCGTCCTCGCCCGAGCCTCAGGTCTTCCGGGGAGGGTCCTCGTCGCCGTCATCGGTCGGTCGGCCGGCGAGCCGGGTGCCCTCGTGAGCCAGGCCGGACTGGAGTCAAGTGGTCTCGCCCCACGGCCCGGCGTCCTCGCCGACGACGACCATGGGGTGCTCGTCGTGCTGCCCTGCGAGGACGGTGCCGAAGGTCGGGTCCATCAGGCGATGGCGAACCTCGTCGCCGAGTTGGAGGAGCAGGTCCGGTCGAGAGAAGGGGGGTCGCGTCGCGCCGGAGTCATTGCGGGGGTAGGGGACCCGGTCGCCCTGGCCGACCTGCGACGGTCGTGGGTCCAGGCACGTCAGGCCCTCGGGACGGTCGCGCTCCTGCCTGGCCATGATCGCCTGGGGGTGTGGTCAGAGCTGGGCGTCATGCGCGTCCTTGGCGGGTCAGCTGGCCACGAGGTCGTCGACGCAGTGAGGACGCCAGCGGTGGCTGCTCTCCTCGCCCATGAAGAACTGGCCCACACCGCGCTCGCGTATCTCGACGCCGGGGGCAGCGTCGCCCGCACCGCGGAGATCCTCGGTTTGCACCGGCAGAGCCTGTACTACCGGCTGGGCCGGATCGAGGCAGTCACCGGCCTCGATCTGCGCGATGGTCGCGCCCGCCTCGAACTCCACCTCGGCCTGGTCACGCTCTCTGCCGTGAACCAGGTGATGCAGAGCCGGCGCCGGTGATGGTGGTGATCGTCTCCAAGAGACGGCGCCGCACGGCATTGGACTCCTCGGCGAAGGCCCGCTGACGGCGCAGGTACTCGGCCTTGCCGCCTGGGGTCTCGATCGGGATCGCGTCCAGCCCGAACTCCCTCACGTCGTACGGCGAGGCCTGCATATCGAGCTCGCGGATCCGCAGCGCCAACTCAAAGGCATCCGCGGTGAGCTCCGACGGGATCGCTGGGGCGAGTTTGAAGCACCATTTGTAGGCGTCCATCCCCGCATGGAGGCAGCCGGGTTGCTCGTGTTCGGCCTGACTCTCTCGCGTCGGGCGAAGGGCGTTGAGCGGCGCCGCGGGCTCGGTGAAGAAGCGATACGCGTCGAAGTGGGAGCAGGCGATGCGGTGGCTTCTCACCACCTCGTCGGTGTCGGCTTGGCTGAGCCGGAGGGGCAGTTGTTCGTGTCGCTGCTCGCCGGGCGCGAGGCGGTAGACCATCGCCCATTCGTGGAGCCCGAAGCAGCCGAGGTGCGCTGGTCGAGCGAGCGTCGCGCGCAGCAGCCGGGAGACAAAGTCGAGCGTGCGCCCCCTTCGCTCGACGAACCGGTCGAGATCGAGTCGCTGCACGTCGCGGTCGACGGTGTACCCAGACCACCGTTCGCGCGGATCTCCGGTGACCCCCTCCAGGGCGATGCCGGGACCCGGGTGCCAGCGGCGCAACTTCGACGGTGGGTGGTTGTAGTACTCGAAGAGGAAGTCCTGCACCGGGTGCCGCTCACCCGTCCCGCGTCGGGCCCGATGCCCGGCGGTCAGCGCGTCGATCCGGTCGGCGTGGGTGGCCGCGCGAGCCTGCCACACCTCACGAGGCAGGATGGTCGCATGCACGGGAGCAGGGTAATCGGATCCATCGCGGCGGCCGCAGTGCTGCTCGTCGCTGGCTGTTCGGGAGCGTCAAACACAGCGACCGAAGGGACCTCGACCCCTTCGCCTCCGCCTTCCAGCACTTCGTCGTCGACGTCCGCCGACCCGGCAGCACCGCTCTATCTCGCGCTCGGTGACTCGCTCGCCGCGGGCTATCAGCCCCGCCGAGGAGACGACGTCGAGACGTCGTACCCGGCGCGGGTGCGGACCGGCCTCGCCGAGAGCGTCCCGACGCTTCAGATGGTGAACCTTGCCTGCTCGGGCGAACGCGTCGGGCAGATGTTGGACGGCGGTCAGTGTCGCTATCCCGAGGGCAATCAGGTCGCCGCCGCCGAAAAGGTCCTCGCGGAGCGGAGCGGTCCGGTGGATCTCATCACCCTCGATATCGGCGGCAACGATCTGCTGCGCTGCGCCTGGCCGAAGATTGATCAGGAGTGTGCTCGCCGCGGTGCCGAAGCGGTCGACGAGCGGCTCCCCGAGATCCTGCGTCGGCTTCGACAAGCAGCGGACAGCGACACCGAGCTCGTCGTCCTCACCTACTACAACCCCTTCCTCGCGCTCGACGATGACGGCGAGCCGACGGCGCTCGCCACCGCGACCACCCCGATGATCGACCGCTTAAACGCGGCGATCCGGGACGCCGCGAGCGCCGAAGGTTGGCGCGTGGTCCGGATGGAGTCGGTCATCCCCGACGCGAAGGCAGTGTGCGCCTCCACCTGGCGGTGCGCGGTCGGCGACATCCACTTGACCGATGACGGCGCGAAGAAGGTGGGCGACGAGATCCTCGCGCAGCTGGCGGCCGACTCGTCTCGGTAGGGTGTCGGCGTGCGTATTGCGAGGTACACGACAGGTGAGGAACCGGTCTACGGGCTGGTCGATGGAGCAGGCGAGAAGATCGCGGAGGTCACCGGGGACCCGCTGTACCAACGCATCGAGCTGACGGGGAAGACGACCACGGTCGATGAGGTGCGGCTGCTCGCTCCCGTGATCCCGCGCAGCAAGGTGATCGGCATCGGGCGCAACTACGCCGACCATGCGGCCGAGATGGGCAATGAGGTCCCCGATGAGCCGCTGATGTTCCTCATCCCCAACACCGCCGTCGTGGGCCCGGGCGATCCGGTCATCATCCCGCCGATCACCTCTGAGGTGTCCTACGAAGGGGAGCTCGCCGTCATCATCGGGCGGATCTGTAAGGACATTGAGCCCGAAGAGGCCAAGAAGGTGATCTTCGGCTACACGATCGCGAACGACGTCACGGCCCGCGACCTGCAACGCGGCGACGGCCAGTGGGCGCGGGCCAAGGGCATCGACACCTTCTGCCCGCTGGGCCCCTGGATCGAAACCGACCTAGACCCCGCCGACGTTGCGATCGTCACCCGGCGCGATGGTGAGGTCGTCCAGGACGGGCACTCCTCCGACATGGTGCACGGGGTCGCGGCGTTGATCTCCTACGCGTCCAAGGCCTTCACCTTGCTCCCGGGCGACGTGATCCTGACCGGCACCCCCGCCGGGGTCGGCCCGGTCGAGGCCGGGCAGCGGGTCGAGATCGACATCGACGCGATCGGCACGCTGAGCAACCCCTTCGTCGCCGCGGAGTAGACGAGCGTTACGGGGTGATCTCGTCGCGGGAGCCGAGCACCGCCACGAGGAAGTCGCTGCTCGGCGTGAAGGGACGCAAATCCCAGGTCGAGAGGAGCAACTCTTCGCGCAGCCCGGCGTCCGAGGCGTCGGCGCGGAAGCGCTCGAAGGGGTAGTCACGCCCCGCGCCAAACCCGATCACCACGCGCCCTCCGGGAGCGAGGTGCGCAGCGAAGCGGCGCAGCACCTCCCCGCGGGTGCTCGGCGCGAGGAAGGTCATCACATTCCCCGCGCACACGATTGCATCGAAGGGAGCATCGATGCCGAGGGCCGGGAGATCCAGGTCGGCGAGATCACCTGCGAGCCACGTCGCCCCGGGGTGGTCCGCTTGTGCAGCCTCGATGAGCGCCGGGTCGTAATCGACCCCGACCACCTGGTGTCCGGCGTGGTGCAGGTACCCGCCGAGCCGGCCCGGCCCGCTGCCGGCGTCGAGCACGCGCGAGCCGCGCGGGAGCATCGCATCGATCAGCCGGGCCTCCCCGACGATGTCCTTGCCGGCGCGCTCCATCGCGCGGAAGCGCTCGATGTACCAGGCGGAGTGGCCGGGGTTGGCGCGCAGCTTCAACTCCCAGGCATTGGGCTCACGGGCGGTCTCGCTCACGAGAGCCAGGCTAACCGGGCGGCTCGCGGAGCCCCCTTCGGCGGCTAGCATCGGAGCCATCATGACCAGCACGCCCACGGACCGACCGTCCGCCACCGCCACCCCTTCCGCCAATGACCTCGCGAGCGTCGCCCTCGGCGGGATCCCTGCCGCTGCCGCCGCGATCGCGACCGTGGTCGCCGACGCTGCCGCGACCCCCCGGCTGCGCGTCGCGCCGTCGCCGACCGGAGACCCGCACGTCGGGACCGCGTACATGGCGCTGTTCAACCTCGCCTTCGTCCGTCAGCAAGGGGGACGCTTCGTCCTGCGCGTGGAGGACACCGACCGGGCGCGCTTTCGGGCCGACTCGGAGCAGCAGGTTTTCGACACCCTCCACTGGCTGGGTCTGAACTGGGACGAAGGCCCGGACATCGGCGGCCCCTATGCGCCCTACCGGCAGAGCGAGCGGCTGGACACGTATCGGCCGTATGTCGAGAAGTTGCTGGCCTCCGGCGACGCCTACTACTGCTGGTGCACCCCGGAGCGCCTCACCGAGATGCGCGAGCGGCAGCAAAAGCTGAAGCAGCCGACCGGGTACGACCGCCTCTGCTACGGCAAGACCCGCGAGGAGCGCGCCGAGCTCCCGGGCTTCCAGGAGACCCCCGTCGTGCGGATGCTGATCCCCGAGGACGCGCCGACGACCTTCGACGATGTGATCCGCGGGACGGTGAGCGCGCCGATGCCCGACGACCAGGTGATCCTGAAGGGCGACGGTTTCCCGACCTATCACCTCGCTGTCGTCGTCGACGATCACGAGATGGGGATCACCCATGTCGTGCGCGGCGAGGAGTGGATCTCCTCCACCCCCAAGCACATCCTGCTCTACCGGATGCTGGGGCTCGAGGCACCCAAGTTCGCGCACATGCCGCTGCTGCGCAACGAAAACAAGTCCAAGATCTCCAAGCGCAAGAACCCGTGGGCGCGCCTCACCTGGTTCCAGGAGCAGGGCTACCTGCCGGAGGCGCTCGTGAACTTCCTCGGCCTGCTCGCCTACCCGCCGGCCCAAGACGCCGAGGGCAATGACGTCGAGAAGTTCACCTTCGAGGAGTTCAGCCGCGACTTCGGGTGGGACAAGGTCAACGTCGTCGGCCCGATCTTTGATCTAAAGAAGTTGGATTGGCTGAACGGCCTCTATATCCGAGACCTCCCCGTCCCCGAGTTGGCCTCGCGCCTCATCCCGTATCTGGTCGAAGGGGGCGCGCTGCCGGAGTCGTACGGCATGGGCGAACTGGCCCGCTTGGAGGAGATCACCGAGCTCATCCAGACCCGGATCGCGCTGTTGACCGAAGCCGCGCCGCTCGTCGCCCCCTTCTACACGGCAGACGAAGACCTCCCGATCGCCGAGGACGCCCTGGCGCAGTTGAAGCCCGACGCGCCAGCCGTGCTCGACGCCGCGATCGCCGCACTCGATGCGCTGAGCGAGGCCCCCGGCGTGCTCGGGGAGAACCGCGAGGGCAATGAGTGGCACGCCGAGCAGATCCAGGCGACCTTGCGCGAGGCCATCGTGGACGGGATGGGCATCAAGCCACGCTTCGCCTTCGGCCCGCTCCGCACGGCGGTGTCGGGTCAGCGGATCAGCCCCCCGCTCTTTGAATCCATGGAGATCCTCGGCAAGCACTCCACCCTGGCCCGGTTGCGCCGCCTTCGCCGCGATTTGGGTGAAGGGGGAAGCGCCGGGTAGTGTTGCCCCTCGGTTCGCTGCCCGCGCGTCACGCGTGACGAAGGGGAAGCGATACCCCTTGGGGTATGGTGTAATTGGCAACACAGCTGATTCTGGTTCAGTCGTTCTAGGTTCGAGTCCTGGTACCCCAGCGCTTCACGCTGATCGCCTCTGCGAGGCGAGTCGCGTGGATTCGGTCGAGACGCCACCGTCAGGTAGGGTTTCCTCCGTTGCTCTCGCAAAAGAGCGCACCTGGCCCCGTTGTGTAGTGGCCTAGCACGCCGCCCTCTCAAGGCGGTAGCGCGGGTTCGAATCCCGTCGGGGCTACATCGGTAGCAAAGACCCCCGCCCTTCCATCATCGTGGAAGGGCGGGGGTCTTTTTGTGTGCTCAGCCCGGGCTGGTCACGCCGCCGCGGTGTCGAGCGCCTGGGCGAGCAGCCGCTCGCCACGCTCGCCCAACTCGGTCTGTAGCTCCGGGTTGTGCTCGAAGCCTGCCGCGAGCGCGAGCGTTGCGAGCCCGGCGCCGAGGAAGAACTCCGTGACATCGAAGCGCGGTCCGCGCGGAGGCTTCACCCACCATCGCGGGTAGCCGGTGCCGCACCAGTTGTCCAGATCCTCGACGAAGGCCGACATCCCCGCCTTGGTCGGTGGGTTCGAGGCAAACATCGCGTGGACGAGGCGAGCGCCCATGACCGCCGACGAGACGGTCCGTGGGTTGAGCGCAAACTTGTCCAGTTGCGCGCTGACCCGTTCGGTAGCAAAGCGCTCCCGCAGCGGGCCCATCGGGACGATGGCGTCCCATGCCTCCGGCGGGACCTTCACGATGATGCTGAGTAACCGCTGATCCATTTCCCCTCCTGCCAGCGCCTGGTCCGCCCCGTGCGGATCCAGCCATGAGGAAGGAGTCGCCCCCACCGGGTGTTGATACATCGCGGCGGTGAGGGCCAAGGCGGTTACTCGGTGTCCCGGTCGGCGGCCATCGCGGCCGCGGCATGACGCTGGAGGACCTCGGTCAGCTTGTTCGCCCCGGCGATGACGGTGGCGGCGTGGAGGCGGCCCGGCTGGCGCGAGAGTCGCTCGATGGGTCCCGAGATCGACACGGCCGCGATCACCCGACCGCTGGGGGAGCGGACCGGTGCGGAGACCGAGGCCACACCGGGCTCGCGCTCGCCGACGCTTTGAGCCCACCCGCGCCGACGGACGGCGGAGAGCTGGGTTGCGGTGAACGCGGCGCCGTGGAGGCCGCGGTGGAGGCGATCGGGCTCTTCCCATGCCAGCAGGACCTGCGCGGCCGATCCGGCGAGCATCGACAAGGTGGCGCCGACCGGGATCGAATCGCGCAATCCGACGGGTCGGTCGGCAGCAGCGACGCACACGCGGTGCTCGCCCTGACGGCGGAAGAGTTGCGCTGACTCGTTCGTGTGATCGCGAAGGGCGCCGAGCACCGGGTTGGCAGCGACGAGCAACTTGTCCTCGCCCGCAGACGCGGCGAGTTCGCCGAGGCGCGGTCCGAGGACGAAGCGCCCCTGCATATCGCGCGCGACGAGGCGATGGTGTTCGAGGGCGACGGCGAGGCGGTGGGCCGTCGGCCGGGCGAGGCCTGTCGCGGTGACGAGTTGGGCAAGGGTTGAGGGCCCTGCTTCGAGCGCGCCGAGCACTACGGCGGCCTTGTCCAGCACGCCGACTCCACTTCCGGTGTCCATAGCGTGATATTCCCATCTCAGAGCATGAGACGCAAGACCCGCGGCGGTCGGTGAGATGTCAGTCTCACGAGAGCGCCTGACCGGTCACCACCGAGGGCGCCGCCCGCTCGCGACGCGGCGGGCGTCGAAGGTCCTTGAAACGAGGAGATGAGCACCGATGGCGAGAACACTGGCCGAGAAGGTCTGGGACGAGCACGTCGTCCGGCGGGCAGACGGCGAACCGGATCTGCTCTACATCGACCTGCATCTCCTCCATGAAGTGACGAGCCCCCAGGCCTTTGAGGGATTGCGGATGGCCGGGCGCCCCGTGCGCCGTCCGGACCTCACCCTCGCGACCGAGGACCACAACGTCCCGACAACGCCGGGTCCGATCACCGATCCGGTGAGCCTCACCCAGGTCGAGACCCTGCGGGCCAACTGCGCCGAGTTCGGGGTGCGCATCTATCCGATGGGCGACGCCGAGCAGGGGATCGTGCATGTCGTCGGTCCGCAGCTCGGCCTCACCCAGCCCGGCATGACGGTCGTCTGCGGCGACAGTCACACCTCGACCCACGGTGCGTTTGGGGCGCTTGCCTTCGGCATCGGGACCTCCGAGGTCGAACACGTGATGGCGACCCAGACCCTCCCGCTCAAGCCCTTTAAGACCATGGCCATCAATGTGACCGGGGCCCTGCGGCCGGGCGTCACCGCCAAGGACATCATCCTGGCCGTGATCGCCAAGATCGGGACGGGCGGCGGTCAGGGTTATGTCCTCGAGTACCGCGGAGAAGCCATCGAGGCGCTCACGATGGAAGCGCGGATGACCGTGTGCAATATGTCCATCGAGGCCGGTGCCCGCGCCGGGATGATCGCCCCGGACGAGGTCACCTTTGAGTATCTGAAGGACCGCCCGCATGCCCCGAAGGGCGCGGACTGGGATGCTGCCGTCGCCCACTGGCGCAACCTGCGCACCGACGACGACGCGACCTTCGACGCCGAGATCACGATCGATGCCTCGACCCTCACCCCCTTCGTCACCTGGGGCACGAACCCGGGCCAGGGGTCCCCGCTCGGTGAGAGCGTGCCGGACCCCGAGCAGATGGGTGATGACAACGACAAGGTCGCTGCCGAGCGCGCCCTGGAGTACATGGGCCTGACCGCCGGCACCCCCCTTCGGCAGATCGCCGTCGACACCGTCTTCGTCGGGTCATGCACCAATGGCCGGATCGAGGACCTGCGGGCCGCAGCAGAGGTCATCGCCGGGCGCCAGGTCGCCGAGGGCGTGCGGATGCTGGTCGTGCCCGGGTCGGCGAAGGTCCGCCTCCAGGCCGAGGCCGAGGGCCTCGACCGGGTCTTCTCCGCGGCCGGTGCCGAGTGGCGCCTGCCCGGCTGCTCGATGTGCCTCGGGATGAACCCCGACACTCTCGCTCCCGGCGAGCGCAGCGCGTCGACCTCGAACCGCAACTTCGAGGGTCGCCAGGGGAAGGGGGGACGCACCCACCTCGTCAGCCCGCTCGTCGCGGCGGCGACCGCGGTGCGCGGAACCCTCTCCAGCCCAGACGATCTCGACCCCCTGCCGACCGCTGCCGAGCACGCGGCCGCCACCGCGTAACGAAGGAGACCAGAGCCATGGAGCAGTTCACGACCCACACCGGCGTCGGGGTCCCCCTTCGCCGCAGCAATGTCGACACCGACCAGATCATCCCGGCGGTGTACTTAAAGCGCGTCTCGCGCACCGGCTTCGAAGACGGGCTCTTTGCGGCGTGGCGCGGTGACGGGGACTTCGTCTTGAACCAGCCCGCCTACGCGCAGGGATCGGTGCTCGTCGCCGGACCCGACTTCGGGACCGGTTCCTCCCGCGAACACGCCGTCTGGGCGCTGATGAACTACGGCTTCCGCGTGGTCATCTCCTCGCGCTTTGCCGATATCTTCCGCGGCAACTCGGGCAAGCAGGGCCTGCTCGCCGCGCAGGTGACCCAAGACGACGTCGAGTTGCTCTGGAAGTACCTCGACAACAATCCCGGCGCCGAGATCACCGTGGACCTCACCGCGCGCACCGTCACAGCCGGCGAACTCGTCTGTGCCTTCGAGGTCGACGACTACACCCGCTGGCGCCTTCTCGAAGGCCTCGACGACATCGGTTTGACGCTGCGCCACGAAGAGGACGTCACGGCCTTCGAAAAGGACCGCCCGAGCTGGAAGCCGGTCACAGTCAGTTGAGCGCTCACGCGGAACCGCTTGGCGCGCAACTAAAAAACGCGCCGCGCTAAACCTGGACCTGACCACTGCAGCCCCCTACGGTCAAGAGGCAAGACCGAGCGAAGACGCTCGATCGGGCCAGACTGTACAAGGGAGTTGACGTGAACAAGTCAGAGCTCATTCGGGCCATCGAGGACACCCTCGGCAGCCGCAAGGCCGCGACCGAGGCCCTCGACGCGGTCCTCGACGCCATCGTGCGAGAGGTAGCGAAGGGCGGTCGCGTCGCGATCACCGGCTTCGGCACCTTCGAAAAGGCTGCCCGAGCGGCCCGCACGGGACGGAACCCGCGCACCGGCGAGGCGGTCAAGATCGACCAGACGACCGTGCCGCGCTTCAAGCCCGGGACCAGCTTTAAGAGCTATGTCGCCGATCCGCTGAGCCTGCCCCTTGCTGCGCCCGCCTTCGCCCGAGCCGCCGCAGGGGCCGCTGCCGACACGGCGCGGGCCGCCATCGTCGCGGCCGATTCGGCGTTGAAGGCGGTCGGGGCGGGCGATGAGCCGGCGCCGCGTCCCTCGGCCAAGGTCCCGACGAAGAAGGCTCCCGCGGCGAAGAAGTCTCCGGCGAAGAAGACCACCGCCAAGAAGACCGCGACGAAGAAGACCGCGGCCAAGAAGTCGGCGCCGGCGGCCGAGTCGAGCAGCTCGTCGGGCACGGCGAAGAAGTCGACCGCGAAGAAGACGTCGTCCTCGAGCCCGGCCAAGAAGACCACGGCGAAGAAGTCGACGGCGAAGAAGACGTCGTCCTCGAGCCCGGCCAAGAAGACGACGACGAAGAAGTCGACGGCGAAGAAGGCGTCGTCGTCGAGCCCGGCCAAGAAGACCACGGCGAAGAAGTCGACCGCCAAGAAGTCCACGTCCGCGAGCCCGGCCAAGAAGTCGACCGCGAAGAAGTCGACCGCGAGCCCGGCCAAGAAGACGACGGCGAAGAAGTCGACCGCGACGAAGACGGCTGCGAGCACGCCGCCAGCCTCAGCCAACCCGGCAACGAGCCCGGCGACGCCCCCCGAGGCGACCCCGACCCCGGCGGCCGCGACTTCGAGCCCGGCGAGCAGCGAGAGCACGAGCTCCTCGTCGTAGCGAGCGTCTGCACCCGGCCGATGCGGCCCCCTTCGTTGACTCCGTCAGGAAGGGGGCCGCATCGGGTGATCAGCGGATGACTTCGTCCGGGCCGATCCCGACGATCCAGAGTCGGACGACCTGCTGATCGTCGATCTCGATCGAGACGCGCTGGCCGGGACGCACGAAGCGCAGGCCGCTCGCGGCGAAGACCTCTCCCGTTGCGTGCCACTGGATTCCGTCATCGGTCAGCACCGCCGTGGCGCCGGTGTCCGGGTCGTGGGAAGAGACCGTTGCCTGCATACGGGGCAGCGTAGCGACGGCTAGGGTGTGGGCGATGCCGGTGTCCACCGGCCTCGTGCGTCGATGAGGACCTCTCCCGACGCGTGCGCGTCCGAGGAGGGTCGATGGGTCGTCATCCCGAGGCAGCGCCGCGGATGTTCCGGCTGGGAGCGAATATCGCCCGTCCGCTGCTGACGATGACGACGAAGTATGACGTTTCTGGACTGGACAACATCCCCGACGACGGCGGGTTCATCGCGACGCCCAATCACATCTCGTACTTCGACCCCTTCCCGTGGACGCACGTGCTGTACAACCGGGGGATCGCGCCGGTCTTCCTCGCCAAATCCGAACTCTTCCGCAACCGGGCGCTTGGCGCCTTCCTGCGCTCCACCGGTCAGGTACCCGTGTACCGCGAATCCGCCCGCGCCGCCGATGTGCTCGCCGATGCCGTGCGAGCGCTCGATGACGGCAGATGCGTCGCGATCTATCCCGAGGGCACCCTGACGCGCGATCCCGACCTGTGGCCCATGCGCGGCAAGACCGGCGCCGCCCGGCTCGCCCTCGCCTCGCGCCGACCGGTCATCCCGATCGCCCAGTGGGGCCAGCACAAGATCATCGCGCCGTACGGCCACGTGCCGCGCCTCGTGCCGGGCGCCCGCAAGACCGTCCAGGTGCGATTCGGACCTGCGGTCGAGCTCAGCGACCTCTATCCCACCTCCGGCGAGCACCTCACGACCGCCACCGTCGTCGAGGCGACCGACCGCATCATGCAGGCCATCACCCGGCAGCTCGAGCATCTGCGGGGTGAGCGTGCCCCCGGGCAACGCATGGATCCGAAGGCCCACGGCCTGCCGACGACCGGCAACTTCCACCCCCACCGCGAGGAGAACCCACGATGAGCCAGGTCACCGTCTTCGGCGCTGGGAGCTGGGGTACCGCGTTTGCCAGCATCCTCGCGAGCGCCGGCAACGAGGTCACCGTGTGGGGACGTCGCCAAGAGCTCGTGGATCAGATCAACGCCGGGACCAATGACGATTACCTGCCGGGGATCCCCCTTCCGGCCGGGATCCGGGCGACGACCGACCCGGCGGAGGCCACCGAGGATGCGCGCATCGTGGTGCTATCGGTGCCGAGCCAGTCCTTGCGCGACAACCTCACGTCGTGGGGCGAAGCACTCCCGAGCGACGCCACGGTGGTCTCTTTGATGAAGGGGATCGAGCTCGGCACGACCCGGCGGATGAGCGAGGTCATCGCCGAGGCTGCCAGCGTCGAAACCGATCGGATCGCGGTCGTGAGCGGGCCGAACCTCGCCCGCGAGATCGTCCAGCAGCAGCCCGCGGCGACGGTGGTCGCCTGCCCCGATCACGATCGGGCGGATGCGGTGGCAGCGGCGTGCGCGACCCCGTGGTTCCGTCCGTATACCTCCGAAGACATCATCGGCGCGGAGGTCGGCGGGGCGGTCAAGAATGTCATCGCGCTCGCCGTCGGCATGGCCGAGGGGCTCGGATTGGGGGACAACTCCAAGGCCTCGATCATCACCCGGGGACTGGCTGAGATCACTCGGCTCGGCGTGGCGGTCGGCGCGGACCCGCGGACCTTCGCCGGGCTGGCCGGGGTCGGGGATCTCATCGCGACCTGCATGTCGCCGCTATCGCGGAACCATTCCTTCGGCGTGCGGCTCGGGCAAGGGATGAGCGTTGCCGAGGTGCAGGCCGAGACCCGCCAGACAGCGGAAGGGGTGAAGTCGTGCGCCTCGATCCTGGACCTCGCCCGGCAGCACGGCGTGGATGTCCCGATCACCGAGCAGGTCAATGCCGCAGTGCATGAAGGCAAGTCGGTCGACGCGATGGTGCGCGATCTGCTGAGCCGTCGCCGCAAGCCCGAGACCGCCTAGACCGCTTGGCGCCCGCTCGCTTGGGTCAGGTGGGCAGGGCGTCTAGGGCCACTTCGAGATCGGCCCAGAGGTCTGCGACGTCCTCGATCCCCACCGACAGGCGCACCAGGTCATCCGGCGTGGTCTCGGGCTCACCCGGCTGCCGACGGCGGCGCTCCAACTGGGATTCGACCCCGCCGAGGCTCGTCGAATTCGACCATAGGCGGGTCGTCGCGGCGAGGGCCTCGGCCCGCTTGATCGAGCCGACCTCGATCGAGACCATCGCGCCCAGGCCCGGGTAGCGCGTGCGGCGGACCGCTGGGTGGGCCGCGCACCGCTCGGCGATCACGGCGGCATTCGCGCAGGCGCGCTCGAAGCGCACCGCGAGGGTGCGCAGGCCGCGCAGGGCAAGCCAGGTCTCGAAGGGTCCGGCGATCGCGCCGTGAAGGGTGCGATGCCGGGCGAGCTGTTCGCGCAGGAGTCGCCCGTCCTCGTCCGGGGCGGCCACCACGACTCCGAGGATCACGTCGGAATGGCCCGAGAGGTACTTCGTCGCGGAGTGCACGACGAGGTCGGCTCCGTCGGCGAGGGGGCGTTGGAGCAGGGGAGTGGCGAAGGTGTTGTCGACCGCCACCACCACGCCTGCTTCGCGCGCCCCGCGGATGAGGGTGGGGAGATCGGCGAGGTCGAGGAGGGGGTTCGTGGGGGACTCCAACCACAGCAGGTCGGCGCCCTGGCAAGCGGCCAGCACCGCGTCAGGGTCGGTGACATCGACCCAGCGCACCTCGAGGTCACCGCGCGCGGCGCGCTCGGTCAAGGTGACGACCACCCCGTTGTAGGCGGCGGCGGGAGCCACCACGATCGCGCCGTGCGCAAAGAGCGAGAGGACCGCCGCGGTCGCGGCCATCCCCGACGAGAAGACGAGAGCCTCACCCCCTTCGAGCGCACCGACGGCCTCTTCGAAGGGGGTCCACGTCGGCTGATCGACCCGCGCGTAATTGGTCGGTCCGTCCGCGACATAGGTCGAGGTGAGCACCAGCGGCGGGTTGACCGGCGCGCCGGGGGTCGGCTCGGGCCGTCCCGAGGTCACGGCAATCGTTGCGGGAGCGAGGTCTTCGGGGTGTGACACGGTCGTCAGCCTACGAGGGCGGCTACGGTTGGACCCGATGACCAGCCAGCAAAACACCCGCAAGCCTCGGGTCGCCATCGTCTTCGGCGGCCGTTCCTCCGAGCATCCCGTCTCCTGCGCCACCGCGGCCGGGGTGCTGCGCGCGATCGATCGCGAGCGCTACGACGTCGTCCCGGTCGGGATTGCCCGCGATGGTGCCTGGGTCCTCGTCGCCGACGACCCCGCGCCCCTGGAGCTCACCGCTACTCACCGCCCGCAGGTGACCCACACGGGTACCGAGGTCACGCTGCCGACGAGCACCTCGGATCGGACCGTCCAGGTCCATGAGCCGGGCGAAGCGCTGCGGGCCTTCGGTGAGGTCGACGTGGTTTTCCCCCTTCTGCACGGGCCGTATGGCGAGGATGGCACGATCCAGGGGATGCTCGAGCTGACCGACATCCGCTATGTCGGCTCGGGCGTGCTGGCCTCGGCGGTCGGCATGGACAAGCACTACATGAAGATCGTCTTCGAGGGCGCCGGCTTGCCCATCGGCCCCTTCCGAGTCATCACCGACGGTGCGTGGAAGCGCGACCATGACGCCGCGCTCGCGAGCCTCGACGGCCTCACCTATCCGGTCTTCGTCAAGCCATGTCGCGCCGGATCGTCGATGGGCGTCAGCAAGGTCGACGACCCGAGCGGCCTGGCAGCGGCCATCGAAGCCGCGCGCGAGCACGACCTGAAGGTGATCGTCGAAGAGGGGATCGTCGGCCGCGAGATCGAATGCGCGGTCCTCCAGGGTCACGGGACCGAGCGGCCGCGGACCTCCCTTCCCGGCGAGATCGTCGTCGAGGCGGGCCACGGTCACGACTTCTATGACTTCGAGGCGAAGTACCTCGATGAGTCCGCGGTGAAGCTGTCCTGCCCCGCGGAGCTGCCGGACGAGGTCGCTGCCGAGGTCCAGCGCCTCGCGGCCGAAGCCTTCGAGGTGCTGGGGTGCGAGGGCCTCGCGCGCGTCGACTGCTTCTATGCCGAAGACGGGCGGGTCCTGATCAACGAGATCAATACGATGCCCGGCTTCACGCCGCATTCGATGTACCCGCGGATGTGGCAGGAGAGTGGCCTCTCCTACCCCGAACTCATCGACGAGTTGATTGGCCTGGCGCTCGAGCGTGAGGTCGGTCTGCGGTAGGACGGGCTAGACGCAGTTGTGGCCGTTCTTCGGGAGGGCCTTGGCGGCCTTTTCGAAGTCGACGGCGATCATCGCGGCCGAGCCGTAATCGCTCGGGACGAGCACCTCGATCGCGGGATCACGTCCGTAGGTCGTCAGGCGCGTGCCATCGCTTAAGTCCTCTGCGACCCAGTCGACGCCATTTACCCCAACGCAGGGATCGGTGGTCGGCGTGAGGGCAGGGACGCCGCAGCGCGCGATGATCGCCGGGTCACCCCAGGCACGTAGGGCTGGCGACGCGGGGTCGGTCTCGACCTGGTCATGGCCATCGATGGTCGTCGGCCATTCGGCCGCGGCCTGGGCGCACGCCGGATCGCTGGCAGCGTCGGGGACGGCGACCTCGACCGCCCCAGAGCATCCGGTGGCGGTGGCGACAACGAGGAGGACGGCGGCGAGCGCTCGTCCGCGTGATGCGCTCAGACCCGCACGACCGGGCAGGTCAGGGTGCGGGTAATGCCGTGGAGGCCCTGCACCTGGGCGATCACCATGCGACCGAGCTCATCGACGTTGTCCGCCTCGACCCGAGCGACCACGTCGTAGGGGCCGGTCACGTCATCGGCCTGGACGACGCCCGGGATCTCGGCGATCGCTTGAGCGACGGAGCCCGCTTGGCCCACATCGGTCTGGATCAGGATGTATGCCTGGACCATCGTTACGTCACTCCCCATGCTTCTTAGCCGGTGCGCCGGTGCGCCGCCTTCACGTCAAGACGCTACCGTGCCGAAGCGTGGACTCACACCCCGTATCGCCCCCCGATCCGCGGACCCTGCACGAGGTGGGGGAGGACGAACTCCTCGCGAGCCTCTTCCCCATGCTGCGCGCCACGGCGGTGCAGGTCCTGGGGCCCGGAGATGACGCTGCGGTCCTCGCGACGGGTGCACGGACGGTCGCGACCACGGACGCCATGGTCCTCGGCCGGGATTGGCGCGACGACTGGTCGAGCGCGACCGACGTGGGCGTCAAGATCGTCACCCAGAACCTCGCCGATATCGCGGCGATGGGAGCGCGGCCTACCGCTTTGCTCGCGACCCTGATCGCCGATGGGCAGACCCCGGTGGCCTGGGTGAGCGAATTGACCGAGTCCCTTGCCGCCGAGTCGGCCGCCTACGAGATCTCCCTCGTCGGTGGCGACCTTTCCTCGGCCGGTCCCGGGGCGCGCGTCGTGTCCTTGACCGCGCTGGGGGACCTCGACGGGCGCGAGCCGGTCCGTCGCGGCGGCGCCCGGCCCGGAGACCTCATCGCGGTCGCCGGCACCCTCGGGCGCTCCCACGCTGGCCTGCTGCTTCTCCAGGGAGGAGTGGGCGAAGGGGGACGGATGCCCCCTTCCGACCAGGCGGCCGAGGCCATCGCCCACCACCGCGCTCCGCGCGCGCCGATCGAGCAGGGTGTGGTCGCGGCCGACGCGGGAGCCACCTCGATGATCGATATCTCCGACGGGCTGGCCCGCGATGCTCATCGGGTGGCGCGCGCGAGCGGGGTGTGCTTCGAGATCCTGCGCGACACCATGGAACTCGACGCCCTCCACGCGGCCGCAGCGGTGGGCTGGGACCGAGCCTGGGATTGCGTGCTCTCCGGCGGAGAAGAACACAGCCTGCTCGCGACCTTCCCCACGCGCCGCGATGTGCCGACCGGCTGGCGGATCATCGGGATGGTGACCGATGGCGAAAGGGTGCTGCTCGACGGCGAGCCCCTGGCCCCGCGAGGGTGGGACCACTTCGGCGGCTAGTGCCCCCCGGGGTCTCCTGCAGCGGGGTAGCGCGAAGGGCCGATCACGTGACGTGATCGGCCCTTCGCGGGTGGTGCTGAGGCAGGCTCAGGTCAGCGGGTGACCTTGCCGGCCTTCAGGCACGAGGTGCAGACGTTGAGACGCTTCGGGGTCGCTCCCGCGTCGCCCACCTTGGCGCGCACGCGCTGGATGTTGGGGGTCCAGCGACGCTTGGTGCGGCGGTGCGAGTGCGAGATGGAGTGACCGAAGCTCGGTCCCTTGCCGCAGACTTCGCAGTTGGCAGCCACGGGTATCTCCTGAAATGGTTGGTGTACTTGGTCTTCGGTGCGAGCCGGCG
The DNA here is from genome assembly GCF_041365945.1 of Janibacter sp. GXQ6167. Lineage (NCBI taxonomy): Bacteria > Bacillati > Actinomycetota > Actinomycetes > Micrococcales > Intrasporangiaceae > Janibacter > Janibacter sp. GXQ6167. The sequence goes on along the minus strand of NZ_JBGFSK010000005.1, from coordinate 5,243 downwards.
GGCGTGCGTGAACTGCACTCGCCTGGCAGGCAACCGGTTAAGCGTAGCCGAGGCCGGGCCAATCACCCAAAACGCGATCATCGCCGCCGGTTCGTCGGGGCCCTTGGATAGCCTGCCACCGTGCTGGATGTGATCGACGCCTCGACCCTGCGCCGCTGGGCGGTGGTGACCCGCGCTGCCCTCGCGGCCCGCCGTGCCGAGATCGACGCGCTGAACGTCTATCCGGTCCCCGATGGCGACACCGGCACCAACTTGTACCTCACCTTGGACGAGGCCCTCGACGCCGTGCGCAATGAGCACGAACGGCGCGGAATCCTTGGGACCAGCGACCTCGTGGAGGAGGCCTCGGCGATGTCGCGCGCCTCGTTGCTGGCCGCACGGGGCAATTCCGGGGTGATCCTCAGCCAACTGATCCGCGGGCTCACCGAGGTGATCGCGGCGGCGGGTCATCAGGAGGTGGGCCCACAGGTCATCGCCGAAGGACTCACCAAGGCTGCCGAGCGCGCTCGGGCCAGCGTGATGCGACCCCAAGAGGGCACGATCCTCACCGTCGCCGATGTCGCGGCGACGACGGCGAGCGCACTCGCCGCTGCGGGAGAGAGCCTCGCGGTCGTGACCGAGCGCACGGTTGAAGCGGCTCGCGACGCCCTCGCGCGTACGCCCGAGCAGTTGAGCGTGCTGCGCGACGCGGGCGTCGTCGATGCGGGCGGGGCGGGCTACCTCCTCTTCCTCGAGGCCCTTGATCGCGTGGTCCGCGATCGGGCCCCGCTGAAGGGGTATGCCGTCGACGAGTTCACCCTCAACGTCTCCTTCGCGAGGCGCGACGAGTGGGCCGCCGAGCCCGGTGGTGCCTGGGCCGAAGGGAGTGAGGGGGCCGAGAGCGATGACAGCCCCGACTTCGAGGTGATGTACCTGCTCGATGGCTCCGATGATGAGCGGGTCGCTCGCTTAAGTACCCGGCTCGACGAGCTCGGCGACAGCGTGGTGGTCAGTAGTAGCGGCGAGGACCTGTGGTCGGTCCACGTCCACGTCGACGACATCGGGGCAGCGCTGGAGGCAGGAGTCGCCGCCGGGCGACCGCACCGGGTCCAGGTCAACCCCCTTCAGCCCGCTTTGCGGCCGCGCCCGAAGATCGGCCTCGCGGTCGTCGCGACCGCCGCTGGCCCCGGTATCGGCGAGCTCTTCGTCGCCGAGGGGGCCACGGTCGTCGAGTCCGGGCCGGCGCGGCGCGCCTCAGCGGGACAACTGCTGGAGGCGGTGCGCTCTACCGGCGCGGCAGAAGTGATCTTGCTCCCCAACGACAAGGACACCCTGATGGCCGCCGAGGCCGCGGCCCAGGCCGCCGGTCAAGAAGGCCAAGAGGTCCACGTGGTCCACTCGACGACCGCCGTACAGGGCATCGCGGCGCTCGCGGTTTACGAACCCGGGCGCTCGGCGCGGCACAACGTCGTCTCGATGACCCGCTCGGCCGCGGCGACGCGCCATGGGGCGGTCACGATCGCGGTGAAGTCGGGCCTCACGAGCGGTGGGGTGTGCGAGGTCGGTGAAGTCCTCGGCGTCGTCCGAGGGGACATCACGATCGTCGGCAATGATTTCCATGAGGTCGCGCTGCAGGTCGTCGATGCCGTGAGCGGCGGCGGAGCCGAGCTCCTCACGCTGGTGACCGGGCAGGATCTCCCCGACGGCGTGGTCGAGGCGATTAGCGCGCACGTGCGCGCTGACAACCGCAGTGTGGAGATCGAGGTCGTCGATGGCGGCCAGCCTGCTTACCCGCTGCTCATCGGGGTCGAGTAGGCGTGGCGACGGAGCAGACGCTCCTGAAGACCATTCTCGGTGGGAAGGCGGCGGACAACCTCGCCAAGCACCGCCAGATCCGCACGGTGCGGGACCTGCTCGACTTCTGGCCCTCGCGACACCGCAGCGCGCAGGCCGACCTCGGTCATCCACGCGAAGGGGAGTACCTCGTCGCCGTCGCGCGCGTGGCCCGTAAAGCGCTGCGGCGCAACCGCAGTGGTCGAGGGTCGCGTCTGGAGGTCGCGATCACCGATGGGCGCAACAGCTTGGACCTCACCTTCTTCCACGCCGCGCAGGGGCACGATCGCGGGTTGATCGTCGGCGAGGACTACCTCTTCGGCGGCAAGGTCGGGCGCTACCGGGGGCGCTGGCAGTTAGCCCACCCCGGGTACACCCCCTTGGAGAAGCTCGATGGCGATACCGAGCGTGGCCTCATCTCGATCTATCGGCATGTCCCGGGTGCGCACTCCTGGACGATCAGCGAGTGCGTCCGGCTTGTCCTCAAGCACCTCGACGAGGTCCCCGATCCGCTGCCCGCGGAGGTGGTCGACCGGCGAGGGTTGCTGAGCCGCGACGAAGCGTTGCGCCGGATCCACACCCCCCGATCCTGGGATGAGCTGGCCCGCGCGCGGGAACGGCTGCGCTTCGAGGAGGCCCTCGTCCTGCAGGTGATCCTCGGGCAGCGCCGCCGGCAGCAGGCGCAGATCGCGACGAGGGGCCGAGGGCGCCAGGAAGGGGGCCTGCTCGACGCCTTCGACGAGCGGCTCCCCTTCACCCTCACCGCCGGCCAAGAGGAGGTGAGCGCGCAGATTCTTACCGATATGGCGCGGGATACCCCGATGCATCGCCTCCTGCAGGGCGAGGTCGGCTCCGGCAAGACGATCGTCGCGCTGCGCGCGATGCTCGCGGCCGTTGACGCCGGGGGACAGGCGGCCCTCCTCGCGCCCACTGAGGTGCTCGCGGCGCAACACGCCCGCTCGATCCGCGCCCTGCTCGGTGATCTCGGCGAGGCGGGGATGCTCGGTGGGGCGGAGCACGCCACCCGGGTCACCCTCCTCACCGGATCGATGAGCACGCAGGCGCGCCGCGAGGCGCTGCTCGAGATCGCTTCGGGTCAGGCCGGGATTGTCATCGGCACGCACGCACTGATCGAGGAGACCGTCTCCTTCGCCGATCTCGCGCTCGTCGTCGTCGACGAGCAGCACCGCTTCGGGGTCGAGCAGCGTGATGCGTTGCGGGCCAAGGGAGAACACCCGCCCCACGTCCTCGTGATGACGGCAACGCCGATCCCGCGGACGGTCGCGATGACCGTCTTTGGGGATATGGAGACCTCGACGCTGCGCGAACTGCCCCGAGGGCGCCAACCGATCACCACCCACGTCGTGCCGACCGACAAGCAGGTCTGGGTCGAGCGCTCCTGGGCGCGAGTTGCCGAGGAGGTGCGCGGCGGTCGGCAGGCCTATGTCGTGTGCCCCCGGATCGGCGGTGATGAGGATGCTGACGCGACCGACGGGCTCGACCTGGTGAGCGAGACCCCCTTCGAGGAGGACGATTTCGAGCTCATCGACGAGGGAGCGCCGGAGCCCCCAGCACGCCCGCTCGCGAGCGTCCACGAGGTGCTGCACACCCTGCGGCAGACGCCGGTCCTGACGGGTCTGCGCATGGAGATGCTGCACGGCCGGATGAGCGCGGACGATAAGGACTCGATCATGCGCCGCTACGCCGCGGGCGAGATCGACGTGCTCGTCTCGACCACGGTCATCGAAGTGGGGGTCGATGTCCCCAATGCCAGCGTCATGGTCGTGGTCGATGCCGACCGTTTCGGGATCTCGCAGTTGCACCAGTTGCGCGGACGAGTTGGTCGGGGAGGGCACCCGGGGCTTTGCCTCCTCCTCACCGCGAGCGAGGCGCCGAGCGCGCAGGAGCGGCTTGGCGCGCTCGCCCAATCCAGCGATGGCTTTGAGTTAGCGCGTCTCGACCTCAGCCAGCGCCGCGAGGGTGATGTCCTCGGGGTGCGTCAACACGGTGGGCACTCCCAACTTCAGCACCTGTCGCTGCTGCGAGACGAGGACCTCATCATCGCCGCGCGCGAGGACGCTGGGGCCTTGCTGGCCGCCGATCCCGACCTTACGGCGCACCCCCTTCTCGCGGCCGAAGTCGAGTCGTGGGTGGACGCGGAGCAAGCCGCGTACTTGGAAAAGGGATGATGGTGCCCGTGACGCGGATCATCAGCGGGGAGGCCGGCGGGCGCCGGATCAAGACGCCAAGCGGCCAGGGCACCCGGCCGACGAGCGATCGCGTGCGGGAGGCGCTCTTTTCGGCGCTCCAGGCACGCGATGTCATCGAGGGCGCCCACGTGATGGACCTCTACGCCGGGTCCGGAGCGCTGGGTCTGGAAGCGGCGAGCCGCGGCGCCGCCAGCGTGCTGTTGGTCGAATCCGACCGCGGTGCGGTCGGCGTCATCCGGGCCAATATCGCCGACACCGGGATCGCGGGCGCCCGAGTCCAGGCCGGGACCGTCGAGGCGGCGCTCGACCGGGAGCCGCCGCTGCACTACGACCTGGTCCTTGCCGACCCCCCGTACGACGTGTCGGAGGAGTCGCTCGGGGAGGTCCTGGAGCTGCTCCTCGCGCGCGAGTGGCTGAGCTATGGCGGGCTCGTCGTCGTCGAGCGCTCCTCCCGTTCGCCGGAGCCGACCTGGCCCCCGGAGTTGGTCCGCAGCGACAAGAAGGCCTATGGCGAGACCGTTTTGTGGTTTGCCGAGGTCACGGCCCCTGACTACCAGATCTAGCCAGTAGGTTCTTTCGACATGACCACGTACGAGATTCCCCGCCCCATCTCCGGAGACATCGTCGACCTCATCCTCGATGATCATCGGCTGATGGAAGACCTGCTCCGCCAGATGCGCGGCGCCGTCGACGGGCGCGACACCGCTCGGCTCGCCTTCGCCGAGCTCCACGTCGCCCACGCCCGCGCCGAGGAAGAGCTCGTCCTGCCGGGCCTGCGCCGCCGCCGGGCCATCACCGCCCACGAGCAGGAGCACGGCGAGGAGGAGCACGCCGAGGGCCACCAGGAGCTCCTCACCCTCATGCAGTGCGTCGGCACCGACACCAAGAAGTACGAAGAGGCCGTCGAGGCCCTCAGCTCGGTCGTCTACCACCACCTCTGCGAAGAGGAACTCGACGTCCTCGGCTCAGCTCGCGAAGATGTCTCGGCGACGGCTCGTACCGAAATGGGCGAGAAGTGGGCCGCGCGCCGCAACGAGTTGCTCGCCGAGGGGTGCGGCTCGATCCAAGATCTCGAGCGGATCGTCTCGGCGGCCGAGAAGCAGGGCCTGCTCGACGACTAGGTGTACCCGGCCATCAGGTTGGTAGCAGCGCGCCTGCTTGAACGAACGAGAACCTCCGAATGGGATGTGGCTTGTCGAAGGCCCACTCCAACCCGGAGGT
>NZ_JBGFSK010000004.1:189354-343070 GCF_041365945.1 Janibacter sp. GXQ6167 | reverse complement strand
AGAACCTCCGGGTTGGAGTGGGCCTTCGACAAGCCACATCCCATTCGGAGGTTCTCGTTCGTTCAAGCAGGCGCGCTGCTACCAACCTGATGGCCGGGTACAACTAGGCGGCGGATCGCAGCCGGAGCAAACGTCCAAGCACCCGCAGCCAAGCCGATCGCGTAGGACAGCACGCTCAGGCCCTCGGCGCCGCCGAATTCCAGCAGCAGTCCGGTCAGCCACAGCACTCCAGCGGCGGCTGGCAGCGCCAAGCCCTGATCACGCCACCACGGCGCGAGATCCTCCGTCACGGGCCCGTCCGTTCCGCAACACACATCACTCATCGTCAGACCCTCTGCTCATCGGCAACCAGCGCAGGTGTATTCCCGCAGCACAACGGCACGTCGCAGTTCGCGTCCATGCAGGGGACCCCGTCGTCGACCGCCAAGACCACGTCCATCAACGACTCCAACGCCCGAGTCAGATGCGCATCGGCGATCTCGTAACGGGTCCGACGTCCCTCCGGTGCGGTGACCACGATCCCGCAGCCGCGCAGACAGGCGAGATGGTTGGAGACATTCGTGCGGCTCAGTCCAAGATCGCGGGCCAGCTGCGCCGGATAGCTCGCGTCCTGCAACAACGACACCAATATCCGCGCGCGAGTCGGGTCCGCCATCGCCCTACCCAAGCGATTGAGCACGTCCAGACGAGCAGCACTATTCAGCATTCAGTGACCATACATCGACGACTGACCCGTGAGCCAACCAAGGTATAGGCGCCAACGAATCGCTCCATGGAGGTAACATCGCTCTATGACGATCAATAGCCAAAATGAAAGCCCGACTGCGATGGAGGTGTCCGACGCCTGCGCTGCTTTGTTCCATGCCTTGGCCGAGCCCACGCGCTTGGCGCTCCTGAAGCACCTCTCCAGTGGGGAGCATCGGGTCCGCGACCTGGTCGACCACATGCACCTTGCTCAGTCGACGGTAAGCAAGCACTTGGCGTGCCTGCGGGACTGCGGGCTGGTGAGGGTGCGGACCGAGGGCCGCGCGTCGTGGATCTCGTTGACCGATCCGTCCCGACTGTCTGACCTGTTCGAAAGCGCGGATGCGCTACTGGCAGCGTCGGGCGCGTCGTTGTCCCTGCGCGAGCACCGTGACCACGACCAACTTGCGACCGAGGAGGCCTGATGGGATCCGACCACCACCACGGCACGGCAAATGGGCAAGCGGGCAGTGGCTTGCGCAACCGCCTTCTGATTGCTTTTGGCATCACCTCGTTCATCGTCATCGCGCAGGCGATCGGAAGCATCATCACCGGCAGCCTGGCGCTGCTGACGGACACCGCCCACGCTCTATCGGACTCCACCGGCCTGCTGGTCGCGGTCATCGCGGCCACCATGATGCTGCGGCCCCCCAGCAGCCAGCGCACGTGGGGCTTCGCGCGAATCGAGATCGTCGCTGCCCTAGGCCAAGCGGTGTTGCTGCTGCTGGTGGGTTCTTACGCGGCCATCGAAGGGGTCCGCCGACTGGTTGAGCCCACGCAGGTCCAAGCCAGGGAGCTGCTGCTCTTCGGCATCATCGGACTCGTCGCCAACATCGCCGCGATGGTGGTCCTGTCCTCCAGTCGCGACGCGAACTTCAACATGCGCGCGGCATTCCTCGAAGTGCTCAACGACGCCTTGGGTTCCCTCGGGGTGATCGTGGCCGCCATCGTGATCGCCACCACGGGGTTCCAACGGGCGGACACCATCGCCGGGCTGTTCATCGCGGCCTTGATCCTCCCCCGCGCTTACAAGCTCTTGCGCGAGACCGTGCGGGTGCTGATGGAGTTCACCCCGAAGGACGTCGACCTGGACGCCGTGCGGACACATGTCCTTGAGCTGGAGCATGTTCGTGAGGTCCACGACCTGCACGCCTCCACGATCGGCACTGGCCTGCCCGTCATCTCCGCGCACGTCGTGATCGACGACGAGTGCTTCGAGTCGGGCCACGCACCGCAGATTCTGGAGCAGATCATTTCGTGTGTGAAGGAGCACTTTCCCGTTTCCTTCGAACATGCCACCATCCAGCTGGAGACGACCGCAATACGAGAGCGAGCATGCACCTCGGTTCAACACACGTAGGGCGACCCCCCCGCCCTCCAGTTGACCGGTCGTAGTCGAGTTGCGGGGACCCACTCCTGGGCTATGAGGTCGCCCCCGGGTCGCGGGATGACGTGCGCCACGAGCGCGACCCACGTGGGCCCCTCCTGTGCCCATTGCAGAACCAGACCCTCGGTCTCAGTGCCGTCCTCGTGGGTGAGCCAGCAGTGCCGTCGACGGCGCGGCGTTGCTGGGGCCGGCTGGTCGCCTGTTGGTCGGTCTTTCAACGGCACGCCGGGTCGGGTGGGCGGTTGGGCTGTCATCTCACCCCACTGCCACGATCAACCCCACCCCACACGCCGATCCACTGGCCGCTGGCGTCTGCGTGATCGCCGCACTCGTCCCGGACGGGACATCGCTGGCAGACCATGATCGCGGCGGACACCTCGGGCCGACTGCCGTTGAGCGCCAGGAAAAACGTCTCGGCGGCGGATGCCTCCCCGCAGGCCGCATGGCTTTGCCACTCGGGGGCTTCTTTGAGTAGCTGAAGTATCGAGGCCATGTCGTCAGGGTCGCTGCCGCCACCGACAACCCCCACCCGAGAGCGACGAGGGGGCGCACTCCCGGTCGGTGCAGGAGGCCCCTCCCCCCGGGGGTCGGTTGAGGGGAGGGGCGTCCAAGACGCTACGACCCTGGGGTGACAACCCCAGCCCGGTCGTCGTCACGCTCAGTGGTCGACGGCGGCGCCCGCGATGATGACGACCACGATCATCAGCGATGACAGGTGGGCCACGTCCAGCGCCCACCCTCGCTCCTCGACCTCGGCGGCCACTAGTTCCTGACGGGCCTGCTCGTCGAGTCCAGGCGCCACACCCGCGACCAGCAACCCCTTGGCGACCTTGACGTCTTCCCTCTCCACCAACGTGCCCCGTGGCGGCTCCAGCGCCACGTCGTGAACGTGCAGCGCGGTCGTCGACCTGGCAGCCATCGCCTCGACGCAGCCGTTGAGCATCCCTTGAAGCGCCAGCGACCCCATGCCGGAGGACAGGAACGCCAGCCAGCGACTCTCGGGCATGACGTCCTCCAACCCAAAGGACGAACTGGGCGAGTCCATCACTGCCTGGTGGGCCAGGTGCTTGCACCTCTCGTAGACCCCACCGAGGTCCATCACGATTCCGTCATCTGCGCTCATGATTCTTGGCTCCATCTCCCCAGCGGGGGTTAGTTGAACAGGTCGTGGTCGTCGTGCTCGCCGGGGTCGACGACGTCCCCACTGGCCTCGTCGATCAGGACGTAGTCCCGCAGGATCGTCGAGCGGTCGGCCCCGGCGAGCAGCTGCCCGCCGTCGTTGGCGATGTCGCCCGCGGTGTACTCGTTTTGGATGACGTCGCGGCCGTAGAGGTCCGCGTCGTGCTTGCTGGAGAAACCTCCCTTGACCACCGACGCGGGTGTGACGACTCCCCCGCACTTGGGGTGCTTGGACTCGTCGCAGCCGGCGATCCCCTTACGGGCATGCGATCTGGGCTGACGCCTGTGACCGAGTGTTCAGTGCGCGCTGTATAGTTCAGTCCATGCTGACTATTGCTTCGCGTCTCGACGTGATGAACCGCCTGGGTCGTGCACTGGCCGACCCCACTCGATCCCGGATCATCTTGACCCTGCTCGACCATCCCGCTTACCCGGCGGAACTGGCCCGAGATCTGGACCTGACACGCCCGAACGTGTCCAACCACCTGGCATGCCTGCGCGATTGCGGGATCGTCGTCTCCGAGCCCGAGGGTCGTCGGACACGATATGAGATCGCCGATTCGCACCTGGCGCAGGCGCTGACGGCACTGGTCGATGCCACCCTGGCAGTGGACGAAGACGCCCCGTGCATCGATCCCGCCTGCTCGCTTCCCGGATGCGACGCAGCTGGGGAGGGCGCATGATCCTCACCTCGGTCTTGCAGGCGATGGGCCTGTTCGCAGCGACCAACATCGACGACATCATCGTGCTCTCCCTCTTCTTCGCGCGAGGGGCAGGCCAGCCCGGCACTACCGCCCGCATTCTGGCCGGCCAGTACCTCGGATTCGCCGGCATCCTCGGTGCCGCGGTCCTGGTGACCATCGGTGCCGGAGCATTCCTGCCCTCGGCAGCCATCCCGTACTTCGGTCTCATCCCTCTGGGCCTCGGCCTCTGGGCCGCATGGCAGGCCTGGCGCGGAGACGATGACGACGATGACGACGAGGCCAAGGTTGCCGGCAAGAAGGTCGGCGTGTGGACAGTCGCAGGCGTCACCCTTGCCAACGGCGGCGACAACATCGGCGTCTACACCCCTGTCTTCCTCAGCGTGGAACCTCTCGCAGTAGTCGCCTACTGCATCGTCTTCCTCGCGCTCGTCGCGGTCCTGGTGGCCCTGGCAAAGTTCGTCGCCACCCGCCCCCCGATCGCCGAAGTGCTCGAACGCTGGGAGCACATCCTCTTCCCCATCGTTCTCATCGGCCTCGGCATCGTGATCCTCGTCAGCGGCGGAGCCTTCGGACTCTGACGTAGCGGCAGCGATCCAAACGGCCCCGACCGGGCGCACCCCTCTCGGTTCAGACCGCGACACCTACCGCGGCAACAAGACCGCCACGGAGCGCTGCAAAAACCCCGCCACCAAGCGAACGAAGCCACACCCTCGGACCGCCCGGATGTGAGCATGGGCCTCGAGGCCCGCGATGGTCGCTATGGGGGTTGTCATCGCACAGGCTGGGTCCTCATCAGCCTCTCTCTGTACCGAGCGAAGCGGTCTCGCGCAGCGCCCTGGCCGCATGCTCGGCGATCACCGCCGGGCCTCCAGCAGCATCCGATCGCCGAAGCCGATGACAGTCTTACCCCGTGCACCACATCAAGGCGATCAGACCTTCCGAAGACGAGGACCTTGCCGAGGGGCTGCTCGCCATTCAACGCGCCGCCTACCGGGTGGAGGCGTCTTTGATCGGCGATGATCGCATCCCAGCGCTGCATGAAGATGTGACGGACCTGCGTACGGCACCTTTGAACTGGCTCGGCGCGTACACCAGCGACCGTCTGACGGGTGCTGTGGCATGGACCGAGAACGCCGACGAGGTCGCCATCGACCGGCTCATAGTTCACCCGGCGATACACCGCCGCGGCTTCGGTCGACTCCTCGTCCAGGCCGTGCTTGACCGGGCAGGAGAGCGCCGCACACTCGTCTCGACCGGGCAAGCCAATCTGCCCGCACGGATGCTCTATCGACGGCTTGGGTTCAAGGATCTCGTCGACGCCGAAGTGGCGCCGGGCCTTTGGGTGACGCATCTCGTACACCTCCAGCAGCTATAGCCCAGCGATGGCGTGCGGTGCGATGGCGGCGTGCAGTGGGGCGCTCGGAGCCTTCGGCCTGGTGGCCGCTGGGGCGGGGCAGAGTGCGAGGGCTTGCGCTTGCACTGGTCATCGTTGGCACGCGCGACTGACACTGCGGCGGTAAGATTCGCCTGCATGGCGACCCGTTACGACTCAGGCGTGAGCGGTACGCTGACCGAGCGCGGTGACCTCGACGTGCGGGCCTGGCTGGCGCGGCTGCTGCTCGACCTCGAGGAGCAGCCCATCGGCTCGACCTCGACGTGCGCGAACCCGGAGTGCGACCGGCCGGTGGACTACATCGGGCACGGGCACGCCCCGCATTACTGCTGCAAGCGATGCAAGAACCGCACGGGCGAGATCCGCCGCAGGGCAGCCCAACAGCTCGACGTCATCACCGAATTTCTGGGGGCGTCCAGAGGCAAGCACGGCATCCCGCGAGGCGAGTTCGAACACCGGGCGCGGATGCTGCGCTGGTGGCTCGAGCAGATGCCGCAGGATGGGTGACGCCGCCGAGCCGCCGGGGTGAGCACGGCACCCTCGACCACGGGGCTGGACGCCTCATAGTCGACTAGCGGGGCCGCCTAGGGATCTCGTCCTGAATCGCAGTCCGCGAGGTGATGTGGTCGGGCACGGAGCTGGGCCGCTTACTGATGCGCGTTGGAGGGTGCGGGCCGACCCGCTGCCATCGCAGACCGGTCGAATCTACAAGCTCGATATCGGCAGAGAAAACGTCCGGGCCGCTGTAGTGGGGGTACTTGCTCCCATCGTCGTGGAAGAGCAGAAGCGAGTGGCAGGACCCCGTGGATCGGTCCAGGTCGTGTGAGAGTCCGATCAATGGGTGCAGACCGCAGCGTAGGCCACCGGGCTGAGGTAGCCCAGGGATGAGTGCGGACGGTCGTGGTTGTACTCGGTCTTCCAGTCGCCGATGACGACCTGGGCGTGGGTCATCGACCAGAACAGATTGATGTTCAGGAACTCGTCGCGCAGCCTGCTGTTGAACGATTCGATGAAGGGGTTCTTCCAGGGCTCGCCGGGTGGGATGAACAGCATCCCAGTCTGGGTGCCGGCCCACTGGGCCAGTGCTGCCGCGATCATCTCCGGGCCGTTGTCGAGCCTCAGCACCGCCGGCGAGGCGCCACGGGCGGCCACGATGTGGTTCAGCTCGGCGGCCAGGGCCTCGGCGGTGATCGAGCGTTCCGCAAGGCCGCCCAGTGTTTCGCGGGTGTGTTCGTCGACGACGGAGAGGATCTTGATCGGTCGGCCGTCGGTGGTGGAGTCGAACTGGAAGTCGATCGCCCACACCACGTTGGCCGAGGTGGCGGTCGGGACTGGTGGCACGGTCGAGGATCCGACCCGTTTACGGCGGCGTCGCACGTGCACACGTAGCCCTTCTTCGCGCCACAGCCGCTGGAGCTTCTTGTGGTTCACGACCCAGCCCTGGCCGCGGGCGTCGTGGTAGGCGCGCCGGTGTCCCCACCGGGGATGGGCCCTGCGAAGGAGTGGGCCGACAACTCGATGTCACGAACAGCGAGAGAGGGTATGAGGGTGCGTAGGAGGTCGAGCATCGCGAGCCCTAGGACTTCACGAGGCGCGCGATGGCGTCGGAGGCTTCCTTGATCTTGGCCTCGGCGCGTCCGTCGCCGTCGCGGATCGCTGCGGTGACGCAGTGCTTGAGATGGTCGTCGAGGAGCCCCAGGGCTACGTTCTCCAAGGCCGCGGTGACCGCGCTGATCTGGGTGAGGATGTCAATGCAGTAGGCGTCCTCGTCACCATGCGGTGGATGCCACGGGCCTGTCCCTCGATGCGCTTGAGTCGAGCGAGGTAGCGGTCCTTGTCGCTGATGTAGCCGTGCCCGGTCGGGGACGGTGGCGTCGGGATGGTGGTCGTCATCGTGGTGCTCCTTTCCATGTCTACTTGGGGCGATGCCCGGTCGCCTTTGACCGGCTGGTCATGGCGCCGGTGTGCGGTCGAGGATTTTGGCGGTGCTGGCGGCCGGGGTGAGATCGAGACGTCGCAACAGCTGGGCGTTGAGGGCGACGACGACGGTGGACGCGGACATGAGGATCGCGCCGATGCTCATCGGCAGCACGAACCCGATCGGTGCTAGGACGCCTGCGGCCAGCGGCACGGAGAGGATGTTGTAGCCGGCGGCCCACCACAGGTTCTGCTTCATCTTGCGGTAGCTCGCTCGGGAGAGATCGATGACGGAGAGCACCGAGCGAGGGTCGGAGGAGGCGAGGATGACGCCCGCGGAGCCGATGGCCACATCGGTGCCGGCGCCGATGGCGATGCCGACATCGGCTTGGGCGAGGGCGGGGGCATCGTTGACGCCGTCGCCGACCATCGCGACCTTCCTGCCCTCGTCCTGCAGCTCCTTGACCTTGGCGGCCTTGTCCTCGGGTCGGACCCCGGCGAAGACTCGGTCGATGCCGAGCTCGGCGGCGACAGTGTCGGCGACGGCCTGCGCGTCGCCGGTGATCATCACGACCTGTACGCCGGCAGCGTGGAGGGCATCGACGGCGTCCTTGGACTCGGGCCGGATCTCGTCGGCCAGCCGCAGGGCGCCGATGACCTCGCCGTCGGCGAGGACGTGCAGGATGATCGCCCCCTCCGCCCGCCAGGTGTCGGCAACGGGCAGTTCATCGAGTCCGTGCTGTTCGAGCAGGTACGGACCCCCGACCTCGATCACCGTGGCCTTGACGGTCGCCTTGACTCCGACGGCCGGCGAGGAGGAGAAGTCACGAGCTTGAGGGACGTCGAGGTCGCGTTCCTTCGCGGCGCTGGTGATGGCGCGTGCCAAGGGGTGTTCGCTGTCGGCCTCTGCGGCGGCGGCCAGCGCCAGGATCTCGTCACCGTCGTGGCCTCCGGCGCGCTCGATGGCGGTGACGGTGGGCTCGCCCTTGGTGAGGGTGCCGGTCTTGTCGAAGAGGACCGCGTCGACGGTGCGCATGGACTCCAGGGCGAGGCGGTCCTTGACGAGAACGCCGCCGCGGGCGGCGCGCTCGGTGGCGATGGAGACCACCAGCGGGATCGCTAGGCCCAGAGCGTGAGGGCAGGCGATCACCAGCACGGTGATGGTGCGCACCACCGCGTCGTCGGGCAGCCCGACGAGTGACCAGACGACGGCGGTGATTGCGGCCGCGCCGAGGGCGAACCAGAACAGCCAGGCCGCCGCGGTATCGGCGATCCGCTGGGCGCGGGAGGAGGAGGCCTGGGCGTCGGCGACTAGCTTCTGGATGCCGGCCAGGGCGGTGTCGTCACCGGTGGCGGTGACTTCGACCCGGAGGCCGGAGTCGGTCGCGACGGTCCCGGCAACCACGGTCTCGCCCGCCTGGCGGCGGACGGTCTTGGACTCCCCGGTGACCATCGACTCATCCATCGACGCTGAACCGTCGACGATTCTCCCGTCGGCAGGGACCGCCGAGCCTGGGCGGACTATGACCACGTCGCCGACGGCCAGGTCAGTGGGCGCGACCTTCACGACCTGGTCGCCGTCGACCTTCTCGGCCTCGTCGGGCAGGAGCGCGGCCAGGGAGTCCAGGGCCGAGGTGGTCTGGGCCAGGGAGCGCATCTCGATCCAGTGGCCGAGCAGCATGATGACCACCAGGAGCGCGAGCTCCCACCAGAAGTTCAGCTCATGATCCAGGATGTGCAGCGTCGCGCCCCAGGAGGCGATGAACGCGACCGTGATCGCCAATCCGATCAGCAGCATCATCCCGGGCTTGCGGGAGCGGACCTCGCTCAGTGCACCGGTGAGGAACGGCCAGCCACCCCAGGCGTAGACGATGGTGCCGAGGACGGGCGAGACCCACCACACCCGCTCGGCGTTGGGGAGGTGGTAGCCGACGAGGTGGGCGAACCTCTCGTTGAAACCGACCACCGGGACTGCGAGGACGAGCATGATCCAGAACAGCCGCCGGAACTGCCCGACATGATCTCCATGACCCGCGTGACCGCCATGCCCAACGTGGTCGCCGTGACCGGAGTGGTGGTCGTTGCTCTGCTGAGCGGCGCCGCTTTCGGAGTGATCTCCGTGCCCGGCGTGCTCCTCGTGGCCGGTGTGGTGAGCATGGTGCTCGTCCCCGACATCCTGGGCGTGCTGCTGATGGCCAGCGTGATCCGCCCGGGCCTGGTCGGTTGGGGCGTGGCCCGTATGGCCCTTGGGGTGGCGGCTGGTGTGTTCGTTCATGTTCGTCTCTCCGGGTGTGCCGACGCTTGTGGCGGCGCTGATCGCGGCGCGTCTGCGTCTAGGAAGCGGGCTGTATCTCGCTCTCGACGACCCACTTGTGGTTGGTCATGGTCATGCCGCCGGCTTCGAAGTCGACGACGTAGACGGTCTCCTCGGTCGAGGAGGCGACCGTGGCCGTCGCGCCGTCCATGCCGTCCATGTGTGCGGCGTCGAGGGTGACCTCGGTGCCGTCGGCCAGCCGCTCGTCTCCGGCGTCGGCGAGTTCTTCCTGGACGACCCAGCGGTGATCGGTGATGGGGTCGCCACCGGTGGTGGGGGTGTAGTCGACGGAGTACGTGTAGGTGTCGTAGGCGCCCACGATCGTCGCGGTCGCGCCGTCCATGCCCTCCATGTGGTCCGCGGCCAGGGTGACCTCGGTGCCGACCGGGTAGGCGGGGTCGGTGGCCTCGGTCATGCCTTCAGGGACCGGGCCGCCGTCGGCCGGGTGGTCCATCCCGCCATGCTCGCCGTGCTCCTGTGAGGAGCCCGCAGGCGAGTCCTCATCCGCGTTGTCGCCAGCGCATCCGGCCAGCACAACGGCGACGCTGAGCAGTCCGGCGCCGACGACGGCACCCAGACGTCGGTTCGCGGCCCGGTTCATGCGTCTGCTCATGACGTTTCCTTCCTCGTGATCGTTTTCGCCAGGTCGTGGGCCGGACGCTGGCCTCGTGCCCGTGTGAGTGGTTCTCGGGGCACGAAAGCCAGGACGTCCGGTTGCGTGACCCGGTCTCAGGCCGCGTTCGCGTAGCGGTCGGGGTCGGCGTCGAACAGGGGTCCGCAGGCGGCGCAGCACAGCCAGTACCGCTGCCCGTCGTGGTCGCGGACCAGGCCAGCGGCCTCGGCGTCGGCCTTGACGACCGGGGTGCCGACCATGACGGGGCACTGGGCCATTTCGGCCGCGGGGGTCTGGGCGAGGGCCTCGGCGCTGGGGCCGTGGCCACTGCATCCGCCGTCGGATGCGGGAGTGCTCGCGGTGTCGGTGTGGTGGTGGTCGTGTGCAGTCATCGGAGGTGTCGTTTCGGTAGTGGTGATGACATGGAGCGGGTGGTCAGGCGTTCACGGGTTCGCGTGCCGGCGCGGGAGCGTCACCGGTGGGCGCGGTCTGGTCGTCGGCCTTTGCCTTGAACGTGCGCAACCGCAGGCTGTTGGAGACCACAGGCCGAGCCGCGCAGGCGCCTTCATCTCAGCTCCTGACCGCGGCGTAGCCGGCCTCGTCGACCGCCGCGATTACCGCAGCATCGTCGACCGGCTGCTCACCGGTCACGGCCAGCTGCCCGGTCTGGGCACTGACCTCCACCCCGGTCACGCCCGGAACCTGCGAGACCTCGGCTCGCACCGATCCCTCGCAGTGTTCGCAGGTCATCCCGGTCACCTGGTACTCGGTCGTGGTTGCCATGATGTAGAACTCCTTCACTCGTGTACGACTTGGACATGTCCGACCATATACCCCCTAGGGGTATGAATCACTCGGCGAGGATTTGCCGCCGGTTCATGTGGCCTTGGGCGGCTTGGGAATCGCGATGAGGGAAATGACGGGCCTTACCCCCGTGTCCAAGATCCGGGGGTAAGGCCCGCAGAATGTTCGAGGCAGGACCAACCCTCACGTCGCGGAATGGTGATTCGATCCCGATCGTATTGAGGTTGGATGAAGGCCACCGCGCTGCCGGTGGAGGATCGGCGCCGCGGAGTCCGAGACCTGGTCGCACAGGCACGACGACTCACTGGACCAATGTCTGGGTGGTCCTTCCTGCATCCGTGGTGCTGATCACGCGCCCGTCGACGGACGCGATGATCTCCAGTTGTCCGTCACTAGTGCGGCCCGCCCACAACGCTTCGGCCGGCCCGATGCTCCCCGGATGAAGGGTCCAGGTCTGGCCGGCGTCGCTGCTGGTTGCCAGTCTGCCCGCGGCTGAAGAGGTGACGATGGTCTCCTCGTCGGCCCAGGCGGCGAGGACGGCGACCTCTGGTGGGGCGAGGGAGGTCCAGGTGGTGCCCTCGTCCTGACTCATGAGCAGGCCAGCGCTTGTGGTGGCCAGCACCTTCCCGGACGTGGGGGAAGCGGCCAGCACCCGTGGCGGTGAGGGAATGTCCCGCGTATCCCAGGTCTCTTTGTCGCTGGTGTGTCGAAGCGTTCCGTCGAACCCGATGACGCCGTTTGGGCCGGCGGTCAGAGCGTGGAAATCCGAGCGCCCGCCGCGTGAGGCGACCTGCCAGGTGCGACCCGTGTCCTGTGACGTGATGAGACCTACTGGCTGGGGGAGGTCGGTACCGGGTGCTGGATGGCCGGAGGCATACAGAGTGCCGTCGTCGCCGATGGTGAAGCCCATCAGGTCGATGGCAGGACCGTTGCGGACGAGCTTGCCGTCGACCTGCTGGAACAAACCTTGATGGGTCGCCACCAGCACGTCGCCGGTTCGTGGATGTCGAGCGATCCCATGAACATGGATCAAGGGTGCGGGCTGTTGGCTCGCGTCGCTTCCCGCTGGGCTGGACGACTCACCGCCAGTGGACTGCGGTGTCCCGGTCTCGGATGTCGAAGAGCACCCGGCCAGCAGCGCCACCGCAGCCACCACAGCGATACCTCGGGCGACACGTCGTCGACGGGGCCTCATGCGATGTACTCCAACGCGATCATCATGCCGCCCTCTGCGTGGTAGATGTTGTGGCAGTGGATCATCCAGTCGCCCTCGTTGTCGGCGTCGAGGTCGATGGCGAAAGACTGCATAGGGGCCATGAGGACAGTGTCCTTCCTGAGCCCGGAGGGCAGGGCAAAGGTGTGGCCGTGCACATGCACCGGGTGAGTCATCATCGTCATGTTGGTGGCGTTGATCCGCAGTCGTTGCCCGGCCCGGACGGTCAGGGGCTCGTTCTTGCCGAACGGAGCTCCGTTCATCCCCCATGCGTAGGGCTGCATCGATCCGGTGAGAGTGAGCCGCGCGGTTGCATCGGGTCTCCTGCTGGGCAGCTTGGCTGCCTGGGCGGGTCTCAGGTCGGAGCCGATGAGGACCCGTCCGGTCAATTCTCGTGGGCTGGCGTCCCCGCCGGGTGCGGCGCCGCTTCCGGTGCGGGCTACGGCCATGGCCTGACCGCCGCTGGCCTTGCCGACCGGCTTGGCCACCAAGGGGAAGGCCCCGTCGCCGAGGGTGACAATCGCGTCATAACGTTCGCCCATCCCGATATAGAACGCGTCCGTCTCGGTCGGCTCGACCGGGAACCCATCGCTGTGCGTGATCGTCATCCGGTGCCCCCCGAGAGCAACGGTGAAGATGGTGTCGGAGGCGGCATTGCCCGATGAGGATGAGCGCGGGGACGACGAGCAGGCCGTGCCTGGCGGGCCCAAGGGCAAGCAGGAGTCCAGCGACGGCGGGTCCCAAGAGCCACAGCACTTCTTCGGTGACTGCGTCGAGCGCGTACGCAGTCCGGGTGGACGAGGGGGCCAGCGCACGCCACTGGGCGCGCATCGCTGGACCCAGCGGTGGTGCCAGCAGGCCTTGGGCGACGGCGACCGTCCACCACGCTGCGGGGCTGGTGACCTCGGCTGCCGCCATCCCGGTTGCAGCAACCAAGGCCAGTGCCATGCCGACCCCGAGCGGGATCAGTACACGACGCTGACCGTGCCGATCGATCAGCCGGGACTTGACCGGCATCGACAGCGAGGTCAGAGCCACCAGGGACATGGCCGTCGCCGCGACGGCGAATGAGCCAGACGCCTGGCGGACAGCGAAGAGGAACAGCAGCGGCAGCATCGCGTACGCGCTGCGACCCAGCGACGACAGCACATACGTGCGCCGCGTCGTCGAGGAGGCGAGAAGCTGGCGATAGCTGCCGGCACCAGAGGTGCCGGTCATAGGAACGACTCCGCATCAGAACAAGCCCACAGTCAGCAGCGGGCAACGGCTCAGGGACACGCGCGCCGAAGATCAGCGCCCGTGCGGCCTAGTGCGGAGACGGGGTCATACCCCCAAAGTAGCGCAGCACCGCGTCACGGTCTTACTCAACTCGGCACGACCGCCGAGCGGCATGAGCGTGAGACCGGCAGCTTCGGCTCGCGTTAGAAGCCGCTGGTGTGCAGGACGATCCCGGCTACCGAGAGCAGGCCCAAGACCAGGGGGGTGATCGCGGCGGCTAAGAAGGCCTCGTCGGTCGTGACGAATAGGACGTGCTGCCCGAGGAGGAAGGCGAGGCGGGGAAGGTCGGTGCGCATGGTGTCTCTGATCGAGAGAGAAGGACGGCCCTCAGGCCCTTGGGCCGAGTAGCCGTCCTCGGAGACGATCGCCGCGTGTCACCCGGGGCGCGTGACCCCCGGACCGGCGTGCGACCAATGAACAAACCGCTCAGCGAATGTCCAGAGGCCTGTCAGGGTTCTCTAAGGGTGGGTCTAGAGCGGCGATCGCGTCCGCCCTGCCACACTCTCTAGCGTCGGCGAGTCGAGGACGGGAGGCCCTGCGTCATGGCCGAGAAGAAGCCTGCGCCGGTCAAGCTGACGGCGCACGGGCAGTCGCCGGTCAGGTATGGCGGCGGCGCCGACGACGTCCTCAAGGCGGTCCTGTTGAGCGTCTGGTCGTACCGCTGCTATTGGTGCAAGAGGCACGTTGAGTTCGAGGACGCCGAGATCGATCACCTGATCCCGCAGAAGCCCAGGACTGCCACCGTGGAGGAGATCGCGGAGAACCTCGGACTGTCCGGCCCAGTAGACCTCCACGCCCCCGCCAACCTCGCCCCGTGCCACCACCACTGCAACAACGAGAAGCGGGACAGCGACTTCTCGCAGGCGCCGAGAATGATGCTCGTAGTCCAGAAGGCCCGGGCGTTCGCGCCCCGTGTCATTCGAGGGGTCAATGACCTTCTCGGCGAGCGGGGCGTCAAGGAGGCTCTCGTCGTTGTCCAGGGTGCCGATATCGAGAACGCGCAGGTGCGCTCGGGCATGAAGTTGATCGCGGAAGCCGCGACGCTGCGGCTCGAGCCGAACACCATGGTTCGCGAGGTGGACGTCCACACGGGGGGAGGACACTTCAGGACAGTCCTCGTCGACACCGGTTCGAAAGGCCACCAGGAGGTCCTCTTGGTGCTTGAGAGGGTTCTCTTCCTGGACCTCGCAGAACTCCTAGAAGGCCCGGTCCGGGAAGTGATGGGCGAAACGGCCAAACTCGTCCATTCGCACTTCCACGGGAAGGAGACCAGCGCGTTGGGGAGTCCCGTAGACGCGGGCGACCCGGCGCATGCGGTGCTCTCGATGGACGTCGACGAGCTCTCTTGGGGGCGCGACGGCAGCACCTACTCGTTCAACTTCGAGGGGACGTTCGAGGCCCAGCTCACGGTTTCTTTGGTGGTGTCCTCGCCCAATGGGGATGAGTTGTGGGAGGAGGAGCAGGGAGATGCCTTCGTGCCGGGGAGGTTCGTCCTGCAGGCAGAGGTGAGCACCGAGGACGACTCCGAGCCCGAGTTGGAGATTGAAGTTCACATCGCCGAGGGCGAGGTGGAGGTCTGGTCCACGCTCGACCGCTACTTCTCGTATGACGACCTGGCCGAGGAAGAGGAGGCCCGGCGACTCGCGAAGAAGTACGAGGACTGGGACTAGGCGAGCAGCGCCTCGCCCGGGTCAGGTCGCGGCGTCCCGCATCGCCGGGAACCCCTCGATCTTGGGCCTACCGTCCGCCCGCGCACGACATCCTTCTCGCCCTTCTTCGTCATCCCCGCCAGGACCGGGTGGCGAAGGATCCGCTGCCCCGACTGGTACACCCACTCGTCCCGGACCCGCACCCTCTGGGAGCGCGAGGGGTAGGGGACGCCCTCGTCCTCCAGCCACTTCTTCGCGCTGCAGATCGATGAGCCGGCCAGCACCATCCTGGCGATGTGCTCGACGTGGTCGATGGTGGCGGGGTCCTTCTCGAGGTACTTCCCCGGCTGGCCGTCGCGCTCGACGACCCGGTACCCCTACGGCGCGGGACCGCCGCGCAACCGGCCTGCCTCGACGATGCGCGCCCTGGCCGCTGTCACCCGCGAAAAGATGGAGGAGGCCTCGAACTCCGCGAAGGACGCCAGCATCGTGGCGAGGACCCGCTCGATGGGCGTGGTCATGTCGATGGACTCCTTGACGGAGACGACCGCCGCCGGGCGAGGCCGTGCCTGGAGCAACTGTCGGTGAGCCGGAAGTCCAGGGTCCTTCTGGCGAGCCGGTCCAGTCGCCACACGACGACCCCCTAGTAGGGGTGCTAGAAGTCGAGAAGGGGCCCTCCAGCCGGCGCTCCTCCGGCTTCTTGGTGCGCTGGGTCGCGACCCACGTCCGACGGTGCTCCTGGGCGACCGACGCCCTGACGGAGCGAGAAGACGGCGCGCCCGACTCTCGGCAGAGTGGCGCGTCATTCTCCTGAAGCGCTCTCAGGGAACTGCATCAGACTTCGACCCCAAATGCCGAGGGGGACGCCTAGTCAGTGGTGAGGCTGCGGCCCGAAGGAATGGGAGCCGGCTGCCGGCGCGACCGTTCGATCCTGATGGCTACGGCCGCTCAGGGTTGTCCCCGTAGGCGAGGATGTCCTGGTCTCTAGGGAAGAGGCTGCGCCCATGGCGACCGACGTCGAGGCAGCAACCTCATCCGTCCTGGCCTGAAGTTCTTCACGCACGAGGTCGGGCAGAACGGCTGGTGCGTTGTTGACGTGCTCACCCGCGGTGACCCACCCGCCGGAGGGCGTGTCGACGGTTTCTCCTCGCTCTGCTTGGAGCTGCTGGGCTCGAACGTTGAGCAGGCGGGCCGGGGCCCTCACGTCCGGGGCATGGGTGGCGTGGCCGATGACGTGAGCGACGTCGACGGAGCTGGAGATGGACTGCTGAACCGTCTGGGCTGTCGCGCTGAGGTCGACCCGGTCGGCGATCTCGATGGCGTCCGCCGGTCTAGTTCGGTCGTAGGCGACGTCGCGATAGGCAGCCCGGACCTCGTTCGCGGCCTCGACCAGGGAACGGTCTGCGCTCACCAGGGCGTGCGGCGGCATCAGGTGGCTCCACGACCGGGACAGGTTGCTCCACGCGGCGTGAGCGTTGTCCATGGCTGGCCCCACACGAGTGGCGTAGAGGTCAGCGTCGATCCGCCCGGCCTGGCCCGCAGCGCGCAGAAGGACCTGTCCGCCCTGGGCGATCATCATCTGCGTCTGGGCAGCCAAGAAGATGTTCTCGGCGCTGGGGGAGCGACTCAAGCCCCGGTGAGCCTGGACGTCCCAGGTCGCCAGCGCCTGCCGTAGACGGTCCGCCTGAGGTGGCGGCTTGTGCTCCCCCTCCAGCGCGTGCGGGTAGGTACGTGAGACATACGAGCCAGCCAGCTGCTCGAAGGCCGCGATCCGGTCCCGCGTCCTGCTCACCGCCTGGAACTCAAGCTGGTTTGGGTAATCCGGTCCGGGTGAGCGCTCGGGGAACCTGACTGCGGCCCGACGAGCCTGCATGTTCCGCACCTCTCGATCCAGGGTCACGTGCACCCCGTGCGCCCCGATGTAGAGCGTGTGCACCAGCCGGGCACGCGCAGCCCCGAGATCGGCTCTGACCTCCGGGCTCATCGCCGGGGAGTCACGCCGCCGGGTGAGCAGGTCACTGGCCCTGGTCAAGTTCTCAGCGATCCGAAGGAGCCTCTCGTCAGGGTCACCCTCACCTGGCCACTGCCGGCCCCGAGCGGCGCGCATGAGATGGCCGTTCATCGCCTGCAGCTGAGCCATCAGCGAGTAGTCCGCGTCCTCGGTACTCATGTGCGGTCGGGGCAGCGAGTCCCACAGATCACCTGCGCTCTCGACGACCTCACCCCACGTCCGCAGCATCGCGGCCCCATCCACCTCATCGGCGTCCATGAGCACGTCACGAGCCGCCAGCTCGGAGTCCAGAAGCAGCTCGCCGACAGAACGGCGGTCCTCGGCACTCACGGGCAGTGCTCCCGCACCAGGTCGCAGATATCAACCACGACGTGCGCCGTCCCAGGCGGGAACTGCTCCAGCGGGTGAGTCCGCATCAGAGACTCCGCTGCCCTCACCAGCTCGAAGGGGTCGGACTGAGCCACCGGCAGGTCCCCGATCTCGACGCCCTCGGGCAGCAGCCCATAGACCTTCCCGGCCGCGATGGCAGCCCCCAGGCCTAAGCACTCCAGCAGGAGGTCCGGCTCGGCCGAGGAGATCTTCCGGGCCCGATCCGAGGCCCTGCCCAGCAGGCGCACGACAGCCGCGAGCACCTCCAGCTCGTTACCGCCCTGGTGCGTCGGACCCGTCATGTCACTGCTCCTTCGTGCTGCTCGTGAACTGCCGACTTCCATGAGACCCGTCCCTGGACGATCCGTGACCCCCAGCGGAGGCCCTGTGGAAAACCTGCGAGGGGTGTCGGTCCCTGGGACCAAACTGCCTTCACAGACGAAAGCCGCTGGGACAACTCCCAGCGGTCACCGATACGCAATATCGAGTGATCTGCACTAGTGCTTTCGTTGGAGGTGCGTGATGAACAACTCGACGACCAAGACCTTGGCGACCGCCCCCGCAGTCGTCATCTCGACGTGGCTCGTGATGATGGTCGGGCCGTTCCTGCCGGCTCTGGCCGCGTGGGCGCTCATCCTCGGTGGGCTGCTGACCATGGGCCTGCTCCTGCTCGGGGTAGGGGAGTCCCTGGCCGCCAGGGTCCTGCTCCGAGCACGCCGACCCACCGCGGCCGAGGATGCGACCCTGGGCCCGGCGGTGGCGATCTTGTGCCAGCACCAGCTCGGTCCTCCGCTGGTCGAGTTGAGGATCCGAGACGGGATCTACGCGATCAGCGCCGGTGCGGCCGGCCATCGCACGGTCGTGGTCTCCGACGGCCTGATCGCAGCGATCCGCGAGGGAGTCCTGCCCGCGGAGCAGGCAGCAGCGGTCATAGGGCACAGCAGCGGCCTGATCCGCTCCGGTGCCGTCCGCTCCGACCTGGCCCTGAGCTTCTGGACCCTGCCCTGGCAGGTCGTCGCAGGCTTCGCCCTGGGTGTAGGCCGCTTCTTCGCGCGACTTCCCTTCGTCAGCCTCCTGTGGCGCGGCAGGTTCATCGTCGGCGCGGTCGCACTGGCCCAAGGGGTCGCCGCCGGGACCCCCGCAACCATCGCCAGCGGGATCATCGGCGCCAGCGTCATCGCCCTGAGCTACGCCATGCCCCGATGGGAATCGCGGTGGCAGGCTGCTCTGGTGAGCATCGGCGACACCCAGGTCACCCACGCAGGCCTCGACGGCCCCCTCAATGAGTTCCTCGGGCGCTGCCCCCAGACGCCCGCCACCGCTGAACGTCGCCACCACCTGACCCGCAGCCGACAGCCGGCCACGGCGCCACGCCTAGCTGTACTGACCTGACAGGTTGGTCAAGCGGGTGATGGGGGGCTTGTTCTCGCAGGCGGTGTGGGGTCGGTGGTGGTTGTACTCGTGGAGCCATCCTGCCAAGGCATCGCGGCGTTCGGCCTCGGAGGTGTAGCAGCGGGCGTAGCCCCAGCCGTCGGCCAGGGTGCGGTGGAAACGTTCGATCTTGCCGTTGGTCTGTGGCCGGTAGGGACGCGTGCGTGAGGTCTTGATCCCGAGCTCGGCGCAGACGTCCCGCCAGAGGTGGGAGCGGTACGCCGAGCCGTTGTCGGACAGGACCCTGCGGGCGGTGATCCCGCGGGCGGCGTACCAAGCGACCGCACGGCGCAGGACGGCGGTGGCGGTGGCTGCGGTCTCGTTGTCGTGCACCTCTGCGTACGCGACGCGTGAGTGGTCGTCGATGACGGTGTGCACGAACGCGTGGCCCAGCTTGGGCTGGTGGTACCGGTTTCGTGCCACACCGCGCGTCGCGGCCCGGTTGCGCAGCCCTTCTGGGCGGCCGACGAATCGCCACCCGCCCCCGTCGGGGATGTTCCCGAGCTTCTTGACGTCCACGTGCAGCAGGTCCCCGGGACGTTCGTGCTCGTAGCGGCGCACAGGCTCCCCGGTGGCTCGGTCGACATGTGAGAGCCGGTTCAGACGGCACCTGACCAGGACCCGATGCGCGGTGGAGGGCGCGACCCCGACGTGCGCAGCGAGCTGGACCGGGCCCAGACGCTTGCGCAACCGCAAGGAGACGATGCGTTTGGTCGTGGCGACAGAGGTCTTCGCCGGCATCGAGCGGGGCCGGCTGGACCGGTCGGTCATCGGCTCACCCGCTGCGTACCTGGACGCCCAGCGCTTCACCGTTGGCCAGGACACCTGGAAACGGGCCGCGACCTCGCTGATCGGCACCCCTTGGTCGACGACGAGCCGAGCGACCTTGAGCCGGTGACGGACCGTCAGAGCAGCGTTAGCGTGGGACACGAGGGCCTCCTGTGGGAGTGAGTGGTGACTTGGCAGTTCCACCCCACCGCGGGAGGCCCTCCCCGCGCCACTGATCAGATCAGCGGTGTCCCGCGTCAAGGAGTTGGCAGGATTTCCTTGTTCTGAAAGTTGGGGATGTTCGGGTCGGCCTGACCCAGGTGCACCTCCTTGGGTCGGTTCCAGGCGATGGCCTGGTGAGGGCGGACCTGGTTGTACTCGATGCGGTAGTCCTCGGCGCGTTCGGCCAGGACGATCGCGTCGTCGATCTCGTCGATGAACAGGCGTTCGTACTTCAGCGTCCCGAACCCTCGCTCGCGTGACCCGTTCTGCCCGGGCGACTTCACGCGGGTGCGGACGTGCGCGAGCTCGGGGTGGAGCTCGATGAACGCCTCGAACCGGAACGAGCGGAAGGGGCCCCCGTTGTCGGTGACGATCGTGACTACCGGCAGCAGCTCACCGGTCTGCTCATCGACCCGGCAGTCATCGATCATGGGATGCCCGAAGAGCTCTTCGTAGTCGGCCAGCGCGAGCTCGACGGCGTCGATCGCGTCGTGCTGGTTCGCCGTCGGCGACACATGGAACGGGTACTCGTACTTGGACCAGTAGTCCCGGCACCCCGCGATCCGCCACGTCCCGCCCGTGGTGGTCTCGAACTCGGAGAAGTCCAGCTGCCAGACCTGGTTGGCGCCCGTGGGCTCCTTGGCGAACGCAGCCTTGCGACGCTCAGCGAGCTTGCGCCGTTCGCGCTGGTACTGATCCGGCAGGATCAAGCCGCGGTCTCGCAACCGGCGCAGAACCGTCGCCTCCGACACGACGTGCCCGTCGTAGCGGACCATCGCCCAGATCTTGCGGTGCCCCCAGAGCGGATGCTCCCGGGCGTGCTTGTCGATCAGCTCGGCCGCAGCATCGCGGGCCGGCTGCGGCCACGGACCCTTCGCCCGTCGGCCAGCCCGAGCCTTGGCCTGCCACCGCCGCCAGGTCCGCTCCGGGATGTCGAACTTTCTGCACCACCTCGCGGTCGACATCCCAGACTCGACACGAATCACCTCGAGGTCCTCGAAGGGCCCAACCGGCCCTCCGCGCTCTTCTTCCACACCCGGATCTCAACGGCTGCCTCACCCAGGGCCTGCGTCAGATCCTCGACCTGCGCCTCCAGCTGCTCCTCCCGCGTCGACGGGCCGGACCGGCCCGCCGCCAACGCGGTCTTCCCCGCCTCGAGGAAGTCAGCCTTCCACCGGCCGATCGACTGCTCGCTGACCTTCTCCCGCCGAGCAGCCTCAGCGATCGACATCTCACCGGCAAGCACACTCAACACGATCCGAGTCTTCCGCTCGGCCGGGATCACAGGGGGCCTACCCATGTTCAGACTCTCCTTCAAGACCTACACAACGGCCCTGCCACAAAGTCTGACGCGCGACAACCCGAACCTCATCCACCAACTGCGCGCCCGGACCAACGCAGCCACCAGCAACTGACAAGCCCCTGCAACCCGGCATGGGTGTGCGGGCGGATGGAATGCCCGCTCATGCCGCGCGGCGCGTGCGTGCGCACGGTCGTGTCGAACGGGGGTAGGACGCAGAGCGCGATTCGGGGACGCATCTGGCAGCATCACGGCCATGCCAGGGGCCGCTGAGGAGAGACGCCAGCCGTGGTTGTGCGTGCTTGCCGGGCGCGCCGGCACGGGCAAGAGCACGCTGGCTAAGCAGCTGACGTGGGTGACCGGCGCCTGCTACCTACGGGTCGATGCGGTGGAGGCGGCACTGTCCGGAGTTCAGGACCACGTCGGAGCCGCCGGCTACGTCGTCGCCCACGAGGTGGCCGCCTCGAACCTGCTGCTCGGGGTCGATGTCATCGTGGACGCCGTCAACGGCGTTCCCGAAGCCCGTGCTGGCTGGCGTGAGACCGCGGATCGCTGCGGCGCACGACTGATCCTGCTCGAGACCGTCCTGCCGGATCCGGCGGAGCATCGTCGACGTGTCGAGTCCCGTGAGGCAGACATCCCCGGCCACCAGGTCCCCACCTGGGTCGAGGTCCAAGCCGACGGGTGGGTCCCGTGGGACGAGGCCCGGGACGGCACCCGCGTCGTCATCGACACCACCCACAGCGAACAGGCCCTACGTGCTGCCATGGCAGCATTCCAGGCGCCCTGACGACCGCAACCGCTGCTGTTGGGCCGTAGCGTCCGACCATGCCGCCAACGCCTGGGTGCGGGCTCATTCATCAACGGCCACCTGCACCAAGTTCTGGATGGTCGGGTTGACGCTCACCCGGGACAGCTCGGCGCTGAGTCGGGCGATCACGCGTCCGCCACGACCGAAGCCACGAAATCCGCGGGTGAACGTGACGCGCGTGCCCATCCCGGCCGGCTGCATGAGCAGGTGCAGGTAGTAGCCGCGTGGGTCGTGGAGCTTCCCCCCGGACCAGTGCTCCTGCCAGGCGATCGCTAGCCGGTCGCCGGTGCGGTCGTCGACGACCTTGCGTAGTTCGATGGTGGCTCCCTTCTGCTCGCGCAGAATGCGGTGCTGCTCGTCGAGGTGCACGTCCGGACCGCCGTAGAACCACTGGATCACCAGTTCCGGGCTGCGCGCCACGGTGGCGAGCCGCTCGATGTTCACCGGTACGAAGCGCGTCACTACGGAGGGCGCGCCCCGCTCAGGGCTGATCGGTCGGCGACTCTCCGGGCTGCGGGGCGTCGAGGGCATCTGCGATGGCACGGTCTCTCTCGACCGTTGCGCTCTGGTAGTAGAGCGCCATGTCGCCGGTGGCGTGCCCTAGACGATGCTGCATCTCGCGCACCGTTGCGCCGGCCTGTGCGCCGAGCGTTGCCGCAGTGCGTCGCAGGTCGTGCCAGTGGAGATCTGGTCGACCGATGGTTTCGCGGGCTGCGAAGAAGCCGTACGCACCCTTCGCGTAGGTGTGTCGGCCCCGCCGCTCCGTGCGCGAAGCTCGTCCGTACAGGCTGGTGGGGGCCAGCAGCCTGCCGTCGCGCCCGGGGAAGATGAGGTCCTCGCGACTTGCGACGGGATAGTCCTTGAGGTGCTGGGCGAGAGCGGAGGCGACGCTTGCCGGCATAGTCACGCTGCGCTTGCCAGCTGCGGTCTTGGGCGGGCCCGTGCCCTTTTTGCCGCCCGCTCGGTAGGCAGCCCGGTTGACGTGCAACTGGCGCTTTTCGAGGTCGACATCTTTGAGCCGCAGCGCCACCAACTCTCCGAAGCGAAGCCCGCACATGCCGGCAACGAGGGTCAGAGCCTTGTGCTGAGGCGGCATGGCATCGGCAAGAGCGAGCAGTTCTGCACGGGAAAGCACCTGCGGCTCGCGGCTCACCTTGGCTTTACCCCCCGCCTTGACCCTCACGGGGGAGCGGGGGATGAGTTCGTCGTCCTCTGCCTGACGCATGATCGCGCCAAGTACCTGGTAGGCGTGGGCGCGTGCTGCCGGGGTTCGCTTGCCGTACGCGGCGAACCAGGTCCGAACGTCCATGACGGTGATCTGGTCGATCGGTTGATCCCCGAATGCAGGGATGAGGTGGCGACGGAGCGAGGTCTCGTAGCTCTGTCGGGTCGTGGCGCGTAGGTCGTGACGACCTTCGAGCCAGGCCCTTGCATAGGTTTCAAACGTTCGGTTGCGCCTTGAGGTCTCGCGTGCTTCAGCTTCAGCGGCCTGCTCGGCCGGGCTGCGCCACTCGCCCGAGCGGATGAGTCGGTGCTGCTGGGAGAGCCAGTCCTCCGCATCGCGGCGAGTCAGGAACGTCCGCGAGGCCGTATGAAGAACGGGGACGGTGCGCCCGCCCCGGGTCACTGTGGTCGCGCCGTTGGGGTCCGAGTAGCGGGCCTGGTAGCGCCCGGACCGCATGCGAGTGACCTGCCCGAACCGGCGCTTAGGGTCCTTCATCCCGACTCCCTCTTACCGATGCAACTGCCGCTGCATCGCGAGATGCATCGGATAGTTGGCCATTCATGTCCACTTACGTCCACGCCGCCAGGTGGTAAAGTCCCTGGTAGTTCGGGTGATTGGAAGATCATCGCGGGTGGTGGGATGTAAGGCAAACGAGTCAGACAAAGATTCGAGTCCCTTTACGTCCACCAGTACGAAGCCCGAGGAGTCCGCGCTAGCCGGACGCCCGGGCTTTTTCGCTCCCCGGGTGCGCGGTTCCGTGAGTACGCTCCCCGGTATGACGAGCCGATTCGACGATGACTGGATGGCTGTCGTGTGCGGCCGGCTCGATCGGGTCTTCGAGGAAGCCAATGCGGGCTTCGTGCGCTCGGCGCCCCACGGGGCGCCAGGTGGCCCGGTGGATTCCCTCTTGTGGGAGGCCGACGCGGAGTCCTTCCTCGCCCGCTACCCCGACAGCGGGATCCGCGAGGCCTACGGAGACCAGTGGCCGCCACCGTGTATTGACCACTGGGTTTACGTGAGCCCAACTTCGACCCAGGCGGACCTCTCCCTTGAGGGTTGTGACCCGGAGTTCACTTCCCTGCCGATCACCGGCAATGCGGACGAGGACAGTGACCGGATCGCTCACGCGATCGCTAAGGCACTCGACATCTAGGCTCGATCTATGGGTCGGCTCACCTTCGGTATGAATGTCACCCTTGATGGTTGCGTGGACCATCGGGAGGGGATCGTCGACGACCAGACGCATGGCTATTTCACTGCGCTGATGGACGACCACGGCGCCATGCTGTGGGGCCGGACGACCTACGAAATGATGGAGAGTTATTGGCCTCTCGTCGCCCGTGGCGAGGAGGACGCGCCACCTTCGGTTCGCGAGTGGGCGATCAAACTCGACGCGAAGCCGAAGTACGTCGTCTCCGGGGCGCGCACCGACTTCCCGTGGAACAACAGTCACCACCTGAGTGGAGATCTGCGCGCGGCAGTGCAGCGACTGAAGGACGAGACCGACGACGGGGTATTGCTCGGCAGCGGCAAGCTCGCGACCGAACTCGACCGACTCGGGCTGATCGACGAGTACCGGTTCCTGCTGCAACCGATGATCACCGGCCACGGTCCGACGCTCTATCAGGATGGCCTCCCCAGCACCCGTCGTCTCGAACTGGTGTCGTCCACGCCCTTCAGCAATGGTGTCGTGGCGCTGCACTATCGGCGAGCCGACTAAAGCCGCGTCGCCTTCGCCCCCACCGGTGGGGGCGAAGTTGGCCAGTCGCGCCTAACGAGGGATGACGGTGCTCGCGGATAGGTTGAGGACACACACGACGGCACACTTCATCGCGCGAGAAGCGCGGGAGACGAGAGATGGTACCGACCACCAAGGAGGCGCAGCGCGCCGAACTCCACCGGACCATTTGGCGCATCGCGAACGACCTACGCGGCAGCGTCGATGGCTGGGACTTTAAGGCCTACGTCCTCGGGATGCTCTTCTACCGCTTCATCTCCGAGAACCTCACGACGTATCTCAACCGCGCCGAGCACGAGGCGGGCGACCCCGACTTCGCATATGCCGAGCTGGACGATGCGCTTGCTGAGCGCGGCCGGCTTGAGACGGTGCACGAGAAGGGCTTCTACATCCTCCCGTCCGAGCTCTTCGACAACGTCCGTCGACGGGCGCCGAGGGACCAAAACCTCAACGAGACGCTAGAGCGCGTCTTTAAGAACATCGAAGGCTCGGCCGTCGGGACGCGCAGCGAAGATGACCTCAAGGGGCTCTTCGATGATCTCGACGTCAACAGCTCCAAGCTCGGCAATACGGTCGCCCGGCGCAACGAGAAGTTGGTCAAGTTGCTTCAGGCCATTGGTGACCTGCCGCTCGGCAACTTTGAGGACAACTCGATTGACCTCTTCGGAGACGCCTACGAGTACCTCATGCAGATGTACGCCTCGCAGGCCGGCAAGTCTGGCGGCGAGTACTACACGCCACAAGAGGTTTCGGAGATCCTCGCGCGGATCACGGTGGTGGGCAAAACGCGGGTGAGTAAGGTCTATGACCCGGCCGCCGGGTCCGGGTCGCTGCTGCTGAAGTTCGCCAAGGTCCTCGGTAAGGGCAACGTCGGCGGCTTCTACGGTCAGGAGATCAACCTGACCACCTACAACCTCGCGCGGATCAACATGTTCCTGCATGACATCAACTACGAGCGCTTCGACCTCGCCCTTGGTGACACCCTGACCGATCCGCAGCACCGCGACTTCGAGCCCTTCGAAGCGATCGTCTCCAACCCGCCGTACTCGACCAAGTGGGAGGGCGATGCGAGCGCCCTCCTCATCACCGATGACCGGTATGCGCCCGCCGGGGTGCTCGCGCCGAAGTCCAAGGCGGACCTCGCCTTCACGATGCACATCCTCGCGTCTCTCGCGGTCAACGGTACGGCCGCGATCGTCGAATTCCCGGGGGTCTTGTATCGCGGGGGAGCGGAGCGCAAGATCCGCAAATACCTGATCGACAACAACTACGTCGACGCGGTCATCCAGCTACCACCGGACCTCTTCTTCGGGACGACGATCGCCACCTGCATCATCGTGCTAAAGAAGTCGAAGGGGGACAGCTCGGTCCTCTTCATCGATGCGTCAGCCGAGTTCAAGAGGATCGGCAACAAGAACAAATTGCTCGCTGCGAATCAGGAGAACATCCTCACGTGGTTCACGCAGCGCGAGGACGTGGACTACGTCGCGAAGCTCGTCTCCAACGACGACATTGCGGCCAACGACTACAACATCGCGGTGTCAAGTTATGTCGAGCCCGAGGACACCCGCGAGGTGGTCGACATCGTGGAGTTGAACGCTGAGATCGCGCGGATCGTCGCCCGGCAGGCGGAGCTACGCACATCCATCGACGCCATCGTCGCCGACCTCGAAGGCACCAAGTGAGCCGCATCGACGATCTGATCACAGACCTGTGCCCGGACGGGGTTCGGTCGGAACCTCTGCAAGACCTCGGAGCGTGGAGAGGCGGCGGGACGCCAGCGAAGGGTAGGTCAGAGTTCTGGGAAAATGGGACGATTCCATGGGTTTCCCCAAAGGACATGCGGGCTCGCTCTTTGCAGGTAACAAAGGATTACATCACCCAGGAGGCCGTTGCGCGGTCGGCAGCGAAGCTGATCCCGCCGACGTCGGTCGTTCTCGTCGTGAGGTCAAGCATCTTGGACAAGCGGCTCCCGGTCGCATTGTTGCCGCGAGAGGTCGCTCTCAACCAAGACATGAAAGCCGTCACCCCTCGCTCAGGCATCGAGGCGGGGTATCTATACCACGTCCTCGTGTCGCGCTCGGGGGCCATCCTACGTGCGACTCGTAAGTCCGGGGGGTCGGTCGCATCTCTAGATGTGTCCAAGCTGCTCGCCTTTCGGGTGCCCGTGCCGCCGCCGGAGGTGCAGCGGGAGATCGTGCGAATCTTGGACCAGTTCACTCAGCTGGAGGCGGAGCTAGAGGCGGAGCTAGAGGCGGAGCTGGAGGCCCGTCGCGCTCAGTACGACTATTACCGTGCAAGATTCATTTCAAACCTCCAAGCGCAACCGGTGCGGATCGGCGACCTGGGGCATTGGGTTGGTGGGGTGACTCCGAGGAAGACCAATCTTCGATATTGGGAAGACGGAGAGATCCCGTGGCTGGCGTCAATGGATGTCAGCGAGTCGGAAGGCCGGCGTATTCGCGGAAGAGTAACCACTGCCGCTCTGAACGAAACACCTCTTCGCGTCGTGGCCGCTCCGGCAGTCGTCGTAGTGATGAGGTCCAATATCTTGCGGCGACGTCTCCCAGTTGGGCTAACCGAGATGGACACCACAGTGAACCAGGACATGAGGGCTCTAGAAGCTCGTGACGGCGTGGACCCGGAGTTCGTCTTCCAGGTGCTTCGAAGTTTGAGTGACTCTCTTAGGACGAGGGTCGTGCGCACCGACGGTTCGATGGCGGGTGTCGACTCCAAGAAGTTCTTCTCGTCCGAGGTGCCACTCCCATCGCTGGAAAAGCAAAGGGATATAGCCCGCGAGTTGCGCTCCTTTGATCAACTCGTCAACGACCTCAGCGTTGGGCTGCCTGCCGAGTTGGCTGCTCGACGGAAGCAGTACGAGTACTACCGTGACAAGTTGTTGACCTTTCCGGAGGCTTCCGTATGAGTGGCAAGCACATCGAGCTCTTTCTGGTCGACGGCATCCCAGGTGGCATCACGACCGCCGAAATCGCGGGCTGGACCGGGCATGTCCTTTCCGGCCCGCGCACAGACATCGCCGACATCCTCAGGCGCGATGAGGCCGAGCGCAATGGCGCCTACCTTCTCCTCGGTGACGATGCCGACGCCATCGGAGGAGTGCGCGGCTATATCGGCCGGACCGAGACCTTCACTCGCCGCTTCAAGGACCATCAACTAAAGAAAGACTGGTGGGACCGCGTCGTCCTTGTGACCGCCAAAGACGACGGATTCAACGAAGGGCACTGGGGCTATCTCGAGGCCCGTTTGGTCGAGCTAGCCACGTCGGCCCAGCGGATCACGCTCGACAACACCCAGAGCCCCGTCCCGCGCAAGCTCTCCGAAGCGCAGCGTTCCGACATGGAAGCCTTCCTCGCGAACCTGCACATCATCTTGCCCGTCCTCGGCATTAACGCCATCCGTCAGCGTCCCGCGGCCAAGCCAACTATCGACCCGACACCGATCGAGTCTCCGGTCTTTACCATCTCCCAGCCCAAGACCGGTATCGAGGCCCGCGGGATTGTCGACGGCGACGAGTTCGTCGTGCTCGAAGGCTCCCGAGTGGTGGCGGCCTGGACTCGCACCGGGACGTCCGATAGCACCAAACGCGCATATGAGGCCTATGGCGCCGCGCACGCGAAGCTGGTCGCCGACGGCTCGGTCGTCGTTGATGGCAAGATCGGCCGTCTCACCCGCGACGTTCCCTTCACCTCACCGTCGACAGCAGGGTCCATCGTGCTCGGCAGGTCCTGCAACGGACGGGTTTCCTGGCTCTGGGAAGGCGGCACCTTCGCCACGTGGGCCGACCGCGATCTGGACGGGAGCACCACGTGACGAAGGAACCACCGGCCCGGCATTACGACCCGATCGCGGTATCGGCCGAGAGCACCGTCGTCGCGGAGTACATCCGCGACCAGCAGCGGGGGACCGCGTACCAGTCCGAAGCTGACTTGGAACGCGAGCTGATCTCCCTTCTCCAATCTCAGGCCTACGAGTTCCTACCCATCACCTCAGAGGCAGAACTGATCGCGAACCTGCGCGCCCGCCTCGAAGACCTGAACCAGGTCACCTTCTCCGACGCCGAGTGGGAGCGTTTCTTCGCCGGGAAGATCGCCAGCCGCAACGACGGGATCGTTGAAAAAACGATCCGGCTGCAGGAAGACCGCATCCAAGTTCTGCGGCGCGACGACGGCACCAGCAAGAACATCGCCTTGATCGATGCGACAAATGTCCACAACAACCGTCTGCAGGTCATCAACCAGTACGAGGTTGGCAAGGGCACCGGCGGAGGGCGCTACTCGAACCGGTACGACGTCACGATCCTGGTCAACGGACTGCCCGTCGTGCACGTCGAGCTCAAGCGTCGCGGCGTCGACCTGCGCGAAGCATTCAATCAAATTGATCGCTACCAACGGGACAGCTTCTGGGCCGGCTCAGGCCTCTTCGAGTACGTCCAACTCTTCGTTATCAGCAACGGCACGCTGACGAAGTACTACTCGAACACCACCCGCACCCAGCACCTTAAGGAGAACCGCAAACCCGGCAGGGGGCGCAAGACCTCACACAGCTTCGAGTTCACGTCGTGGTGGGCCGACGCGACGAACAAACCAATCCAAGACCTCTCGGCGTTCGCCAAGACCTTCTTCGCACAGCACACCCTGCTCAACGTCCTGACGAAGTACTGCGTTCTGACGGCCGACCGGATGCTCCTCGTGATGCGCCCGTACCAAATCGTCGCAACCGAGCGGATCTTGCAGCGGATCGAGACCTCGACGAACTACCGCAAGCTCGGCACGATCGCCGCCGGCGGCTACGTCTGGCACACCACCGGCTCCGGCAAGACCTTGACGAGCTTCAAGGCGGCTCAACTCGCCACCAAGGTCCCCGGCGTGACAAAGGTCCTCTTCGTGGTCGATCGCAAGGACCTCGACTATCAGACGATGCGCGAGTACGACCGCTTCGAGAAGGGCGCGGCGAACTCCAACACTTCGACCGCCGTCCTCAAACGCCAACTCGAGGACCCGAGCGCCAGGATCATCATCACCACGATCCAAAAGCTCTCGAAGTTCGTCCAGGGCAACACGGGCCACGCGATCACCGACGAGCACGTCGTGATCATCTTCGACGAGTGCCACCGCTCGCAGTTCGGCGATATGCACTCCGCCATCACCCGAGCCTTCAAGCGCTACCACCTCTTCGGCTTCACTGGGACCCCGATCTTCTCGGTCAATGCCGCGAGCGGGGGGAACCCGAGACTCAAGACGACCGAGCAAGCGTTCGGCGACAAGCTGCACACCTACACGATCGTCGACGCGATCACCGACAAGAACGTTCTGCCCTTCCGCATCGACTACGTCGACACGATCCAGGTCGGTGACGTCGTGGACAAGCAGGTGTCGGCGATCGACACCGAACGCGCACTCCTCGCGCCCGAGCGAATCAAGCAGATCGTGAAGTACACGCTCGACCACTTCGAGATGAAGACGAAGCGGGCTTTCGGGTACCAACACTCGGTCGTGACTAATGTGGCCGACCTGGCCCGTGACCGGCACCGGACCGAAGCCGTATCGGCGGCGAAACGGGTGAAGGGGTTCAACGCCATCTTCGCGACCGCGTCCATCGATGCAGCGCGGCGCTACTACAACCAGTTCCAGTGGCAGCAAGATGACCTCCCACCAGATCGGCGCCTGAAGGTCGGGCTGATCTACTCCTACGGTGCGAACGAGGCCAGCGAGGACGGCATCCTCGATGACGAGGGCTTTGAGGCCGATGCGCTACCGGTCGATGCACGAACCTTCCTCGAGGAGGCTATCCAGGACTACAACGACCTGTTCGGGACGAGTTACGACACGAGCAGCGACAGCTTCCAGAATTACTACAAGGACCTATCGCTGCGGCTGAAGAACCGCGAGGTGGATCTCGTGATCGTGGTGAACATGTTCCTCACCGGCTTCGACGCGACGACCCTCAACACGCTCTTTGTCGACAAGAGCCTACGCAGCCATGGCCTGATTCAGGCGTACTCGCGGACCAACCGGATCCTGAACTCGGTCAAGACCTACGGCAACATCGTGGCCTTCCGGGACCTAGAGGATCAGACCAACTCTGCGTTGGAGCTCTTCGGCAACAAGGATGCTCGTGGGGTCGTCCTATTGAAGCCCTTCGCTGAGTATTACGAGGAGTACTCACGCAAGGTCGACCAACTGCTCGCCGACTTCCCGCTGGGGGAGCAGATCGTCGGCGAGCAGCGGCAGAAGGACTTCATCGCCCTCTTCGGTCAGATCCTGCGGCTGCTGAACATCCTGACCGCGTTCGACGAGTTCGCGGGGAACGAACTGCTTACTGAGCGCGACCTCCAGGACTACCGGAGCATTTACCTCGACCTGTACGCAGAGTTTCGCACTTCGGCCCAGGGTGACAAGGAGATCATCAACGAGGACGTGGTCTTTGAGATCGAGCTGATCAAGCAGGTCGAGATCAACGTCGACTACATCTTGATGCTCGTCCAAAAGGCTCGCGACGAGCGCGGCGACGGCGACGACCGGGAGATCCGCGCCGAAATCTCGCGAGCCGTGGACTCGAGCCCGAGCCTGCGGAACAAGAAGGACCTCATCGAGGACTTCGTTGAGTATGTGTCGGTTGACGGAGCGATCGATGACGAGTGGCTCGCCTACATCGAGGCGAAACGACGCGAAGAACTGGACGAAATCATCGCCGCCGAGAGCCTGCGTCCCGATGCCGCCCGCCTGTTCATGGCGTCGGCCTTCCGCGACGGCGAACTCCAAACCGCCGGCACGGCGATCACAGCGATCCTGCCCCCGGTGTCACGTTTCGGGTCGGGCGACGCCCACGGTGAGAAGAAGCAACGGGTGATCGACAAGCTCACCGCATACTTCGATCGCTTCCACGGTCTGACGTTCACTGGCGCAGACGGCCTCTGAGGGAACCTATGGAGGGCGATGCTCGATGAGCGCGATTTGGTCGTCGGGGCGGTAGCACAAAGTGGAGCTGTGCACGCTAAGCCGGGGAGAGCAACGGAGGGCGCTCGCCTGACCCTCAAGGTTCCATCCGGGGGCTGGCGCAACGTCGGGGTGGCAAGCACGTCGACCGTGGCGCGAGGTAACTGATCTGATGACTTGTTCGCCGTCCCGCGGTTGTGAACGATCGAACTCGTGACGAAGCCCTCGATGAGTCCGACAGTGATGCCGTTCGCGTACGACGACCCATACGTGAACGAGCACCGAGCGACCGTCGAGAACGTTGTCGATCAGCTCACTCAGATGGGGTTTCATGGCGACGCCCGGCTCGATTTGGGGCGAACTCGGCGCTCGACGATTGACCGCTCGAATCCAGCCACTCGGGCATTGGTTAAGAGCATCCCAACAATCGGAGAGTGGCTCGACCTCGTACCGAGGGCTGCTGCTCTGGCGCCGGCGTACGCACCCTTCGAACCCACCTATCCCGGCGGTGTCGGTGTGAGCGAGGCCGCGCAGCACTACTTCGCGAACGTAGCGGATTGCCGTGGTATCCGCTCCCGAGCCGCTGTCCTGCAGGAGGTTGCGATCGCTCATGCGCGGACGATTGACGCCCGTGCGCCCCGGTGGTTGAGCCTCGCTTGCGGCGCGGCACAGCCCGCCATCTCGGCGGTGTCGCGAGTGAGGTCTGGAGGGGGACGGACACCGAAGCTCACGCTAGTCGACCTCGATAGGACGTCCCTCGCGCTCGCTCAGACCTACGCCACCCAGGCGAACGTCACGGTGTCGACTCGACGCGCCAACGTCCTGGCCCGGGGAGGGGTTCGCCTCGCGCGCCCCCGCCTGGCGCGCACAGAAGGCCCGGTTCGACCTCGTCGAGGCGATTGGCATTCTCGAGTATCTGCGCGGTGACGACTGGCCCTACACGTACTCCAAAGTGATCCGAACTCGAACCGTTTTGGCAGGGGCTCGCACCCTTTTGCGTAACGCCTACGACCTTGTGCGTCCGGGTGGATTGCTGGTCGTCGGGAATATGCTCCCGACCCACCCGCAACTTGGGTTCACCCTCAACGTCATCCAGTGGCCGCATATCCAGCCCCGGTCTGTCGAGGAGGTGGGATCACTGATCGATGACGCTGGGCTGGATGGAGAGCGATCGGTTTACCTCCCCGATGACGGGGTATATGCCGTCTACGTCGTACGCAAGCCTGAGCCTTCCGAGTGGTCGGTCGCGCTAAGGCGTGGCACCGCCGCCTGACGTCCCGTTGTCGGCGATCATCTCGGTCGTTAGCCACGACTGCGGGATTCCAAACGCATCGACGAGCACCTCGACGTGCGGCCGCAGCTCGTCGCACAACTCGTTGACCCGCACGATGATCTCCTTGGACTGCTTCGCGCTGATCCGCCCGTGCTCGAGATACCAGGCGCGGTTCGCCTCCATCGTCGCGAAGACGTAGAGATCGCACACCAGGTTCAGCAACTCGCAGGCCCGGTCATCGCAGTTGTCGTCGATCGCCGCGACGAAGGACTCGAGCACGATCCGGTCCATGTGCGCCCGCGCCGTCTCGAGCAGATGGTCTTGGACATTGTTGAAGACGTCGAAGGGGGAGACGTCCTCATCCTCGCTCGCGCCCCGAAGACGCATCGCGAGAGTCTCGAGCAGGTGCGACTCGCGGTCTTCGAAGAGGGCGATCTGCCCCCCGCGGTCGGTCAGGGCATTGTCCGCGTCCCGCCCCGGGGCTCCGGAGACGAGCCGCTGGATGAGCGAGCCACCGATGGTGCGCTCGATGATCGAGCCGGAGAACTGCTTGGCTCCGAAGAAGAAGGCCCCACGGGTGTCGAGGTCGTGGAAGGACTCCTTGTACTCGGTGAGCATGCCCTTGGCGACCAGTTGCAGCAGGACGGTGTTGTCGCCCTCGAAGGTGGTGAAGACATCGGTGTCGGCCTT
Source organism: Janibacter sp. GXQ6167 (assembly GCF_041365945.1). Classification (NCBI taxonomy): domain Bacteria; kingdom Bacillati; phylum Actinomycetota; class Actinomycetes; order Micrococcales; family Intrasporangiaceae; genus Janibacter; species Janibacter sp. GXQ6167. Next base: position 309,081 of record NZ_JBGFSK010000004.1, on the reverse strand, counting down.
CAGCGCCGCCAGCCGATTCGCCCAGAGATAGCCGGCGCCACCACAGGCCTGACGGCACGCCTGGATCGTGTCCGTCGCGTGGGCCGTCGTGAGGGCTTTGAGCCCAGCCGCGCGAGCCTCGAGTTCGCGCTGGGCGTCCTCGCCGCGATCCTCGCCCGTCGCGATCGCGTGCATCGCCTCCACGAGATTGTTCTGCGCGAACATCAGCGCATACGAGGTCGCAAGCCGCGGTAGCAGCGCCCGCTGGTGCGCCCGGTAGTCCAGGATCAGGACCTCGTCGTCACTGTCGGGCCGGTTGAACTGCCGCCGCACCAGTCCATAGCGGATCGCCACCGCGAGCGCACTGCGGGTCGCGGCACCAGCCCCACCGGCCACGCTGACCCGGCCGCGCACGAGCGTTCCGAGCATGGTGAAGAAGCGCCGCGAGGGCTTCTCAATCGGCGAGCTGTAGACCCCTTCGGCATCGATCGAGCCGTAACGGTTCAGCAGGTTCGCTCGCGGCACCCGGACCTGATCGAAGCTGATCCGCCCGTTATCGACCCCGGCGAGCCCCGCCTTCGCCCCACAATCACTGGTGGTGACCCCCGGCAGGTCCGCACCGGACTCGTCACGAATCGGCACGAGCACGCAGTGCACCCCTTGCGACTCACCTCCGACGATGAGTTGCGCGAAGACCGCCGCCAGCCGGGCATCCTGCGCCGCATTACCGATGTAGTCCTTGCGCGCCAGGTGGTCGGGGGAGTGGACGACGATCTCGTCGGTCGTCGGGTCGTAGGTCGCCGTCGTCGCGAGCTGCTGGACATCCGAGCCGTGCCCGGTCTCGGTCATCGCGAAGCACCCAAGGAGCGAGCCGTCGAGCATCCCCGGCAGGTACTGACGGTGATGCTCCTCGGTCCCAAGGTTCGCGATCGCCCCGCCGAAGAGGCCGAACTGCACCCCCGCCTTGACGAAGACCGACAGGTCCAAATGGCCGAGCATCTCAAAGCCGGTCACCGATGCCCCGGGATCTCCGGTCCCGCCCTGGTCCACGGTGAGGCCATCGGCGGGGAAGGGGGTCTTCGTCAGCTCGAGCACCGCCTCCAGAGTTCGCGCCCGGTGCTCGGCCATCGGCAACGGCGCAGGTGGGGGACCGAGGCGGGCGGGGTCAAGGTCGCGGCGGGCGCGTTCGCGCACCGCACCCCAACGACCGTCGAGACTGGACCGGATTGAGTCGGCAATCTGCATCGCCCCATCGTGGCACGCTGCCGATCGCGCAGATCAGGCCCCTTACGGGTGGGGCTGTGCTGGGTCCGAAGGGGGCCACGCTGCGGCGAGCCCGCTCCACGCCAGATCGGCGAGATGCTGGGTGAGGGCCTCGCGCGACATCGTGCCCGCAGCGCCCGCGAGCCAGGTGTCCGCGGCCGCGCGCACCATCCCGACGAGGGACTGCCCCCAGATTTGCGCGCGGGTGACCTCCGAGCCGCTCGCGATGAGCGCCTCGGAGATGAGCGCTCCGACCTGCCCGGCCATCTGACCGGTGACGCACACCGCGACATCGACCGCGTGAGCGCTCTTTTCGACGATCGGTGCCGAGACGATGAAGCGGTACACCTCGGGGTCCCGCTCGACGAGCCTGAGGTACGCGCTGATCGCCCCGGAGATGAGCTCCTGAGGATCCCGCGCCACCATCCGCTCGGCGATCGAAGGGGGCGCACCCTCGGCGCCCGCCCCACCGACCGCACTCGTGATATCCCGCATGATCAGCTGATCGACCCGCTCGGCGATCGCCCGGTAGAGACCGAAGCGATCGTGGAAGTGGCGATAGAAGACCGTCTTGGAGGTCCCGGCCGCGGCCGCGATGTCATCCATCCCGACCGTGGCGCCCTGCTCGCGGATCGCCCGGATCGCGGACTCGACGAGCTCGGCGCGCCGGGCCTGCCGGTGCACCTCCCAGCGCGCGCTGCGTCCATCGGTGGGCGTACTCACAGCGCCCGACGGTAGCAGGTACTGGCGGTACCTGCTACCGTCCGTATCGCATATCTCACTGGCGCGACCATGCGCGCCCAGCGATCCCCAAACGACGTTTTCAAGGAGTCCTTCGGTGGCCCAAAACCAGTCGACCGCGCCGCGCCGCGCCGCCATCCTCGGCGGCAACCGCATCCCCTTCGCCCGCCAGTTCGGTCCCTACGCCGACGTGTCGAACCAGGACATGTTCACCGCGGCTCTCGAGGGCCTGGTCGCCCGCTACAACCTCGGCGGCGAGCGCATCGGTGAGGTCGTCGGCGGCGCCGTGATCAAGCACAGCCGCGACTTCAACCTGACCCGCGAGTCCGTCCTCGGCTCTAGCCTGGACCCGCACACCTCCGCCTACGACGTCCAGCAGGCCTGCGGCACCGGCCTCGAGAACGCGATCCTGGTCTCTAACAAGATCAAGCTCGGACAGATCGAGTCCGCCATCGCCGGCGGGGTCGACACCGCCTCCGACGCCCCGATCACCGTCAGCGAGTCCCTCCGCAAGAAGCTGCTGAAGGTCAACCGCGCGAAGGGCGTGAAGAACCAGATTCTCGCCCTCGGCGCCATCCGCCCCACCGACATCGGCATCGCGACCCCGGCCAACTCCGAGCCGCGCACTGGCCTGTCGATGGGCGAGCACATGGCGATCACCGCCAAGAAGTGGGGCATCACCCGCGAGGCTCAGGACGAGCTCGCGGTGAACTCCCACCACAACCTCGCCCGCGCCTACGACGAGGGCTTCTTCGACGACCTGATGACCTCCTACCAGGGCGTCACTCGGGACCAGAACCTGCGCCCCGACTCCTCGATGGCCAAGCTCGCGACCCTGAAGCCGGTCTTCGGCAAGGGCGAGGGCGCGACGATGACCGCCGGGAACTCGACGCCGCTCACCGACGGCGCCTCCGTCGTCCTGCTCGGGAGCGAGGAGTGGGCCAAGGAGCGCAACCTCACCGTCCAGGCCTACTTCATCGATGGCGAAGCCGCCGCGGTCGACTACGTCCACGGTGACGAGGGCCTGCTGATGGCTCCCGCCTATGCCGTCCCGCGCATGCTCGACCGCAACGGACTCACCCTCCAGGACTTCGACTTCTACGAGATCCACGAGGCCTTCGCCTCGACGGTCCTGTCGACCCTCAAGGCCTGGGAGGACGAGGAGTTCTGCCGCGTCAAGCTCGGCCGCGACAAGCCGCTCGGGTCGATCGACCGGAGCAAGCTCAACGTCAACGGCTCCTCGCTCGCCGCCGGCCACCCCTTCGCCGCCACCGGTGGGCGCATCCTCGCCTCGCTCGCGAAGATGCTGCACGCGAAGGGCCCGGGTAGCCGCGGCCTGATCTCCATCTGCGCCGCCGGCGGCCAGGGCGTCGTCGCCATCGTCGAGGGCGCGTAAGCGCCTCCCGCACCCCACGACCAGTTAAAGGAATCACCATGGGATTTCAGTACGGCACGTTCGTTAGCAGCGGGCTCGGGAAGCAGCTCGCCACCACCTTCGGGCTGCCCCGCCCGTCGAAACTGCGCCGCCATGAGCCCGGCGCGTCCCTGATCAATGGGGCGGTCCTCCTCGCCGGTCACGGTGACGCCCCGCTCGTCGCGCACCTGCGCACTGTGCTCGAAGAGGCCGGCGTCCAGATCGCGACCCAGCCGTCCACCTCGGTCGCGGGCGTCGTCGTCGACATGACCGCCATCGAGCGTCCCGAGGACCTTGAGTCCCTGCGGGGCATCGTCGGCCCCGCCCTGAAGACGCTGGCGCCGACCGGCCGGATCATCGTGCTCGGCCGTCCGGTCGACGAGGCGACGAGCGTCCCGCAGGCCGCCGCGCGCCGCGCCCTCGAGGGCATCGTGCGCTCGGTCGCCAAGGAGATGCGCGGTGGTGGCACCGCTAACACCGTCTACATCGCCGACGGTGCCGATGAGGCCGCCGACGCGACGATCCGCTTCTTCCTCTCCGGCCGCTCGGCCTATGTCGACGGCCAGGTCGTCCACGTCGCCAAGCCGGTCGGCGAGGTCAAGACCCCCGCTGACTGGGACCAGCCGCTCGCCGGCAAGGTCGCGGTCGTGACCGGTGCCGCCCGCGGCATCGGCGCCGCGATTGCGAAGACCCTCGCTCGCGATGGCGCGACCATCGTGGCCGTCGACATCCCGGCGGCCGGTGGCCCGCTCGCCGAGGTCGCCAACGCGCTCGGCGGCAGCGCCCTTCAGCTGGACGTCACCGCTCCCGACGCGGGCACCAAGATCGTCGAGCACGCGCAGGCGCGCCACGGCGGCTTCGACATCGTCGTGCACAACGCCGGCATCACCCGCGACAAGCTGCTCGCGAACACCGACGCCGAGCGCTGGGCGAGCGTCGTGAACGTCAACCTCGCCTCGATCCTCGCGATGAACGAGGCCCTGATCCCCGCGATCCGCGAAGGTGGACACATCGTCAACGTCGCCTCGATCGCGGGCATCGCGGGCAACCGCGGTCAGACCAACTATGCCGCGTCCAAGGCCGGCGTCATCGGGATGACCTCCTCGCTCGCGCAGGACAAGGAGGTGCTCGCGAAGGGGGTCACCGTCAACGCCGTCGCCCCCGGCTTCATCGAGACCGAGATGACCGCGAAGGTGCCCTTCGCGACCCGCGAGGTCGGCCGCTTGCTCAACTCGCTCACCCAGGGTGGCAAGCCCGTCGATGTCGCCGAGACGATCGGCTGGTTCGCCTGGGACGCCAACCGTGGCGTCACCGGTAACACGGTGCGGGTGTGCGGCCAGATGATGCTCGGGGCGTGAGGCCCATGAGCATCGAGACCTTCACCTCCCCGCCGGCCCTCGCGCCGATCCTCGCGCGGGCGGCCGTGATGCGTGGTTCCTCGGCGACCGAGCTCCCGCAAACCCGGCTCGTGCTCGTCGGCTACGAGGTGGACCGCGCCGACCTACGGGAGTACCAGCGACTGACCGGCTTCCCCGTCGAGGATCGGCTCCCGCACACCTACCCGCACCTGCTCGGCTTCGGCCTGCAGGCGCACCTGATGGCGCGGCCGTCCTTCCCCTTCGCGCTCGTCGGGTTGGTCCACGTCGAAAACGTGATCACCGCCTACCGTCCGTTGACCGCGGACGAGAAGCTCGATATCACCGTCTCGGCGGACAACCTGCGCGACCACCCGAAGGGCCGTCAGGTGGACCTGCTCACCCAGGTGCACGTCCAAGGGGAACTGGTATGGGAAGGGCGAAGCACCTACCTCTCCCGGGGTCGCTCCAATCCCGATGCCGACCGCGGGTCGCAGCCTCCTGCCATCCCCACCGGCTACCCGGCGGCGAAGTGGCGCCTCGAAGGGGACCTCGGGCGCCGGTACGCGGCGGTCTCGGGCGATATCAACCCGATCCACCTCTACGGGATCACCGCGCGCGCCATGGGCTTCCCGTCGGCGATCGCTCACGGGATGTGGACCTACGCCCGCACCCTCGCCGCGCTTGGCCCTTGGGTCAATGGCGCGACGACGAGCCACGTGTGGTTCAAAAAGCCCGTCCTCCTGCCGGCATCGGTCGACCTCGTCGTCGACAAGTCGGGCGACCAGGTCGTCGCGGGCCTGCGCAACTCGCGCAAGCCCGCCACCGAGCACCTGGTGCTCACGGTCGGCCGGGACTGATTCGCGAGCCGCGCTCGGCAAGCACCGACTGCAGCCAGCGGTAGGACTCCTTGGGGGTTCGCCGCTGGCTGTTGTCATAGTCGCAGTGGACGAGCCCGAAGCGCTGCTGATACCCCTGCGCCCACTCAAAGTTGTCGATGAGGCTCCAGACGTAATAGCCGCGCACGTCCACCCCTTCGGCGCGAGCCGCGAGCACCGCCTCCAGGTGAGACGTCAGATAGGCGATCCGCGCCGGATCTGCGACCGTCCCGTCCGCCGCCACGACGTCGACCTGTGAGCACCCCGACTCGGTGACGTGGACCGGGGGGAGCGCAGCCCCGTAGCGCTCGTTTAGTTGATTCAGGATCTCGGTCAGTCCACTCGGGACCACCGGCCAGCCAAACGCGGTCTGCTCGTACCCGGTGATCTGGTGCAGAGCGAAGGGGAGGTCGTCACCGGCCGAGGCCGCCCCGACGAGGGTCGGGTTGTAGTAGTTGACTCCGTAGAAGTCGATCGGCTCGGCGATGATCGCGAGGTCGTCGGCGACCGGTCCCGGCAGGCCTTCGCCCATCCCATTCGGGTACTGCCCGAGCAGGATCGGCTCGGCGAACATCCGGTTGTGGATGATGTCGTAGAGGTCCGCCGCCGCTCGGTCGATCTCGGAATCGCCGTAGACCCAGACCGGGGTGTGATTGTTGGCCGTACCGACCGAGCGCGCCCCCGCCGCGCGCAGGGCCTGGACCGCGAGGCCGTGGCCAAGGAGCAGGTGGTGACCCACCTGGAGGGAGTCAAAGCCGAGGTGGAGGCCCGGTGCATGCTCGCCGATCGCGTGCCCGAGCATCGTGAAGATCGCCGGCTCGTTGATCGGACACCACATGGCGACGCGATCGCCGAGGCGCTCCCCGACGACCTGGGCGTACTCGCCGAATCGCAAGGCCGTCTCCCGGCTCCGCCAACCCCCGTGCTCCTGCAGCGCCGACGGCAGATCCCAGTGGAAGAGGGTCGCGCACGGCTCGATCCCGGCCTCCAACAGCCCGTCGACCAAGCGGTCGTAGAAGGCCAGGCCCTCCTCGTTCACGGCACCCGCGCCCTGCGGCAGGACCCGGGGCCACGCGATCGAGAAGCGATAGGAATCCACCCCAAGCTCGCGCATGAGCGCGATGTCTTCGAGGTAGCGGTGATAGTGATCGGTCGCGACCTCACCACTGGAGCCGTCCGCGATCACCCCCGGCCGGTCGCAGAAGTCGTCCCAGATGCTGCGCCCTCGGCCGCCTTCGCGGACACCCCCTTCGATCTGGTAGGCCGCGGTCGCGACGCCGATGCTGAGGTCAGGGGGCAGGCTCACCATGGTGGGCAGCCTAGGGGCCCACCGGTGCCCGTTAGGCTTAGGCGTCCACCTGCTGCACACCACCCCTAGGAGACCCGCGTGTCTGCCCCCTTCGCCATCACCGTCGCCGGAGACCAGCGAACGGTCGAATCGGGCACTACCGCGGCGGATCTCTTCGAGGGGGACCGCGCCGTCCTCGTCGCCCGCGTCAACGGCGAGCTGCGCGACCTCGCGCACCCCCTCGCCGAGGGCGACATCGTCGAGCCCGTGACCGCCGCCGAGCAGGACGGGCTCGATGTGCTGCGGCACAGCGCCGCCCACGTCCTCGCCCAGGCCGTCCAGCAGGTCAACCCCGACGCCAAGCTCGGCATCGGCCCCCCGATCCGCGACGGCTTTTACTACGACTTCGATGTCGAGGACCCCTTCACCCCGGAGGACTTGAAGGCCCTCGAAAAGGCCATGCAGCGGATCATCAACGAGGGCCAGACCTTCGTGCGCCGCGAGATCAGCGACGAGGACGCCCTCGTTGAACTGAAGGACGAGCCCTACAAGTGCGAGCTGATCGGGCTGAAGGGGGGAGCGGCCGAGGACGCAGCGGACGGCGCGAGCGTCGAGGTTGGCGGCTCTCAACTGACGATCTACGACAACATCCGCCGCGATGGCACCCGGGCCTGGGGCGACCTCTGCCGCGGCCCACACGTGCCGACCACGAAGGTTCTCGGCAACGCCTACAAGATCATGCGCAGCGCCGCCGCCTACTGGCGTGGCAGCGAAAAGAACCCGCAGCTGCAGCGCATCTATGGCACCGCCTGGCCGAGCAAGGACGAACTGAAGGCCTACCTCGAGCGCCTCGCCGAGGCCGAGCGCCGCGACCACCGCAAGCTCGGCGCGGAGATGGACCTCTTCTCCTTCCCGGATGAGTTGGGCGCCGGCCTGCCCGTCTTCCACCCGAAGGGGGGCGTGCTGAAGCGGGTCATGGAGGACTACGCCCGCCAGCGCCACATCGAGGAGGGCTTCCTCTACGTCGGGACGCCGCACGTCAGCAAGGAAGGGCTCTTCCACACCTCGGGGCACCTGCCGTACTACGAGGACACGATGTTCCCCCCGATGGAAGAGGACGGGCAGCGCTACTTCCTCAAGGCGATGAACTGCCCGATGCACAACCTCATCTACAAGTCGCGCCAGCGCTCCTACCGCGACCTGCCGCTGCGCCTCTTCGAATTCGGGCATGTGTACCGGTACGAGAAGTCCGGTGTGGTCCATGGCCTAACGCGCGTGCGCGGCCTGGAGATGGACGACTCCCACTCCTATGTGACCGCCGAGCAGGCCTCCGAGGAGATCAAGCACCTCCTCCACTTCGTCCTGTCGCTCCTGCGCGACTTCGGGATGAACGACTTCTACCTGGAGTTGTCGACCCGCGATGACTCCGAGGCCAAGAAGGACAAGTTCATCGGCTCCGACGAGCAGTGGGAGGCCGCGACCGCCGTGCTCGAAGAGGCCGCCCGCGACACCGGCCTCGATCTCGTGCCCGACCCGGGCGGCGCCGCCTTCTACGGCCCGAAGATCTCGGTGCAGGCCCGGGACGCGATCGGCCGGACCTGGCAGATGTCGACCGTCCAGTACGACTTCAACCAGCCGGAACGCTTTGGCCTCGAGTACTCCGCCGCCGACGGTTCGCGCCAGCAGCCGGTGATGATCCACTCGGCGAAGTTCGGTTCGATCGAGCGCTTCATGGGCGTGCTGATCGAGCACTACGCCGGGCAGCTCCCGCCGTGGCTCGCGCCCGTCCAGGTCCTCGGCGTCCCCGTCGCCGAAGAGTTCGAGCCGTACCTCCAAGAGGTGCTCGACCAGATGGCGGCCGCCGGGATCCGCGTCGAAATCGACCGCACCGATGACCGTTTCCCGAAGAAGATCCGCAACGCGAGCAAGTCCAAGGTCCCCTTCGTGCTGATCGCGGGGGATGAGGACCGCGGCCAGGGCTCGGTCTCCTTCCGGTACCGCGACGGCTCGCAAGAAAACGGCGTCCCGGTCGCCGACGCGATCGCCAAGATCGTCGCCGCGATCGACTCCAAGGCGCAGGTGACCTCCGCGTCATGAGCGTGCCCACGGAGCCTTCGGAGAGCTTCCCGGGCTCGGCGGACGGTTTCGAACGGCTCTGGACGCCTCACCGGCTCGCCTATGTCCGCGGTGAGCGCCCGAGCAAGGACGCCGGAGACGGCTGCCCCTTCTGCGCCGCGCCCGAGAAGTCCGACGAGGACGGCCTGATCGTTCACCGCGGCGAGCGCTGCTATGTCGTGATGAACCTCTTCCCCTACAACCCGGGGCACGTCCTGATCTGTCCCTACCGTCACGTGCCGCTCTACGTGGACCTCACCGACGAAGAGACCGCGGAGTTCACGGCCCTGACGAAGGGGGCGATCGCGGCCCTGGTCGCCGCCTCCGCACCGCACGGCTACAACATCGGCATGAATCAGGGAGAGGTCGCCGGTGCCGGCGTCGCCGCCCACCTGCACCAGCACATCGTGCCGCGCTGGGGTGGGGACGCGAACTTCCTGCCGATCATCGCCCAGACCAAGGCCCTGCCCAGCCTCATCGAGGACATGCGCAGGGCCCTGGTCGCGGCGTGGCCGCAGGGGTCGGACTAACTAGTCCCGATCGGCGAGGTGCTCGGCGACGAGGCGCGTCGGGAGCGGTTCGTACCCGACGAGCTCGCGGGAGAGTTCGCCCGTGCCGTGCGCGAAGGAGCGCAACGCGATCGGGTAGTCGAGCAGTTCGAGCTGAGGCACGAGCGCCGTCAACACGCTGCGGCTCGCGTCCTCGGGATCGGTGTCCGTGCCAAGGATCTGCCCGCGCCGGGTCGACAGGTCCGTCATCGCGGCGCCGAGGTAATCGGTGTCGATCGTGACGGTCACCTTGTCGACCGGCTCCAGCAGCGAGACGGTCTGGGTCGAGGTCATCTCGCGTAGCGCGATCCCGGCCGCAGTCTGAAAGGCCATATCGGACGAATCCACCGAGTGGGCCTTCCCGTCGGTCAGGGTGACCTTGACATCGACGACCGGCCAGCCCGCGAGCAGGCCCTTGTCGAGTTGCGCGCGCGCCCCCTTCTCGACGCTCGGGATGTAGGAGCGAGGCACCGCCCCGCCGACGACCGTCTCGTGGAACTCGACCCCCGCGCCCCGCTCCAGCGGTTCAACCGTGAGGTGGCAGACCGCAAACTGGCCGTGCCCACCGGACTGCTTGACGTGCCGGCCCTGGGCCTCGGCGGTCGCGACGAAGGTTTCGCGCAGCGCCACCTTGACCGGACCGGTCTTCACCTCGAGGTTGAAGCGCTCCCGCAGGCGCTCGAGGACAAGGTCCTGCTGCGCGGGACCGGTGCTCCACAAGACGATCTGGCCGGTTTCGGGGGAGAAGGCGAGACGAAGGGAGGGATCCTCGGCCGCCAACTCGCGAAAGGCCGTCGGCAGCTTGTCCTCGTCGCCGCGTGAGACCGGTTCGAGCGCCACCGGCAGGAGCGCCTCGGGCAGCTCCCAGGGTTCGATGAGCAGCGGCTGGTCGACCGAGGAGATCGTGTCCGAGGTCTGCGCGGACCCCAACTTGGTGACGACCGCGATCTCGCCGGCGATGACCTGCGGCCGGTCGTCGAAGCCGTCGAGCGTCGGCACACCGAGCGCCCCGGCCCGTTCCTCGTCATCGTGGCCCGCGTGACCCTCCGAGGCGTCGGGGCGCAGCCGGTCCAGGTGACCGGAGATGTGCAGCGGGTGCTCGCGGGTGAGCGTCCCCGAGAAGACCCGCACCAGCGAGACGTGGCCGACGTAGGCGTCGCTGCGGGTGTGGACGACCTCGGCGACGAGCGGGCCGCTGGGGTCGGTGGTGACCTCGATGAGGTCGCTGCCGTCGACGGTCGTCACGACCGGGACCGGTCGCTGCGTTGGGTTCGGGAAGGCGGCCGCGAGCAGGTGACGAAGGACCGCCACGCCCGAGCCGGTCTCCGCCGAGACGGGCAGCACCGGGTGGAAGGTCCCGTGCGTCACCGCGGTCAGCAGATCGCGCTCGATGACCGCGAAGTCGATGTCCTCACCGCCGAGGTAGCGCTCCATTAGCGTGTCGTCCTCGGACTCTTCGATGATCCCCTCGATCAGCCCCGGGCGATAGGTATCGAAGATCTCGGCGTGCTCGGCGCCCGCCGGGTGCACCTCGCGGGTACCGCTCGTGTAGTCGTGCACCTCGCCGAGGACGAGGTCGACGATCTGGGTGAGGGCACCACTGCCCCCAGCGATCGGGATCCCGAGCGGCTGCACGCCCTGCCCGAAGGTCGCCTGGCACTCCGCGAGGGTCCGGGCGTAGTCGGCGTCGTTGGCATCAAGCTGAACGATCGCCACCGCACGGGGCATCTGGACGAGCGCGCACTCGTGCCACAGGGCCCGGGTCGCCGCGTCGACGCCATCGGCGGCCGAGACGACGAAGATCGCTCCATCGGCGGCGCGGAGCGCGGCTCGCACCTCGCCGACGAAATCGGGGTGTCCGGGGGTGTCCAGCAGGGTCAGTGCCAGGCCTGGGTCGAGCGCGATGGTCGCCGCCCGCAGGCTCGTCGAGCGGTCCTCTTCGTGACCGGGGGAGAGGACCTCGCGAGCCAGGTGCGAGTAGAGCCGGGACTTGCCCGACCCAGACGGACCGACCAGGGCGACATTGCGCACCTGGTCGGGAGATGTGACGACGGGGGAGGTGGTGGTGGCTGGTCCGCTCATGCTCTTCACCCAACTCCTAACCCGGCCCGCAGGCAAGTCGGCACGGCGCCTCTTGGCGCGGGATCTGATCGCCGCGCGGCTAGGCTGGGTCCGCCATGCTCAATCGATACGCGCGCGCCCTCGTGACCCGCATCCTCACGCCGGTAGCCAAACTCCTTCTTCGCCTGGGCATCGGCCCCGATCTCGTGACGATCGTCGGCACCATCGGCGTTGTCGCCGCCGCCTTGTGGTTCTTCCCGCGCGGCGACCTCTTCGTCGGGACGATGGTGATCACCCTCTTCGTCTTCTCCGACACGATCGACGGCGTGATGGCGCGGCTGTCGGGCCGCACGAGCACCTGGGGCGCCTTCTTAGACTCGACCCTGGACCGGATGGGCGACGCCGCGATCTTCGCGGGCCTGACGATCTGGTACTTCGAAGGGGGCGCGGACCGGCTGACCGCGATCCTCGCCCTGCTCTGCCTTGTCCTTGGGATGCTCGTCTCCTATGCCCGGGCCCGGGCCGAAGGGGTGGGCCTGCGCGCCGATGTCGGCATCGCCGAACGCGGCGACCGGCTCGTCGTCACCTTGGTCACGGCCGGTTTTGTCGGTCTCGGGGTCTTCCCACCGGTCGTCATGACCGTCGTGCTTGCCCTCCTCGCGGTCGCGAGCGTCATCACCGTGCTCCAGCGGATTCTCGTCGTGCGCCGCCAAGCGCTGGCCGAGTCGTGAGCCGGGCCGCCGACGCAGCGACGGTCGCGGCCTTCCGGGTCGGCTGGCGGGCCCTGCGCGCCCTACCCGAGCGGCTCGCCTACTCCCTCTTCGACGCCGTCGCCGATGTGGTGACCCGCCGCGGTGGCCCCAGCGTCGAACGGTTGCGCGCCAACTACGCCCGGATTCGCCCCGATCTCACCGATCGTGAGCTCGATGACGAGGTCCGCCAGGGCGTGCGCTCCTACCTGCGGTACTACTGCGAGGCCTTCCGGCTCCCCGCGATGAGCGGGGAGCGAATCGATCGCGTCGTGCGCACCGAGGGCCTTGATGACCTCACCGCCGAGCTGCGGGCCGGACGCCCGGTCCTTGCCTTCCTCGGCCATACCGGCAACTGGGATCTCGCCGGCGCCTGGTGCGCTCGTCACCTCGGGACCGTCGTCACCGTCGCGGAGCGGCTCGAACCCGAGGAGATGTTTACCGCCTTCCTCGACTTCCGTGAGGGCCTCGGCATGCGGATCCTCCCCGCGGAGAAGGGCGTGTACGGGCAACTGCGCGCCCAACTTCAGACCGGTGAACCGGTCGTCATGCCCCTGCTCGCCGACCGCGACCTCACCGCGACCGGCGTAGCGGTCGACCTGCGCGGTCACCGAGCGCAGATGGCTGCCGGCACCGCTGCTCTGGCCATCGACACCGGCGTGCGCCTCTGGCCGGTCACCATGCGCCACGAGCGCGTCGGCGACACCTGGGGCATGGTGATCCACTGCCACGACGAGGTCCTACCAACCCCTGGCCTCACCCACGCCGAGCAGGTCGCCGCGATGACCCAGCAGTGCGCGGACGCCCTGGGTGAGGCGGTCGCCGGCTCGCCGCGGGACTGGCACATGATGCAGCGGGTCTTCCACGAGGATCTCGACCTCGATCGGCTCCCGACATGATCGCGACGCTGCCATGAGCCGGCCCCTGCGCATCGGGCTGGTCTGCCCCTACTCCTTCGATGTGCCCGGGGGAGTGCAGTTCCACGTCCGCGATCTGGCCGAACACCTCATCGAAGGGGGGCACCACGCCTCGGTCCTCGCGCCGGCCGATGAGGACACCCCCCTTCCGCCCTATGTCGTCCCGGCCGGTCGGGCGATCCCGATCCGCTACAACGGGTCGGTGGCGCGCCTGCTCTTCGGCCCGATCGCCGCGGCCCGCGTCTCGCGCTGGCTCGACGAGGGTGCCTTCGATGTCCTCCATATCCATGAGCCGATCGCGCCGAGCGTCTCGGTCCTCGCGCTCTGGGCGACGCAGGTCCCCGTCGTCGCGACCTTCCACACCTCCAATATCCGCTCCCGCGCGATGCAGGCCTTCTTCCCCGTCTTGCGCCCCTCGCTGGAAAAAATCCACGGCCGGATCGCGGTCTCCGAAGATGCCCGCCGCACCGTGACGACCCACCTCGGCGGCGATGCCGTCGTGATCCCGAATGGCGTGGACGTCGGCTCCTTCGCCTCCGCCGAGCCGCGCCTTCGCTGGACCGGGACGAGCGAGGCCCCCGTCATCGCCTTCCTCGGCCGGATCGACGAGCCCCGCAAGGGGCTGCCCGTCCTCACGGCGGCGCTCCCGCGGCTGCTCGACGAGATCCCGGGACTGCGGGTCCTCGTCGCGGGTCCCGGGTCGATCGAGGCCGCCAAGGCCAAGCTGGAGCCCCGGGTCGCCGACGCCTGCGAGTTCCTCGGGATGATCAGCGACGAGGACAAGGCCCGGATGCTCGCGTCCGTCGACCTCTACATCGCCCCGCAGACAGGCGGGGAGAGCTTTGGGATCGTCCTCGTCGAGGCGATGGCCGCGGGCGCCCCGGTCCTCGCGAGCAACCTGCCCGCGTTCGAGCGAGTGCTCGACGGTGGGCGCGCGGGCGCGCTCTTTGACAACGGCCGCTCCGAAGACCTCGCCGACCAGATCCTCGCCCTGCTGCGAGACCCGGCCCGACGCGAGAGCCTGCGCGAGCGCGGCCAGCGCCGGGCGAAGATCTTCGATTGGTCGGTCGTCGCCCGCGAGATCCTCGCGGTCTACGAGACGGTCGCGGCCGCGGCCGGATCGCCCCTACGCTCCTTGCCCCCGACGCCTCCCGAAGGAGCCGAGCCGTGGAGACCCTGACTTGGATCGCGATCGGCGTCACCGTCATCATCCTCGGCGCGTGGTACCTCTCCTACTCGGCCGCCCGCCTCGACCGGCTCCACGCCAAGGTGGAAGGGGCCCTGTCCGCCCTCGACGCCCACCTCGTGCGCCGCGCCGAGACCTCCTTCGAGCTCGCCACCTCCGGCGTCGTCGATCCGGCGAGCGCCTTCCTCGTCGCAGGGGCAGCGACCGAATCCCTCGAGCGCACCAACGAGCGCACCTTCGAGGCCGACTTGCTTGAAGGCCAGCATTTCGCCGGACGCGAAGCCGTCGAGTCCGGGCTCACCGAGGTCCTACGCGCCGCCTTCTCGCCGATCGTCGTCGCCGATCTGCGGAGCGACGGTGGCCACGGCGCCGACCTCATCGATCGGCTCGACGAGGCCTTCGTGCGGGTCCAGCTCGCCCGCCGCTTCCACAACGAGGCGGTCAAGGAGGTCCAGCGCGTCCGGGCCAAGCGGGTGGTGCAGGTCTTCCGGCTGGCCGGGCACGCGCAGATGCCCCAAACGGTCGAATTCGACGACGACGCGACCTTCTTACGCGCCGCCTGAGCCCATCCACGGACACCCGTGCGAAGGGGGCTCACGGCAGACCTACACTGTCGCGGTGACTGACCAGAACTCCACCGGGACCACCCGCGTCAAGCGCGGCATGGCCGAGATGTTGAAGGGCGGCGTCATCATGGACGTCGTCACCCCCGAGCAGGCGAAGATCGCCGAGGATGCCGGTGCCGTCGCCGTCATGGCCCTCGAGCGCGTCCCCGCCGATATCCGCGCCCAAGGCGGCGTGTCGCGGATGTCCGACCCGGACATGATCGACGGCATCATCTCCGCCGTGTCGATCCCCGTCATGGCCAAGGCGCGCATCGGCCACTTCGTCGAAGCGCAGGTGCTGCAAAGCCTCGGCGTCGACTACATCGACGAGTCCGAGGTGCTCACCCCGGCCGATTACGCCCACCACATCGACAAGTGGGCCTTCACCGTCCCCTTCGTCTGCGGCGCGACCAACCTCGGTGAGGCCCTGCGCCGCATCACCGAGGGCGCGGCGATGATCCGCTCGAAGGGCGAGGCCGGCACCGGCGATGTGTCCAACGCGACGACCCATATGCGCTCGATCCGCGATGAGATCCGGCGCCTCACCTCCCTTCCCGAGGACGAGCTCTACGTCGCGGCGAAGGAACTCCAGGCCCCCTATGACCTCGTCGCCGAGGTCGCCCGCACCGGTGAACTGCCCGTGGTGCTCTTCACCGCCGGCGGCATCGCCACCCCGGCCGACGCCGCGATGATGATGCAGCTCGGCGCGCAGGGCGTCTTCGTCGGCTCCGGCATCTTCAAGTCCGGCAATCCGGAGCAGCGCGCCGCCGCCATCGTGAAGGCGACAACCTTCTACGACGACCCCGACACCATCGCCAAGGTCTCCCGCGGCCTCGGTGAGGCCATGGTCGGCATCAACGTCGAGGAGATCCCCGAGCCGCACCGCCTCGCCGAGCGCGGCTGGTGAGCCCGCGCATCGGCGTGCTCGCCGTCCAAGGGGACGTCCGCGAGCACGCCGCTGCGCTCGCTGCCGCGGGCGCCGAACCGACTTTGGTTCGGCGCCCCGCGGAGGTCGAGGCCGTCGATGGCCTGGTGATCCCCGGCGGCGAATCCAGCACGATCGACAAACTGGTGCGCGCCTTCGAGCTGTTGGACCCCCTTCGCGCCCGGATCGCCTCGGGGATGCCGGTCTACGGCTCATGCGCCGGGATGATCCTGCTCGCCGACCGGGTCCTCGATGGCGCCCCGGGCCAGCAGAGCATCGGCGGGCTCGACATCACGGTGCGCCGCAATGCCTTCGGCCGCCAGGTCGACTCCTACGAGACCGATTTGAGCGTGGAGGAGATCCCCGGCGGCCCGGTCCGCGCGGTCTTCATCCGCGCGCCCTGGGTCGAAGAGGTCGGGCCAGGTGTCGAGGTGCTCGCCAGCGTGAGCGCGAAGGGGGAGGACCACCCCATCGTCGTGCGTCAGGGCCCGCTCCTTGCGACCTCCTTCCACCCCGAGGTGACGGGGGATCGGCGCATCCACGAGCGGTTCGTCGAGCTGGTCCGCGACGCGGCTCGGTAGAATTTGTCGTCGAGACGTTGATTCGCCCCAGCCCATCTACTGAAGAAGCAGGAGACCTCAACACGTGTCAGGCCACTCCAAGTGGGCAACCACCAAGCACAAGAAGGCCGCGATCGATGCCAAGCGCGGCAAGCTCTTCGCCAAGCTGATCAAGAACATCGAGGTCGCGGCGCGCACCGGTGGCGGTGACCCCGCCGGGAACCCGACGCTCTACGACGCGATCCAAAAGGCGAAGAAGTCCTCGGTCCCCAACAACAACATCGATAACGCCGTCAAGCGTGGCTCCGGCGCGACCGCCGGCGGCGCCGACTGGGAAACGATCGTCTACGAGGGCTACGCCCCGGGCGGCGTCGCGGTCTACATCGAATGCCTCACCGACAACCGCAACCGCGCGGCTGCCGAGGTGCGCACGGCCCTGACCCGCAACGGCGGCCAGCTCGCCGACCCCGGCTCGGTCGCCTATGTCTTCGACCGCCGCGGCGTCGTCATCGTCCCGAAGGATCAGGACAAGGGCGGGGAGGACGAACTCCTCGAGATCGTCCTTGACGCTGGCGCCGAAGAGGTCAACGACAACGGCGACACCTGGGAGATCGTCTCCGAGCCGACCGACGTGGTCGCGGTGCGCACCGCCCTTCAGGACGCCGGGGTCGACTACGACTCCGCCGAGGCGTCGTGGGTCCCGAACCTGCAGGTCGAGCTCGACCTCGACGGTGCCCGCAAGATGATCCGCGTCATCGAAGCCCTCGAGGACAGCGACGACGTGCAAAACGTCTACGCCAATGGCGACATCCCCGACGAGGTCCTCGCCGAACTGGAGTCCTCCGAGGACTGAGCCCGGTAACCCGCCGGTCTCACCGGCCACGCGGCGTGTCGGGTTAGGCGCTCGGTCGACCCGACCCGTAGCGTGGCCTCAAGCGAACAGGTGTTCGGTCGTGCTCTGGGAGGTCCATGTCGATGCGGGTGCTCGGAGTTGACCCGGGCCTGACCCGATGCGGGCTCGGCGTGGTCGATGGGACCCCCGCCAAGCCGCGCATGGTCGCGACCGGCGTGGTCCGCACCACGCCCGAGCGGGACACCGGGGATCGTCTCGCGTACCTCCAGGACGAACTCGACGCCTGGATCGACCGCTTCGAGCCCGACGTGATCGCCCTGGAACGGCTCTACGTCGCCGAGCATGTCCCGACGGTGATGACGACCGCCCAGGCATCGGCGATTGTCCTGCTCGCCGGGTCGCGGCGCGGCCTGCGGGTCCACCTTCACACCCCGACCGAGGTCAAGGCGGCGGTCACGGGGTCGGGTCGGGCCGGCAAGGCCCAGGTGACCGCGATGGTGACCCGAATCCTCGCCCTGGACTCGCCGCCGAAGCCCGCCGACGCCGCCGATGCCCTGGCGCTCGCGGTGTGCCATCTGTGGCGGGGGAGCGGCCACGACCGGCTCGCCGCGGCCGCCGCCAGCGAACGCGCCCGACTGGGCGCCGCCTCGAAGCGAAAGGTCTCCTCGTGATCGCCTCCGTCCACGGCACCGCCTTGCACGTCGGCCTCGACCGCGTCGTCGTCGATGTCCATGGCGTCGGCCTGCTCGTTCACACTCCGCCCGCGGTCGCCGCCGGCTGCCGAACCGGGGCGCCGGTCACCCTCGCGACCTCGATGGTCGTGCGCGAGGACTCCCTGACGCTCTACGGCTTCGCCGAGCCCGACCAGCGCGACACCTTTGAGACCGTCCAAACCGTCTCCGGGGTTGGCCCCCGGGTGGCGCTCGCGATTTTGTCGGTGCTCACGCCCGACCAACTCGCCGCCGCCGTCACCGGTGAGGACGTCCGGACGCTCACCAAGGTCCCTGGGATTGGGAAGAAGGGGGCCGAGCGGCTCGTCCTGGAATTGCGGGACAAACTCGCCGCGCCGTCCGCGCTCGATCCGTCGCTGGCCCCGGCCGCTGCGGACGAGGCGACCTGGCAGGGGCAGGTCACTGACGCCCTCGTGGGCCTCGGATACTCCAGCAAGCAGGCCGAGGACGCGACGAGCCGGGTCGCCGCGAGCGGCGAAGACCTGAGCGTCTCCGACGCCCTGCGCGCCGCCCTGCGCGCGTTGGCGGGGGGCTAAATGAGCGACGGTTTCTCATCCGAGGTCAGCCTCGGATCGGCGGGCGACCCGCTCGCCGATGGCTCCTTCGATGCGACCGCGCGCGTGGTCGACGCCGGGGGCCGCGATGACGAGAGCGTCGTCGAGGCGGCCCTGCGTCCCCGTCGGCTGAGCGAGTTCCCCGGTCAACCGAAGGTCCGTGACCAGCTCGGCCTCGTCCTGGAAGCGGCCCGCCGGCGCCAGGCGCCCCCGGATCACATCCTGCTCTCCGGCCCCCCAGGACTCGGCAAGACGACCCTGGCGATGATCGTCGCCGCCGAGCTCGAGCAACCGATCCGGGTGACCTCGGGGCCGGCGATCCAGCACGCTGGCGATCTCGCCTCGGTGCTGTCCTCGCTGATGCCGGGGGAGGTCCTCTTCCTCGATGAGATCCATCGGATGTCGCGCGCCGCCGAGGAGATGCTCTACCTCGCGATGGAGGATTTCCGCGTCGACGTGATCGTCGGCAAGGGCCCAGGCGCGACCGCGATCCCGCTGGAACTGCCCCCCTTCACCGTCGTCGGCGCGACGACCCGCGCCGGTCTGCTCCCGGCGCCGCTGCGCGACCGCTTCGGCTTCACCGCTCACCTGGATTACTACGATGCCGCCGACCTCGCGACGATCGTGCGCCGCTCGGCCGGACTGCTCGGCGTGAGTGCCGACGCCGAGGGGATCGCCGAGATCGCCGGGCGCTCGCGCGGAACCCCCCGGATCGCGAACCGGCTCCTGCGCCGGGTCCGCGACTGGGCGGAGATCCACGGCGACGGCCGGGTCGACGCGGTGGCAGCGCGAGCGGCCCTGGAACTCTTCGATGTCGACGAGGTCGGGCTGGACCGGCTCGACCGGGCGGTGTTGGAGGCTCTCTGTCGCCGGTTCGCCGGTGGGCCGGTGGGTCTGGGCACCCTGGCGGTCGCGGTCGGGGAGGAGACCGACACGGTCGAGACCGTCGCCGAGCCGTACCTGGTGCGGCAGGGGTACATCATTCGCTCTCCGCGAGGCCGGATCGCGAGCCTGACGGCCTGGGAGCATCTCGGCCTCGTCCCGCCCGCAAGCGCCGGAGTCCCCCTTCCGCTTGAGCTCGACGGCGGGGATGGTCGACTCGGGCGATGATTGGCCTAGACTCGGCGGTTGGCTGCGGGCTCGCCTTGCAGCCGTTAGGCATGCGCACCACGATTTTCGATGGATCAAGGACCTGATTAGATGATCGCCCTTCTCACGGCGGACCAGCCCGCTGGCCCGAACTTCGGCAGCATGCTCCTGCTGGCCCTCCCGCTCCTGCTGATCGTCTTTTTGATGGTCTCGGGGCGCCGCCGGGCCAAGGCCGCCGAGACCTTCAATGCGAGCATTGAGGTCGGCGACAAGGTCGTGACCACGTCGGGTCTCTATGGGACCGTCCGTGAACTCACCGACCGCACCGCTGAGCTCGAGCTGGCCCCGGGCACGGTCGTCACCATCGACCGGCGCGCCATCGGTGCCAAGGCGCCAGCCGCCGGTCCGGTCGACGGCACCAACTGATGGCAGCCGATCGCCGGCCTAAGGACATCGCCCGTCGGACCCTCGTCTGGTTCTTCGCGCTCACCCTCGGCCTGCTCGCAGCCCTCGCGGGCGGCGTGATCTTCAAAGACGCCGCGTGGGCGCCCAAGCTCGGCCTTGACCTCGCTGGCGGCACGCAGATCGTCCTTGAGCCGCGGGTTCCGGACGGCCAACAGGTGACGACCGAGCAGGTCGAGCAGGCCCGCGACATCATCGTTCAGCGCGTCGATGCCCAGGGCGTGAGCGGCGCCGAGGTCACCACCCTCGGCGAGACCAATATCGTGATTGCGATGCCTGGCGCCCCGACGGCTGAGCAGGAGCAGGCCCTCGCCGCGTCCTCGGAGATGCAGTTCCGCCCGGTCCTCGCGACCGGCATCGGTTCGCTGGAGCCGCAGCCGACCGACACCGGGACCACGTCGCCTGGCGACTCCACCGAGACGACCAGCCCCACCTCCGATGGCTCGGCGACCGTCTCTCCGGATAACCGCACCTCCACCCCGGCGTCGCGCCAGCAGTCGCGGACCACGACGAAGACGACCTCCCCGGCCGATCAGACGAGTTCGCCGACGGACAGCGCAACCACCGCACCCGACCCGTCTTTGCCCACGCAGCCCCCCTTCACCCCGAGCGCGAAGCCGACCGGGCCAATCGATCCGAACTGGATCACGACGAAGGTGTGGAGCGACTTCAACGACCTCGACTGCTCGAAGGGCGCCGATGGCCTGACCGAGGACCGCGATGGCGCGGTCGTCGCGTGCAGCACGGACCAGCAGACCAAGTACGTCCTCGGCCCGGTCGTCGTCCCCGGTAGCGAGATCTCCGACGCGTCCGCGGGATACTCCGTGGGTCAGCAGGGGCAGGTCACCAACACCCCAGAGATTCAGCTGTCCTTCAAGGACACCGGTCGCGACGCCTACGCGCGCGTCTCCTCCGACATGGTCCAACTTCCGGGGATCACCTCGGCGCAGATGCCCCCGGGCAAGTACAACGCCCTCGCGACCGTCCTCGATGGCCAGGTGATCATCGCGCCCGGCTTCGAGTCGACGATCCCGAACGGCCAGGCCCGGATCACCGGCGGCTTCTCCATCGAAGAGGCGCGCTCGCTCGCCAAGCAGCTGAAGTTCGGCGCGCTGCCGCTCTCCTTCGACCTGCAGACCCGCCAGGAGATCAGCCCCACGCTCGGTAACGAGCAGTTGCGGATGGGCCTGATCGCGGGTCTCATCGGCCTGCTGCTCGTCCTCGGGTACGCGATCTTGCAGTACCGGGCGCTCGCCGTGGTGACGATCGGCTCGATGCTGATGGCGGCCCTGCTCACGTATCTCGCGATCGCCTTGCTCGGTTGGGGCTATAACTATCGCCTCGATATGGCAGGCGTGACCGGTCTGATCGTCGCGATCGGTGTGACCGCCGACAGCTTCATCGTCTACTTCGAACGCGTCCGGGATGAGTTACGCGACGGGCGCAACCTGCGCGCCGCGGTCGAAGCCGGCTGGGCGCGCGCCAAGCGCACGATCCTCGTCGCCGACGGCGTGAACTTCATCGCCGCGGTCGTCCTCTACGTCCTCGCGAGTTCAGGGGTGCGCGGCTTCGCCTTCACGCTGGGCCTTACGACCCTGATCGACCTGCTCGTCGTCTTCATGTTCACCCACCCGCTGCTCGGGCTGCTGGCGCGCACGCGCTTCTACTCCTCCGGGCATAAGTGGTCGGGCTTCTCCGTCGGTCAGGTGCACGGTGCGTCCGTGCGCTACGCCGGCCGCGGCCGGGTGGCCGTGCGACCCGCGACCGAGGAAGGGGGTGCCCGATGAGTTACGCCTCCTTCGGTAACGACCTCTACACGGGCCGCCGCTCGATCAACTTCGTCGGCCAGAAGAAGAAGTGGTACGCGATTTCCGCGGTGCTGCTCATCATCGCCGCCGTCGGGCTCGGGGTTCGCGGGCTGAACCTCGGTCTGGAGTTCACCGGTGGGTCGGAGTTCCGCGTCGCGACCGCGGGCGCGGCGCCATCGGATTACGAATCCCGCTCGATCGCTGCCGTGCGCGATGTGGCCGGGGCCAACGCCACCGCCCGAGTGAGCCGGCTCGGGAACTCGACCGTGCGAGTCCAGACCGAAAAGCTCGAGGCCGACGCGTCCCGTCAGGTGACCGAGTCCCTGGCGAACACCTTTGAGGTGCAAAACGATCGGGTCTCCTCGACCTTCATCGGCCCCTCCTGGGGGGCCTCGGTCAGTCAACAAGCCCTCCGGGCGCTCGTCGTCTTCCTGCTCGCCACCATGGCCCTCATGGCCCTGTACTTCCGCACCTGGAAGATGGCCGTCGCCGCGATCGTCGCGCTCGCCCATGACATGGCGATCACGGTCGGGATCTATGCCCTGTCGGGTTTCGAGGTCTCCCCGGCGTCGATGATCGGCTTCCTCACGGTGCTCGGGTATTCGCTCTATGACACCGTCGTCGTCTTCGACAAGGTGCGAGAGAACACGACCAACGCCTTCGCCAACCGGCGGATGTCCTATGCCGATGCCGCGAACCTCGCGGTGAACCAGACCCTGGTGCGTTCGATCAACACCACGGTCGTCGCGTTGCTGCCGATCCTCGCGGTCCTCGTCATTGGCTTTACCCAGTTGGGTCCGGGCACCCTGCTCGACCTGACGCTCTCCCTCTTCATCGGCATGGCAGTCGGTGCGTTCTCCTCGATCTTCATCGCGACGCCCTTGCTCGTCTGGCTGCGCCGCAAGGAGCCGGCCGTGGTCGAACTCGACCGGTACGTCGAGCGGCACGCGAGCTCGCAGCGGCCGGTCGAGCAGGACCCGGCCGATGACGAGGTGGACGGCGACGAAGAGCCGGTGACCACCGGGGCGATTCGCACCGGTGCGCGGACGAGTCGCAGCGAGGCAACCACGGTGACCGGCCGAGCCGTGCACAAGTACGCCTCGTCCGGTCCGCGCAACCAGCCGAAGCGGACCCCAAAGTCCAAGCGATAAGGGAGCGACGCCGGTGAGCGCCGAGATCAGCGAGATCGTCCGTGGTTTGCTGCGGGATATCCCGAACTTCCCCGAGCCTGGGGTTCAGTACTGGGACATCACGCCGCTCATCGGTGACGGGCCGGGCTTCGCGGCGGTGACCCGCGATATCGCCTCACGAAATGATGCCGGCATCGACGTGGTCGCTGGTCTCGAGGCGCGCGGGTTCATCTTCGGAGCGGCGGTCGCCCACGAGCTCGGACTCGGGTTCGTCCCGATCCGCAAGGCCGGCAAGCTCCCGGGGCAGACGACCCAGGTGTCCTATGACCTCGAGTACGGCTCGGCGACGCTCGAGATCCACAACGACGGGATCGCCGAGGGCGCCCGGGTCCTCGTGATCGACGATGTCCTCGCCACCGGTGGTACGGCCGCGGCCGCGTGCGAAGTGATCGAGGCCGTCGGCGCCGAAGTGGCGGCCGTCGAGATCATCTTGGAGCTCGCCTTCTTACGCGGGCGCGAGCGCCTGCCGGGCCGTGATGTCCGAGCGATCCTGACGGTCTAGGCTTCGCCCATGAGTGAGGATCGGGCATCGAACGGAGTCCCCGGTGGTGGTTTCTCCGCGCGCCAGCTCGCCCGCGCCTCGCTGGCCCGCCTTGGTGCCCGGACCTCGACCTCCCCGAAGGAGCTCGATCCGCTCATCCAGATCGTCCGGCAGACCCACCCCAAGGCCGATGTCTCACTGATCGAGCGGGCCTACAAGGTCGCCAAGGACGCCCACGAGGGCCAGCGGCGCAAGAGCGGCGATCCGTACATCACCCACCCCCTCGCGGTCACCACGATCCTCGCCGAACTCGGGATGACGCCGATCACGCTGGCGGCGGCCCTGCTCCACGACACCGTGGAGGACACCGACTACAGCCTTGAGCAGTTAGAAGAGGATTTCGGCGCCGAGATCGCCAAACTCGTCGATGGCGTCACCAAGCTGGACAAGGTCACCTACGGGGAAGCGGCGCAGGCCGAGACCGTCCGCAAGATGATCGTGGCGATGGCCCGCGATATCCGGGTTCTCGTGATCAAGCTGGCCGACCGCCTCCACAATGCGCGCACCTGGCGCTATGTCTCGGCGACCTCGGCACAGCGCAAGGCGCAGGAGACCTTAGAGATCTACGCGCCGCTCGCCCACCGACTCGGGATGAACACGATCAAGTGGGAGTTGGAGGATCTCGCCTTCGCCACCCTCTACCCGAAGGTGTATGACGAGATCGTCCACCTGGTCGCCGATCGGGCCCCGGCGCGCGAGGAGTACCTGACGACGGTGCGCGCGCAGGTCGTCGGTGACTTGAAGGAAGCCAAGATCAAGGCCACCGTCACCGGGCGGCCCAAGCACTACTACAGCGTCTACCAGAAGATGATCGTCGGGGGCCGCGAGTTCGGCGAGATCTATGACCTGGTCGCGGTCCGGGTGCTCGTCGATACCGTGCGAGATTGCTATGCCGCGCTCGGCGCGCTGCACGCGCGCTGGAACCCCCTTCCTGGCCGGTTCAAGGACTACATCTCGCTGCCGAAGTTCAACATGTACCAGTCCCTGCACACCACGGTGATCGGGCCGCAGGGCAAGCCCGTCGAGATCCAGATCCGCACCCACCAGATGCACCGGCGCGCCGAGTACGGCGTCGCCGCGCACTGGAAGTACAAGGACGACCGCACCGCTGGCGGGGGCTCCGGGGACGGCGCGCAGCTCGGCGAGATGGCGTGGTTGCGCCAACTGCTCGACTGGCAACGCGAGACCGCCGATCCCGGGGAGTTCCTCGACTCCCTGCGCTTTGAGATCAACACCCGCGAGGTGTACGTCTTCACGCCGAAGGGTCAGGTGATCGCCCTTCCGGCCGGGTCGACGCCCGTCGACTTCGCCTACGCCGTCCACACCGAGGTGGGGCACCGCTGCATCGGCGGGCGAGTCAACGGGCGGCTCGTCCCGCTCGACTCGCCGCTCGAAAACGGTGATGTGGTCGAGATCCTCACCTCCAAGGCCGAGGGCGCTGGTCCCTCGCGAGACTGGCTGAGTTTCGTCAAGTCGCCGCGGGCGCGCAACAAGATCCGCCAGTGGTTCACCAAGGAACGCCGCGAGGAGATGGTCGAGGCCGGCAAGGA
This sequence comes from Janibacter sp. GXQ6167, assembly GCF_041365945.1. Lineage (NCBI taxonomy): Bacteria > Bacillati > Actinomycetota > Actinomycetes > Micrococcales > Intrasporangiaceae > Janibacter > Janibacter sp. GXQ6167. The sequence goes on along the minus strand of NZ_JBGFSK010000004.1, from coordinate 283,719 downwards.
CGCCATCGCCAAGGCGCTGCGCAAGCAGAACCTGCCGCTGCAGCGACTCCTCACGGCTCCGAGCATGACCAGTGTCGCCAACGATCTGCGCTATGCCGATATCGCCGGCGTCTACGCCGCGGTCGGCGAAGGCCACGTCTCGGCGCAGCACGTCGTCGAGCGGCTGCTCGCGGTCGTCGGGGGCGAAGAGGGGGCGAGCGAAGACCTCGCCGAAGCCACTCGCCCCGGGCCGATCGATCGGCGCCGAGGAAGCGGCGATCCGGGCGTCATCGTCAAGGGCATGGACGACGTCTGGGTCAAGCTCGCGCGGTGCTGTACCCCGGTGCCGGGTGACTCGATCATGGGCTTTATCACCCGTGGCAACGGGGTCTCGGTCCACCGCAAGGATTGCCCGAATGCGGGCTCCCTGCGCAAGGAGCCCGAGCGGATCATCGACGTCGCCTGGGCCCCGACCTCGGCGGCGGTCTTCCTCGTCCAGATCCAAGTCGAGGCGCTCGACCGCTCCGGTCTGCTCTCGGACGTGACGCGGGTCCTCTCCGACAGCGGCGTCAACATCCTCTCGGCCGCCGTCCACACGACCCGCGATCGGGTCGCGGTGCTGCGCTTCACCTTCGAGATGGCCGACACCTCGCACCTCACCCACGTCATGCAGCAGGTCAAGCGGATCGAAGCGGTCTTCGACGTCTATCGCCTCAACGGCGGGCGCGGCGAGTCCAAGCCGCGTACCGACCAAAAGCCGGCGTAGCGACTGGCCTAGCCCTGCGAGTCGTTGAGGCTCCGCCGGGCCTGGTCCAACCAGGTCTGTTGGCTCGCGATCTGCTCGGCGAGCGAGGCCGCCTTGGCGGAATCGCCCTTCTCCTCGGCGGTGGCGCGCTGCTTCTCGAGCCCCGCGATCTTGGCCTCCAACTGGTCAACCATCGACTGTGCACGGGCGTTGAGTTCGGGATTGGAGCGCTTCCACTGCTTTTCCTCGGCGTCGCGCACGGCCTGCTCGACCTTACGCATCGCCTTTTCGACGCGCTCGAGGTCGGCGCGCGGCACCCGGCCAGCGGCCTCCCAGCGCTCCTGGATCGAGCGCAGGGCCCCCTTCGCCCGGTCCAGGTGAGAGATCGGCAGGAGAGCCTGGGCCTCGGCGAGTAGCCCCTCCTTCACCTCCAGGTTCCCCCGCAGCGCCTCATCCTCCTTGGCGCTCTCGGCATCCTTGGCCGTAAAGAACGCGTCCTGGGCGGCGCGGAAGCGCTCCCACAGGGCGTCGTCCTCGGCGCGCCCGGCCCGACCGGCGCGGCGCCAGCGGTCCATGAGGCGCTTGAACGCGCCCGCCGTCGGGCCCCAGTCGGTGCTGGAGGCCAGCGCCTCGGCCTCGGTGACGAGTTCTTCCTTCAGCGCACGCGCCTCACCGCGGGAGGACTCCAACTGCGCGAAGTGGGCGCGCCGCCCCTTGTCGAAACCGTTGCGGGCCTTAGAAAAGCGTTGCCACAGGGCATTTTCGACGTCCTTGTCGATGCGCGCCGACGAACGCTGGTGCGCCTTCCAGGCATCGAGCAACTCCCGCATGCGCGCGGTCGACTGCTTCCACTGGATGCGCTCATGAGGCTGACCGGCGATCTGCTCGGCCTCGGCGACGATCTCCTCGCGCTCGCGCGCAGCGGCCGCCTTGGCCTCGGCGCGGGCTGCGGACTCGGCCTCGCGCTTGTTCGCCAGGCTCGTCTCGACCTGCTCGACGAGCGCGTTCAGGGCAGGCAAGTCCCCAACGACATTGGCCTCGCCGATGTGTTCCTTCAACGAACTGAGGCCATCGGCGATCTCCTTGGCGGAGACCTCCGGTGCGCTGAGGCGCTGGTGCAGCAAGGTCGCCGAGGCGTACAGCTCGTCGTACTTGCGCGCGAAGTACTGCAGCGCTTCCTCCGCCGTGGCGCCCGGGTACGAACCCACTTCCCGTTCACTATCGCCGTCGGTGACGTACACCCGCCCGTCGTCATCGACCCGCCCGAAGGCGGCCGACGCGCTGTGGTCATCAGTGACGGCAGCAGCGGGTGGGGTCGGAACTCCTGCTGGCCGGCGGGGTGCCATCTTCGCCAGGGCAGCAGGGGAGGGCGCGCTCGGGCGCGGGGTCGGGGCGTTCTCGTCGCTCACAAGGAGCGAGATTACCGACAAACCGCCTCGGCCACCTGCACCTGCGCTCGGTAGGCTGCCCGGCGTGCTCACCATTGCCTTCCCCGCAGCGGCCTTTGCGACGAATTGCTATGTCCTCGCCGACGGTCCAGGGGAGGAGTGCGTCATCGTCGATCCCGGGATCGGAATCGAGCCGACCCTGCGCGAGGTCCTGACCGAGCATCGCCTCAAGCCGGCCGCCGTCCTGCTCACCCACGGTCACCTCGACCACGTCTACTCGGTGACTCCGGTCTGCGGCGGTGAACTCGGCGCCTACATCCACCACGATGATCGCTACCGGCTCGCCGACCCGATCAGCACCCTCGACCCGGCGCTGATCGCGATGTTCGAGCAGCAGTTCGGCACCGCGGCGTCCTGGCGGGAGCCGGACGACATCGTCGAGGTGACCGACCGCGAGCGCCTCACCCTCGCCGGGCTGGACTTCGAGGTCTTGCACGCGCCCGGCCACACGGAGGGCTCGGTGATGTTCGCGACCGACCGCGTCCCGACCGGAGTCTCCGATCAGGTCGAGGTCGATCGCACGCTCATCAGCGGTGATGTCCTCTTCGCCGGTTCGATCGGACGCACCGATCTGCCCGGCGGCAGCCATGAGGCGATGCAGCGCTCCCTTCGCGATGTCGTGCTGCCGCAACCCGACTCCGCCCTCGTACTGACGGGGCACGGCCCGGCCACCACGATCGGGCGCGAACGCTTCACCAATCCCTATCTCCAGGACCTCACGTGACCCAACCCCGCCAGAAGGTGCGACCCCTCTCCGGCTTCCCTGAGTACCTCCCCGCTGAGCGGATCGTCGAGCAGTACTTCCTTGATGTCATTCGCGAGACCTTCGAGTTGCACGGTTTCCCCTCGATCGAGACCCGCGCGGTCGAGCCCGTCGAGCGCCTCCTCGGGAAGGGGGGCGACGCCGACAAGGAGATCTACGCCGTCACCCGGCTCGCGGGTGACCCGGCCGAGCGCGCGGACGCTGAGCTCGGACTCCACTTCGATCTCACCGTCCCCTTCGCTCGATACGTGCTCGAGCACGCCGGCCACTTGAACTTCCCCTTCCGGCGCCACCAGATCCAAAAGGTCTGGCGCGGCGAACGCCCGCAGGAGGGCCGGTACCGCGAGTTCACCCAGTGCGATATCGATGTCGTCGACGTGGGGGAGTTAAGCCCCCACTTCGAGGCCGAGATCCCCCTCGTCATGGCCGAGCTCTTCGCGCGGCTCCCGCTCCCGGCGCCGATGACCATCCAGGTCAACAACCGCAAGATCCCCGAGGGCTTCTACCGCGGTCTGGGCATCGAGGACATCACCGGGACCTTGAGGATCGTCGACAAGCTCGACAAGATCGGCCCCGACGCGGTCGCGGAGCTCCTCGTCGAGGCTGGTCGCACCCCGGAGCAGGCGCAGGCCTGCCTCGACCTCGCGGCGATCCGCTCCAGCGATACCTCCTTCGTCGAGCGCGTGCGTGACCTCGGCGTCACCCACCCGATCCTCGACGAGGGCCTCGCCGCCCTCGCGGCCGTGATCGAGACCGGCTCGCTGGCGGCGCCGGGAGCGCTCGTCGCCGATCTGAAGATCGCGCGCGGGCTCGACTACTACACCGGCACCGTCTACGAGACCCAGCTTCGAGGCTATGAGTCCTGGGGCTCGTTCTGCTCCGGCGGGCGCTACGACACGCTCGCGAGCGATGGCAAGAACACCTACCCGGGCGTCGGGATTTCGATTGGGCTCTCCCGCCTCATCGGGTTGCTGGTCGGGCAGGGACTCGTCACGGCGTCCCGCAAGACCCCGGCGGCGGTCCTCGTCGCGGTGACGACCGAAGAGGATCGAGCCGCTTCCGTGGCGATCGCCACCGCCCTTCGGTCCCGCGGGATCGCCTGCGAGGTCGCGCCCGCGGCCGCCCGCTTCGGCAAGCAGATCCGCTATGCCGAGCGGCGCGGGATCCCCTTCGTCTTCTTCCCGGGAGCGGGTGAGGACGGCGCGCACCAGGTCAAGGACATCCGAAGCGGCGAGCAGATCGACGCCGACCCGGCCGCGTGGAACCCGCCCGCGGAGGACCTGCGTCCATTGGTCACGGCGGTGACGCCGGCATGACCTGCGACGAGGAGCGCTCGGCGATCGCCGCCTTTTGGGATTGGTGGGCGAAGGGGGGAGCGCTGCACGTCGACCTCGCCCGCGAGGCCTCCGAACCCGGAGAAGCCCTCGACAAGCTCCTCACCGAGCGCGTCCACGCCATCCACCCCGGCCTGCGGTGGGAGGTCGGTGACGATGGCGTGCTCGTCGTCACCGCCGAGGGGGACCACGACGCCCTCGCTCCGGCCGCGCGCTGGCTCGCGAGCGCGCCCGCGCCCGATGAGACCTGGTCCTTCGCCGACCTGCGTCCCGCGGGCGATGCCGATAGCGAGGTGAGCGCCAGTGGGGTGACGATCGACCTCGCGCGGTGCGTGGCTGGGGTCCAGGTCGCCGGTCAGGGGGTCAACGTGACCCTCCACCACCCGATCTTCGCGGGCCAGCCCGCCGAGGTGCGCCGCGCCCTCGCCGAACTCGCCCTCGAGCAGGTCCTCGGCGAAGAGGATGCCGCGCTCTGGCTGGGGGCCGTGAGCGCCTCGGAGGTCGAGCCCCTCGACGCCTTCGCGCTCTCGCTCATCCCGAGCGTCATCGCCCAGGTCCGTCCGCCCGATGATGAGCTCAACTGGGCGGCGCTGAAGGGCGAAGACGCGCAGGGCCGCGAGGTCGTCGCCCTCGCCGAGCATCCGCTGCGCCAGATCACCGGCCGCCGCTTCGACACCTACGCCTCGGTCGAGGTGCGCTATGGACGAGGGCGGCGGGCCGGGCTCCCAGGGCGCGGCGACCTCAAGGCGCTCACCGCGCTCCACGACCGGCTTGACCACGCCCTGGGCGACGACGGCCGAGTCGTCGCTCACCAGTCCAGCGCCGGAGTGCGGATCATCCACCTCTTCATCGACGGCTGCACCGATGCCGCCGAGCGCCTGGGCGCGGTCGTCGCTAGCGAGCGGTCCGCTGAGGTCAGCGCGGTCGTCGCGGATCCGGGCTGGTCCCGGGTCCGACACCTCGCGGGGTGACCGGCTCGGGGGGCAAGCGCAGGCCGCTCGCTTGCAGCTCTAGCGCCGCGAGCGCTCGAATCGCCGCGGGGTCTCCTCTTCGCCACGCTCCGGCGGGGTCGGGTCCCACGCCGGCGAGGCGGGTGAGTGGCTGGCGCGCGAGCGCCCGCAACGCGAAGAAGTCGAGGTCGGGGTAGCCGCCGACCGCGAAGGCCCGCGCGGCGCTCGCCCGACGGATGAACGCGATGCGGGTGAAGGCCCAGATCCCCCCGACGATGATGATCGGGATGAGCGCGGTACCCCAGCCGAGGAGTGTCGCGAGATTCGTCACGCCGGTGACGAGGTCCTGCCCGGCGTCTTGCAGCTTGGTCCCAGCACCGGCGGCGGAGCGGAAGGGGACCGCGATCCGATCTTCGAGCAGCGGCAGGCCGGTCACCTGATCCCCGGCGTTATTCATGGTGGTGCTGAAGTCGGTGCCCGCCTGCTTCAGCTGATGCCCGGGCTCGGCCATCTCCATCGTGGTCCCGTACACCCGTTGGCCCGCGCGCACCCAGAAGATCACCCAGGCGATGATCGCGATATCGGCGATGATCTGGCGGGTGCGCCGCACCGGGGTATCGGCATAGAGCTTCATGGCTGACCTTCCGTCGGGTTCGATCAATGTGACCCTCGCCACGTGGGCCCCCTACACTCGCGAACAGCCTCATCGAGCGAAGAGGGGCTGCGCTGCGCGGACATCGTGGTCCGCCCGGCGCCCGCGCGTCAATCAAGGATCGGTGTCACGGTGAAGGTCGGAATCCCTCGCGAGGTCAAGAACAACGAGTACCGGGTGGGGATTACCCCGGTCGGCGTCCACGAACTGGTCGCGCGTGATCATGAGGTGCTGATCGAAAAGGGCGCCGGTGAGGGATCGTCGATCCCCGATGAGGACTTCGTCGCCCAAGGGGCCACGATCATCGACTCGGCCGACGAGCTCTGGGGCGCGTCCGACATGGTGATGAAGGTCAAGGAACCAGTCGCCGAGGAGTACCACCGCCTGCGCGAGGGGCTCACCCTCTTCACCTACCTCCACCTCGCCGCGGACGAGCCTCTGACCCGCGAACTCGTCGACAAGAAGGTCACCTCGATCGCCTACGAGACGGTCCAGATGCCCTCGGGCCTGCTGCCCCTGCTGTACCCGATGTCCGAGGTCGCCGGCTGTCTCGCGCCACAGGTCGGTGCCGCATCGATGATGCGCCCCGCCGGCGGGAGCGGCATGCTGATGGGTGGCGTCGGCGGTGTCGCCAACGCCAAGGTCGTCGTCCTCGGCGCCGGTGTCGCCGGCCAGAACGCCGCCAATATCGCCCTCGGGATGGGCGCGGAGGTGACCCTGCTCGACACCGATCTCGACAAGTTGCGGATGAGCTTTTGGCGCTACGGCAACCGGGTTCGCCAGATCGCCTCGTCAAAGCTCTCGGTGCGCGATGAGGTCCTGAGCGCCGACCTCGTGATCGGGACCGTGCTGATCCCGGGCGCCAAGGCCCCGAAGCTCGTGACCGACGACATGGTTGCCGAGATGAAGCCCGGTTCGGTCCTCGTCGATGTCGCGATCGACCAGGGCGGATGTTTCGAAGGGAGCCGCCCGACCACCCACGCCGACCCCACCTTCCGCGTCCACGACTCGGTCTACTACTGCGTGGCGAACATGCCGGGCGCCGTTCCGCACACCTCCACCTGGGCCCTGACGAATGCCACCTTGCGCTACGCGACCGCGCTCGCCGACAAGGGCTGGGAAGAGGCCATGCGCGAAGACACACCGCTGTCGCTGGGCCTTAACACCCACGCCGGTCACATCACCTGCGAAGGGGTCGCCGACGCCTTCGGCGAGTCGTACCACCCGGTCGCCGAGGTTCTCGGCTAAAACTGGGGCCCTATGACGACGACGATGGGTGGCGCGGTACGGGCCTGGCTCACCCATCTCCAGGTCGAAAAGGGCGTCTCGGCTCATACGCTCGCGGCGTATCGCCGCGACAGCACCCGCTATCTGGACTATCTCGGCGGGCTCGGGATCGACGATCCCGCCGAGATCGGTCCGGGACACCTGAGCGGATTCCTCACCGCCCTTCGCACCGGTGACGCCGATCATCGGCCGCTCGCCGCGAGTTCTGCGGCCCGCACTCTCGTGGCGGTTCGCGGGCTGCACCGCTTCCTCGCCGACGAGGGCATGACGAGCGACGACCCCGCCCGCGAGGTCGCGCCACCCGCGCCGCCTGCTCGCCTGCCGAAGGCGATTTCGCTTGATGACGTCACCCGGCTCATCGAGGCCGCTGGAGTCGGCGATGGGCCGGCCCCCCTACGCGATCGGGCCCTGCTGGAAGTGCTCTACGCCAGCGGCGCGCGCGTCTCCGAGGCGATCGGTATTGACCTTGACGACCTCGACCTCGACCGCGAGCGCGGGGGATCGGTCCGGCTCGTCGGGAAGGGGGACAAGGAGCGGGTCGTCCCCCTTGGGTCCTACGCTGTTGCCGCGATCGAGGCTTGGCTCGTCCAGGGGCGGCCGGACCTCGCGGCGAAGGGAGTGGGTGGCCCGGCGCTTTTCCTCGGCCAGCGTGGGCGACGACTCAGCCGGCAGGCGGCGTGGGCGGCGATCCAGCAGGCGGCCGAGCGGGCGCAGATCTCGGCCCACCTCTCCCCGCATACGCTGCGGCACTCCTTCGCGACCCATCTGCTCGAAGGGGGCGCCGACGTGCGCGTGGTCCAAGAGTTGCTCGGGCACGCGTCGGTCACGACGACCCAGATCTACACCCTGGTCACCGCCCAGCAACTGCGGGAGGTGTACGCCCAGAGTCACCCGCGCGCCCGCTCTATTTCGGGGCCCCGACATTGATAAGGTCGGCACGATCAGCGAGATGCTGACCGCCCCCACGACGAGATGGAAGTGATCCGCAATAGTGGCTTCGGAGCTCACGCCGTCGCTTGATATCGAGCACGGCCAAGACCGTCTCGGTCCGACCGGCCGCGTGATGCCTGACCTGCCCGCGCCCGCGCCGCTCGCGTCCCACGGCCCGGCGCGGATCATCGCCATGTGCAATCAAAAGGGCGGGGTCGGCAAGACGACCACGACGATCAACCTCGGGGCGGCGCTCGCGGAGTACGGGCGCAAGGTGCTCCTGATCGACTTCGACCCGCAGGGGGCCCTGTCCGTCGGCCTCGGCGTACCCACCCACCAGTTGGACGTCACGATCTACAACCTGCTCGTCGAGCGCGGGCATGACATCCGCGATGTCATCGCCCACACCTCGGTCCCCGGCCTCGACATCGTCCCGGCCAATATCGACCTGTCCGCCGCCGAGGTCCAGCTCGTCGGGGAAGTCGCCCGCGAGCAGATCCTGGCCCGGGTCCTGCGCCCAGTCCTCGACGACTACGACGTCATCATGATCGACTGTCAGCCCTCCCTCGGGCTGCTCACGGTCAACGCCCTCACCGCCGCTCACGGCGTGATCATTCCGCTCGAGACCGAGTACTTCGCGATGCGCGGCGTTGCCCTGCTCGTGGAGACGATCGAGAAGATCACCGACCGGCTCAACCCGCGCCTCACGATCGATGGGATCGTCGCGACGATGTACGACGGCCGGACCCTGCACAGCCGGGAGGTCGTCGGGAGCGTCGTCGACCACTTCGGCGATCAGGTCTTCCACACCGTCATCTCGCGCACCGTGAAGTTCCCCGACGCGACGCTCGCCGCCGAGCCGATCACGACCTATGCCTCCGGCCACAGCGGCGCCGAGGCCTACCGTCAGCTCGCCCGCGAACTGATTGCGCGCGGCGGCGCCGCGTAAGGCTCGCGATGACCGAGCCGCCCTCGGTGCCGGGCGGGGTTCTCACCCGGCGGGCGGCGCCCCAGGAGTTCACCGTCCACCTCGAAAACTTCGAGGGACCCTTTGACCTGCTCCTCGGTCTGATCAGCAAGCACCAACTCGATGTCACCGAGATCGCGCTGGCGCGGGTCACCGACGAGTTCCTCGTGCATCTGAAGGCCCTCCAGGCCGGTGCCGGCTGGGATCTCGGACAGACCTCGGAGTTCCTCCTCGTCGCGGCGACCTTGCTCGACCTCAAGGCTGCGCGGCTGCTGCCCGGGTCGGGACCCGATGACGAAGAGGACCTGGCGCTGATCGAGGCGCGCGATCTCCTCTTCGCCCGCCTCTTGCAGTACCGCGCGTTTAAGGAGGTCGCGGGGCGCTTCGGTGAGCAACTGACCCGTAACGCCGCGATGGTGCCCCGCACCGCTGGCCTCGAGGCCCGCTTCGCCGCGCTGCTACCCGAGGTCGTCCTCAACGTCTCGCCGGAGCAATTGGCGATGATCGCGGCGACCGCCCTCACCCCGAAGGCTCCGCCGACGGTGGGGCTGGCCCACCTTCACGCGACGACCGTCAGCGTGCGCGAGCAGGCGACCCTGCTGGCCGAGCGATTGCGCCGAGAGCAGGTGTGCTCCTTCCGCGCGCTGGTGCGTGATGCGGATTCGACGATGATGATCGTGGCGCGCTTCCTCGCCATCTTGGAGCTCTACCGCGAGCAGGCCGTGACCTTTGAGCAGGCCGAGGCCCTCGGCGAGCTCACCGTCCGCTGGATCACCGACGACCAGGCGGTGGTCGAGGTGAGCGACGAGTTCGACGAGTTGGAGATGCCATGAGCGAGCACGACGATCAGCACACCCAGATCGCCTTCGATGTCGGCGAACTCCCCGGCGGCTTGCCGGGCGCGATCCAGGCCGTCCTCATGGTGGTCGAGGAGCCGGTGAGCGCGCTCACCTTGGCCTCGGCGCTGCAGGCCCCGCTTGACGAGGTCGAAGAGCAGCTCGCGCTCCTCGCCGAGCGCTACTCCGACGGGCGCGATGGCTTCACGGTTCGTCACGTCGGGGGCGGGTGGCGGTTTTATAGCCACGCTGCGTACGCGCCGGTGATCGAGCGCTTCATTCTCGACGGCCAGCAGGCGCGCCTCACCCAAGCGTCTTTGGAGACGCTTGCGGTCATCGCGTACCGTCAGCCGATCTCGCGCGGGCGGATCGGCGCGGTCCGTGGCGTGAGTGTCGATGGGGTCGTGCGGACGCTGCTCACTCGTGGTCTCATCGAAGAGGTGAGCCACGACGGCGAGAGTGGTGCCACGCTCTATGGCACGACCGATTACTTCCTTGAGCGGATGGGCCTCACAACCCTCGACGACCTGCCCGCTATCGCTCCCTACCTCCCGGAGGCCGACATGCTCGATGAGATCACCGACGAGGGCCGGTCATGACCCCGCCCCGCGAGCGCCGTGGCGGCGCCCCGAAGCGTTCCGGTGGTGGCGGGCCGCGTCGCGGCAGCACCGCGAGGACGCGCTCCGGTCAGCCGACCGCACCACCGAAGCCCCGGCCGCAGGCCCCGCAGGTCGATGTCCACGACCCCGATGGTGTCCGCTTGCAGAAGTTGCTCGCCGGGGCCGGGGTGGGTTCCCGCAGGGCGTGCGAGGAGTTGATCACCCAGGGCCGAGTCGAGGTCGACGGTCAGGTCGTCACCGAGCTCGGCGTGCGCGTGGACCCCTCTCGGCAGAAGGTGCACGTCGACGGTGAGCGGGTGCAACTCGACGAGAGCCGGGTCTACCTCGCCTTTAACAAACCGCTCGGTGTGGTCACCACGATGAACGACGAACTCGGTCGTCCGTCGATCGGTGATTACCTCGTCTCGCGGCCCGAGCGGCTCTTCCACGTCGGGCGGCTCGATGCCGACACCGAGGGATTGCTGCTCCTGACGAACGACGGGGACCTCGCGCACCGTCTGCAGCACCCGCAGTACGGCGTGCTGAAGACCTATGTCGCCGAGGTGCCGGGCCCCCTTCCGAAGGACCTCGGTCGGACGCTGCGGGCCGGGATCCAGCTCGAGGACGGCCCGGTCGCGGTCGACTCCTTCAAGGTCATCGACTCTCGGCCCGGCAAGGCGCTCGTCGAGGTGATCTTGCACGAGGGGCGCAAGCACATCGTGCGGCGCATGCTCGAAGCCGTCGGCCACCCCGTGATCACCCTCGTGCGCACTCAGGTCGGACCCATCCAACTCGGCAACACCAAGTCCGGGCGGTGGCGCGCCCTGACGCGCCAGGAAATCGGCCAGCTCTACAAGGCTGCGGGGCTGTGAGCGCGATCCCCACGCGGGTCGATCTGCCCCCGGTGCGGATCATCGGGACCGGGCTGATCGGGACGAGCATTGGCTTGGCCCTGCGCCGGGTTGGCGTCGACCCCCTTCTGCAGGACCAGTCCACGACCGCGATGGCGCTCGCGCGCGATCTCGGCGCTGGCCGGATGGGCCCGCGGCTCGGCTACGACGACGAGGGCACCGAAGAGCCGGGGCTCGTCATCGTCGCCATCCCGCCCGATATCACGCCGCGCATCGTCGCCGACGCTCTCGAGCGATGGCCGGGGGCCGTCGTGACCGACGTGGCCTCCGTGAAGGGGGTGGTGCTCGCCGATCTGGTCCGCCTCGGTGCTCCGCTGGAGCGGTACGTCGGATCCCACCCGATGGCCGGGCGTGAACGCAGCGGCGCGATCGCCGCGCGCCCCGACCTCTTCCAGGGCCGCGCGTGGGTGATCTGTGTCGAAGAGGAGACCCACGAGGCCTCGATCGCGCTCATCGAGCGCCTGGCGCACGCCGTCGGCGCGGCGGTCACCCGCCTCACCGCCACCGAACACGACGCCGCCGTCGCTGCGGTCTCGCACGTGCCGCAGGTCGCGGCCAGCCTCGTCGCGGCTCGGCTCGAAGACCTGACGGAGGACGCCGTCGGCCTCGCCGGGCAGGGAGTTCGCGATGTCACCCGGATCGCGGCCAGTGAGCCCAGCCTCTGGACCCAAATCCTCGCGGGCAATGCCGCGGCGGTGCGCGATGTCCTCGCGGTCGTGCGCGATGACCTGAGCGCCCTGGTCGATGCGCTCGGCGAACTCGGTGACGGGCTCGACCGGGACGCACCCGGCGCGCGGGCCGTGCTCGCCAAGGCAATCGCCGATGGCAATGCCGGCCGCGCTCGGATCCCGGGCAAGCATGGCGCGGCGCCGACGCTTTACACGATCGTCTCCGTGGTCGTCGGGGATGCCCCCGGCGAGCTCGCGCGACTACTGGCCGATATCGGCGAGGCCGGGGTCAACCTCGAAGACATGCGCCTCGACCACGGGCTCGGCTTGCCCTTCGGCATCGCCGATATCTCCGTGCTTCCGTCTGCCGCGGGGCATCTTGAGGACGCCCTGACCGCCAAAGGATGGCAACTGCACGGCTGAGCCACGATTAGGCTGAGCTGCATGTCTACCCCCTTCGTCGTCGCCATTGATGGGCCCTCGGGCTCGGGCAAGTCCAGCGTGTCCAAGGCCGTCGCCGCGCGGCTCGGAGCGGGCTACCTCGACACCGGTGCCATGTATCGGGCCCTCACCTGGTGGTGCCTCGAGCGCGGTCTGGACCTTCAGGACCAAGACGCGATCGCGACCGCGGCGGTCGAGTTGCCGCTCGCGATCGGGGATGACCCGCAAGAGCCGGCCCTCGAGGTCGACGGCACCGATATCGTCTCCGCGATCCGTGGACCCGAGGTCACCAGTGCCGTCTCGGCCGTCGCGACCAATCCCGGTGTGCGCTCCGAGATGCAACGCCGCCAGCGCGAACTCATCGCCCGGATCGCGCGGTCGCGCGGGGGAGTGGTCGCCGAAGGGCGTGACATCACCACCGTGGTCGCGCCGGAGGCGGATGTGCGTCTGCTCATCACCGCCAGCGAGGACGCGCGTCTTCGTCGCCGGTCGACCGAGCTGCACGGTCACGCCGATGACAGCGCCGTCGAGGCGACCCGGGACCAGATCGTGCGCCGCGACCGCGATGACTCGACGGTCTCGCAGTTCACGACCGCGGCCGACGGGGTCACCCTGCTGGATACCTCGGAGTTGAGCTTCGACGAGAGCGTCGAGGCGGTGCTCGACATCGTCGAGGAGACCCGGGGTCTCGAGCGGGCGCTGCGGGCAGGGCTCGAAGAGGTCGAGCTCACCGATGAAGACCGGGCGCTGATCGATGGCTACCAGAGCCTCGATGAAGAGGTGGTCGACGGCCCCCTTCCGGTCGTCGCGATTATCGGGCGACCCAATGTCGGCAAGTCCACGCTCGTGAACCGCATCCTGCGCCGCCGCGAGGCCGTCGTCGAGGACACCCCGGGCGTGACCCGGGACCGCGTTGCGTACGAGGGGGAGTGGACCGGGCGCCGGTTCACCCTGCTCGACACCGGTGGGTGGGAGAGCAGCGCTGCCGGGATTGACCTGCGGGTCGCCGAGCAGGCCGAGGCCGCGATCGACCTCGCCGATGCCGTCGTCTTCGTCGTCGATGCCCTCGTCGGTGCCACCGATGATGATGAGGCGGTCGTGAAACTGCTGCGCCGTTCCGGCAAGCCGGTGGTGCTCGTCGCCAACAAGGTCGACGACCAGCGCCAGGAGGCCGACGCCGCAGCCCTGTGGAATCTCGGTCTCGGGCAGCCCTGGCCGGTCTCCGCCCTGCACGGGCGGGGTTCGGGTGACGCCCTCGACGCCGTCGTGGAGGTCCTCCCGGAGGTCTCGGCGCACGCGCCGCTGCACCCGACCGATGGCCTGCGTCGCGTGGCCCTGATCGGCCGGCCCAATGTCGGCAAATCGAGCCTGCTCAACAAGCTCGCCCGCGAGGACCGGGTCGTCGTCGACGATGTCGCCGGGACAACGCGGGACCCGGTCGATGAGGTCGTCGAACTCGGCGGGCGCCTCTGGCGTTTTGTCGATACCGCCGGGATCCGCCGCCGCGTGCACCAGACCCGAGGCGCCGACTTCTACGCCTCGCTGCGCACCCAGACCGCGCTAGAAAAGGCCGAGGTCGCGGTCGTGCTCATCGACGCCGAGCAGAGCATCGCCGAGCAAGACCTGCGGATCATCGGCCAGGTCGTCGAGGCCGGGCGTGCGCTCGTGATCGCCTACAACAAGTGGGATCTGCTCGATGAGGAACGCCGCTACTACTTAGAGCGCGAGATCGAGCGCGAACTCGTGCAGGTGCAGTGGGCGCCGCGGGTCAACATCTCCGCGCAGACCGGGCGCCACGTCGAAAAGTTGGTCCCGGCTCTCGAGCGGTCACTCGCGTCCTGGGACACCCGGATCCCGACGTCGCGCCTGAACGCCATGCTCGGCGAGATCGTCGCTGCGCACCCGCACCCGGTGCGTGGTGGGAAGCAGCCGCGCATCCTCTTCGCCACCCAGGCCTCGACGCGTCCGCCGCGCTTCGTGATCTTCGCCAGTGGCTTCATCGAGGCGGGGTACCGCCGCTTCCTCGAGCGGCGGATTCGCGAGGAGTTCGGCTTCGAGGGGACCCCCATCGAGGTGTCGGTTCGGGTCCGCGAGAAGCGTCGGCGCTAACGCGCCTGCTCGCCGGGAGGGGAGGCCCCCGACCCGATTCGGTCGAAGCCGGATCGCTGCGCTAAGGTGACGCAGGCTCGCCTGGCGAGCACGAAACGGGCTGTGGCGCAGTTTGGTAGCGCACTTGACTGGGGGTCAAGGGGTCGCAGGTTCAAATCCTGTCAGCCCGACGTTTTCGCGAAGGTCCCGGGAAGTTCCAGTTATCTCTTGGAACTCCCCGGGACTTTCGGATTTTCTGGGGAAGTTCAGCGCCCCGCCTCCGCCCGGCGGGGTTGCCCGGGTCCCGGGAAATTCCAGTTTTCTCCTGGAACTCCAGGGGAAAACGGGAGTTTCCGGGGACAACGGATGGGGCTGTGTTTCGCGCTAGAGCGCGGCCGAAATCCGGATGATCGCCTCGGTGAGGATCTCGGGGGAGGTCGCGGTGTTGATGCGGACAAAACCCTCGCCCCCTGGGCCGAAGCTCGGTCCAGGGTTGAGCGCGACCCGAGCCCGATCGAGGAGCGCCGCTGCGGGGTCATCACCGAGACCGTAGGCCGTGAGATCCAGCCACGCGAGATAGGTCGCCTCGTGCGGTTGCCAGCGCGCATCCGGTAGGTGCTCGGCGAGAAGGTCCGCGAGCAGGCTCCGGTTGGCGCCGAGATCGCTCACCAGATCGGCGAGCCAGTCCGCACCGTGATCCATCGCCGCCACGTGCGCCTGGACCGCCATGTGGCTCGCGCTGAAACTCGCCAGCGGAGGCACCCGGGTCATCGCGGCGGTGGCGTCGGCGCCGGGGACGATGGCCGCTGATTTCAGCGCCGCGAGATTCCACCCCTTCGCCGGAGAGATGACACTGATCGCCCGCGACCCGCCCGACACGGTCTGGACGGGCACGAACTCGGCCCCCGGCAGGACCAGGGGAGCGTGGATCTCATCGACCACGACGCTCACGTCGTGCTGATCGGCGAGGGCCATGACCGCTTCGAGTTCGGCCGCAGTGTGGGCGACCCCCGTGGGATTGTGCGGGCTCGCAAGAAGTAGCGCCGCTCGCGGCGCCCGCCGACGTGCCGCGGCCATCGCGTCACCGAGCGCGTCGAGATCCAAGCGGCCCGAGGTAAGAAGGGGGACCATCACGAGTTCGCGCCCGATGTCCTTCACGACCCAGTGGAAGGGGGGATAGACCGGCACCGTGATCAGGACCGGGTCGCCAGGGTCGGTGACCGCCGAGAGCGCGTGCCCGACTCCACTCATGACATCGGTCACGAGCCGGCTCGCTCCCGGATCACTGCGCCACCCCCACGCGGCCTCCGTCCAGCGCGCGACCGCTTCCAGGTAGGTACCGGCCACCGGATAGCCGAGGTTCTGTAAACGCACCTACCTCTCACTGCGAGCAGGAAGGTGGGCCGGAGATGGGCCACGACAAGCAGGAACAGCAGGAACAGGCCACGATGCCGGGGTCGTCGTTGCGGGCGGCGGTGTACGTCCGCATCAGTGATGACCCGGAGGGAACCGAACGCGGGGTGGATCGGCAGGAGGCCGACTGCCGCGCCTATGCGGCCGCGCACGGCTGGGAGGTCGTTGCGGTGTTTCGGGAGAATGACACGTCGGCGTTCAAGCAGCGCACGATCACGTTGCCCAGCGGTGAGCGGGTGCGGCGGGTGATCCGCCCGGAGTTCCGCACCATGCTTCGACACCTGGCCGACGGGCAGGCGCAGGTGATGGTCGCCTACGACCTGGATCGCGCTGTACGCGACCCGAGGGACTTGGAGGACTTGATCGACGCGAAGGTGCTCGCCGGGTTCGGGGTCCGCTCGGTGACCGGCTCCCTCCGACTGGACACCGATTCGGATGTGGCGATGGCCAGGGTGCTGGTCGCGATGGCGAACAAGTCCAGCGCGGACACCGCGCGGCGGGTGGCGCGGGCGGCGAAGCAGCAGGCCATTGAGGGCGCTTGGCATGGGGGCCGGGTGCCGTTCGGGTACCGGGCCGAGTCGGGCAACCTCGTCATCGACCCGGTCACGGGGCCGATGGTGGCCGAGGCAGCGCAGCGGGTGCTGTCGGGTGAGTCGTTGTACCGGATCGAGAAGGACTGGAATCAGCGCGGGGTGCTGACCACGCATGGGTGCGCGTGGTCGGACAGGACGCTCAAACTGATGCTGCGCAACCCCTCGATCAAGGGGGTGCGGGAGTACCGGCCGATGCTGCCGGACGGCACGCGCGCAAAGACCTCACAAATGCAGGTGAAGGCGGTCTGGCCCGCGATCCTGGACGAGGACACCTGGCAGCAGGTCTGCGATGTGCTCGACGCGCGGAAGCAGGCGCGGAACTTCCATCAGCCCGGCACCGGGGCGGCGAAGCGCATGTATCCGTTCTCGGGGCTGATCCGCTGCTCGGACTGCGGGCGGGCGATGATGCACCGGGGCGACGTGTACCAGTGCGTGCAGTCCACACGGGGCGGCTGCCACCGCTCGATCCGCTCCGCCGAAATCACCCGGCTCGTGGAGGAGGCGGTGCTGGCGACGTTCGAGCAGATCACCCTCAACCCCACCACCCGGAGAACCCCGAGCGCGGACGCGGGGGCGCGGGTCGGGCTCGCAGCGAGGCTCGACGCCGACCGGGAACGCCTCGCCAGGCTGGACGACGACCACTACGACGGCCTGATTGACAAGGCGATGTGGGTTCGGCAGCGGACACGGATCGCGGAACGGATCGAGGCCAAGCGCCGCGAGTACGCCGCCGCGATACCCGAGCATGCCGGGCCGGGCATCGACATGACCACCGTCGCCAAGGAATGGGTCGGGCGAACCCCGATGTGGCAGTACCAGGCGACCAGCCTGATCCTTCAAGCCGTGCTCGTTCACGCCCATCCCGCCGACATGATGACCGCCGTACCCAAGCGCCGCAACGAGACCGTCGAGGCGTTCCACGCCCGCCGTGACGCGCACCGCGCTGAGGTGCTGGCCCGCCGGGTCGAGTTCGTCTGGCGCGCCTGACCCTCCGGCGAGGCTCTATCGGCCCCGCATCCTGGCTGGACGCGACGGTCAGGAGGCGGGGCCTTCCCCTGCCGTGACAGCGGTTCCCCGCGTGGGTCGAGGTGCGGCGCACAGTTCCCGCAGCTCGGCCAGCACGGTCGGGTCGCTCACCCCCGGCCCGAGGCCCTGGGCCTCGCGGCTGCGCCGGGCCAGGCGCGCCCCGAACGACTCGGGGGCATCGCTGGGCGGTTGGGGTTCGGTGGTGGTCGTGGTGGTCGGTGCTGTGGTCGTCATGGAGGACAGGTACGACCGCCCGACCACACATCTAGTATTCGTTGCACGATTGAGGTACTATATGCAGACTTATCCACAGGGTGAGCGGTCGGCGCGGGCCGCGCAGCGGGGCAGGTCACGGTGGTGCCGAATCGGCACCCCCGTGACCCCCCACTCAGGGCGAGGAACCGCGAGTTCTCCGGTGGTGGTGATTCACGACCACCGCGAACGATGCGAAACCCCAGGTCGCACGGTGGGGTCAACTTGGCACCACCGTGACGGGGCCGAAAAATTTCCCGGGGCCGTGGACGGTGCGAGAAAATTTCGCACACCGTCACCCCGGTAACGACGGTGACGGCGAGTTGCAGGCACCGTACACCCCGTATCCGCACGCCGCTGGTGCCGCCGATTCGACGGCACCACGCCCGCCCCGTCAGCGATGAGGCACGGTCTGGGCGCCACATGCCGGTGACGACACGGGAGTTGAACTGATCCGTTTCCCCTCGCACACGAAATCACGAATCGGCGTTCTGCCGCATGATTCCGCGGTTTCTGCGAGGCTTGCCTGTGGATAACTCCACCGCGATACGCACCCCTACGCGGTCGGTAGCACATGAGTCAGCACATGAAAGGTACCGCTCCCCGTCACATCACACCTCACGGTGCGCGTCGCAGGCAGCCCGAGCGACGGCAACGCCTGGCCCCTCGCGGCTTTCGGTCGGTGGCCCGTAGCGGCGATAGTGAATCGGGGTGACTCCCATGTATCGGCGGAACGCTCGCGAGGCGACGCCGCTGTGGTAGCACCAGCCGACTCGCTCGGCAATGACGGTTACGAGCAGGTCGGTTTCGCGGATCAGGCGCGCCATTTCCTGCACCCGGAGCATCGAGAGGTACGCCAACGGCGTGATTCCGAAAGCCTCTTTGAATACTCGGCTGAGCTGGCTTGGCGAGAGACAAGCATGCGCAGCCAAGGCGTCCAGTGGCCAGTGTCGCGCTATGTCGCTGTGCATGAGTGCCGCTACTCGTGCGGCTTCACGACGAACCGGACGAAACGCCCGCCAGCGCGGTGGTGCGATGCGCACGGCACGTTGTCTCGCTGTGAGAGGCGGTACTTCGACTGCTGCGTGTCGGATATGCGGCGTGATCGCTTCCAACACCATCATCAGGAGCGCATGGGCGCGGAAGTACCCTGCTGCGTCCTGCGCGGCTTTAGTTCGGGTGGCGAGTTCATCGAGGATCGGCCCCAGTCGTTCGACCTCGCGTTCTCCAAGGCGAAGCACCTGAACCGGTTCGGGGTAGAGTCTGGCGGCGAGTTCACGGGCTGCGTCGCGGTCGGGGATCAGATCGAGGTGCTGCCAGAACAAGTGGTCGATGAGATAGTCGGTATCGATCAGAAGCGTGGTCATGCATACTTGGCCCTCGGGTTCGTATCCGAGCACCGCCCCCGGCGCAATGAGCACGGCATCCCCACAAGCGGCAGTGCGCAGCTTCGAGTCGTCGGCAAGGAGAACAGAGCCGTCGCGCACTACGACCACGCGCACGCAGTCGTACCCGGTGGCCCTCGTTATGCGTCGAGAGGATTGCGAGCTGCATCGCACAGCCGCCATGCTCTGAACGCTTGAGGTCATGCTGTTCTGATGGTGCGTCGTCGTATCGCGATCAGCCCGATGACGGCGAGCACGATGCTGCCGCCGATGAGCAGGGCGATTCCTGTTCCGTCGAACCCGTTCTCAAGGGGTTTCTCGCCGAGCGCCCAATGCCAGGGGGATGCGGCAGCGAGCCCGTCGAGTGATTCGATCATCGGGAGCAGCGCGTAGACCAGGTAGCCCAGTACGAGCACCCCGAACGATCCGGCGAGTACGATCCCGGCGCGCAGTCCGAGCCCCGCGAGCGCCAGCGCGAGCGCAGCGTGCAGCAGCGCGAGGAGGAAGATGCTCAGGGTCGCTGCGACAACGCCCTCCGTGTCGAGTTCCATGTCCAGGGCAGGTGCTCCGAAGCCGACTGTGACTCCGACCAGGAGGGCGATGCCAGCCAGCACAAGGACGACGGAGACGAAGCGGTTGAGATAGACGCTGACCCTGCTGACGGGAAGCGCGAGGAGAAGTTCCAGCCGCCCGGCATCCTCGTCGCCTGCGGTCAAGGCGTTCATGTGCATGATCCCGAGCACCGCGAACAGCAGTGGCAGGAGGAGCGCGTAGAGGTTGCCGTTCAGGAATCCGGCCGGGGATGCCAGTGCTTCGAGGCCGAGTGCGGCGATGAGTTCGGGCGACATGCCGCTGACGAGCGATTCGAGCGACCCCGATTCGTTCATGGACGGCCAGACCGCCAGCACAGATGCCGTGAGGATGAGCAGCGCGATGCCCCAGACGAGTGCGCTGCGTCGCTGTGCGCCGAGGCCCCGGTTCAGAAGTTCCGCGTTCATCATGCGCTCCTTTCCACAAGTGCTGGGGTGGTGTCTTGGCTGCGGTAGTAGGACATGAATGCCGTCTCAAGGTCGGGCTCAGGTGCAGTAAGCGATTCAAGTTCGTACTCGGCGAGCTTTTGTAGAAGCGGGCGCGGCGGGCCAGCCCATTGAATCCTCAACTCGCCCGGCTGCGGAGACTCGATAGCTCCCACCCCTGCGAGTGACGCAAGCGCGGACAGATCGGGTACAGCATCGGCGAACACCGCACGGAACTCTTGCGCGGCACCCTTGCGGAGTTTCGCAGTCGGGCCGTCGGCCACAACAGCCCCGGCCCTGATGACGATGATCCGCTCTGCGATCCGCTCGACTTCGCTGAGGATGTGCGACGACAGCAGCACACTCGTGCCAGTCGCGGTGACCTCTTCGAGGATTGACATGAACTCGTTCTGCACCAGCGGGTCGAGACCATTGGTGGGCTCATCGAGAATCAAGAGCTCGGGGCGCGACATCAAAGCGCCGACAAGCGCGAGCTTGCGCCTGTTTCCGGTCGAGGGGCCGCGCACATGCCGACCCATTTGCACCCCGAGCCGGTCAATGAGGCTGTCGCGGAACGCCTCATCGACTCCGCCGCGAAGTCGCGCCCAGCTTTTCAGGGTCGCGGCCACGGTCAGCCTGTCGTCGAGGCGGAGTTCTCCTGGCGAGTACCCGACCCGCGTGCGTGCGGCCCGGTTGCGCAGCGGATCTTCGCCGAAGAGTCGTACCGTGCCCGAGCTTGGCATTGAGAGTCCGAGCATCATACGAATCGTGGTGCTCTTGCCCGCTCCGTTCGGCCCGAGGAACCCGAGCACGGTTCCCGGTTCGAGCTCGAGGTCGAGGTCTTGAACGGCGGCCAAGTTGCCGAACCGCTTGGTCAGCTTCTCGCATTGAATGATCGGAGGCATGGTCACTTCTTCTCCTGGTTCTCCATCGCGGACTTGGTTGCGTTAAGGATCGAGTCGTCCTTGTAGAAGCCGTGGGTGAACAGTTCCAGCAGGGGGATGGTGATGCGGGCGAGAGCCGTAGGTGTGAGTTCGTCGGCCCCGAGGGAACGAGCGAAGTGACGGCTCAAAACAAGGGGTGCGAGGCCGAGGCCCGTGAGGAGCAGAGCGGTAACATTCGGATCGCTTTGCGGATGGATCACCCCGGCTCGCTCCTGATCCTGAACGACTTGGAGTGTGCCTTGCAGGAGGCTGTCGAACAGCTCGTCCACTGAGCGAGAGTCATCGTCCGAGAGCATCCGCGCGAGATAGTTCAACGCTGGGCCGTTTGCCTCCCAATCGTTCAATGCGGCTCGGATGGAGTCCAAGGAAGGAGCCCCGTTCGCGCCCACGCGCTCGACGGTGAACATGGCCGAGACATGCGCGTTGCAGGCTGCTCTGAGCCCGTCCTTATCGCCGAAGTGGTGAACGACCAGCGCAGGGCTCACCCCGGCAGCCTGGGCAATCATCCGCATACTCGCCCGCTCGAACCCGTGGGTACCGATCAGCTCGATCGCCGCATTGCGGATGCGAGCACGAGTCGTCAGGTCATTCGAATCTACTGAACGCATGTTCATGAGTCTAAACGTACGTTCAGATTCTCGTCAAGGCCACAGGCCTCCGCTCGCTGTGGACGCAGCGGTTATCGGTTGAGTTGGAGTCGTGCCCAGGCAGCGCAGGTGAGTGCCGCGAAGACGATGCCGACCGCGATTGCGAGGGCGAGCTGGACAGGAGTCACGGCAGTGCCGCTGCTCATTGCCCAGAGCGCGGGAGCTGCGAGAGGCATCCATCCTCCGGCTCCGGCGAGGGCTCCGACCTGGGCGATGATGACGAGGGCAATCGCACCGCCGACCGAGGCGAGCATCGAGCGTGTCACGGAGGCGATCCACGCCACGGGAACGGCGATTGCGGCCGTGAACATGGTGAGCGCGCCGTGCCTGGCGAGACCTCCCCAGTCGTCGGCGGTCGGGGTGCCGTAGCCGAGCAGAAGTCCGAGGGCGAGGATGCCGAGCGTGAGCACAACGCTGACCGCGATCGACCACGCGGTATAGACCGTCAGTTTGGCAAGCGCGATCCGGCTGCGGCTGACGGGGAGCGCGAACAGGCCGGTGATCGTGCCGTCCGTGAACTCGCGGCCGAACATCCAGGACAGCACGACGCCGAAGCCGAGGAGTCCTCCGGCGGCGGTGATCTGCGCGGCGCCGGCGAGCAGGCCGTTCCAGTCCAGCGTCGCCGCAGCACCGGCCTTGGCCGTCAGCTCCGGGTTGCCGTCCGCCAGAGCCACAGTGATCCCGCCCAGCAGCGCGAGCGTACCTGCGACGAGGGCGAGGGTGCCGATCATGCCGACCGGGGAGCGCACAAGTTTGAGAGCTTCGACACGGATCGCCGCGTTCATCGTGCAACCTCCCCGGCTCTCAGATGGTGTTCGTCGTCTTCTCGGATGCGCTCGAAGAAGGCGCGTTCGAGGTCGGGGCTGGTGGTGTGGAGTTCCCCGATCAAGCGACCCGCGTTCATCAGCAGCACGCGATCCGCGATCCGTGCCACTTCGTCCAGGTGGTGGCTGCTGACCAGGACCGCCGACCCCTCTCCGGCGCGGCGGGTGAGCTGGTCGCGCAGCAGGATCACCGACGCGGGATCGAGCGCGTTGCTCGGCTCGTCCAGCACGATCAGCCTCGGGTCGTGTTGGAGCGCGGCGGCGAGGCCGACGCGCTGCCGGTTCCCGAGGGAGAGACGGCGGAACCGGCGATCAGCGACCGGCGTCAGCCGCCAGGCGTCCAGCGAGTGCTCGACCCGGTCGGGGTCGGTGCCGTGCAAGAGGCAGGCGATACGCAAGTTCTCCCGCACGGTCAGCTCGGGGTAGGCCAGCGGCATCTCGATCAATGCCCCGACCCCCGCCCAAGTCGATGTAGGGGCAGATTCCAGCGACTCGCCGAACAGTCGTACCGTGCCGCGCTGAGGACGGAGCATCCCGAGCGCGAGCCGCATCAGCGTCGTCTTACCCGCACCATTCAGACCGATCAGGGCGACGATCTCGCCCGGCAGGGCGCGGAACGTGAGATGCTCCACACCCGCGCCGCCTCGGAAGCGCAGGCCGACGTTCTCGAACTCAAGCACTAGCCGCACCTCCCAGGACGTCGAGAGCGCGGGCCAGCGCGTCGCCCGGAGCGGCATGCTCAGACTGCGCCCAATCCAGCAGCGCGACGCTCAACCCGGAAATCACCGCAGTCGCCGCAACCCGAGCCGCGACCGGAGCGACGCCCCGATCCGAAAGCGCACCGCTCAGGGCGGTGATCGTCGCCTCGCTGTTGCGCTCCACCGCTCCCCGGAGACTGGTCGCGGCCACCACCATCCGCAGACGGACACGCAGGGCGGCAATACTCTCGGCATCGACCTCGGCCCATGTCTGCCGGATGCCCTCCGCCACAGCCCGCATCGGCGGCTCGTCCTTGGGTCGTGCGCGAACCGCCTCCGCGATCAGCGGATCGAACGGGTCGGCGAGCAACAACGCTTCCTTGGACGAGAAGTGCCGGAACAGTGTCATCTCGCTCACCTCGGCACGCGCCGCGATCTGAGCCGTGCCCGTCGCGTCATACCCGTGCTCCGTGAACAGCTCCAACGCGGCCTGCCTCAGCGCCTCATGCGTCCGATCCCAACGATCCATAGTCCAAATGTTAGTCACTCACAGTTCTTCGATCAAGGCTCTCGCGGTCAACCGCCAAGCCCACTGGCTCACGCTTCCCGCTCTCTACCAACCCGAACACCACCCCTGTTCTTCAAAATGCACGTATGCCACCGTGGGTGGGGCGTGCGCACCTCCCTCATGAGACGACTCATGAGGGAGGCCGAGGTGAAGGGCGGGGTGATCCTGTTCCGCGGCAGCGGTTCTGCCGCGCGCAGATATGTCGAGGCCGACCGCTCCCGCGCCGACGAGTATTACCTCGGCGCGGATGACGCCGTAGCCGACTACGCGGTGCTCGACAACACGGGCGAAGCCACCGATACTCGATCCCTGACTGCCGACGAGTATGAGGGGTGGGTGGACTGGCGCGATCCGGTCACGGGCGAGCAGATGGGCACCCCGCGCGCGGCAGCGGTGGGTACGAAGGGTTCGCCGTTGTTCGCGGAGATGACGATCAACGCCCCCAAGAGTCTGTCCGTCGCGGCTGCCCTCCACCCGGAAGTCTCCGATGCCCTCGATGCAGCGCAGCAGGATGCCCTGGCCGAGATACGGCGTTGGCTCGGTCAGCACTCTGTGACGCGGGTCGGCCCGCGTGACGCCCGTGAAATCATTCCCATCGAGCGGATGCAGGTCGTCGGTATCCGGCACAAGGCCTCCCGTGCTGGCGATCCGCACCGGCATATCCATATGCAGATCGGCACGAGGGTGTGGGCGGCTGGGAAGTGGCGGGCGCTCGATACGGCGGCGTTGTTCAAGCAGCAGGGCGCGATCCGCGCGATGGGCACCGCCGTGATCGCCGCACATCCCGAGTTGGCCAAGACCCTCGCCGACCATGGCCTGACGCTCGATCCCGCCTCCGGTGAAGTAGCGGAATTGGAGCCGTTCAACGGGGTGATGTCGAAGCGGTCGGCGCAGATCAGGCGCAACCTGGACCGGCTCGAAGCTGAATGGGAAGCGCTGCATCCGGGTGAAGTACTGGGCCCGGTGATGACGGCGAGGTTGCAGGGCATCGCCTGGACGCGCCAGCGGCCCGGGAAGAAGCCCGCAGACCTCAAGAACGAGGAATGGTGGCAGCAAGAACTCCGCGACGCCGGATACAACCCCGCCCTACAGCAGCGACGACCCGCGCAACGGGCGGTCTCGGTAGATGACCTCGCAGTGCAGGAAGTCGCATCGCGCGCGCTCGACCGGAGCGCCGCAGACTCGTCGGCGTGGACGCGGCACACGATCCAGGAGCACGTCACCCGCATCACCACTGAGGCAGGCGTGCAGGCGACGTCCGCCGAGTTGCGGGAGTTCATCACCCTGGCGACCGAGCTTGCCGTCTCGGACTGCCTCTCAGTCTTGCCGCCAGGCGCGCCGACGCCGGAGCATGTCGCGCACCTGACTAGCCTGAGCGTGGTTGCTGCCGAGACCGCGCTGCGCGACCAGCTCGCCGCCGCGACGCCGGAGCGGGAGCCGGATCATCCCGACGTGACCGAAGCCGCGCGAACGGCTGGACTCGATGAAGGACAGACCCTCGCGGCTGCGGCGGTTGCCTCGACCGACCCTTTGGTGATCGTGGAGGGCGCGGCGGGGAGTGGGAAGACGACGATGCTGCGCACCGCGATCACCGTCGCTGCCGAGCACGGGCGTGCGTCGCGGGTGGTTGCGCCGACGCTGCGCGCGGCGCAGGTCGCGCATGAAGAACTCGGGGTGCCCGCAACGAGCGTTGCGACGCTCGTGCATGCGCACGGGTGGCGGTGGAACAGCGACGGCGTATGGACACGCCTCGCCCCTGGCGATACCGACCCCGAGAACGGGCGCACCTACACCGGCCCGCGCGAAGACGCGCGGCTCGCGCGGGGCATGCGCGTGATCGTGGACGAGGCCGGGATGCTCGGCCAAGACACCGCTCGCGTCCTCCTCACGGTGACTGCCGAGGCGGGGGCGACGGTCGCGCTCGTGGGCGACCGCGCTCAACTCCCCGCTGTCGGTCGTGGCGGTGTGCTCGACATGGCCGCGCAGATCAGGGGCCGCACCTACGACATGACCGAGTTGCACAGGTTCTCCGATGCCGAGTTCGCGGCGCTCACGTTGCGGATGCGTGACCGTACCAAGCCCGGCGAGGTGTTCGACCGTCTCGCGGTTATGGGTCTCGTCACGCTGCACGCAGACGAGGGAGCCGCCCGCGACCGCATCACCGACCAAGCCCGTGACGGCGAAGCCATCACGGTGGCGACCAACGACGAGGCCGCTGCGGTGAACGAGCGCATCCGGGCCGGACGGGTCGAGTCCGGCGAAGTTGACGACACTATGACGGCGACCGGCAGTGACGGCCTCCCCATCGGGGCCGGTGATCTCATCCAGACTCGCAAGAACGACACCGCCCTCGGCGTGGCGAACCGGCAACAGTGGATTGTCCAGCACGTCACTAACGACGGCACCGTGTACGCCCGCGAAGCCGCGAGCGGACGCAAGAACCCCCGCACCGTCACCCTGCCCGCCGAGTATGTGGGTGAGCATGCGCACCTGTCCTATGCCGCGACTGCCTACGGCGTCCAAGGCGCAACCGTGGGCAGCTCTCACACGGTGCTGTCGGAGGCCACCAGCGCGGCAGGCGTCTACGTCGGCATGACCCGCGGCCGAGAGGCGAACTGGCTCCATGTCGCGGCCGCAGACATGGCCGACGCGCGGGCG
The DNA here is from genome assembly GCF_041365945.1 of Janibacter sp. GXQ6167. Lineage (NCBI taxonomy): Bacteria > Bacillati > Actinomycetota > Actinomycetes > Micrococcales > Intrasporangiaceae > Janibacter > Janibacter sp. GXQ6167. Next base: position 257,097 of record NZ_JBGFSK010000004.1, on the reverse strand, counting down.
CAGTTCATCGAGGCGATGGAACGCGACCCCGCAGACCGGGGCCTCGACCACGCCACACGACAGGCCACCGAAGCGGTACGCGGCCTCATCGCAGACGGCCCGGCGCGATTGGTCACCGAAGAACTCGCCCGCCTTGACCACGAGACCGAGCGTGCAGAGCGGGCGGCGGAGCGGTGGGAGCAGATCGCCGCGAAGTTCGATACCCAACGCGCCGCCCACCATGCTGAGGACGAAGAGACCGCTGATGTGCTCCGCAAGGTCGAGGAAGCCGCCGAGCAGGTGCGTGCCAAGGTTGCCGCACCCCTCATGGAGCAAGCCGAGCGCGACGGTGCAGCCTACCTCGCTGCGGTCAAGGACGAGGCCGCTGCCCGTGGTCGGCTTGCCGCAGTCGGACGGTTCGGCAGACGCAAGGCCAGGAACGAGCATCAGGCCGTGACCGAGCAGACCCAGACACGACGAGCGCAGGTACACGACGCTTGGGGTGGCGAGCCGCCCCGCACCGACGAGACGCTGCCCGGGTGGGCGACACAGGCAGCGGCACGACGAGCCGAGAGCGACCCCCGCGTGACCGACGCCGACCGCGCTGTCGAAACAGTACGCGCTGAACGAAAGGCGACGCAGCAGCGGCACCAGCGGGAACGCCTGGCATTGCTGGTCAATGAGTACGGAGCCGAGCCAGCCCGCCGCGCCTATCATGGGATACGTGCACCCAGCCCGCACAGCCTCGCAAGAGACGCCACGACCCGAGTCGCCATCCTCCGGGCGGAAGCCGACGAACTCCGCAGGCTCCCCATCGATGAAGCCACCGAGCGCATCAAGACGAAGCGAGCCGATCAAGAGCACCAGCGACGACGGACGGCCAGGCGAGAGCGGCAACTATCAGAGCCGGTAGAGCGTGACCCCCACAGCGACCCACGACACCAGGGGCCAGCCCGAGGATTGTAGGATGGACGAGCAGCGGAGCACGGCGCTTCGGTATCGTTCGTCAGCGTGCCGCAGTAGACGGTTCCATACTCTACTGTCGCGGTTGCGATTGGGTATGGTGTGGCGAAGACCATTCATCTCTTCATTCTTCGCCTTCGGCAGCATCGTGAGCGGAAAAGGGGGACGAGTAGATGACCAAGATGCTCCTTGCTGCGGTTAGTGGCGTTGTCCTCTTGTATGTGCTTGTCCAGGCCCTACGATGCAGAATCGCCCTGAAGAACGCGCGGTCTCGTTTGTCGGCCTATCGCTGCAAAACCGTCACGCTGTCCTATGGAGAGATGACCTATGTCGATGAGGGCGTAGGAGAGGTGGTTCTGTGCAGCCACGGAATATTCGGTGGGTATGACCAGGCGTTCGAGACGTGTCGGAATCGTACGGCCAGCAACCGAGTCATCGCGCCGTCCCGCTTCGGATATCCAGGAAGCGATGTGTCGGGTGATGGCAGCCCTCGGGAACAAGCTGCGGCTTTCGTAGAACTGCTTGATGCTCTAGAGATCGACCGAGCGTACGTGTTGGGGACCTCGGCAGGTGGAACGGCGGCGATTCGCTTCGCGCTCGATTATCCGAATCGTACACGAGGTCTTATCTTGTATTGCTCCGCGCCGCCGCTCACGAGCAAACCCGAGAAGTACCGGGCGTACCAGGGGCCGCCGAAACTTCTCGTCAGCAACTGGGGGATGTTTCTCATCAGTCCGTTGTTCAAGCTCACCATGGGCATGGAGCCGCGGACGATCGAGGGCATGTTGCCCGTTGATCAGCGTCGAAGCGGGGTATTGCTCGACGCGACTGTCAGCAACCCGGATATGGCCAGGAACTTCGACGATTACCCGATCGAAGACCTGACGGTCCCGACGCTCATTCTTCACGCTAAAGACGACAAGCTGGTGAACTTCTCGGACATGGAACGCGCCGCGAAGAGATTCCCTGAGGCCACGTTCATCGCATTCGAGAACGGCGGGCACCTTATGACAGGACATGAGGCCCAGATAGACCAAGCTCTGGATAATTTCCAAGAATCGACCTAGATAACTCGGCAAGGATATGGGTGCCCACGGTCACGGTGGTCGGCTTGGCACTGCCAAGAGAGGATAGCCCCGCCTGGCCGATAGTTCTACCTTCCAGACTGGCGCAAGAGTCACGTCACCATGTGTTAGCCGCCGCACCGTCGTCATCAGCCGTTCGCCGCACGATCACGAATCCGTACGGCGACGACATCATCAGGGAACCTCCCGCATCCTCCTGAGTGACCGATACACTGGAACTGCGCACACGCGCATGATCACAGGTGAGTGTGTTTAGGGCACCTCGGCTAGCCGAGATCGCCCTCCCGAGCCGCCCGTTCCAGGGCCTCAACGACCGCCGGGGCGGGGAGCACGTCCATCTCGGCCACCCAGAGCGGCAGCACATCGGAGTCGTAGAGGCGCCACTTGATGCTCGAGCGGGAGCGCAACTGGTCTAGGTCAAGATTCAGTACACGGCGCGGATGAGCGGACGTCATGCGCCGTAGTGTCTCAGGCAGCGCTTAGGCTGCTCGGGTGAGCAGCACGACCGGTACCTCCCCGCCCGCCCGCGCGGGTGGCCTGTGGACCCTCCCCAACCTGCTCTCCGCCCTTCGCCTGCTCGGCGTCCCACTGTTCTTGTGGGCTCTCCTCACCGAGCGCGACGGCCTCGCCGTGATCATCTTGATGGCCTCGGGGATCACCGACTATCTCGACGGCTGGATCGCCCGCCGGTTCGCGATGACCTCCCGGGTCGGCGCGATGCTCGACCCGATCGCCGATCGGCTCTACATCTTCACCACCGTGCTCGGGCTCGCCTACCGAGAGGTCATCCCGTGGTGGGTGGTCGCCATCTTGATCGCCCGTGATGTGCTCCTGTCGATCATGTTGCTGACCGTGCGTGACGAGCGGTCGAAGGGGTTGCCCGTCCACTTCGTCGGGAAGGCCGCGACGGCCTGCCTGCTCTACGCCTTCCCCCTTCTGCTCCTCGCCGCTGGCACCGGCACCCTGGCCGACATCTCACGGCCGGTGGGATGGGCCTTCGCCTGGTGGGGGATGGTCCTCTACTGGGTCTCCGTCGTCGTCTACGCCGTGCAGGTCGCCGCGATCCGGGCACAGAGCGGCGGTGAGCGTGTCCACTAATCCCGGGCACCCGGGCAGCAAGCCCCCGGTGGATGCCTCGATGACCCTCATCACCTCGATGCTGAAGCGTCCCCTGGACCCCGGCTACCAGGCCGCTGCCGACAAGCGCACCGCGGCGGGCCGCCCGCCCGCGACCGGCTGGCGGGCGCCATGGCTGCTCGTCTTCCTGCTCATCACCGGGATCGTGATCGGCATCAGTTCGGCGGCCCTGCGCACGCGCGAATCCAGCAGGGCCGACGCCCGCGCCGAGCTCATCCGGCAGATCGAGGCTCAACAGGACCTCGTCGACGAACGCTCCGACACCGTCCGCGACCTGCAAGAGCAGATCGACCGGGCCACGGGGCGGCTCAACCCAGGTGCCCCAGGTGCACAGCAACTCCAGGACCTGCGCGCCGTCAATGGACTGGTCCCCGTGAGCGGCCCCGGCGTGCGCCTCACCCTCGACGATGCCCCCGGCAGCGGCACGAGCGCCGATGGCGACCCCCGCTCCAATGCCTCCAACGAAGGGCGGGTGCTCAGCCGTGACCTCCAGATCATCACCAATGGCCTGTGGGCGGCGGGCGCCGAGGGCATCTCGATCAACGGCCAGCGGCTCACGTCCCGCTCGGCCATCCGCTTCGCGGGCGACGCGATCCTGGTGAACTTCCGCCCGCTCAATCGGCCCTACACCATCGATGCGATCGGGGACTCCGAGTCCCTGCGGACCGACTTCGCGCAGGGCAGCGCCGGCGCCTACTTCGATGGGTTGCGGCAGAACTACCGCATTCCGACCAGCCTGACGACTCAGCAGGAACTCACCCTGCCGAGTGCCGTCGCCAGCACCACCCGCTACGCCACGGTCGTCCCCGACGGCCGCGCTGCGCCCGCACCCAAGCGGGCGCCGACCAAGGAGAGCACCCCGTGATCCCTGCCATCGGCCTCATCGCCGGCGTCGTCATCGGCCTCGTCCTGCAGCCCGATGTCCCGATCTGGCTCCAGCCGTACCTCCCGATCGCCGTGATTGCCGCCCTCGACGCGGTCTTCGGCGCGGTCCGCGCCACCCTCGATGGGATCTTCAACGACAAGGTCTTCGTCGTCTCCTTCCTCTCCAATGTGGTGGTCGCGGCCTTCATCGTCTTCCTCGGTGACCAGCTGGGCGTCGGCTCGCAGCTCTCGACCGGCGTCATCGTGGTCCTCGGCGTGCGGATCTTCTCCAACGTCGCCTCCATCCGCCGTCACCTCTTCAGCGCATGACGACCAATCCACCGGGGCCGAACCCGCCCGACGACGAGCCGACCCAGATGATGTCGATCCGTCGCGATCCCCCGCAGGGCGATCATCAGGCCGCGCCAGAAGGGGGCGAGGCGCCAGCGGACGAGCGCCCACCGGTCCCACCGGCTACCCCGTTGTCCTCGGACCGGTGGCGCCGCCTCTATCTGATCGCCCGGCCGCGGGCGACCCGCGCCAACTTCTTCGCCCTTGCCCTCGCCTGCCTCCTGGGCTTTGCGATCGCGACCCAGGTGCGCCAGACCCAGGCCATGGGCCTCGAAGATCTGCGCCAAGACGAACTCGTGCGGATCCTCGACGATGTCACCAAGAACGGCTCACGGCTCGATGACGAGATCACCGATCTGGAGCGCACGCGCAGTGACCTCGTCGGCAGCCAGGGCGACGAGGAGCAGGCCGCACGGGCCGCCCAAGAGCGCCTCGATGCGCTCGGGATCCTCGCGGGCACCTCGCGGGCCAGCGGACCGGGCATCACCCTGACGATCACCGACCCGCAGGGCAAGGTCACCGCGGCCACCCTGCTCGACACCCTGCAGGAGTTGCGCGACGCCGGCGCCGAGGCGATTCAGGTCGGCAATGTCCGGCTCGTCGCGGCGAGCTACTTCACCGATCGCGATGGCACGGTCCTCGCCGATGGCAAGCCGCTGCGTTCGCCCTATGTCTTCACGGTCATCGGTAATGCCCAGACAATGAGCACCGCGATGGAGATCCCTGGGGGAGTCGGTGAGACCGTGCGCGGGCTGGGTGGCAGGATCGCTATCGAGCAGTTTGAGTCGGTGAACGTGGACGCGTTGCACGAGCTTTCATCGCCTCGTTACGCTCAGCCCGTGCCGGAGCCGTCACCCGACGGTTCACGCTGACCCAAGGAGAGCCATGAGCGACGCCGAGTACCCCGCCGACCTGCGCTACACCTCCGACCACGAGTGGTTGCGCTCGGGCGAGGGCAAGACCGTCCGCGTCGGGATCACGAGCTATGCCCAGGAGGCGCTCGGTGACGTCGTCTACGTCAGCCTGCCCGCGGTCGGTGACGCGGTGAGTGCCGGCGAGTCCTGCGGCGAGGTGGAGTCCACCAAGTCGGTCTCGGACCTTTACGCTCCCCTCGACGGCACCGTCACGGCCGTCAACGAGGCTCTCGAGGCCACCCCCGAGCTCGTCAACAGCGACCCCTATGGCGAGGGCTGGATGTACGAGGTCGAGCTTGCCGACGGTGTCGACACCGACGGGCTCCTCGACGCCGAGGCGTACCAAGCCCAGCTCAGCTGATCTCGACCTTTCCCCTGACTGCGTGAGCGCGCCCAAGCGCTCTCGCGTAGTCTTCAATCTCCAAGAGCACCACCAGGAGGCACCGGATGACCGGCCACGACGAGACGCCCCGGCAGGATCCGCAGACTCAGACATTTCAGAGCCTGCCGCACCCGCCCCAGAGCGACGCGCACGAGATCGATTACTTCCTCTCGCGCGAGGAGCAGGCGACCGTCGAGGCGCTGCGTGCCGGGACGGCTTTGCTGATCGTGCTGCGGGGCCCCAACACCGGCGCCCGCTTCCTGCTCGACGACGCCGAGGTGACGACCGGGCGCGGCCCGGACAGCGACATCTTCCTCGACGACGTCACCGTCTCGCGCAAGCACGCCGTCTTTAGCCGGGAGGGCGAGGGCTTCTCGGTGCGTGACGTGGGTTCGCTCAATGGCACCTACGTCAACCGCGAGCGGATCGACGCGAGCCCGCTCACGACCGGCGATGAGGTGCAGATCGGCAAGTTCCGGCTCGTCTTCTACGCCGGGACCGCCTGAGCGCGTCTGCTGCGGTACCGGTGCCTTCGACCCCGCGCGGTCTGATCGGGATCGGGGCGGTCCTTGATGCGCTGAAGGGGGACTTCCCCGACATCTCGATCTCGAAGATTCGCTATCTCGAGACCGAAGGGCTGATCAATCCGCATCGCACCGCCTCGGGCTATCGCAAGTACGCCCGCAGCGATCTCGACCGGCTCCGGCTGATCCTCACCTGGCAGCGCGACCGCTTCTGGCCGCTGAAGGTCATCGGTGAGCGGCTCGATGCCCTCGATCGGGGTCTTGAGGTGAGCGAAGGGGGAGCCACGGCACCGGCCGTGACGGCGGGGGAGGCCGCCGCCCTTCCCGATGCTGACGCGCTGCGCCAGGTTCGCCCCCTTCGGCTCCGTTCGGCCGAGCTGCAGGAGCAAGCCGGGATCGATCGCGGCACGTTGCGCGAACTCGTCTCGTACGGCCTGATCTCCGCCGAGGACGGATGGTTCGGCGCCGATGACCTCGACGCGGCGCGCGCCGCGGGCGCCCTCGTCGCCGCTGGGATTGACGTGCGCCACCTTCGACCGTTTCGCACCGCCGCCGATCGGGAGGTCGACCTCGTCGAGCATGTCCTTGGACGAAGGGGGCTGCACGGTGGGGTCGCCGGGACCGAGGGGCTCGACGACGAAACCGTCGCCGCCCAGGTCGCGGCCGACTGCCTCGCGCTCCACGTCGCCATGGTCAAGAGGGCGCTGCGACACCGCTAGTCCGGTCTCAGGTCCACGGGTTACGGTGGGCAGGTGAAGCAGCTCGATGTCCTCGGGGTCCGGGTGGAAATGCCCACCTCCCAACCGATCGTGCTCCTGCGCGAGCGCGACGGGAGCCGCTATGTGCCGATCTGGATCGGCGCCGCCGAGGCGACCGCGATCGCCTTCGCGCAGGAAGGCGTCGTCCCGCCTCGACCGCTCACCCACGATCTGCTCGTCGATGTCATCGGCGCGGTGGGGCGGAGCCTTGCTCGGGTGCACATCGATGAACTCCTCGACGGGGTCTTCCACGCGACGCTCGTCCTCGACGATGGGACCGAGATCTCGTCGCGCTCGTCGGACGCCATCGCCCTCGCTGTCCGCGTCGGTGCGGACATCCTTGCGCCAGAACAGCTTTTGGACGAGGTCGGGGTCGAGTCGTCCACCGAAGAGGACGAGGTCGAAAAGTTCAAGGAGTTCCTCGACGAGGTGAGTCCCGAGGATTTCGAGACGACCGAAGAGGGCCCCGCGACCGAATCGTGACGTGACGAAGTGAAACGCCGCCGCGCGGCGGTCGTTGACCCGAGTGGGGGCCCGACGTACCGTCATTAACACGCAGCGTGAGTAACATGTCGCGAACCATTCTTTCTTTTTCAGGAGGACCGCGGTGGCAGACACCCCCGACGGCACGTCGACCCCTCCCGGCAGCATGCAGGCGGTCCTCTTCGACGATGACCTTCCCGATCTTCGCGATGACCGCGGCTACCGCGGGCCGATCGCGTGCAAGGCCGCTGGCATCACCTACCGCCAGCTCGACTACTGGGCGCGCACCGGTCTGGTCGAGCCGTCGGTGCGGGGCGCGGCCGGTTCGGGGAGCCAGCGGCTCTATGGATTCCGCGACATCCTCGTCCTGAAGGTCGTGAAGCGACTGCTCGACACCGGGGTCTCCCTGCAACAGATCCGGGTCGCGATCACCCACCTGCGCGAGCGGGGCGTGGCCGATCTCGCCCAGATCACCTTGATGAGCGACGGCGCGAGTGTCTACGAGTGCACCTCCGCCGACGAGGTGATCGACCTCGTCCAGGGCGGCCAGGGCGTCTTCGGTATTGCCGTCGGCCGGGTCTGGCGCGAGGTCGAGGGATCGCTGCTGGAGATGCCGAGCGAGCGCTTCGATGACGAGCCCGCCGAGATCCCCGAGGTCCCGGGTGATGAGGTGGGCGCCCGTCGTCGCGCGCGCGGTGCCTAAGCGCCGTCGCTGTTAGGCTTACCTCTGCCGTACACCCCGTGGGGGAGAGTCCCCGCTGATGCGCCGAGCGCGTCAAGGGGCGCCGAAGGGGCAAACTCCCCGGAACCTCTCAGGCGCCAAGGACCTCACGGATCAGGCACCTCTGGAACGGTCTATCCGCCACAGAAGGGGAGGCTGTTCGCCCGTGCCATACGAAAGGACGCCTCATGAGCGACTCACCCCTTGCCGCCTTCGTCGGCCGCCACATCGGGCCACGTGAGGAGGACCTTGAGCAGATGCTCGGGGTCGTCGGCCACGACAGTCTCGACGCCCTGACCGACGCCGCCGTGCCCGGTGCGATTCGCCAGACGCAGTCCCTGACGATCGAGGCGGCGCCGTCCGAAGCCGCCGTGGTCGCCCAATTGCGGGGGATCGCCGCCCGCAACGAGGTCGTCACCTCCCTCATCGGGCTCGGCTACTACGGGACGATCACCCCCGCGGTGATCCAGCGCAATGTCCTCGAGAACCCCGCCTGGTACACCGCTTACACCCCCTACCAACCCGAGATTTCCCAGGGCCGCCTCGAGGCGCTGCTCAACTTCCAGACCGTGGTCTCCGACCTCACCGGGCTCACCGTCTCCGGAGCGTCCCTGCTCGACGAGGGCACCGCGGCCGCCGAGGCCATGACCCTGATGCGGCGCGCCAGCAAGGTGTCGCGCGACGCTGTGCTCCTCGTCGACGAGCACGTCTTCCCCCAGACCCTTGCCGTGCTCCAGACCCGAGCCAAGCCCCTGGGCCTGCCGGTGGTTGTCGCCGATCTGAGCGGAGTCACAACGGCCGAGGAGCTGCGCGCAGCGGCCGGCGACCAGGACGTCTTCGGCGTCCTCGTCCAATACCCGTCGGCCGATGGCCAAATTCACGCGTGGGGCGCGCTCGCCGACGCCGCGCACGAGGTGGGGGCCCTGCTCACCGCCGCCGCGGACCTGCTCGCGCTGACTCTCCTGACGCCGCCCGGCGAGTGGGGCGCCGACGTCACCGTCGGCACCACCCAGCGGTTCGGGGTCCCGATGGGCTTTGGCGGTCCGCACGCCGGGTACATGTCGGTCCGCCTCGGGTTGGAGCGTTCGCTCCCCGGGCGACTCGTCGGCGTTTCCGTCGACGCGGTCGGCGCCCCGGCCTTCCGGCTCGCCCTCCAGACCCGCGAGCAGCACATCCGCCGCGATCGCGCGACGAGCAATATCTGCACCGCCCAGGTGCTCCTGGCCGTGATGGCCTCGATGTACGCGGTGTACCACGGTCCCGAGGGCCTGAAGATGATCGCCGAAGAGGTGCACGCCAAGACGGTGAGCCTCGCCGAAGCGCTCGCGAGCGGGGGAGTTGAGCTCGCCGACGGCCCGTACTTTGACACTCTGCGGGTGAGCGTCCCGGGTCGCGCCGACGAGATCGTCGCCGCCGCCCGCGAGGCGGGCTACAACCTGTGGCGCCACGATGCCGACACCCTCTGGCTCAGCCTCGACGAGACGACGACCGCCGATGATGTCGCGGCGATCGCCGGGGTCTTCGGAGTCGACGAGGTGAGCAGCGGTGGGACGTCACCCCTCACCGATGACCTGCGCCGGACCTCCGAGTACCTCACGCACCCGGTCTTCCACGACCACCGCAGCGAGACCGCGATGTTGCGCTACCTGCGTCGGCTCTCCGACCGCGACTTCGCTCTGGACCGCGGGATGATCCCGCTCGGCTCGTGCACGATGAAGCTCAACGCGACGACCGAGATGCTCGCCGTGACCTGGCCGGAGTTCTCCGCGCTGCACCCCTTCGCTCCGGCCGAGCAGACCGAGGGCATCCGCTCGCTGATCGACGAACTCGCGACCTGGCTCGCCGAGGTCACCGGGTACGACTCGGTCTCGCTGCAGCCCAACGCCGGCTCGCAAGGGGAGTTCGCTGGCCTGCTGGCGATCCGCGCGTATCACGACGCGCGCGGCGACGGAGAGCGCCGGATCTGCCTCATCCCGGCGAGCGCCCACGGCACCAATGCCGCGAGTGCGGTCATGGCCGGCATGAAGGTCGTGGTCGTGGCCACCGGGGCCGGTGGCGATGTCGATATGGACGACCTGCGCGCCAAGATCGACAAGCACCGGGACGAGCTCGCCGCGATCATGGTGACCTACCCCTCCACCCACGGGGTCTTCGAGGACACGATCAGTGAGCTCTGCGAGCTGGTCCACGACGCCGGCGGGCAGGTCTACGTCGATGGCGCGAATCTCAACGCGCTCGTCGGCCTGGCCCAGCCCGGCAAGTTTGGCGCCGATGTCTCGCACCTCAACCTGCACAAGACCTTCTGCATCCCGCACGGTGGCGGTGGCCCGGGGGTGGGTCCGGTCGCGGTGCGCGAGCACCTCGCCGCCTACCTGCCGAACCACCCGCTCGCTCCCGAGGCGGGCCCGGCCAGCGGGGTCGGCCCGGTGAGCGCGGCCCCCTTCGGCTCGGCGAGCATCTTGCCGATCTCGTGGGCCTACGTGCGCCTCATGGGCGGAGAGGGCCTTGCTCGCGCCACCCAGGTCGCGGTGTTGAACGCCAACTACATCGCGGCGCGGCTGCGCGACCACTACCGGGTGCTTTACTCCGGCCCCGGCGGCATCGTCGCGCACGAGTGCATCCTCGACCTGCGCCAGATCACCAAGGAGACCGGCGTCACCGTCGACGATGTCGCCAAGCGGCTCATCGACTATGGCTTCCACGCACCGACGATGTCTTTCCCGGTCGCCGGAACGCTGATGGTCGAGCCGACCGAAAGCGAGAACCGCTACGAGCTCGATCGCTTCTGCGACGCGATGATCGCGATCCGCGAAGAGATCGCCGCGGTCGGCTCGGGCGAGGTCGGGGTCGCCGATTCGATGCTGCGACACGCGCCGCACACCGCGGCCTCGCTCGCGGGGGAGTGGGACCACCCCTACGACCGGACCAGTGCGGCCTTCCCCGTCGGGATCGACGCGGCCGACAAGTACTGGCCGCCGGTAGCGCGAATCGACGGAGCCTACGGCGACCGGCACCTGATCTGCTCCTGCCCCTCGCCGAGCGAACTCGCCGAGGTCGATGCATGAGCGCCGATCGCGAGCCGGAGCAGCGGAGCGACGGCGAACCCGAGCCCTACCGGCCTCCCTTGCTCGATGCCGAAGGGGTCTCTGGTTCACGGGTCGTGGTGATCGGCGTGATCATCATCCTCGTCGGGCTGCTGCTCTGCCTGATCGCCCTGCGGGCGCTGACCTAGGGCTCGCTCGCGAGCCGCCAGGGCCCGGGGGTATCGGCGTCGGCAAAGACCAACCAGGTCCGGCTCGAGCGCACCCCCGGGACGGATTGCACCTGCTCGAGCACGACATCGCGCAGCGTGACATTGTCCGGTGCCCGCACGAGGACGATCACGTCGAAATCGGCGGCCACGAGGGCGACGTGCTCGACGTACGGCACCGCGGCGAGCGCGTCGTGGACCTCCCGCCAGGCATTTTGTTCGATCGAGAGGCAGACATAGGCGGTCGTGGTGAGGCCCGCCTTCTCTGGTGAGATCCGGGCGGTGAACCCGGTGATCACGCCGGTCTCAATGAGCCGATCGACGCGCGCATAGGCATTGGCGCGACTGATGTGCAGGCGCTCGGCCATCGCCCGGATCGACAGCCGGCCGTCTCCGACCAGCGCGGCGACGATCGCTCGGTCGGTCGGGTCGAGCGGGGCGGTCGTGGGCAGGTGGTCCGCCATCAGACCTCCTCGGGTCCATTTGTCTCGCGTTTTCGGGATTTGTTGAGCCGAGCGTATGGCTCAGGTCAAGATCGAGGCTAGGGCCGTCAACGATGCCGTGCCCTGGACGAAGAGGATGTGACCGCCCCATGCCCAGCTCCGCCACCAGGCGCGAGGCCAACGCCCGCGCCGCCAAGGCCGCCGACCAGGCCGCGCGCGAGGTCGCGAGCGATGACGAGCATCCCCCCTTCCAAGCCGGGCTCATTCCGGCCCCCGAACCCGTGCGCTTCCTCGATGAGCACGGCAACCGGGTCGAGCCCAATACCGATGACTACGAGGCACCAGACGACAATCTCGTCCTGGAGTGCTACCGCAAGATGATGATCGGCCGCCGCTTCGATGTGCAGGCGACGGCGCTCACCAAGCAGGGACGGCTCGCGGTCTACCCGAGCAGCCGCGGCCAGGAAGCCTGCCAGGTCGGGTCGGTCTTAACCATCCGCGATGACGACTGGTTCTTCCCGACCTACCGGGATTCGGTCGCCCTCGTCACCCGGGGCATCGACCCGGTCGAGGTCCTCACCCTGTTGCGCGGCGATGCGCACTGCGGATACGACCCGGCCGCGACCTTCACCGCCGCGCAGTGCACCCCGCTCGCCACTCAACTCCTCCACGCCGTTGGGGCCGCCTACGGGGAGGCTCGCCAGGGGCGCGACAGGGTTGCGTTGGCCTTTATCGGCGACGGGGCGACGAGCGAGGGTGACTTCCACGAGGCCCTGAACTTCGCGGCCGTCTTTAAGGCACCGACCGTTTTCGTCGTGCAGAACAACGGCTGGGCCATCTCCGTGCCGCTCTCTAAGCAGACCGCAGCGCCGAGCCTCGCGTACAAGGGGATCGGCTATGGCGTCGTCTGCGAGCAGGTCGATGGCAACGACGCCCTCGCCGTGCTCGCCGTCGTGGGCAAGGCCGTCAACTGGGCGCGGGCGGGCAAGGGCCCGGTCCTGATCGAGCTGCACACCTACCGGATGGAGGCCCACACCAACGCCGACGATTCGACGCGATACCGCACCGACGAAGAGGTCGAGGAGTGGAGCCACCGCGACCCGGTGGTGCGTCTCGAGGCGTACCTGCGCTCCGTGGGCCGTCTCGATGATGACCTGATCGAGCAGATCAAGGCCGAAGGGGAGGCCGCCGCCGCGGCCCTTCGCGATCGGATGAACCTCGACCCGAGCGTGGCCCCATCGAGCCTCTTCGAGCATGTGTACGCCGAACCGACCGCTCAACTGCGCGAGCAGCAGGAGATGGTCGATTCCGAGATCGCCGCCGAGGCCGAGGCGGAGGAGAACTGACATGGCAGCGGTGACCTTTGCGTCCGCCCTCAACCAGGCCCTGCGCGACGCCTTGACCGCCGACGAAGGGGTCTCGATCTTCGGCGAGGATGTCGGCGTCGCCGGCGGCGTCTTTCGGATCACCGACGGGCTCGCGCGCGACTTCGGCGACGACCGCTGCTTCGATACCCCCTTGGCCGAGTCCGGGATCGTGGGCCTTGCGATCGGGATGTGCATGACCGGTCTGCGCCCGGTGGTGGAGATGCAGTTCGACGCCTTCGCCTATCCGGCCTTCGAGCAGATCACGAGCCATGTCGCGAAGATGCGCAATCGCACGCGCGGCGCCATCGGTCTTCCGATAGTGATCCGCGTCCCCTACGCCGGCGGGATCGGTGGGGTCGAGCATCACTGCGACTCGTCCGAGGCGTACTACGCGCACACCCCGGGCCTGCGGGTCTACGCGCCGGGCACCGTCGAGGACGCGTACTCCCTCCTGCGGGCGGCAATCGACGACCCAGATCCAGTGGTCTTCTTAGAACCCAAACGGCTCTATTGGTCCAAGGCGGAGGTCGATCTGGCCGCGCTCGCCGAGGGAAGGGGGGTCACCGCGCCTGGGCAGGCCGTGGTGCGTCGTCCCGGCGAGGATGTCACGCTCGTCGCCTATGGCCCGAGCCTGTCGGTGGCGATGGATGCCGCCGAGGCCGCGCAGGACGAAGGGTGGTCGGTCGAGGTCGTCGACCTGCGGACGATCAACCCCTACGACGATGACACGGTGATCGAGTCCGTGCGGCGGACCGGACGCTGCGTCGTGGTGGCCGAGGCCCAGGGTTTCGCGAGCGTCGGCTCCGAAATCGCCGCCCGGGTCCAGGAACGAGCCTTCCATTCCCTCGCCGCGCCGGTCCTGCGCGTGAGTGGCCTGGACATCCCGTACCCGCCGCCGAAGGTCGAGCACCTTCACCTGCCGAGCGTCGAGCGGGTGCTCGATACGATCGCCCGACTCCAGTGGGATGACACCCCGGACCTGCGCTATGTCGGGGGTGCCCGATGAGCGAGCGCACCTTCCTCCTACCAGACCTTGGCGAGGGGCTGACCGAGGCCGAGGTCGTCTCCTGGGAGGTCGCCGAGGGCGACACCGTGGTCGTCGACCAGATCATCGCGACCGTCGAGACCGCCAAGGCGCAGGTCGAACTCCCGTGCCCGTTTGCCGGGGTCGTCGCCAGTCTCCATGGGGATCCCGGCGAGACCATGGACGTCGGGGCCCCCTTCATCACCGTGCTGGTCGCGGATGAGGCCACCGATGCCGACCTCGACCCATCCGGTGAGGGCAAGCCCCGCGACTCGGCGACGACCGAGCGGATGATTGAGGAACAGGCGGGCTCGGGCAATGTCCTGATCGGCTATGGCACGTCCGAGGCGAAGCGGGGACGACGCCGCCGGGTGCAGCGGGCCGCGCGCGAGGCGACGCCGGTCGGCTCGCGACCCGGCCAGGCGGTGCGAGTCATCGCGCCGCTGGTGCGCAAGTTGGCTGCCCAGCACGGGCTCGATCTGCACCAGATCACCCCGAGCGCTCCGGGCGGGATCATCGTCAAGAAGGACGTCGAGGCCGCCATCGAGAACGCCTCGGGGGGTGCGACCGAGGTGAGTTCGCCGCCCACGCCCGCGGAGGGCGATGGCGCGGCGCGGCCCTCCCGCCTCGTCGACGAACGGATCCCGATTACCGGCATCCGCAAGGTCATCGCCGAGCGGCTCGCGACCTCCCGCCGCGAGATCCCCGACGCGACGACCTGGGTCGATGTCGATGCGACCGGGCTGCGCTCGCTCAAGGCCGACCTCGCCCATGTCCTGCCCGACGCGCGGATTGGCTACCTGGCTCTGCTGGCCCGAATCGTCACCACGGGCCTGATCCGCTACCCGGAGCTCAACGCCCGGGTAGATCTGACGGGGGTTGACGAAGGGGGTCCGGCGCACATCGTGCGGATCGGCTCGGTCAACCTCTCCTTCGCGGCTCAGGGCCCGCGCGGCCTGGTCGTTCCGGTCGTGCACGGGGCCGACACCATGAGCACCGAGGAGTTGTCGGTCGCCCTCCGGGGCCTCGTCGAACGAGCCAAGCTCGGCACGCTCGCGCCCAATGAGATGACCGGCGGCACCTTCACGCTCAACAATTACGGCGTCTACGGCGTCGACGGGTCGACCCCGATCATCAACCATCCGGAAGCGGGGATGCTCGGCGTGGGTCGCATCGTCGACAAGCCCTGGGTGGTCGATGGCTCCCTGTCGGTGCGGCCGGTCACTCAGCTGAGCCTCACCTTTGACCATCGGGTCTGTGATGGTGGGGTCGCTGGCGGGTTCTTGCGTTATGTCGCCGACTGCGTCGAGCGCCCGGGTGCCCTCCTCGCCACCCTCTAGCTCGCGACGACCTCAACGGATGAGCCGCGCGGGGTCTTGGTGACCCTGACCTGCGTCGGAATCCGCCCGCGCATCTCCGCGACGTGGCTCACCACACCGACGGCTCGACCGCCATCGCGGAGGCGGTCGAGCAGGTCAAGGACCTGATCCAGGCTGTCCTGGTCCAGGCTCCCGAAGCCCTCGTCGACGAAGAGGGTGCCGAACTCGATCCCGCCGGACTCCTCCCGCACGGCGTCGGCGAGCCCAAGCGCCAGCGCGAGCGACACCGCGAAGGACTCGCCGCCGGAGAGGGTCCCGGTCGGGCGGTGCTGACCGGTCCACCGATCCTGGACGAGCAGGCCGAGACCCCCCTTACGGCCGTGGCTGGCTCGGCTGTCGTCATGGACGAGCTCGTAGCGGCCATCGGCCATCGACTCGAGGCGTTCGTTGGCGAGCTCGACGATCCGCTCCAGGCGAGCGGCGAGCACGTAGGTCGTGAGCGGCATCCGGCGATCGTTGTCGCCGCCGGAGCCATTCACCAGATCGGCGACCCGGCGCACCACATCGGCTCGTTCGGTCGCCGGACCGATGAGCGCGCATTCGGTCAGCACGCGTTCGCGGGCCTTGGAGAACTGAGCGAGGACTGCCTCGGCCTGCGCGTGGCGCCGCGCCGCGCCGTCACGGTGGGCTCGAGCCTCGGCGGCAGCGGCCTCCAACGCATCGAGGTCTGGGGGCTCTGCTGCGAGCGCGGCACGGATCTCGGGTTCGGCGAGAGTGGCCGTCGCAGTGGCGTGGGCCCGCTCATAGGCGGCGCACTGGTCGCGGAGCTCCTCCTGCTGCTCCCCACTGCGATAAGCGGAGGTCGCCTCGAGGGCGTCAGCGAACCCGCGCTCACCGAGGGCGCGGTCTCGAACGGTCTCGGCATCGGCGGCAGCGAGGCGCGCCTCGTCCACCTTGTGGTCTGCGTCGAGCAGCGCCCGCACGGCCGCGACGGCCTGCTCATGCGCGGCGGTGGTCGCATCCAAGGTCGCGACGAGGGTCTCAGCGGGGATCTCGTCGTCGCCATCGCGCTCGGTCCCGAGGCAGCCGCACCTCTTGGCGTGCGCCCGCAGCGCATTGGTCAACCGGGTGGCCGCGGCGTCGACCTCGTCGGTAAGGCCCTCCTTCGAGGTTCGGGCTCGGGCCACCTCGACTCGCGCGTCCTCGCTCGCTTCGGTGAGCTCGCCCAGGCGCACGCGAGCCCGCTCGACTCGCTGCTCGGCCTCGGGGCGGTCCTTCGCCACGGGGCGTAGCGTCGCCTGGTCGGTGATGAGCCGCGCGGTCTCCTCGCGCAGTTCGCCGATCGCTTCCTCATCGATCGGCCCGTCCTGCTCGGCGGAGGGCATCGCCGTCGTCACTAGGTCATCGAGGCGGGCGGTCAGCTGGTCGATGCGCCCTTGGAGGCCATCACGCCGGGCTCGCCGCTGCGCATGGGTGGCGGCGGCCGCATCGACTCGGGCTTGCGCGCTCGCAATCTCCGCCGAGGTGACCGCCTGGGCGGCCTGCGCCGGTGCCGGATGCTCCAGCGCTCCGCAGACCACGCAGGGTGCGCCGTCGAGGAGCGATCCCGCCAGCTCACCGGCCATATTGTCCAGCCGGGCCTGGACGAGCCCGAGATGGTCCTCACGCGTGGCCAACTCCTCATCGTGAGCGACCCGGACCGCATCGGCGGCCTCGTCCAGTGACGAGCGGAGGTCCGCGCGCTGCTCATAGGTCTCGACGAGATCGGTGAGCAGGGCCAGTCGGGGGCCGATCTCGGCGAGGCGCCGCTCGGCGTGGCGGGCGCGATGAAGGCTCGCCTCCGCGGTCGCGACGGCAGCTGAGGCATCCTCGCGCTGGTCCGCGATGGCCGCGACGGCGGCCTGCGCCCGGTCGACTCGCTCGCTCGCCGCCGCCACCGTGGCCTGCGCGCGGGTGAGGTTTGCCAGCTCATGGTGGGCCCGCCGAAGATCCTCGCTCGCCTCGTCGGCCTCATCCGCCCAGGCGGCGAGGTCGGCGCCAGTCTCGATCACCTCCGGCAGGGCAGCACGCGCGAGATCACGCGCCGCGTGAACCGCCTGGACCTGCGTGCGGGAGCGCTCGGCGAGCCTCACGACGTCGATCACGGCATCGGCGTCGCGGGCCCGATCGGCCTCGCGACGCCGGCTCTCGTGCTGGGCCTTCGAGGCGGCGAGATCGTTAAGAGTGGCTTGCGCTGCCTCGGCGCGTCGACGCGCCGTCGCGAGGGCGAGCGCCTCCTCACGCCGGGCGGCGGCGGAGCGGTCCGCGCGCTTGGCCTCATCGGCCCGGCTCATGCACTCGGTGGCCCGATCGAGCAGCACCGCGGCGATGTCGTCGACTGCCGCGGGGAGCAGGCTCGGCTCCGCGGCGAGCCACGGCTGCTCGCCGCCGACGAGATCGACCTCCGGCAGATCGACCTCGGGCAAATCGACCTCGGAGCCAGCGAGGATGTCGCTCAGGTGCGCGAGGTGCTGTTCGAGGCGCTCCCGGCTTGCGCGCACGCTCGCCGAGGTGCGGCGCGCCTCGTCGGCGAGCCAACGCTCGACGGCCGCGTAGTCGCTGATATCGAAGAGCTTTTCGAGCAGTGAGCGACGCGCGGTGGCGTCCGAGCGCAAGAAGGCGGCGAACTCACCCTGGGGGAGGAGCATGACGCGACGGAACTGAGCCAGGCCCATCCCGAGGATGTCGTGGATCGTCTCGGCCGTCTCATCGAGTCGGGTACTGAGGGTGGTCCAGGCGTGATCGACCCGCTCTTCGAGGACCACCCTCGCCTGCTGGGTGGTGGTACCAGTGCCGCTCTTCTTCGCTCGGGCGTAGGCCGGCGAGCGGGTGATCCGCAGGTGCCGCCCGGCGGCGGTGAGTTCAAGGACGACCTGCGGGTGAGCCCCTTCGGCAGCGTGGTGGCTGCGCAGAGAGTCCTTGGTGCGATCCCCGGGGACTTCGGCAAAGAGCGCGAAGCACACGGCGTCGAGCAGGCTCGTCTTCCCGGCACCGGTCGGGCCGTGGACGAGGAAGAGCCCGGACTGGCCGAGGGCATCGAGGTCGATCTGCACCGGCTCGGCGAAGGGGCCGAAGGCGGTGATCGCGAGATGGTGGAGCTTCATGCCGCGCCCGCGGCCGATCCGCCGCGGACACCCCCTTCGTCCGCCTTCTGGTCACGCCGCCCCGCCTCCAGGGCGAGCCGCAAGAGCTCGCGCTCGGCCTCATCGGCGACCGCTCCGTGGCGGACCTCGGCGACGAAGTCACAGCAGACCTCGAAGGGCTCCCGGCGGGCGAGCTTGGCGGCGTAACTGCGGATCGCCGTCGTGGCGCCCTGCGGATCAAAGTCGAGGTCGACCAGGTGCGGGAAGCGGGTGCGCAGGCGGTCGAGGGCCGCGCGCGGCCGGACCGGATCAGTGAGCACCGCGCGAACCCACGCGCCCTCGGCCTCGGTGAAGGCGTCATCGGTGAGCAGCGTGTCGATCTCCCCACGGATCACCCGAAGGGGGCGCAGCACCGGTGCTGCCAGGTGCTCGACGGTGAGCGAGCCATCCTCGGCGAGATCGACCACGAGCGAGCCCTTGGTGTACCCCGCCTCGGAGAAGGACATCGCGACCGGAGAGCCGCTATAACGCACCCGCTCGCTCACCTGCTGCGGTCGGTGGAGGTGGCCAAGGGCGGCATAGGCCACACCGTCGAAGGTCGTCGGAGCGACGATCTCGACGCCTCCGGTCGAGATGCTGCGCTCGGAATCGCTGCTCGCGCCACCACCGGCGAAGCAGTGGGCCATCACGACCGTGCGCGGCCCACGGCCAGCGGCGTCGGCGCGCACTCGATCCATCGCCGCCGAGAGGACGGCGGCGTGCGAGCGCTCCTCAACGCCGAGGGCCTGAAGGACACTGGTCGAGGTCGGTTCCAGATAGGGAAGAGGGTAGATCGCGGTATCGGCGAGGAGCACGGGCGTGCCGATCGAATCCAGGTCGGAGCGGATATGCAGACCGGCCCGAGCGAGCAGGTCCGCGGCGAATCCGAGACGAATCGCGGAGTCATGGTTACCGCTGGAGATCACCACCGCGGCGCCGGCGTCGATCAGACGAGTGACGGTGCGCGAGAGCAGCTCGACCGCATCGGGCGGGGGCAGCGCCCGGTCGTAGACGTCCCCGGCGATCAAGACCGCGTCCACCTGCCGCGCGGCGACCTCTTCGACCAGATGATCCAGGTACGCGGCCTGGGCAGGGAGCAGTCCGACGCCGTGGAAGGAGCGCCCGAGATGCCAGTCCGAGGTGTGGATCAACCGCATGCCCACCACGGTAGGAGCGAGGACCGACAACCCTTGAGATTTCCCCCCGCGAGCCGGTGACCTTCTGCTCCTTCGACGGCTAGCCTGACCGCAGACCGCGACAACGAGGAGGTCACGATGGGCAAAGAGGTGGCCGCGCAGAGTTACAGCCGCGAGGAACGCCAGCAGTATCGCGAGAAGGTCCACCAGGACCTGGACGTTTTTGAACGGATGCTCGCCGAGGCTCACTTCGAGGCCGAACGGCCCCTCACGGGACTCGAGATCGAACTCAACCTCGTCGACGACTCCTATGACCCGGCGTTCGCCAATGACACGGTCCTCGACGCGATCGCCGACCCCGAGTACCAAACCGAGCTCGCGCAGTTCAATATCGAGCTCAACGTCGCACCGCGCCCCCTTCCGGGCGATGAGGCGCTCAAGCTCGAAGAGGCGCTGCGCGATTCGCTCAACGACGCCGAGGCCAAGGCCCGCGGCGCGGGCGCCCGCATCGTCCCGATCGGGATCCTCCCGACGATCCGCCCTGAGCACTTCGAGGGCGACTGGATTAGCAAGAACAACCGGTACACCGCCTTGAACGACTCGATCTTCGTCGCGCGCGGCGAGGACATCGTGCTCGACATCGAGGGCCCGACGGGGGAGCGGCTCCACACCTTCGCCGAATCGATCGCTCCGGAATCGGCCTGCACCTCGGTGCAACTGCACCTGCAGGTCTCGCCGAGTGAGTTCGCCGATCACTGGAACGCCGCCCAGGCGGTCTCGGCGGCCCAGGTGGCGCTCGCCGCGAACTCGCCCTTCTTCTACGGTCGGCGCCTCCACGCCGAGACCCGCATCGCCCTCTTCGCGCAGGCCACCGACACCCGCCCGATCGAACTGAAGAATCAAGGGGTCCGTCCGCGCGTGTTCTTTGGCGAGCGGTGGATCACCTCGATCTTCGACCTCTTCGAAGAAAATGTGCGCTACTTCCCGGCGCTGCTCGCCGAATCGACCGACGAGGACCCGGTCGCGATGCTCGATCGCGGCGAGACCCCCGAGTTGCCGGAATTGAGCCTGCACAACGGCACCGTGTATCGCTGGAATCGCCCGATCTACGCGGTCGTCGACGGCAAGCCCCATGTGCGGGTCGAAAACCGCGTCCTGCCAGCCGGGCCGTCGATCCTCGACACCCTCGCCAATGCCGCCTTCTATTACGGCGTGGTGCGGACCCTCACCACCGAAGACCGCCCGGTGTGGACGCGGCTCTCCTTCGCCGCCGCGCATGCCAACTTCCGCGAGGCCTCGCGCCGCGGGATCGATGCTCGGCTGTACTGGCCCGGGATCGGGGAGGTCGGTGCCGATGAACTCGTCCTGCGCCACCTCCTGCCGATGGCGGAGGCGGGCCTCACCGATTGGGGCGTCGCCCAGTCGGTGCGGGATCGCTACCTGAGCGTCATCGAAGGGCGCTGCACGACGGGGATGAATGGCGCCACCTGGCAGACCGAGGCCGTGCGACGCTACGAGGAGAAGGGGGAGGACCGCGCCTCGGCTTTGCACCGGATGCTCGCCGACTACGTCGAGTTGATCCACGACAACCAGGCGGTCCACACCTGGCCCCTGCCGTGACCTCGCCTGGCGCGGCGGCGGACGTCGAAGCCTGCAATGATGTCCCACGACCATCGCCCACCGTTGCTGGAAAGGCTGTGCCGAAGCGAGCATGACGACGACCGAACCAACGGGCGGAACCGGCCAGGGTCCGCGCAGTGTCGAACTGGTGCGGACCGACCTCGGCCACTACACCGCGCGCAATGAACGCGGCGGGGTCATCTCGATGGGAAGCGGTGAGGGCGAGGACTTCACCCCCGTCGAGCTGCTCCTCGCGGCCCTCGCCGGCTGCAGCGCCGTCGACGTCGACCACATCACCTCCCGGCGCGCCGAACCCGAGGTCTTTGAGGTCGTGGCCTCGGGGGAGAAGGTCCGCTCCGATGCCGACGGCAATCACATGAGCGACCTCGAGGTCACCTTCCGGCTGCGCTTCGCCGATGGCGAAGACGGCGACCGAGCCCGCGAGGTGTTCCCGCGCGCGGTGGCGCAGTCCCGCGACCGGCTCTGCACGGTCTCGCGGACCGTGCAACTAGGCACGCCGGTCCAGATGACCGCCGAAGACGTCTAAGAGTTCCTGCGCGTGCCCGACCGCGAGCGTCCCAGCCTGCCCGAGCGCGCCGATGTGGTGGTCATCGGTGGTGGTCAGGCGGGTTTGGCCTGCGGATACTGGCTCGAACGCCAGGGCGTGGACTACCTGATCCTCGACGACCAGTCGGGACCCGGCGGCGCCTGGCAAAGCACCTGGACCTCGCTTCGCCTCTTCTCACCGGCGAGCTTTTCCTCCCTTCCCGGTCGGCCCATGCCGGCGCACCCGGATACCTTC
This sequence comes from Janibacter sp. GXQ6167, assembly GCF_041365945.1. NCBI lineage: Bacteria > Bacillati > Actinomycetota > Actinomycetes > Micrococcales > Intrasporangiaceae > Janibacter > Janibacter sp. GXQ6167. The sequence goes on along the minus strand of NZ_JBGFSK010000004.1, from coordinate 234,814 downwards.
CCTCCGGTCGAGCACGTCCTTGACTACCTCGCCGATTACGAGCAGCGCTACCGGCTCACGATCGCGCGACCGGTCCGAGTTCTCGATACGACGGCCGATGACGAGGCGGTTCGAGTCCGAACCGATGCCGGGACGATCGCGGCGCGCTACGTCATCAACGCGACCGGGACCTGGCGCGCCCCCTTCGTCCCGCAGATCGAAGGCCAGGATCGCTACCGGGGGCGGCAACTCCACAGTGCCCACTACCGCGGGCCGGACGACTTCGCGGGGGAGCGGGTCGCGGTCGTCGGCGGCGGGAACTCCGGGGTGCAGATCGCTGCCGATCTGATCCAACAGGCGAGCGCGGTGCACCTCGTCTCGCTCACCCGGCTGCGCTACCTGCCCGACGATGTCGATGGGCGCCACCTCTTTAAGTCCGCCACCGAGCGGATCGCCGGCAATGCCGCTGAGCAGGAGAACCAGCTGGCCGGCAAGATCGTCGCGATGCCGGCAGTCCGCGACGCCCGGGAGCGCGGCGCGCTACGGCTCCGAGCGATGTTTGACCGGATGACCCCCGAGGGGGCGGTGATCGGTCGGAGCCAGATCGAGGTCGACTCGATCATCTGGTGCACCGGCTACCGGCCGGCGCTGCGCCACCTTCGGTCGCTGAAGCTCCGGACCAAGGACGGCGTCCCGGCGGTCGAAGGCCAGCGATCAGTCAAGGACCCGCGGGTCGCCTTCGTCGGCTACGGGGATTGGACCGGTCCGGCCTCGGCGACGATCATCGGCGTCGGTCGCACGGCCAAGGCGGTCGTCCGCGAGATCAGCGCGGAGCTTGGACACGCCGAAGGGGGATAGCCGCGGACGTACCCTGGACCTCATGGCCACCTTCCTTGAGGTTCACCCGGTCGACCCCCAGCCGCGCACCGTCCGTCAGGTCGTCGAGCGGATCCGCGAGGGGGCGCTCGTCGTCTTCCCCACCGATTCGGGGTGGGCGCTCGGTGGGCGCCTGGACGACCAGCACATCAAGGACCGGATCCGCGAGATCCGCCGTCTCGATGCGCATCACCACTACACCCTGCTCTGCCACGATTTTGCCCAACTCGGCCAGTTGGTCCAGGTCGACAACCACATGTTCCGGGCGATCAAGGCCGCCACCCCCGGCCCGTACACCTTCATCCTCCCCGCGACGAAGGAGGTGCCACGGCGGCTACTGCATGCGAAGAAGCGAACGGTCGGCGTGCGGATCCCCGACAATGCCGTGGTCCAGGCGCTGCTCGCCGAACTCGGCGAGCCGATGCTCTCAAGCACGCTCATCCTGCCGGGCGATGAGGAGATTCCGACGTACGGCTGGGATGTCAAGGAGCGGCTCGATCACGTCGTCGACATCGTGATCGACGCCGGCGATGTCGAGATGCGTCCGACGACGGTCGTCGACTACTCGAGCGGTCTGCCCGAGATCGCCCGCTATGGAGCAGGCGACCCCGACCCCTTCGAGGCCTAAGAGCGCCGGCGCGAGCGGAGCCGAACCTCGCTCCGCGGGCCCTCGCTGCGGGTCTGCAGATAGGGCTGCTCGGCAACGAGAGCGGAGAGCTTTTGGTGGCCGAAGTCGCGGGGGTCGAAGTCGGCGTGCGCGCGGCTCAAGTGCTGCCCGACGGTCCCGAGGCTCGCCCACCCGTCGTCATTGGACGTCGCGTTGATCGCCTTGGTGAGGGCGCTTTGCAGGTTGATGGTGGGGGAGTCAGCCGCGTCGACGGAGCGCTGCGGTGGTGGGCTCGCGTCGTTGGCCTGGTCCTGGAGGATCTCCAAGAAGATGAACTGGTCCACGGCGCGCCGCAAGGACTCCGGGGTCTTACGGCGGCCGAGGCCGTAGACCCGCTTGCCGGATTCGCGCAGCCGGGTCGCGAGGCGGGTGAAGTCCGAGTCCGATGAGACGAGCGCGAAGGCCTCGACATTGCCCTGCCAGAGCAGGTCCATCGCATCGATAATCAGGGCCGAATCGGAGGAGTTCTTCCCGACCGTATAGGCGAACTGCTGGACCGGTTGGATGGCGTGCCGGTGGAGCTCGGCCTTCCACCCCGCGAGGTGCTGGGTGGTCCAGTCACCGTAGGCGCGCTTGACGGTCGGGGTGCCGTACTTGGCGAGTTCTTCCAAGACGTCCGCGGCATGCTTGGCCGAGACGTTGTCGCAGTCGATGAGCACCGCGATCCGGGTGGTGGTGCGCGCGTCGGTATCCACGATTCCCCAGCCTAATGACGGTTAACGGACCTGATCGCGGGCGGTCACGAAGGCCGCGACGCAGGCCCGCACGTCGTCCTCGCTGTGGGCCGCCGAGAGCTGGACGCGGATGCGCGCCTCCCCGCGCGGGACGACCGGGAAGCTGAACGCGATGACATAGATCCCGAGCGCGAGCATCGCATCGGCGATCTGCGCGGCCTGGCGCGCACCGTCCTCGCCGGGGAACATCACCGGGACGATCGGGTGATCGCCGGGGAGGAGGGTGAACCCTTCGGCTTCCATGAGTTCCCGGAAGAGGGTGGAGTTCCGAGCGAGGCGCTCGCGAGCCTCACCCGACTCACGCGCGAGCTCCAGAGCGCGCAGGGATCCCGCCACGGTGCTCGGGGCGACCGCATTGGAAAAGAGGTAGGGCCGCGCGCGCTGGCGGAGCAGGTCGACGATCTCTTTGGTGGCGCTCACATAGCCGCCGGAAGCCCCGCCGAGTGCCTTGCCGAGGGTGCCGGTGATGATGTCGACCCGACCGAGGACGCCGCAGGCCTCCGGGCTGCCGCGCCCATCGGCGCCGACGAAGCCGACGGCATGCGAGTCGTCGACGAGGACGAGCGCGCCGTATTCGTCGGCCAGATCGCAGATCTGCTCCAGGGGAGCGAGGTACCCATCCATCGAAAAGACCCCGTCGGTCACGATGACCGTGCGGCGGGCCCCCTTCGCAGCCTCCAGCTGGGCCCGCAAATCGTCCATATCGGCGTTGGCGTAGCGATAGCGGGAGGCTTTCGAGAGGCGAATGCCGTCGATCAGCGAGGCGTGGTTCAGCGCGTCGGAGATGATCGCGTCCTGCTCGCCGAAGAGGACCTCGAAGACTCCGCCATTGGCATCAAAGCAGGACGAGAAGAGGATCGTGTCCTCCATCTGCAAGAAGTCACTGAGCGCCGCCTCCAGGTAGGTGTGCAACTCCTGGGTGCCGCAGATGAAGCGCACGCTCGCCATCCCGAAGCCCCAGGTGTCCAGGGCGTCGCGAGCGGCCGCGAGCACCTCAGGGTGATCGGCGAGCCCGAGGTAGTTGTTGGCGCAGAAGTTGATCACCTCACCGGTGGTCTCCGCGGTCGAGATGTGGGCGCGCTGCGGGCCGGTCAGGCGGCGCTCGCGCTTGGTGAGTCCGGCCTGCTCGATCGCGTCGAGCTCGGCGCGCAGGTCCTCGCGGATGGTGCTCATGAAGGGGGTCCTTCCTCTCCTAGCTGAAGTCGATGATGACCTTGCCGTGGTGACCGGAGCGCACGGCGTCAAATGCCTGGCGCCAGTCCTCGGCAGGGAAGCGGCCGGTGATGACCGAGGCCACGGATTCCCGCAGCGTGGGGGAGGTCGCGAGCATGGCGCTCATCGCGTACCAGGTGTCGTACATCTCGCGCCCATAGATGCCCTTGATCGTGATCATGTGCGTGATCACCTTGGACCAGTCGATCGCGTAGGGCGCGGACGGCAGACCCAACATGGCGACCCGGCCGCCGTGATTCATGTGCTGCAGCATGTCGGCGACCGCTGGGGGAGAGCCGGACATCTCCAGGCCGATATCGAAGCCCTCGCGCATCTTCAGCGCCGCGATCGCGTCTCCGAGGTTTTGCCGGGTGGCGTTGATTGCGAGATCGGCTCCGGCGCGCTCGGCGAGCGCGAGTCGCTCGTCGTTGATATCGGTCGCGACGATGTAGCGGGCTCCGACATGGCGGGCGATGGCGACGGCCATGACCCCGATCGGGCCCGCGCCGGTGACGACGACGTCTTCCCCCGCGATGGGGAAGGACAAGGTGGTGTGCGTCGCGTTGCCGAGGGGGTCAAAGACCGCACCGAGGTCGGGATCGAGATCGGGCGGTTGCACCCAGACGTTTTGCGCCGGGATCACGACGTAGTCGGCGAAGGCTCCATCGCGGTGCACGCCGATGCCCTCGCTGCGGATACAGAGGTGCCGTCGGCCTGCCCGGCAGTTGCGGCAGCGGCCACAGACGACATGGCCCTCGCCGGAGACGCGGTCGCCGACCGCGATGTCCGCGACGGCGCTCCCGATCTCGGCGACTTCGCCATAGAACTCGTGGCCGGTGATCAAGGGGGTCTTGACGAAGGAGGCCGCCCAGTCGTCCCAGTCGAGGAGGTGCAGATCGGTCCCGCAGAGCCCCGCGCGCAGCACCCTGATCTTGACCTCGGTCGGACCGGGGGAGGGTTCGGGGACGTCGATTAACTCCAGGCCGGGGCCGGGGGCGGTCTTTACCAGGGCGCGCACGTCGGTGGGGCCTCTCGCTTCCTTGTCGATCGTCGTGATGGTCGTTGTGACGATCATCACCGCAGCCCCCAACGTACTATCTGCCAGCTCACGACCAACGACGTACGCTGTCGCTCATGACGACGCCACCGGTCGGCCCCTCCTCGGACGCGTTCCCCTCGGCAGAGGTCCCGCCCGCAGACCGGCCGGGACCAATGTCCGGTGGCTACCCGCAGCAGCCCTACCCGCAACAGCCGTATCAACCATCGCCCTACCTCGTGCCGCCGACCATGGATCACCCCCAAGGCACGACGATTCTGGTCTTGGGGATCCTCTCTCTGGTAGCGGTCCAGATCCTCGGCCCGGTCGCCTGGATCATGGGCAGTAAGGCGCTCGCCGAGATCGACGCCGATCCGACGCGGTACCGCAACCGGGGCACCGTCCAGGCCGGACGGATCATGGGGATGATTGCGACGATCTTGGGGGCCGCGGTGATCATCTTCTTCGTCGTGGTCTTCGGGGCGCTGCTGGCGGCCGGTTCCTAACGGCTGCTCGGGGCGAGCCCTACGCGTGCTTGGCGTGCTTGGCCCAGTAGAAGCACCAGATGCCAAAGCAGCCGATGCCGAGCGCGATCGCAAACAAGATCACGACACCGAAGGGCTGACCGCGCAGGGCCTGCAGGGCCTGATCCATCCCGCCGGCCTCATCGGGGTTGTGCCGGATCGCGGCAAGGACGAAGAGGCCGCCGATCGCGACGAAAGCGGCCCCCTTACCGATGTGACCAGCCGTGGCGAAGGCTCGGCCGGCGCCGCGCAACTCGGTCTCGAGCTCCTCGTTGAACTTGGCCTTCACGCCCCGGTAGCCCTGATAGATCCCGTAGCCGATCACCGCGAGGCCCGCGATCCCGACGAGGAAGACCCCACCGGGTAGCCCGAAGAGCCCCTTCGCGGCCTCTTCTTCGGTCTCGCCACCGCCGCTGCTGCTCGCGCCCTTGATCGCGGCCATGATCGCCGAGGTCCCGAGAGCTCCATAGATGACGGCGCGGCCGACGGCACTGATCCGCTTGCGCAGGCGCTTGCTCTCCTCGAACTCGGGGAAGCCGACGATGGCGGCGATGACCTGCCAGACGACGAGGGCATAGAGTCCGACGCCGATCACGCCGAGGAGGATCTCACCGCCGGGAGCCTTGGCGACTTCGGCGATGGCGCCCGTGTTGGAGGTCTCGCCCGAGGAGTCGCCGAGCGCCAACTTCACGATCAGCCCGGCGACGAGCAGGTGGATGATGCCGTACGCGGTGAGGCCGACCTTGACGAGGACTTGGTAGGCCTTGGAGGACTGGACATTCTTGGCCGCGTCCTGCGCTCCGTCCTTGGCCTGACCAGCCGCATCGCTGGCCTTATCTGCTGCCTTGCTCGCCGTGCCGTCTGTCATGTGCGCGATGTTAGTCAGTTGTCTCGCCGCGCGGTCGCGAACGCTCCCGCTTGGTCTGCGCCCGGCGCTTCTTGGCATCGAGACGGCGCAGTTGCGACCCTCGGGTGCGCTTCGTCGGGCGGCGTCGTGGGGGAGGGGGAGCGAGGGCCTCTCGGATCGCCTCGGCGAGGCGCTCGCGGGCGGCGGTTCGGTTGCGCCGCTGCGACCGGTGCTCGGAGGCATCGATCGTCAGGGTGGTACCGATCAGGCGGGGACGAAGGGCGGCGAGCGCCCGCTCGCGTTGGGTGTCGGTCAGGGCGGTTGTCGCGGCGAGATCGAGCGAGAGCTGGACGCGCGAATCGGTCGTGTTGACGCCCTGCCCGCCGGGGCCGGAGGCGCGCGAGAAGCGCTCGGTGAGGTCGGAGGCGGGGATCGTGAGGCCGGTCGGGATCCCCGGACCCGGTGGCACTCGCACATCGCTCACCGGCCTATTCTCCCTTCCAGTAATCGAAACCGCATGCCAAGGAGACACCACCTGATGACCCACCAGAGCCCCGAGACCGCGACTCCGTCCGAAACCAGCGTGACGCTCGCGCACATCATGGGCGGCAACGACACCAACCTCATGGGGACCGTGCACGGTGGGATCATCATGAAGCTCGTCGACGACGCCGCGGGGGTGATCGCGGCGCGCTACACGAGCGGGCCAGCGGTCACCGCGTCGATGGACGAGATGCTCTTCCTCGCGCCTGTGCGCGTCGGTGACGTCGTGACCGTCAAGGCTCAGGTGAACTGGGCCGGGCGAACCTCGCTGGAGGTGGGCGCACGCGTCGAGACGACCCGGTGGGATGGCCTGAGCGCCCCGGTGCACGTCGCCTCGGCGTACCTCGTGATGGTCGCTGTCGACACCGAGGGGGTGCCCCGCGCCGTCCGCGATCTCGTCCCCGAGACCCCGACCGATCGGCGGCGCTTCAAGGAGGCGACGATCCGCCGCGAAAACCGGCTGGCCCGACGCGAGGCGATCAAGGCGTCCCGCCAGGACGGCTGAGGCGTGATCGGCGCCTCCGCTTCGCGCCCGGCGTGGCCGGGGGAGTAGATTCCGGAGCCATGGGCAAGGGCAAGAAGCACGGGTCAGGCGGCCATAAGAAGCTCGCATCCGGTTTGGAAAAACTTCCGAAAGAGGCGTACGAGAAGGAACTCGAGCGACTCCAAGCCGACCTGGTCGAGATGCAGGCCTGGCTAAACCGCACCGGCAACCGTCTCGTCGTCGTGTGCGAAGGGCGGGACGCGGCCGGTAAGGGTTCGGCGATCAAGCGGGTCATGCAGTACCTCAACCCGCGCTCGGCGCGCGTGGTCGCCCTTCCGGCGCCCTCGGAGCGCAACAAGACCCAGTGGTACTTCCAGCGCTATATCGAGCACCTGCCCGCCGCGGGGGAGATGGTGATCTTCGACCGCTCCTGGTACAACCGCGCTGGGGTTGAGCGGGTCATGCGCTTTTGCACCACCGATGAGTACCGCCGCTTCTTGCACCAGGCACCGATCTTCGAGCGGCTCCTCGTGGAGGACGGGATCATGCTGCGCAAGTACTGGTTCTCGGTCTCCGATGAGGAGCAGGAGCGACGCTTTAAGTCCCGCGCCGGCGACTCGATGCGCCGGTGGAAGCTCTCGCCGATGGACCTGCAGTCGATCACCCGGTGGGAGGACTACAGCCGCGCCAAGGACGAGATGTTCGTCCACACCGACATTCCCGAGGCGCGCTGGTACACGGTCGAGTCCGAGGACAAGAAGCGCTCGCGGATCAACATGATCTCGCACCTGCTCTCGACCGTCCCGTGGGAAAAGCTCGACCCGCCGGAGATCGAGATCCCGAAGCGTCCGGCGGCGATGAACTACGCGCGCCCGCCGCGCGATGAGTTCAAGTACGTCCCGGACGTCGCCTCGAAGCTGCTGGGGGACTAGGGGAGCTTTTTGCGATCCGTGCTGGATACCCACTGAGGGGACCAGGGCGGGGCGCAGACCTTCGGGTCTTTGAGTTAATCGGACATAATGTAGATTATCGGCGTTAAACCAACGGGAGTTGCAACAGATGCAGGAACTCCCGTGCAGCGACAACTTCGACGTTTGCGCTGGGCCCGTGCCGATCATCGCGGACGCGCTTGGTTATCACCCCGCGACCATTGAGCGCCATGCGGTCGGCTCCGCCAGCGTGTACGCGCAATACGTCGCGACCCGGCGCGAAACGCAATGAGCCGAGCGACCAGGTGTCTTCTGCTGCAACTAGCGACCAGTGGCAGAGTCGTGCGGGTCACTTCAGCGCGAGGGCGGCCCTGGGCGGTGGGCCATGGTGGCCGCGAGGGCGAGCAGGGCTGCTGAGCCGGCGATCGCTGCGGCGAGGGTGACGGGTGCTGTGGGGCGGTTTGTGGCCGCGAGCAGACCTGCCAGGGCTGTGCCTCCAGACCCGCCGAGGTTGGCCATGGTGGTCACCCAGGTACTGGCTTCGGTGCGCGCCGAGGGCTTGACGGCTCGGTCGGCTGCCTCGTAGGTGATAACCCACAAGGGTGAGCCTGCGGCACCGGCGAGCAGGAGCGCGATCAGTGCCCAGCTGTCCAGGTCCACGAGTGTTGAGATGGCGACGAGGACTGCCCAGCTCCCCAGCAGTGCGATGACGGATCTCTTGGCTGGCCCCATGACCCGTGCGCGTCCCCAGAGCAGTCCACCGGCGACAGCCCCGACCCCGATGACGGTCTCGGTCACCGCGGCCAGCGAGGGCTGATGAAGACTGTCGGCGCGGGCCGCCACTCCGGTGAACAGCAGCGCGCTGGCTCCTCCGAAGGTCGCCATGAGGCCGAGCGCGGGCCACAGGCGTGGTTGTCGTAGAACTCGAGCCGCGACGCCCGCCTCAGCCTCCGGGAGCGTCCCTTGGACCGGGGACCAGGCTAGACCGAACGACCCGACGAGAATGAGCGCGGGGACGACGAGCAGGCCGTGCTTGGCGTGCCCAAGGGCAAGCAGGAGTCCGGCGACGGCGGGTCCCAGCAGCCACAGCACTTCTTCGGTCACTGCATCGAGCGCGTACGCAGTCCGGGTTGACGCGGGGGCCAGCGCACGCCACTGGGCGCGCATCGCTGGACCCAGAGGTGGTGCCAGCAACCCCTGGGCGACGGCGACCGTCCACCATGCTGCGGGGCTGGTGACCTCGGCTGCCGCCATCCCGGTTGCGGCAACCAAGGCCAGTGCCACGCCGACTCCGAACGGGACTAGTACGCGACGCTGGCCGTGCCGGTCGATCAGCCGGGACTTGACCGGCATCGACAGTGAGGTCAGAGCCACCAGGGACATGGCCGTCGCCGCGACGGCGAATGAGCCAGACGCCTGGCGGACAGTGAAGAGGAAGAGCAGCGGCAGCATCGCGTACGCGCTCCGACCTAGCGAGGACAGCACATACGTGCGTCGCGTGGTCGAGGAGGCGAGAAGCTGGCGATAACTGCCGACACCAGAGGTGCCGGTCATGGGAGGACTCCGCATCAGAACAAGCCCACAGTCAGCAGCGGGCAACGGCTCAGGGACACAAGCGCCGAAGGTCAGCGCCCGTGCGGCCTAGTGCGGAGATGCGGTCATGGCCCCAAAGTAGCGCAGCACCGTGATCACGGTCTTACTCAACTCGGCAGAAGCGTGAAGTCGCGACGGCGTCGATGTGGGCCACTCCCGTCTCATGAACTCCCGTTCCTGCCAGTTTCTCGAGCTGGCCGGATAGGGCTTAGATCGTGAGGACGTACGGCGTGGTCGTCGAGATGCAGACCAGCCCGGCGCGCTCCAGGATCGGGCGCGAGCGCTCCGTCGACTCACTGTGGATCAAGGTCTTGCCGAGGTCGAGCGCGGCCCGGGCCCGCGCCGCGGTCAGCGCACGATAGATGCCTCGTCCGCGCCATGGCGCCAGCGTCGCGCCACCCCAGATCCCCGCGACATCGCTCCCGTCCACCGGCTCCAGGCGGCCCGCGCTCACGATCTCGCCCTCGGCCTCGGCGACCCACACCTGCAGCGGATCTCCCCCGGCGAGCCGCCGAGTGATTTCACCGACCATCCGGTCGGCCAAGTGCGAGCCGAACACCTCGTCCTGCATGACCGCCATCGCGCGAATCGTCGGTTCATCGAGGACCTGGCGCACCGTCACTCCGGGGACGTCCGGAGCGCCCGCGAGACCTCGCGCCTCGCCCAGCATGATCGACTCCGGTGCCTCAGGGACAAACCCCGCGGCGGCGAGGGCGTCGCCGAGCCCCGGGGCCACATCGTGGCCGCGCGTCTTCCACTCGACCTCGACGAACCGCGGGTCCGATCGGTAATGCCGCGCCGCGCCCCGAACCCACGCCGCGATCTGGTCGGCGTCAGCTCCGTCGAGATCGCGATAGGTGACAAACCCGCGCCCGCCCTCGTACCTCGCGAGGTGAAGGGGGCCAAGCCGCCGGACAGATTCCGCCGAGGCGGTCTCGGCGACGGTGCGGAGCTGCGCGTCGTAGGCCGCCAGCAGGTGTTCGGGTGAGGTCATGTGGCGGTTGAGTGCTCAGTCGTCTTCGGCACCGAGCGAGAGGTCGACCATCAGTTCATCGGCGAGGGCCTCGAGCGCGTCCTGGATGGCCTGGTCGGAGACGCCGCCCGGTACTCGCAGGTGCAAGGTGGCCTGGAAGAGTCCCCCTCCATCCCAGGGTGTCGCCGAGGTTGATGTGGTCATCTCATCGATGGTGACGTCGATGTCGGCCAGCGCGGAGGACACGACGGCCACGATGCCCGAGCGATCCTGCCCGACGAGGTGGGCTGTGAGCGTGCGCCCGGTAGGCGCAGGGCGCTCGTCGCCGGGCTTGATCACCAGTTCCAGATCGACGCTGGCGCAGGCGCTGCGCAGGGCGCTCTCGAAGTGGCTCAGGCGATCAGCGGGGAGGTCGACCAGGACGACGCCCGCGAACTGGCCGGCGAGGTGCGCGAGGCGGCTGTCGAGCCAGTTGCCCTCATGCTCGGCGACCACTTGAGCCACCGCGGACACCAGGCCCGGTCGGTCCGGGCCGATCACCGTCAACGCGACATTCGTCATGGGCCTAAGGGTAGGGCTGCGGTGATCGCGACGGCTATGGCGCTCGACGGATCGCGCGCGCCTCCACTTCGTATCGACTCGCCGCTCCCCCGCCGGCGCGGAAGAACCGGCGATGGAGCAGCCCGGTCACCTCCACGCGCTGATCGGTCTGCAAACTCAGGGCCCGCTTGCGCGCGGCAGGCGTCCAACAGGCGATATCGATGGTGTCGACCTGCGCGCGCTCCTCCCCCTTCCTCTTCGACCGGCGCACGATGAGTCGCCAGGTGACGAGTTGATCGCCACTAGGGAGCTCTCGGGTCTGCGGTTCGGCGGCGACTCGCCCGACGAGCCGCACCTCGTTGATATCGGTCTCGGACTGCTCCACATCCACGCTCATGGATTCATCGTGCGCCGCACCCTCGTCGGCCGGGGCCAGGTGACCCGCGTCTGTGGACGAGTGCCCGTAAGCAGCAGGGCCCGGTGGATAAGGCCCTACGAGAAGGAGTGCTCGGTGTGCTCCTTGACCGGGATCATGACGGCGAGGCCCGCCGTGAGGACCAGGGCGATGCCGAGGATCCCCCAGTACTGGGTGTTGTCCTGGCCCGTCACCCACTCACCGATCACGATGAAGGCGGCGAAGGCCGCGGGCGAGAGGAAAGACACGACCCGGCCGGTCGTCGCGTAGAGACCGAAAATCTCGCCATTCTTCCCCTCCGGGATGACCCGCGCGAGAAAGCTGCGCGAGGCGGCCTGGGCCGGACCGACGAAGGCAGTCATCGCCAGGCCGAGGGTCCAAAAGACGCTCTTGCCGCCGCTGTGGAGGACGAAGATCGCAAGGCCCAAGACGACGAGCGCCCCGAGCGAGATCATGATCACCCGCTTCGGGCCGAGCCAGTCGTCGAGCACCCCAAAGGCCATCGTCGACAGGCCCGCGAGGATGTTCGCGACCGCGCCGAAGATGATCACTTCGCCAGCGCTGAGCTTGAACGTCCCGGCGGCGAGGACCGCACCGAAGGCGAAGACCCCCGCGAGGCCATCGCGAAACAGCGCCGACGCCATCAGGAAGAACACCGTGTGGCGCGAGGTCTGCCAGAGGCCCCGGATTGAGGCCCACACCAACTGGTAGGACCGCACGATCCCGACCGCAGGGGCTGGCGGTCGCGGCTTGTCCTTCAACACCAGGAAGGCCGGGATGGTGAAGATCATCGTCCACGCGCCGCAGAGGATCATCGTGAGCCGGATGCCATCGGAGTCGATATCGGCGCTGAAGATCGCGACCATGAGCAGCAGCACGAGGATGCCGCCGAGGTAGCCCATCCCCCACCCGAAGCCCGAGACCCGCCCAACGGTCTGCTGGTTCGCGACCTGATCGATCGTGGCGTTGTAGTTGACGCCCGCAATCTCGGAGATGATCGACCCCACCCCGAGCAGGATCAGCCCAAGCCACAGGTAGGCCGGTTCGGGCTTGACGAAGTAAAGGGACGCAGAGAGCGCCGCGAGCGCCCAGGTCTGGATGCGCAGGTTGCGCACGGTTCGTCCCGACCGGTCGGAGTTCTGTCCAAGGACCGGAGCGAGCAGAGCCACGAAGAGCCCGGCGATGGCGGTCGCGATCGCGAGCCGCTTGCTCGTGTAGTTCTCCGAGCCGAAGGCCGAACTGGTGAGGTACACCGAAAAGACGAAGGTGGTGATCACCGTATTGAAGGGCTGGGTGCCCCAGTCCCACATGGACCAGGCGAGCACGCGGCGCTTCGAACTCGGCGGGGCCTGGTCGAGTGCGGTCGGTCCCGATAGGTCAGGGGCCGGCGGAGTTGTCGTCACGGGAGCAGACGCTATCCACTCTTGCTCGCCGTGTCAGGGCTTTGCCCGACGGGGAGTGTCGGGGTCCTGATCCCCCTTCGGCCAAGTGGCGGGGGCGAAGGGAGGTGCGCTACCCTGCTATGTCCGCTTACGCCGCCCGCTCCCCCAATGTCGTGGGGACGGCAACGTCAGCACCGGGCATGAAGCGGGCGGGGGAAACGCACGTCCACCACGCCGGAACACCCGGCGCCCGATCGACGTTGACTAGATGTGGTTCCGGTCAGCAGGGGACGCGGAACGCTAGAGACGACACGACGGTCCTTTTCGACCCGCAGGGAGTAGTTATGGCAGAGCGCACGTTGCGCGGCACGCGCATGGTCTCGTTCAGCATGGAGACGACCGAAAACGTCGTCCCGAGCGAGCGACAGATCACCACTTATGTCTGTGACCAGGGGCACCGCACCGAGCTCCCGTTCTCGGTCGAGGCCGACATCCCGTCCACCTGGGAGTGCCGCTGCGGTCTGCTCGGCAAGCTGCTCGATGGCCCCGAGCCGGAGCCGAAGAAGGTCAAGCCGGTCCGCACCCACTGGGACATGCTGCTCGAGCGCCGCTCGGTCCCCGAGTTGGAGGAGTTGCTCGAAGAGCGCCTCACCCTGCTGCGCGAGCGTCGCGGCGAGAAGCCGCGCAAGCGCTCGGCCTGAGCACGACGACGAAGGGGGTGGACGACCAGTTGGTCGTCCACCCCCTTCGTCATGCGCGATACCGGTCGACCGGCGTCCGCTGCGGTGCTACCGGTCGTCGACGATCTCGCCTTCGATGACATCGTCACTGGGCGCGTTCGGCGGCGCCGGCTCCGACGGGGTCCACCCGAGGTTGGTCTCCGTGGTCCGGGTGGTGCGGGTCGTGCGCGTGGTCGACACGCCCACCACTCCCCCGAGCAGACGTCGGGCGACGATCGCTTCGAGGAGGCGCCTGGTGATCGGGCGGGTGATCGGCAGGATGAGGAAGAAGCCGACGATGTCGGTGACGAATCCCGGGGTGAGGAGCAGCACGCCGCCGATCAGCACGAGCGCGGCGTCGGCGAGTTCACGGCTCGGCATCCGACCGGACTGAAGGGCGCCAGCGAGAGCGCCCCACGCGCGGCCCCCTTCGTGCTTGAGGATCCATGCCCCGAAGGCGGACTCCACGATCAGCAGGATCACGGTCGGCCAGGTACCGATCACCCTGCCGACACCGATGATCACCGCGATCTCGATGATCGGGACGATGAGCAGCGCGAGAGCGAAGAGGCCAAGGACCCGCCGCGCACCGAACCGGCGCGGGGTGGGCTGAGGGGGGATGCTCACAGCCGGTGCCAGCGGGGCTCGCGCCGGGCGAGCTGGCCCAGTTGATGCCGGCGATAGGTGATGCCCCACCCGGTGATCCGCTTCATCGACTCCGAGACGACGTCTCCATCCATCTTGGAGTCACCGATTTCGCGCTCGATGAAGGTGATCGGGACCTCCTTGACCGTCATCCCGGCCCGCACGGTGCGCACGGTGAGATCGGTCTGGAAGACATAGCCGGCGCTTTCAACCTGGTCGAGGCCGATCTGGCGCAAGGTCTCCGCGCGGTAGACGCGGTACCCGGCGGTGGCGTCGTTGACGGGCATCCCGAGGATCATCTTGATGTAGATATTGCCGCCCAGCGACAGAGCCTTGCGGCTGAGCGGCCAGTTGACGACCTTCCCCCCGCGGACATAGCGCGAGCCGATCACGAGGTCGGCGTCGCGGGCAGCCTCCAGCATCGCCGGGAGGTGCTCCGGGCGGTGCGAGCCGTCGGCGTCCATCTCGACCATCGCGTCGTAGCCGTGCTCGAGGCCATACGCGAACCCGGCGAGATATGCGGCGCCTAACCCCTCCTTGCCCGCGCGGTGTACGACGTGGATCTGCGAGTCGGCGGCGGCGAGGTCGTCGGCGACCTGACCCGTGCCGTCTGGAGAGTTGTCGTCGAGGACCACGATGTCGGCGCTCGGCACGGCGGCGCGTACGCGCTCGACGATGAGCGGAAGGTTCTCGCGCTCGTTGTAGGTCGGAATGAGTACGGCGACCCGCTCGATCGGTGGTCGAGTCTGAGACAACGGGCGTCCTTAGTTCGTCGGGGCCGATGCGCGACCGGCCGGTGTCTTGACCGCCCAGGATACCGGGCGGCGCCTCCACGATCGCCGAGCCACCAGTGCGAGAAGCCCGAGTGTGGCGACGATCTCCACCCACGGCCCAAGCCGATCAGATGGCGAGAGCGGGGCCCGCGCTTGGACCGTCCCGACGACCTGCTCGGCAGTGAAGAGTCCGGTGAGGGGCGTGTGCGTCCCATCCGGTCCAATGAGTCCGGAGACGCCGACCGTCGAGACGTGGGCGACGGAGCGGCCGTGCTCGATGGCCCGAATCCGAGAGATCGCAAATTGCTGGGTGGATTCAGCGGTGTACCCGAAGGTGGCGTTGTTGGTCTGGACGATCAGCACACTCGGCAGGTCGCCAGCGGCCCGCGTCGAATCGCGCATCAGCCCGTCGTAGGCGACCTCGAAGCAGATCGTGGGGATCGCCGCCCACTCTCCGTTAGGCGAGCCGAGGCGATAGGAGACGGGGTGATCCCCCTTCGCAAAACCCGCTCGCACGAGGTCGACCTTCTGCGAAAACATGCGGTAGAAGTCGCGGTGCGGTACGTACTCCGCGAAGGGGACCGGGTGCTGCTTGATGTAGCGCTCCGGGGTCGTATCACCTGGCTCGCGGTAGAGTAGGCTCGCGTTGGACACCTCGGGCAGTGGCTCGTCGAGGACGGCCCCGATGAGCAGCGGCGCGGGGACGGCGCGCAGCGCACGCTGGACCTGTTCGGCGGCATCAGGGTTGCGCAGGGGGTCGATGTCCGAAGAGTTCTCCGGCCAGACGACAAGGTCGACGTCCTCCCCCTTCTCCCCCACGAGTTCGGAGCCGACGACGTGGTTGTCGAGGACTTTGCGGCGCTCGGCGTTGAAGTCCAGACCGGCGCGCGGCACGTTGCCTTGCACCATCGCGATCCGCACGTCCGGCCCGTCGGAGGGAAGGGGGATCAGCCGCGCGGTGACGATGACGGCGGCCCCGACGGCGAGGATCGCAAGACCCCGCCGCAGCGTGCCGATCGGGAGGATCAGCAGCAAGGCACCCAGCGCGGCGACCGCCGCGGTGACCAGCGGCGCTCCGCCGAGGAAGGCATAGCGGGCGAGGCCACTGTCGGCTTGGCTAAAGGCGAGGCGCGCCCAGGGGAACCCCCCATAGGGCCAGCTGCCGCGGACGAGTTCCTGCAACACCCAGCCCGCCGGGATGACGGCAGCCGCGAGGAGCACCCGGCCCGCGCGGATCCACGGACGCTGAGCCCAGCAGATGAGCGCCCCCATCGCCGCGACGTAGAGGGCCTGCACGACGGCGAGGGCAAGCCAGGGGAACGCGCCGACATAGATCCCGGTCCAGTTAAGGACCGGCACGAAGCAGCCGAGCCCGGTGAGGAAGCCCAGCCCCGCGCCAGCGAGCGGCCGAGCGCCCCAGAGCGCCAGGGCCGACAGCGCCACGCCGATCGGAGCGGTCGGCAGATTGTGGTCGGGGAAGGCGAGCCAGAGCGCCAGTCCCCCGGCCACCGCGAGAGCGGCACGCGCCCACCAGGTGAGGTGGCCGAAGAGGTGCTCGCGGGCTTGGTCGGGCGAGGTGCTCGGGGCCTCGCGCGCCTCGGTCGTGCCTACTCCCATGGGGTGGAGAGGACGACCGTGGTCTTGGTCGAGACCCCGGCGTTCGCGCGGAGCACCCCGAGGAGGTCCTCGAGCGCGTTGGGGGTCGCGACGCGGACCTTCAGCAGATAGTTCTCATCGCCGGCGACCGAGTAACAGGCCTCGACCTCAGAGACTTCGTGTAAGCGCTCGGGGATGTCGTCGGGGGCGCGGTGGTCGAGCGGGGTCACGGCGACGAAGGCTGTGAGGGACCGGCCGAGCGCTTCGTGATTGACCAGGGCGGTGTACCCCGTGATCACGCCGCGTTCTTCGAGCCGTCGGACCCGCTGGTGGACCGCCGAGGTCGAGAGTCCGACCGCCTTGCCCAGGTCCGTATAGCTCATGCGCCCGTCCTGGCGCAGGAGCTGGACGATGCGACGATCAGCGTCTTCCATGCCGCCCACTGTAAGCGTGGCTGCCCCCTAGGCTTGGCTTCCATGCCCTCGCTGCTGCTGCTGGACTCCGCATCGTTGTACTTTCGTGCCTTCTACGGGGTGCCGCCGCGGGCGTCCTCCCCCGCCGGCATTCCGACGAATGCCTTGGCCGGCTTCCTCGACATGGTCGCCACGCTGGTCACCCGCCACCGGCCTACCCACTTCGCCGCGTGTTGGGATGACGATTGGCGGCCCCAGTGGCGGGTCGACGCGGTCCCGTCGTACAAGACCCATCGCGTCGCTGAGGACCCGGCGGAGGGTGAAGAGGTCCCGGACGAGCTCTCGCCGCAGGTCCCCGTGATCGCGCGGACTCTCGAAGCGTTGGGCCTTGCTCGGGTCGGCTCGCCGGGTTATGAGGCCGATGATGTGATCGGCACCCTCGCCGACCACTACCGCGAGTCGATGCCGGTCGGGGTCGTGACCGGCGACCGCGACCTCTTCCAGTTGGTCAATGACGCAATCGGTCCGGTGCGGGTCCTCTACACCGCGAAGGGCGGAGTGCGAGACCCCGATGTCATCGATCAAGGCGCTCTGGAACAGCGATACGGGGTCCCGACCGGTGATGCCTATGCCGATATGGCCGTCCTGCGGGGCGATCCCAGCGATGGTCTGCCCGGCGTGCCCGGCATCGGCGAAAAGACTGCCGCCGCGCTGCTCGCGACCTACGGCGACCTGGCGGGCATCCGGGCCGCGATCGCTTCCGGTGACCCGGCGCTGAAGGGGGCGCGCCGCAAACGCCTCGAAGAGGCGAGCGCCTGGTTGGACGCCGCGCCCGCCGTCGTGCGGGTTGCCCGCGATGTACCAGTCACCGACATCGATCTGACCTTGCCGTCGGCGCCCGCCGATCCAGCGGCGCTGGACGTGCTCGCGCGCGACCACGGCATCCAGGGCCCGATGATGCGCCTGCGCGACGCCCTCTGGCCCGGACGCTAGTCCAGGCGGTCGGCGGCGACCACGCCGCGCATCACGCTGTCGCCGGCGCGGCGGGCGGTGGTGCGCAGGTGCGGGTTGGGCGCCGCATCGGCGATCTGCCCGAGGAGGTCCACGACCTGCTTGCAGCGCCGCACGAAATCGCCGGCAGTGAGGTCGGAGTCGCGCAGGACCTCTTCGAGCCGGCGCCCACTCGCCCAGCGGTGCACCGCCCAGGCGATGCCGGCGTCGGGCTCACCCGTAAGCGGCAAGCCCTGGGATTCTTCGAGGTCCTCGAGCGCGCTCCAGCGCTCGAGCATCAGGGCCCACGCGTCGGCGACCTCGGTGGTCGGGAGGCGCGGCTCGGGGGTGTCATCGCGCCGCGGCTGGTGGATCAGCATGGAGACCACGGCGGCGAGTTCGGCCGGGTCGAGTCGGTCCCAGTCCCCCGCCCGCAGGCACTGCGCCGCGAGCAGATCCTTTTCGGTATAGAGCCGACGCAGCCGGGCCCCGTCCTCGCTCACCTCGTCATCGGGTAGCAGATAGCCGAGGTCCTCAAGGACGGTGCAGATGCGCTCGAAGGTCTTCGCGACCGAACCGGTCTGTCGGTCGACCGTGCGCTGCAGGGCCGCGGTCTCGCGCTTCAGCTTCCACCACCGCGCCGACCACCGGGCGTGCTCCTCGCGGTCCGGGCAGGCATGGCAGGGGTGTGCCTTCAGTCGTTGGCGCAGCTCGACGAGGCGCTGGTCCTCCCCCTTCGCCGTGACCTTGGCGTGCTTGCGGACCGACGGCGCGCCCTCGTCGGGGGCCTTGATCCGCAGGGTGGTCGCGAGATCGGCACGGGACTTCGCCGACTTGGGGTTGAAGTGCTTCGGCACCGGGAGTTTGCCGAAGGGGGTGAGCGGCTCGCGGACCTCGTCGGGAGTAAGGCGCCGGACCTGCTTGTGCTCGGTCAGCACGACCGGCGCGCTCAGTTGGCCCTTGTAGGTGCGCGCGGGCGCAACAACGACGGCGAGGCCGGACTTGCGACCGCCGGCGAGGCGCACGATGTCGCCGATCCGCAGCTCTTCGAGCGAGACGGCGACCTCGGCGCGGCGGTTCGCCGAGCGGCGACGCGCGCCCTCCTTCTCGATCTGGGTGATCTGGTGGCGGATCGCGGCGTACTCGCGGAAGTCCCCGAGCTCGCAATGCATCGCCTCGGCGTAGGCCTCGAGCGACTCCTCTTGGTCGCGGATCCGAGTCGCGATGCTCACCACCGAGCGGTCCGCTTGGAACTGGGCGAAGGAGGTTTCGAGGACCTCACGCGCGGTCTCGCGGCCGACCTGCGCGACCAAGTTGACCGCCATGTTGTAGGTCGGCCTAAAGGACGAATGAAGGGGGTAGGTGCGCGTCGAGGCGAGGCCTGCGACCGCCGCTGGGTCCAGCCCGCGCGACCACACGACGAGGGCGTGCCCCTCGATGTCGATCCCGCGCCGTCCCGCCCGACCGGTCAGCTGGGTGTACTCGGCCGGGGTGATCTCGACATGGCTCTCACCGTTGAACTTGACCAACTTCTCCAGCACGACAGTGCGCGCGGGCATGTTGATGCCAAGGGCCAGGGTTTCGGTCGCGAAGACCGCCTGGATCTCGCCGCGGGTGAAGAGTTCCTCGACGATCTCGCGGAAGGTCGGGAGCATCCCGGCGTGGTGGGGCGCGTAGCCGCGGGTGATCCCTTCGACCAACTGGTGGTAGCCGAGCACGTCGAGGTCGCCCTCGTCGAGCGACGCCACGCGCTCCTCGACCAGGCGCCGGTTGCGGCGGCCGTCGGCGTCGGAGATCAGGCGCACGTCGTTGGCGATCAGTTGCCCGACCGCGGCCTCGCAGCCGGCCCGGCTGAAGATGAAGGTGATCGCGGGCAGCAACCCGTCGCGCTCGAGCTCGCGGATTACCTCGGTCCGCGATGCTGCTCCGCCAAAGCGTCCACCGCCGCGTTGGCCGCGACCGCGTCCACGGTCATCGCGGCCCCGCCGCCCGCGCCGGTCGCGTGGATCGTCGCCCATCCCCCGCACCTGCTGGCGGATGGCCTCGACGAGGTGCGGATCGACCCGAGGGGTCCCGCCGTCGAGGCTGCTCTCGGCGAAGAGGTCGTAGAGCCGCCGCCCCACCTGCATGTGCTGCCAGAGCGGGACCGGGCGTTCCTCCGAGAGCACAATCTCGGTCCCACCGCGCACCTCGTCGAGCCAGGCGCCGAACTCCTCGGCATTGCTGACGGTCGCCGAGAGGGCGATCAGCTGCACCGAGCGCGGAAGGTGGATGATCACCTCTTCCCAGACCGCGCCCCGGAAGCGGTCGGCGAGGTAATGAACCTCATCCATCACGACGAAGGCGAGTCCGTCGAGCGTGGTCGAGCCGGCGTAGATCATGTTGCGTAGGACCTCGGTCGTCATCACGACGACCGGAGCCTCGCCGTTGACCGAGACATCTCCGGTCAGCAGGCCCACCTGGTCGCTGCCGTGGCGAGCGACGAGGTCGTGGTACTTCTGATTCGACAACGCCTTGATGGGCGTGGTGTAGAAGGCCTTTTGACCGCGCTGGAGCGCGAGGTCGACGGCGAACTCCCCGACGATGGTCTTCCCCGCGCCAGTCGGGGCGGCGACGAGGACGCCCCGACCCGCTTCGACGGCCGCGCAGCCGTCTACTTGGAAGGGGTCGAGATCGAAGTCGAGGGTGGCGGCGAAGCGGGCGAGTTCGCTCACAGCGTCGACGCCTGATCCTCGGGGGTTTTGAGCCAGTCCGGTTGGTTGTCCGCGCGGCGCTTGTCGTTCAGCATCGCTAGCCCGACAGCGCCGAAGTACAGCACGACGAGTGGCCCGGCCATGAGGAACATCGTGAAGGGGTCCGGTGTCGGGGTGATGATCGCGGCGGCGATGAAGATCATCAGCACCGCTGGTCGCCAGCCCTTGAGCAGCGTGCGGCCGGGGAGCATGCCGATCGCGTTCAGACCCATCAGGAAGACCGGGAGCAGCCACGCCGCGCCGAAGGCGAACATGAAGCGGGTGACGAAGGTGAAGTAGGCACTCCCCTGCTGGATGTTCGACCCCTCGGGTGGGGTAAATCCATAGAGGATGATCAGGGCCTTGGGGAGGGTGAGGTAGGCCATGGTGACACCGGCGAGGAAGAGCGGGATCACGGCCGCGACGACCGCGAGGGAGGTGCGCTTCTCGCGCTTGGTGAGGCCGGGCGCGATGAACGCCCAGATCTGGTAGAGCCAGATCGGGCTGGCGAGGATGAGGCCGCTGAAGATGGACAAGTTGATCATCACCGAGAACGCCGCCGTGGCGTTATCGAAGTTCAGTGAGATCAGGGCGCCCGGGTTCTGCCGTTCGTAGGTGTGGAAGGGCGCCGCCAGCTTGTCGTAGATCTCGTTGCGGTAGATCCAGCCGACCACCGCGCCGACGACGATGGCGCCAGCGCTGATCATCAGGCGACGACGAAACTCAAGGAGGTGCTCCTTCAGGGGCATCCTCCCCTCGGGATCCTTGGGGGTGCGTCGCCGTAGCATCGAGGTCGCGAAGGGGGGAAGACCTAGGCCTTCGGACCGTTATCGGTCTTCGGGGAGCCGTCGTCGATCATCGCGCTACCGGTCGTGGTCTCGCCGGGGGCAGCGGTGTTCGGGCCGACGGACCTCTCCGCCTCCCGCTTGGCCTTGGCCTCCTCCCGAGCGCGGTCCTCCTCCTGCATCTCGTTCACCTCGGCCTTAAAGACACGGGCGGATTTGCCCAGGCTGCGCGCGGCGTCGGGCAGTTTCTTGAAGCCAAAGAGGAGCAGGATGACGAGGGCGATGACGATAATTTCGCCGGGGCCTGGAGCCATGAGACGAGCCTTTCGGGAGTCCGGGTTCTCAAGTAACGAGTGTACGTGCCTGATCCGTTGGCGGCGTCCTAGCCAGGCTGCTCGCTCTGGTAGAGGCTAAGGGCGGCTTGTGCGCGCTCGGCGACTGCGGCAATAGCCTCAGGTGGGGCGAGGATTTGGGCCTGATCGCCGAGGCCCACGATGAGCCGAGCGAGCCAATCAAGATCGCTCGCCGGGAGCGTCACGACGAGGTCGTCCCCCTCTTCGCGGCTATCGGTCACCGGGTAGTAGTCGGCGACCCAGCGCGCTCCGGGCGCGAGGCGCACGACGGCGTGGACGTCCTGATCGGAGCCCTGGTAGAGACCAGCGCTGAGATCCCGTGCGACCGCCTCGGCCGGTGGGGTTCCAGGGACATCGAGCACCTCGACCTCTTCGATCCGGTCGGTCCGGAACAACCGGACATCCTGCGCGCGGTGACACCACCCCTCGAGATACCAGTGCCCGTCGTAGGCGACGACCCGCATGGGGTCGACATCGCGCTCAGTCCGTTCGTCGCGGCTGGAGACCAGGTAGGTGAGGTGCACCCGGCGCGAGCGGGTCACAGCATCGCGCAGCGCCGCGAGGACCTCCCCGTCGACGGACCCATCGGGCGCGACGACCACGCGTTCGACCCCGGCGAGCCCCGCCGTGGCGGCATCGAGCTTGGCGAGGGCAGAGTCGATGGCCGGGGAATCCAAGCCGGGCGTCGCGGCGAGCGCGCGCAGCCCCACGATCAACGTGATCGCCTCGTCCAGGCCGAGCCGCAGGGGCCGCTCGATCGTCTCGGCATTGGCGATGCTGACCTTGCCGTGCTCATAGGACGTCTCGATCATCTCGTCCGGCATCGTCCCGTGCCCGACGAGCAGGAGCAGGTCGAGGTCCTTCTTCAACTGCGCCTCATCGATCCCGAGCCCACGAGCGGCTTCGGGGAGGGAAATCCCCTGCCGCCGGACCAGCCACGGGACCATGGTGAGCAGGCGCTGCATGCGAGCGGTTGCCGACTCCGGGGGCGTACGCGTCATCGGGCGTTCTCCTCATGGACCCGCAGGCTCGCCGACAATCGGCTCACCAACGCTTCGACGAGCTCGGGCGGGGCGAGGGCCTTGACGTCTCCCCCGTAACTCGCGAGTTCTCCCGCGAAGGCGTCGAGATCGCCGACCTCGACCGCGATCCGTTCCCACCCTTCCCCGGCGGGCTCGGGATCGCTTAGTGCCCGCCGCCGAAGGGCGAATCCCGCCCCCATCCGGACCTGCACCTCAGCGTGGTGGGTCGCGGCATCATCGGGGAAGGCGGTGCTGATCGCCGCGCGCGGGTCGTGATCGACCGGAGGGGTGACGGCCCCTGCCCGCCCGCGGGCCGTGACCGCGGACGAGATCCGAGAGAGCCGGTAGACGCGTTCGGCCGCCCGGTCGAGGTCGTATCCGGTGAGGTACCACCGGCCCCGCCAGGACAGCAGCCGCCAGGGCTCGACCCGCCGGGTCGTCGAGGAGGTGCTCCCCGATCGCTGGTAATCGAAGGTGACGGCGCGTCCGGCGAGCACCGCATCCTTCAAGGCGGCGAAGGCCGGTTCGGTGCCGCCGAAGCGTGGCTGCAGCGCGACGAAGGGGTCCTCGGTCCCGAGATCTTCGGAGGTGAGCTTTTGCCAGGCGGTCGCCGCGGGGGTCGCGAGCGATTCGTGCTGCCAGGCGCGGCTGGCAAGGCCAATGACCGCGAGTTCGTCCGGGGCAAAGTTCAGGTCCGGCAGCGCGTAATCGCGCTGGTCGATCCGGTATCCGTCCTCATCGTCGAAGAAGGGGTCGATCGGTTCGGTCACGATGGGGATGTTCAGGGCCCGCAACTCGTCCTTGTCCCGCTCGAACATCCGGTCGAAGGCCTCGTCGGACGCCGTGACCGCGTATCCCGGCACCGACCGGCGAATCTTGGCCTTGGCAAGCGGGCGTCGAGTCGAGAGCAGCAACATGGTGAGGTTCATCAGCCGCTCGGTCTTCTCCTCGGGCGACCGCGACGCACTCATCGTGACTCCAATCGCTGGTGAAGGGGGGGATCGGCTTGCCCGAGCGACGCTACTACGAGCGAGCGTGGCATATTGCGGCACATGATCCATTGGCGCGCCGGGACCGTCATCGACGTGGGGCGCTCCTCGCCGGGCGCGCAGGAGTGCTCGGTCCAACCCGACGGCGAGACCGATACCCGCTGGTCCGCCCTGGCCCTGACCGACCTGGTCGGCGCACCCCGGCCGGGCGATCGGGTCCTGCTCAATGTGTCGGCGCTGCGCAAGGGGCTCGGGACCGGCGGCCAGGCGCTCATCGTGGCCCGGCCCGACGCACTCCCCAGCGATCCGCCGGCCGACGCCCCGGGGCACATCATGAAGGCTCGGTACACCCCCCTTCAGACGATGGTGTGCGCTCTCGAGGAGCAGGAGTCCCCCTTCCACGAGGCCCTGCGGACCGACCCCAAGGTGGTCGCCGGCGACCTCGACGGCACCCCGGTCATCGTGGCCGAACTTCACTCGGCGCTCCCGGCGATCCTTGCCGGGATCCGCGCCGAGCGCCCGGACACCCGCGTCGCCTATGTGATGACCGACAGCGGCGCGCTGCCGATGGCCTACTCCCGCACCGTCGCCGGACTCGTCGAGGGCGGGTGGCTCGACCTTACGGTGAGCGCCGAGCAGTCCTTTGGGGGGCAGTACGAGGCAATCACCGTCCACTCGGCCCTGCTGGCCGCGTGCTGGGTGCTGGACGCCGAGATCATCGTCGTCGCCCAGGGACCCGGGAACGCCGGCTCGTCGACCGCATGGGGCTACTCGGGGCTCTCCAGTGGCGAGGCGCTCAATGCCGTTCACACCCTGCGCGGCCGGGCGATCGCCGCCCTTCGCGTCTCCGGAGCCGACCCCCGAGCGCGCCACCGCGGCCTCTCTCACCACGCTGACACAGCGCTCGGCCGAGTCGTGCTGGGCTCGGCCGATGTGGTGATCGCCGACCTCCCCGGTGATTTCGGTGCCCTCGTGCGCGATCAGGCGCAGGCCCTGGTCGCCGAAGCGACCGGGAACCTGCGCCTGATCGAGGTGCCGTCAGCGGGCCTGCGTGAGGCCCTGGCGGCGAGCCCAGTGCCGCTCGGGACGATGGGCCGCGGCGTCGAGATCGACGACGCTCCCTTCGTCACCGCGGCGGCAGCGGGCCGGTATGCGGCGGGTCTGCTCTAGCCGACGCTCACGAGGTCGACGACGAAGATCAGCGTCTCGCCGCCCTTGATGACCGCGCCGGCGCCGCGATCGCCGTAGCCGAGGTGCGGCGGGATCACGATCTTGCGCCGTCCCCCTTCACGCATCCCGAGCAGGCCGGTGTCCCAACCCTGGATGACCTGGCCGACGCCGACGGTGAAGCCGAGCGGAGCGCCGCGGTTCCAGGAGGCATCGAACTCCTCGCCGGTCGACCAGGCGACCCCGACGTAGTGAGCCTCGATCCGCGAGCCGGGGGTGGCTTCCGCGCCGTCACCGACCGTGATGTCCTCGACGACGAGTTCGGCGGGCGGGTTGTCTCCGGGGAAATCGATCTCCGGCTTGGTGGTGTTCGGGTCGAAGGCCATGAATCTCTCCTTAGCGGTTCTTGGGGCGAAGGGGGTGAAGCGGTGCGCCTCAGGCGGTCCCGAGGATGTCGATCACGAAGACGAGGGTGTCAGTCCCCTTGATGCCGCCCTGGGGCTGACCTTGCTTACCGTAACCATCCTTCGGCGGGACGACGGCGATGACCCGGCTGCCGACCTTCTGACCGATCAGACCCTCAGACCAGCCCTTGATCACCTCGTTGCTGCCAGCGGTGAAGGCAAACGGGCCGCGCCCTTCCTGCAAGCTGGAGTCGAAGACCTCGCCGTTGCGCCACAGAGCGCCGGTGTAGTTCACGTAGACGACATCACCCTTGGCGACCTTCTTCCCCTCGCCGGTGATGAGCGGCTTGACGGTGAGCTTGGTCGGCGCCTTGACCCCCTTCGGGATCGTGATCTTCGCCGGAGCGTCGGCGTTGTAGGTCACCTTCGGCAGCTTGGGGTCGGCCTTGGCGGCCTTGCCCTTGGCCTCGCTGGGGAAGACCGAGCGCACCGAGTAGACGAGGATCAGGTTGTCGGTCGCGCCGACACCGAACTGGGGCTGGCCCTGCTCCCCGAAGGCATCGGCCGGCGGGATGATGGCGAAGCCTTCCTGCCCCTGCTTGGCGCCCTTTAAGGACTTCGCAAAGCCCGGGAGGGTGTTCTTATCGCCCAGGGGTACGGGGACCGGCTTGGACGAGTAGGTCTCGGAGTCCTTGATCGCCTTGCCGTCCTTGCCGTTGAACATGGCGAGGTCGACGGTGATGATGCTCTGGTCGCTGGCGGCGGATCCCGAGCCCTCCTTGACCACCTTGCTCGCGGTCGTCTCGGCGGTCACGGGCGCGTCCTTGACGGCGACCGTCGGCGCCTTCTTGTCCTTGTTGAAGGTGACCTTGACCTGGTCGGTCGCGCCCTGGGCGGCGGAGTCGCTCGTCGGGTCCGAGTCGGCATCGGAACTGCAGGCAGTCAGGAAGAGCGCGCTGGCGGTCATGGCCGCGACGAGCGCGCCGGTAGTGCGTCGCACAGGGGTTACCTCGAGATCGAAGGGGGAAATGTTCGCCCACCACACTAACCCGGCCGACCTGAGGAGGTGCTGGGAAGCCGCTAGGGATACCGACCAAAGGGAGTGTTCGAGGTCGCGTTCCTTAGACGTGAGCGGCAAGCCGAGTGGCGGCGATGAGCCATTGCGCTGCGACAGGGTCGCCCATTGTCGTGATGCCCGGGGTGCTCGCCGCGTACTCGATCTGCCCGAGAACGACGGCCTTTAAGGCTCGGGTGTCGGTGATCAGAGTGGCGGTCGGCTCGCTCGGGCTGTCCGTGCGATCGATCGTCGTCTGCGTTGGCGACAGGGAGGCGAGGTAATGCACGGGGTCGCCCGCTGTGGCTTGGCGCGAATCAGTGAGGCGCAGTGCGACCGTTGCGGGCTGCGTGACGAGGTCCGGGCGCGGCTCCGCGTGGGCGCGCATGGTCAAGATCAGGGTGTCCGGGCTCATGTCGGCTCCCCAGGGAAGGGCGGGGGACGCCACAGCCCACTCGGCCATTAGTGAGGGGTCGAGATGAACGACGTCATCACCTGGACCCATGAGGCTCGCCGTGCCCTAGCGGACGACCTCGCGGGTCTCGCGGCCAGCGATTGGGCACGACCCACGTTGTGCGGTCGCTGGGACGTCGAGCAGGTGGTGGCGCATCTGACTGCCGCGGCGTCCACGTCCCAACTCGCCTGGCTTCGCAGCATCGTGTTGTCTGGGTTTCGACCGGCGGTGCACAACGAGCGGCGCCTTCGGAAGCATCTGGGCGAGGACCTTGCGCAGACGCTGGCCCGCTTTCGGGCGGTGATGACCTCAACCGTCGCCCCGTCGAAGGATCTGGCCGCATACCTCGGCGAGGTCCTGGTCCACGGCGAGGACATCCGCCGCCCCCTTGGGATCGGGGGCACGGTCGACATCGATGCCGCGACGCAGGTCGCTCACTTTTATGCGCGACGCGATTTCGCCGTCAACAGCAAGACGGTCGCGGCCGGAGTGCGCTTGCGAGCAACCGATGGCCCGTTCGAGTACGGCGACGGGCCCGAGGTTTCGGGACCTACTCTCGCTCTCCTCATGGTCATGGCCGGGCGCCCGACCCACCTCGCGCAGCTCACGGGAGACGCAGTGCCGGTCATCGCCTCTCGCATCGCGTGAGGGGTGACCTCGGGCCGCGCTCGGCTGCCGCCGAGGCAGGACCGCTTAAGGACCGGGTGGAGGCGGTGGGTGCTCGATCGAGTCGATGAGGCGTTCGACGCGCTCGTCGACGGCGCGGAAGGGGTCCTTGCACAAGATCGTGCGATGAGAGTCATCGTTGAGCTTCAGGTGCACCCAGTCGACGGTGAAGTCCCGACCATGCTCGCGTGCGGCCCGCACGAAATCGCCACGCAACCGGGCCCGGGTGGTCTGCGGCGGGGTATCGACCGCGGTTGCGATCTCGTGATCGGTGACGACGCGAGCAATCCGACCGGCCCGTTGGAGCAAATGGTGGACGCCACGCTGGGGGTCGATGTCGTGGTACGCGAGGTCAAGTTGCGCCAGGCGCGGGTCGTCGGGCGCGAGATCGTGCTTGTCCGCGTAGCGGCGGAGGAGTTCTCGCTTGATCACCCAGTCGATCTCCGTCCCGACATCACCGGTCCGGTCCTGCTCAATCGCGCTCAGCGTTCGTCCCCAAAGGTCGAGGACCTGACGGCTCGTGGCATCGTCGATCCCGGCGTGCTCGGCGTAGTCGCGCACGCGCTGGAGGTACTCGGCCTGGATCGCGAGCCCACTCACGCTGCGCCCATCGGCCAGGCGGACAAGGCGCTGCCCAGTGGGGTCGAGGCTGATATCGCGGATCGCCCGGATCGGGTTTTCCAAGGTGAGATCCGAGACGGTCATGCCGTCTTCGAGCATCCGCAGGACGAGGTGCGCGGAGCCCACCTTCAGCAAGGTGGTCGTCTCGGTCATCGTCGAATCCCCGACGATGACGTGCATCCGCCGGTAGTGCTCGGCGTCGGCATGGGGCTCGTCGCGGGTGTTGATGATCGGGCGCGAGCGGGTCGTCGCCGAGGACACGCCCTCCCAGATGTGATCCGCGCGCTGGCTGACCGAGTACTGCACCCCCTTCGGCCCGCGCATCACCTTGCCGGTCCCGGCGATCAGCTGCCGGGAGATCAGGAAGGGCAGCAGCGCCGAGGTGATCCCGGCGAAGTCACCGCTGCGCTCGACGAGGAAATTCTCGTGGCACCCGTAGGAGTTGCCCGCCGAGTCGACGTTGTTTTTGAAGACGTAGATCTCGCCCTCGACATCTTCGTCGCGCATCCGGCGCTGGGCATCGTCAACGAGGTCCTGGACGATCCGCTCCCCCGCGCGATCGTGGGCGATCAGTTGGCGAAGGTCATCGCACTCGGCCGTCGCGTACTCGGGGTGCGACCCGACATCGAGATAGAGCCGGGCGCCGTTGGTGAGGAAGACATTGCTGGATCGGCCCCACCGCACGACCTTGCGGAAGAGGTAGCGCGCCACCTCGTCGGGGGTGAGACGCCGCGTGCCGTCGCTCACGCTCGTGATCCCGAATTCGGTCTCGATCCCGAAGATCCGCCGCTCCATGACCGTTACCCGGCCTGCTCGAGATGGGCGCGGACCGTCGCGCTCGGGAGACGGGTAAAGCAGCGGCCCTCGCGCGCACGCTCCAACAGCGCGGCCTCGAGATCATCGGCGTCTAATGGCTCGGTCCGCTCCCCCGACTCGGCGAGCGCCTGCGTGGCGAGGGCAAGCGCGGCGGGGGTGGTGAGCTCGGCGCGCCAACGCTGATCGAGCACCTCGTTGATCGCCTCGGCATCCCCGCCGATCGCCACGTGACAGCGAGCATCGGCGATCGAGCCGTCATAGGAGATCCGATACAGCTGGTCGCGGGCGGCGCTTCGCCCGACCTCGGCTACGACGAGCTCGACCTCGTAGGGCTTGTGATCTTGGGTAAACACCGTCCCGAGCGTCTGGGCGTACGCATTGGCGAGTCCGCGCGCCGTGACATCGCTGCGGTCATACGAGTAGCCGCGCAGGTCGGCGTAGCGGATCCCCGCAACCCGGAGGTTTTCGAACTCGTTGTACTTGCCCACCGCGGCGAAGCCGATGCGGTCGTAGATCTCGCCGACCTTATGCAGCGCCGGGCTGGAGGGGTTGTCGGCGACGATCAGGATGCCGGCCGCGCAGCCGATTACGACGACGGAGCGTCCGCGGGCGATGCCCTGCCGGGCAAAATCTGCCCGGTCCTTCATGACCTGCTGCGGGGAAACGTAGAAGGGGGCCTCGCTCATCGCGGTGCCTCCCGCCGGGTGACGACCTCGGCGACAACCGCTCCGACCTCGGCCGACGGGATGAAGCGGGCCCCGTCGGCATCGGCGATCGCGACGGTCGGCCAGACGCCGCGAGCGAGGTCGGGGCCGCCCGTCGCGGTGTCGTCATCGGCGGCGTCGTAGAGGGCTTCGATGGCGACGGCCAGGGCCTCAGCGGTGGTCAGGCCCGGACGCCAGAGCTTCTTTAGCGCGCCGCGCGCGGCGAGAGATCCGGAGCCGATGCTGTGATGCTCCCGCTCGGCGTAGGACCCCCCGGTCGCATCGAAGGACCACAGCCGGACCTGCTCGCGCTCGTCGTCGTAGCCGCCGAAGATCGGGACCGCGGCGAGGCCTTGCATCGCGAGGGAGAGGTTGGCGCGGACCATCGCGGCGAGCCGATTGGCCTGGCCCTGAAGGGACATGACGACGCCCTCTAGCTTTTCGTAGTGCTCGAGCTCGACCCGAAACAGCCGGATCAATTCGATCCCGACGCCCGCGGACCCGGCGATACCAGCGAGCGAGCGCTCGGCCGTCACGAACACCTTCTCCATATCCCGGCTGGCGATGAAGTGGCCCATGGTGGCCCGCCGGTCCCCCGCCATCACCAGCGCGTCCGCGCTCGCGAGCGCCACGATCGTGGTGCCGTGCGGGGCCAGGTCACCCGCCGCGTGGGGTAGCGCCTCCGCCCGCGGGAGCAGGTCGGGGCGAACGGCCTGAAGGAAGGCCGTAAAGGAGGTCCCGCCCGCGCTCAGATAGGCCGCGGGTAGACGGGCGTCGGTCACTCGCCGCCCTTTTGGACGAACCCGCGGACGAACTCTTCGGCATTGGATTCCAGGACCCCGTCGATCTCGTCGAGGACCGAGTCCAGATCGGCGTCGCGGGCCGCGTTGGACGCGCTGACCTGACCAAACGAGTCGTCGGTGGGCTCGTCGTCGCCACCGCCGCCGCCTTGGGGACGAATCTGCTCCTGGCCGCCCATATCGGCTCCTTAAAGGTCGATTGCCCGTGAGCCTACGCGTGCTCGGCGAGGGCGTCGACGAAGGCCTCGACGCTCCGATCAGGGCCAAGGTGGGCTGCGAGCGCGTCCTTGGACCCGCTGAGCGGATCGGGCAGGGTGACCCGAGCGACGCCGCCGCGGGCCGGCTGATCGATGACCAGAGAATCCCAGGAGGCCGAGATGACCTCGTGCGGGTAGGTCGTGACGGCATGCCCTCGAGCCCAGGCCCGCGTATCTGTCGGCGGCGTCGTCATCGCGGCGCGCACCTCGTCCTCGGTGGTCAGCCGGGTGATCCGGCCCGCGGATTCCAGCCGGTAGTGCAGGCCGCGCTCCGCCCTGACATCGGCCCATTGGATGTCGATGGCCCGAAGGCGGGGGTCGTCCCATTCGAGCCCATCGCGCTCGCGGTACTGATCCAGCAGGGCGAGTTTGGCGACCCAGTCGATATCGGACCGGGCGAGCATCGGATCGCGCTCCAAGAGGGTGAGGACACGCTCCCAGTGGGTGAGCACCTCGGCCGTCGCCTCGTCGGCGCCACCCCCCTTCGCCACCATGGCGCTCGCGGCCTCGAAGTATGCCCAAAGGACCTGCACCGCGGTGAGCGAGCGCCCATCGCGCAACTCGATGAGAGCGCGGCAACTCGGGTCGTGCGAGATCTGCTGCAGCGCGGCGATCGGGTAGCGCGGCATCAGCTCGACTGCGAGGTCGTCGCGCTCGATCAGGGCGAGCACGAGGCTCGTCGCGCCCACCTTGAGCAGACCGGCGACCTCGGCGAGGTTGGCGTCGCCGATGATGACGTGGAGGCGTCGCCACCGCTCGGCGTCGGCGTGCGGCTCGTCGCGGGTATTGATGATCGGCCGCTTAAAGGTGGTCTCCAGGCCAACCTCGGCCTCGAAGAAGTCGGCCCGCGAGGAGATCTGGTAGCCGGCGCGCTCACTCTCGCGGCCGATGCCGACGCGCCCGGCCCCGCACATCACCTGCCGGGCGACGAAGAAGGGCAGCAGCTGCGCGACGATCCGGTCGAAGGGGGTGTCGCGGGTCACCTGGTAGTTCTCGTGGGTGCCGTAGGACGAGCCCTTGCCATCGGTGTTGTTCTTGTAGAGATTCACGCCCGGGCCGCGGTCGGCGAGGCGGGCGACGACGTCGCGGGCCACGAGATCTCCCGCGCGATCCCAGATCAGCGCATCTCGAGGAGTCGTGACCTCGGGTGAGGAGTACTCCGGATGGGCGTGATCGACGTAGAAGCGCGCGCCATTGCCGAGGACGACATTGGCAAGGCTCGGGTCGTCCTCATCGGTCAACTGGCTCGGGTGGGCGCTTGCGCGCGGCAGCGCAAACCCGCGGGCATCGACCAAGGGCGACTCGTCGCTGTAATCCCAAGCGCCATGGGTGGCGCGGTGGCCGTGCGCTCGGGCGTAGGTCGTCACGACGAGGCCCGAGAGCTGCATGGGGTTCGCGTACGGCTCGCCCGGGACCGCGATCCCAAACTCGCTCTCCAGGCCCATGACCCGGCGCACGCTCGCCGGACCGATCGAATCGCTGGGGACGCTCATGTCCGCCAGCCTAGTTCTGGGTGATGATGGGCCTATGGCCACCACCGGTTGGATGCCCCTGCGGACGCGCGCCCTCGCCACCTTCTCTCGCCTGACGAGCACGCCCGTCGATGCGCTCACGCCGCGCCAGATCAAGAAGGTCCGCGCGGCGACGGTACCGCTCACGGCCCCCTTCACCTGGGTGACCGGACCGGTCGGGGACAATGTGGCCTCACACACCCGCTATGTCACCGTCCGCGACGGCCACCGGGTCCGGATCCGTGTCCACCGGCCGCTCGATGCGACCGAACCTTTGCCGCTGCTCATGCACTTCCACGGCGGAGGTTTCGTGATCGGGAATCTGCAGACCTACGAGCCCCTCACGACCCGGATCGCCGCGCAGGCCCGCGTCGTCGTGGTCACCGTCAACTACCGCAAGGCCCCGGAGTACCGCGCTCCGCTCGCGGCCTACGACTGCATCGATGTGACCGAGTGGGCGATCGATAACGCCGCCGATCTCGGGGCTCGATCGGACTCCTTCGGTGTCACCGGGGATAGCGCGGGTGGCAACCTTGCCGCGGTCGTGGCCCAGACGATGCGCGATCGAGGCGAGTCGGGGCTGCGGCACCAAGCGCTGGTCTACCCGGCGCCCGACCTGACCGAGCACGAGCTCGAGCACCTCGACCGGGTCTTTCCGATCCTCACCCCGCAGATGATGCTCGCCTTCCGCGCGATGTACCTCGGCAGCGATGACATCGATGGGGCCGATTGGCTGCTCTCCCCCGCCCGGGGACGCCTCGATGGACTGCCGCCGACACTGCTGCAGACCGCCGAGCATGACCCCCTTCGCGACGACGGTCTGGCCTATGGGCTCGCCCTGAAGGACGCGGGAGTCGAGGTCCGGATGACGACCTACCGCGGCGCACCTCATGGGTTCCAGACCTTTACCGGTCTCACCAGCGCCGGCTCCCCTGCGTTGGAGGAACTCGTCGGTGAGGTCAGCCACTATCTCCACGCACCGACCGGAGCAACCTCATGAAGCGTCCCTATCCCGGTCTGGCGCTGCGCACCGCCGCCTTCGTCGCCCTGCTGGGCTTGCAAAAGAAGCCCATCGAGGAGTCGACCCTGGCCGAGATCCAGGCCAGGCGAGCCTTCGTCTTCCCCACGCGGCCGCCCTTCACCTGGATCACCGGTCGCCTCGATCCGACCGTGCGGATCAGCGATGGCGCGGTGCCCGTGCGCGATGGCTCGAGCATCCCGATCCGGTGGTACCGACCGTCGGGCGAAGAGGGCCCGCTCCCCCTGGTCGTCTACTTCCACGGTGGTGGCTGGGTCCAAGGCTCGACCCGGATGTATGACCCGCTCTGTACCGCCCTCGCAGCGCGCGTGGGGGCAGTAGTCGCGAGCGTCGACTACCGGCTCGCGCCGGAGTTCGCGGCGCCCACGGCGGCGCACGATGCGATCGACGCCGTCCGCGCGCTGATCGATGGCTCCGAACAACTCGCGATCGCCGGGATCGACCGCACCCGGGTGGGCCTGGCTGGGGATAGCGCCGGAGGCAATCTCGCGGCGGTCGTTGCTCAGCAGCTGGGTGACCTCCGGGGCCCCGATGGGCGGCCCGTGATCCGCCACCAGGCGCTGATCTATCCGGCGACCGACCAGACGCTGGGTTCACCCTCGATCGAGGAGCACGCGGAGGCCCCGATCCTCACCAAGGCCGGAATCATGGCCTTTCGCGATCTCTATCTCGGTCCGTCCTGGACGACCGAGCAGCTCCACGATCCGCTGCTCTCCCCGCTCTATGGGGATGTGGAAGGGGTGGCTCCTGCCCTGATCCAGACCGCTGGCCTGGACCCGATCCGTGATGACGGCAGCCGCTACGCCGAGCACCTGCGGGCGGCCGGCGTCGAGGCGCGGCTCACCTGCTATCACGGCCTGCCGCACGGATTCGCCTCCTTCCCCGGAGCATGTCCAGCGGGCCCGGCGGCCCGCGACGAACTCGTCGACGAGATCGCCCGCCACCTCTCCTGATCGCCGCCGGGGCTCGCTACGCTGGTCTCGCCGAGCGCTGGAGCAAACGAGAGGCCCGCCACTGCTATGCGCGACATCGTCGTCTTCTCCGGGTCAGCCCATCGCGGCCTGGCCCGCCAGATCTGCCAGGGCCTTGGAGTTCCTCTCTCGGCCGCGCAGGTGACGCGCTTTTCCAACGATTGCCTGCAGGTCCAGTTGCATGCCAACTGTCGTCAGCGCGACGTCTATCTCGTCCAGCCGCTCGTCCCGCCGACGCAGGACATGTTGATGGAGTTGCTGCTGATGATCGACGCGGCCCGCCGGGCGTCGGCCGCTCAGATCACCGCCGTCATCCCCCACTTCGCCTACGCCCGCTCGGACAAAAAGGACGCCTCGCGGATCTCCCTCGGCGGCCGGCTCGTCGCCGACATGCTCGTGGCCGCGGGCGTCGATCGAGTGCTCACGATGACCCTGCACGCGCCGCAAGTCCACGGCTTCTTCTCGGTGCCGGTCGATCACCTCACCGCCCTCGGTGTCCTCGCCGAGCACTTCCGCGGGACCGACCTCACCAATTCGATCGTGATCTCCCCCGATCTCGGCAATGCCAAGGAAGCGACCCAGTTTTCCCGCCTGCTCGGACTGCCGGTCGCCGCCGGGAGCAAGCAGCGTAAGGCCGATGACCGGGTCGTGATCGACTCGATCGTCGGTGACGTCGCGGGTAAGCGCGCGATCATCCTCGATGACGAGATCGCGACCGGCGGGTCGATGATCGAGTTGCTCGACAAGCTCGCCGAACTCGGGTGCCCCGAGGCCGCGGTGGTCTGTACCCACGGGCTCTTTGCGGGCAAGGCGGTGGAGCGGCTGCGGAATCACCCGCTCATCACCCAGGTCGTGACGACCGACACCGTCCCGGCCCCGAGCGACTGGCCCGACCTGCAGGTGCGCTCGGTCGCCGAACTCTTCGCCGTCGCCATCGAGCGCATTCACGCCGGTGAGTCGGTCTCATCCCTCTTCGACGGGGTCGACCCCACCCACGCCCCACCCCAGCCCTCCCTCTTCGAGGACGTTTCGGCGTGAGCAGGCAAGCGACGCCGCCCGTCGCGCTGGCGGTGGTGGCGATCCTCGATGTGGTCGTCGTGGCGGGCTTTGCGCTCGCCGGTCGCCGCTCGCATGCCGAGGCGATGACTCTCGCCGGGTGGTGGAGCACCGCGTGGCCTTTCCTAGCCGCCCTGCTCATCGGGTGGATCCTCGCGCTGGGCACGCGACGTCATCCGGGGACCGTGCGCGCCGGAATCCTGATCTGGATGGTGATCCTCGCCGGCGGGATGGGTCTGCGCTCCGTCGCCGGGCAGGGCACGGCCGCCCCCTTCATCGCCGTCGCCGCTGGAGTGCTGCTCCTCGGCCTCGTCGGGTGGCGGCTCGTCGCCGATCTGTTGCGGCGCCGGAAGAGCGCCTCGCGCGGGTAGCGCCTAGAGGTACTGGCCCGTGCGCGAGCCGGTATCGATGCTGCGGCCCGGTTCGGTACCTCCGGCCTTGCCCCCAATCAGGGTGCGGATGTAGACGATCCGCTCTCCCTTCTTGCCCGAGATCCGCGCCCAGTCGTCGGGGTTGGTCGTATTCGGCAGGTCCTCGTTTTCCTTTAGCTCGGCCATCGCGCTCGTCAGCAGATGCTCGACGCGTAGGCCCTTGTGGCCGGATTCCAGCAACTCCTTGATGGCGAGCTTCTTGGCCCGATCGACGACGTTTTGGATCATCGCGCCGGAGCTGAAGTCGCGGAAGTAGAGGATCTCCTTGTCACCACCGGCGTAGGTGACCTCGAGGAATTGGTTTTCGGCGGACTCCGAGTACATCCGCTCAACGACGGCGTCGATCATCGCTTCGACCGTCGCCTCGGGATCGCCGCCGTGCTGGGCGAGGTCGTCGTCGTTCAGGGGCAGATCGGCCGTGAGGTACTTGCCGAAGATGTCGCGGGCGGCCTCGGCGTCCGGGCGCTCGATCTTGATCTTCACATCGAGCCGGCCGGGGCGCAGGATCGCCGGGTCGATCATGTCCTCGCGGTTCGTGGCGCCGATGACGATGACATTTTCCAGGCCCTCGACGCCGTCGATCTCGGCGAGCAGCTGCGGCACCACGGTGGTCTCGACATCGGAGGAGACACCCGAGCCACGGGTGCGAAAGAGACTGTCCATCTCGTCGAAGAAGACCACAACTGGGGTCCCCTCCCCCGACTTCTCGCGGGCCCGGTGGAAGATCAGCCGGATGTGACGCTCGGTCTCCCCGACGTACTTGTTGAGCAGCTCAGGGCCCTTGATGTTGAGGAAGTACGCGGTGTGGTCCTCGTGCCCGTCGCGCTCGGCCACCTTGCGCGCGAGCGAGGATGCGACGGCCTTGGCGATCATCGTCTTGCCGCAACCGGGAGGACCGTAGAGCAGGACCCCCTTCGGCGCCTTGAGGTGGTGCTGCTCGTAAAGGTCGGCGTGGAGGAAGGGCAGCTCGACGGCATCGCGGATGGCCTCGATCTGTCCGGCCAGGCCGCCAATATCGGTGTAGGCGAGGTCGGGCACCTCTTCGAGCACTAGGTCGGCGACCTCGGCCTTCGGGATCTTTTCCAGCGCGATCGAGGTCTTGGACTCAATCAGGACGGCGTCACCGACCCGCACCTTGGCCTGTTTCAGCGGCCCGGCGATCCGCACGACCCGCTCCTCATCGGCGCGCGCGACGGTCAGCAGCCGGTCGTCTCCGAGGAGCTCCTTGACGAGCGCGATCTCTCCGGCGCGTTCCATGCCGTGGACGGAGACGACGTTCATTGCCTCGTTGAGCAGCGCCTCGCGCCCGACCTCGAGATCTGCGGGCTCGACGTTTGGGCTCACCGCGACGTGCATCTTGCGGCCCCCGGAGAGCACGTCGACGCTGCCGTCGTCGTGGGTTCCGACGATGACGGCGTAGGCCGACGGCGGCTGGGCCAACCGGTCGATTTCGGTCCGCAGGCCCACGATCTGCTCTCGGGCGTCCTTGAGGGTCCGCACGAGGCGTTCGTTCTGGGAGGACACCGTCGCGAGCTGCGATCGCTGGTGGACGATCGTCTGCTCCAGCTCACGGACGTGGGGGTCGCTCGGCTCGGTCATGTCCCCATTGTGCGCGCTTCGTCCAGTCAGCGCTGCTCCGGGTTCACGACATCGCGGGTCAATTTGCGCATCTTCTTCTCCGAGGCGACCCGCTCACCGAGCGCCTCCGGGCTCCATTGCTCGGGCACTTCCTCGCCGGTATCGCTGACGTATCCGCGGCCCGGGCGCCGTTTGCGAAGCGGCGGCGTGGTCCCGGGGGCCAGCCGGCGGGTCGTGATGAGGAAGCCGGTGTGCCCATGCATCCGGTGTTGTGGGCGCACGGCCAGGCCCTCGAGATGCCAACCCCGGACTAATGACTCCCACGCCTCCGGCTCGGTGTAGGCGCCGTAGTCCCGCATGGCCTCGGCGACCTTGCTGAGCTGAGTTGCCGTCGCGACATAACAGATTAGGACTCCGCCGGGGGCGAGGGCATCGGCGGCGACCTCCAGGCACTCCCACGGTGCCAGCATGTCGAGCACCATCCGGTCGACGCTGCCGGGCTCGACCGCGTCGGGCAACGCCTCGACGAGGTCCCCGACGGTGACGCTCCAGGCGGGGTGGTCCTCGCCGAAGAAGGCGCGCGCGTTGGCCTTGGCGATCTCGGCGAAGTCGGCGCGGCGCTCGAAGGAGAGCACCCGCCCTTCTTCACCGACGGCCCGCAGCAGCGACATCGAGAGGGCGCCGGAGCCGACGCCGGCTTCGACGACGGTCGCGCCGGGGAAGACGTCGGCCATCGTGACGATCTGGCCCGCGTCCTTGGGGTAGACCACGGCGGCTCCCCGCGGCATGGACATCACGTAGTCGGAGAGCAGGGGGCGCAGCGCGAGGTATTCGACCCCGGCGGTGTTGGTGACCGTCGAGCCATCCGGCGAGCCGATCAGCTCGTCGTGCTTGATGTGGCCGCGGTGGGTGTGGAACTGCTTGCCCGGCGTGAGAGTGATCGTGTGGAGCCGCCCCTTGGGGTCGGTGAGTTGGACGCGGTCGCCTTCACGGAAGGGGCCGCGGCGGTACTGGGAGCCGGTCGCCGTCATGAGGGCGGAGTCTAGTTCCGTCGCCGGGGCGCCCGGTCCACGGAGGCCAGCGCGGCGTTGATCCGGTCGGCGTTGGCGATCCCAAGGACCGTCGGGCCCGCCACCACCGCGAGGATCGGGCGCCGAGTCGTCTGGAATCCCCGGATGATGTCCAGCAACTCGCTCCCCGGGGTGGCCTCGACGACCCAGTCCTCGGGCTGGCGGGTGAGCACCGCGGAGATCGGAGTGCTCCCGCGGACCTCGACGGGGACACCGCCGGCAGCTGCGAGGCTCACCAGGCCGATCGGCGTCCCGGAGGCATCGACAACGATCGGGGTGGCGTGGTGATCGGTTAGGGCCGTGAGCGGCGCGTCGATCGGGATGACGAAGACCGGTTCGAGCACCGAACGGAGGTCGACCTGGTCCAGCAAGCGCATCGCGCGACCCTGCTGGATCGAACTGCTCGCGCCCGACCACATGAAGACCCCAATGAGCGCGATCCAGATCGTGGTCACCATGCTCCCCTGGTCGCCGCGCGCCATCGGGATTCCGATGGCGATGACGATCAAGGCGACGACGAGGGCGCGGCCGCTCCAACCGGCGGCAATGCGCGCGCTGGCCTTGCGTCCGGTGGCCTTCCAGACCGCGGCCTCGACCAGTTGGCCGCCATCGAGGGGCAGCCCGGGCAGCAGGTTGAAGACCATCAGCGCCCCATTGATAAAGGCGGTGGCGGTGATCAGGCCGCTCGTCACCCCGGGCGGGGAGGTCGGCGCGAACGCGAGGGCCACCAGGGCGAGCACGCCGTTGGTGAGCGGTCCCGCGACCGCGATCGCGGCCATGCTGCCGGGGCGGGCCCGCGAGGGGTCGTACGCGGTGTGCCCACCCCACAGATTGGCGACCACTTGATGCACGCGGTGACCGAAGGCCCGCGCGACGGCGGCATGGGCCCCCTCATGGGCGAGGACCGCGACGAGCAGGATGAGGGCGTAGCCGACCGCGACGAGGTAGGCGAGGGCGCCGAGATCGGGGCGGCTGGCGGCGATATTCGGGCCGATCAGGGCCACGACGACCGCGGCCATGAGGAGCCACGACCAGCCAATGTAGACGGGGACACCGCCGAGAGTAGCGAGGTGGATACCGCGAGGCTTCGGGTCGGCGGGGTGGGCCATGAGCAGACCCTAACTGGCCGCCGCCTGACGCCGGTGCCTCGGCCAAGGGCGCGGCACGTGATAATGGGTACGCTTTGCCCCCTTCCCTCTTAAGGACATCCCACGGTGAACGCGCCTGCCCTGCGCCCCGATGCCTCCGCTGAGCTGACCGACCTGCTGCGCCGCAAGGTGATGCTGCTCGACGGCTCGATGGGGGTGTTTATCCAACGGCGCAATCTCAGCGAGGCCGAGTTCCGCGGCGAGCGCTTCGCGGACTGGGCGAGCGATCTGCGGGGCAATAACGACCTCCTCTCGATCACCCAGCCCGAGGTCATCACCTCGATTCACCGGGATTACCTCGACGCCGGCGCGGACATCATCGAGACCAATACCTTCAGCGCGCAGCGGATCTCGATGGCCGACTACGACATGGAGGACCTGTCGTACGAACTCAACTACGCCTCGGCGCAGTTGGCGCGCGCGGCGGCCGACGAGTTCAGCACGACGGACAAGCCCCGGTATGTGGCCGGGGCGCTCGGCCCGACCAACCGGACCGCGTCGATCAGCCCGGATGTCAACGACCCCGGGGCGCGCAATATCACCTTCGTCGAACTCGTCGACGCCTATGTCGAGCAGGCCCGCGGTCTCGTCGACGGCGGGGCGGACCTGCTGCTCGTCGAAACGATCTTCGACACCCTGAACGCCAAGGCCGCCATCTTCGCCCTGGAGACCCTCTTCGAGGAGTACGGGCGGCGCTGGCCGGTCATCATCTCGGGCACGATCACCGATGCGTCCGGGCGCACTCTCACCGGGCAGACCACCGAGGCCTTTTGGAACTCGGTGCGCCACGCGCAGCCCCTCGCGATCGGCCTGAACTGCGCGCTCGGAGCCGAAGACATGCGGCCCTACGTCGCCGAACTCTCCCGCGTCGCCGACTGTTTCGTCTCGGTGTACCCCAACGCGGGTCTGCCCAATGCCTTCGGGGAGTACGACGAGACTGCCGATCAGATGGCCGCGATCGTCGGCGGCTTCGTCGACGATGGGCTGGTCAACATCATCGGCGGCTGCTGCGGGACGACCCCGGACCACATCGCTGCGCTAGGTCGGGCGGCCGAAGGGAGGACGCCGCGCGTCCCCCCGACGATCGAGCCCGCGATGCGGCTTTCGGGTCTGGAACCCTTCACGATTGGGCCGGACTCCCTCTTCGTCAACGTCGGCGAGCGGACCAATGTCACCGGCTCGGCCCGCTTCCGCAAGCTGATCCAAGCCGAGGACTACCCGGCGGCGCTCACCGTCGCCCGCCAGCAGGTCGAGGCCGGGGCGCAGGTCATCGACATCAACATGGACGAGGGGATGCTCGACGGCGTCGCCGCGATGAGCCGCTTCGTCAATCTGGTCGGCTCCGAGCCCGACATCTCGCGCGTGCCGCTGATGATCGACTCCAGCAAGTGGGAGGTCATCGAGGCCGGGCTACAGCGCACCCAGGGCAAGGCGATCGTTAACTCGATCTCGCTGAAGGAAGGCCATGACCTCTTCGTCGAGCACGCCCGCGCCTGTCGCAAGTACGGCGCCGCGATCGTCGTCATGGGCTTCGACGAGGACGGTCAGGCCGATGACCTGCCGCGGCGCAAGGAGATCGCCGAGCGCGCGTACCGGGTGCTCACCGAGGAGGTGGGCTTCCCGGCCGAGGACATCATCTTCGACCCCAATATCTTCGCGGTCGCGACCGGGATCGAGGAGCACGCGGCGTACGGGACCGACTTCATCGAGGCGACGAGGTGGATCAAGGACAATCTCCCGCACGCGCTGATCAGCGGTGGCGTCTCCAATGTGTCCTTCTCTTTCCGCGGCAACAACCCAGTGCGTGAGGCGATCCACGCGGTCTTCCTCTACCACGCGATTCACGCGGGCATGGATATGGGGATCGTGAACGCCGGCGCCCTCGTCCCCTACGACACGCTCGACCCGGAGCTACGCGAGCGGATCGAGGACGTGATCCTCAACCGGCGCGAGGACGCAACCGAGCGCCTGCTCGAGATCGCCGAGGAGCACCGCGGGACCGGCGAGGTGGCCGAGGCCGCCGCGCAGGAGTGGCGCTCACTCCCCCTTCGCGAACGCATCACTCACGCGCTCGTGAAGGGGATCGACGATCACGTCGTCGAGGACACCGAGGAACTCCGCCAGGAGATCGCCGCCGCCGGTGGCCGCCCGCTGGAGGTCATCGAGGGCCCGTTGATGGCCGGGATGAACGTCGTTGGTGACCTCTTCGGCGACGGCAAGATGTTCCTGCCCCAGGTCGTGAAGTCCGCACGTGTGATGAAGAAGGCCGTCGCGCACCTCATCCCCTTCATCGAGGCCGAGAAGGACCCGAACGAGGCGGCGCGCAGCAATGGCCTGGTCGTCCTCGCGACGGTGAAGGGGGATGTCCACGACATCGGCAAGAACATCGTCGGAGTCGTCCTGCAATGCAACAACTACGACGTCGTCGATCTCGGCGTCATGGTGCCCGGCGCGAAGATCCTCGACGAAGCGCAGCGTCTCGGCGCGGACATCGTGGGCCTCTCGGGCCTGATCACCCCGTCCCTGGACGAGATGGTGCAGGTCGCGAGCGAAATGCAGCGGCGTGGGATGGACCAGCCGCTGCTCCTTGGCGGAGCGACGACCTCGCGCGCGCATACGGCCGTGAAGGTCGATGGCAAGTACGACGGCCCCGTTGTCTGGGTCAAGGACGCCTCGCGCTCGGTGCCCGTCGTCGCCTCGCTGCTCTCCGACGAGCAGCGCGCCGATCTGATGGAGCGCACCAAGGCCGACTACGACTCGATCCGTGCCCGTCACGCCGCGAAGTCCGAGCGCCCACTGGTCTCCTACGACGAGGCCAAGGCCGCTGCGCCGCACCTCGATTGGAGCGAGCCGCTGGATCACCAGGAGGCGACCCCCCTTCGCGAGGTCTTCGTGGACTACCCGCTCGCCGAACTGCGCGAGTACATCGACTGGCAGCCCTTCTTCAATGCCTGGGAGATGAAGGGGTCCTTCCCGGACATCCTCAACACGCCCGGCAGCGGCGAGGCCGCGCGCAAGCTCTACGAGGACGCGCAGGAGATGCTCGACCGGATCATCGCCGAGAAGTGGTTGGAGGCGCGTGGCGTCGTCGGGATCTTCCCCGCGAACTCGGTCGGTGATGACATCGAGGTCTATACGAGCGAGGAGCGCGATGAGGTGCGTGAGCGTCTCCTCACCCTGCGGCAACAGGGCAAGCACCGCGAAGGGGTGGCCAACAAGGCTCTCGCCGACTACATCGCGCCGGTCGACTCGGGCCTGACCGACTATGTCGGCGCCTTCGCCGTGACCGCGGGCATTGGCTCGGGCGAGCGGGTCGCGGCCTTCAAGGCCGAGCACGATGACTACTCGGCCATCCTGCTCGAGTCCCTGGCCGATCGGCTCGCCGAGGCCTTCGCCGAGCGAATGCACGAGCGCGTCCGTCGGGAGATCTGGGGCTACGCCGCCGATGAAGCACTGGACAACGACGCCCTGATCAAGGAGCGCTACCAGGGCATTCGGCCCGCTCCCGGCTACCCGGCGTGCCCGGAGCACACCGAGAAGGAGACGCTCTGGCGCCTGCTCGACGTCGACGAGATCGGGATCGACCTCACCGAGTCGATGGCGATGTGGCCCGGGGCGTCGGTATCGGGCTGGTACTTCGCGCATCCGGAAAGCCAGTACTTCGTCGTCGGGCGGCTCGGGCGCGACCAGGTCGAGTCCTACGCCGAGCGCAAGGGGTGGAGTCTCGCCGAGGCCGAGAAGTGGCTCGGTCCCAACCTCGGCTACCACCCCGAGGACTGATGCGTCGTCGGTACCCGCTCCTAGGGTTGAGCGCATGACGCCAGCGCTCTCCCCCAGCCGGGCGGCGGACTTCAAGCAGTGTCCGCTGTTGTACCGGTTCCGCACGATCGACAAGATCGAGGCGCCCCCGTCGCCGGCCGCGGCGCGCGGGACGCTGGTGCATGCGGTGCTGGAGCACCTCTTCGAGTTGCCAGCGGCCGAGCGCACGCCCGAGGCGGCGGTGGGGCTCCTCCCTTCGCGGTGGGAGGCTCTGGTCACCGAGCGGCCCGAGCTCGCCGAGATGATCGAAGAGTCCGAGAGCCTCAACGAGGCAGGGTGGTTTGCCGATGCGCAAGCCCTGGTGGAGCGGTGGTTCACCCTCGAGGACCCCACTCGACTCGAGCCGGCCGAGCGCGAGCTCTACGTCGAGACCGAGGTGGACGGGCTCACCCTGCGGGGATATGTCGACCGCCTCGATATCGCACCGACCGGGCAGGTGCGCGTGGTTGACTACAAGACCGGGCGGTCCCCATCAGAGCGCTTCGAGGGCAAGGCGCTCTTCCAGATGAAGTTCTACGCGCTGGTGCTCTGGCGGATGCAGGGGCGCATCCCGGATCTGCTTCAACTCGTCTATCTCGCCGACGGCGAGGTCGTGCGGTACGTCCCCGACGAGGGTGAGTTGCGCGGTCTGGAGCGCAATCTGAAGGCGGTCTGGCAGGCCGTCGCACGGGCGGCCGAGACGGGTGACTGGCGCCCGCGCACCTCGCGCCTGTGCAACTGGTGCGACTTCCAGCACCTCTGCCCCGAGTTCGGCGGCACTCCGCCGCCCCTGCCCGCCGGAGCCGCCGAGCTGGCCGTCGCTCCGTCCCGGTCCGCCGAAGTGGACCCGACCGACGATTAGTTGTACTGACCGGAGACGTTGATTGAGTCAGCGGGCGGGCGGCAGGATTCGGGTCAGGGCGCTGGCATCGCCGTCGATGCGAACACCATTGGCGAGTGCGAGCTCGAGGGGCATGGCTCCTTGTAGGAGCGCGACTAGGACTGGGCCAGGTCCTGTGACGCCTGCGTTGGGATTCGTGTCGCTTCCGCAGGGCCGGACCGCCACGGCTCCCTTCGCTGCGGTGAGGTCAAGACCGTCGTCAAGGGTGCCGAAGCGGATGATGACGGCTGGCTCGCTCGGTCGGTGATCCTGGAGCAGGAACCGGGCTGGCTGGCTGAGCCAGTGCATCTGGAAGATCGCCTCGGGCGGGGCCTCTGGAACCGTGGGTGCGCCCCACTTCAAGAGTTCGCGCAACACCCCGTCCAGGGCCATGCCGCGCTCGGTGAGCCGGTATGTCGGCGCGCCCGTTGCGC
Source organism: Janibacter sp. GXQ6167 (assembly GCF_041365945.1). Classification (NCBI taxonomy): domain Bacteria; kingdom Bacillati; phylum Actinomycetota; class Actinomycetes; order Micrococcales; family Intrasporangiaceae; genus Janibacter; species Janibacter sp. GXQ6167. The sequence goes on along the minus strand of NZ_JBGFSK010000004.1, from coordinate 190,204 downwards.
TCGGGGATGGTTCGCGTGTGACGACCCCGTTCGCCTCAAGGTCGCGTAGGCGCTGAGTGAGAAGGTTCGTCGCGATCCCCGGCAGGCCGCGCTGCACCTCTCCGAAGCGCGACGGCCCCTGGATCAACAGCTCGCGCACGATCAGAAGAGTCCAACGGTCGCCGACCACATCCAGGGCGCGGGCGATCGAGCACAGCTGCCCATACGACTTCACCTAAAACCCCTTGACTTTCTCAAGTGACTGCTTGAAAGTTTCAAGCACATTCTCACATCGAGGAGAGCCATGCCCGCCGTCCTGTCGCCCGACGCCCCGCAGGTCCTCAGGGACTACTACCGGATCCTTGAGTCCGGCACCGACGACTATCAGGACGGGGCCACCCTTCGGCCTCTCCTGAGTGACCACCTCGACTTCACCGGCCCGCTGGCCGGCCACCGCCCCGACGCCACTGACGGTTTCCTGCGCGGGGTGGCCGGATTCATCGCGACGGTCACGCGGATCGATGTCATCCAGGACGTGCACGCTCCCAGTGGCTCGGCCGTGCTGTACGCAGCGACCATGCCCGGCGGTCCCATGACCTTCGCGGAGTTCTTCACATTGAACGACGGGGTCATCACGTCACTGAACCTGCATTACAACGGCCCCGAGTACCTCGAGAAAGGCGGCCGATGACGCCTCAGCAGGATCTCGTCGAACGGGTGCGTCACGCTCTGAGCGACCGCAGCCCTCGTGAGGTGCCGATGTTCGGGGGCGTGTCCTTCATGGTGGACCGCCGCATGGTCGCCGCGGCGCGCCGCGAGGGGGAACTCTTGCTGCGCATCGACCCCAAAGACGCGGCAGACCTGCTCAGCC
>NZ_JBGFSK010000004.1:0-189125 GCF_041365945.1 Janibacter sp. GXQ6167 | reverse complement strand
CCCCCCATGGGGGCCGGTCGCTGACGCGACCGGCCACCGACCTATGTCAGGAGGAACTTTGAGTCATCCCAATGCGGCGCTGACCCCGCGTCATCGTCTCAAGGTCGCCCGCCTCGTCATCGAGGACGGCTGGCCGATCAGTGAAGTCGCAGCCCGCTTTCAGGTGTCCTGGCCGACGGTGAAACGCTGGGTCGACCGCCACCTTGCCGGCGAATCAATGGAAGACCGATCCTCGCGCCCGAAGACGTTCCCGACCAAGACGGGGCTAGCGGTGACGAAGCGGTGCGTCAGCCTGCGAATGCGGTTGCGGGAGGGGCCGGTTCAGCTCGCGTCCCGGCTCGGCATCGCCCCGTCCACGGTGCATCGAATCCTCACAGCGGCGCGCCTGAACCGGTTGTCGTACGTCGATCGCGCGACCGGTGAGCCCGTCCGGCGCTACGAGCACCCCCATCCCGGTTCGCTCGTACACGTGGACGTGAAGAAGCTCGGGAACATCCCCGACGGCGGCGGATGGCGCTACGTCGGCCGGCTCCAAGGCGACCGCAACCGGGCCGCGACACCGAGCAAGCCGAAGAGCGAGTGGCACAACCCCAAAATCGGGTACGCGTTCGTGCACACCGTCATCGACGACCACTCGCGGGTGGCCTACACCGAGATTCACGACGACGAGACCGCCGCCACCGCCGTCGCCGTCCTGCACCGAGCCGTCGAATGGTTCGCCGACCGCGGCGTCACCATCGAACGGGTGTTGTCGGACAACGGCGGCGCCTACCGGTCGCACCTGTGGCGCGACACCTGCGAAGCCCTGTCGACCACACCGAAGCGGAGGCGCCCCTACCGACCCCAGACCAACGGGAAGGTGGAGCGCTTCCACCGGACCATGGCCGACGGGTGGGCCTACGCCCGCTGCTACAGCAGCGAGCAGGAACGCCGTGACGCCCACGAGGCATGGCTGCACCAGTACAACCAGCATCGCCCGTACACGGCCTGTGGCAACCAGCCGCCCTACTCACGATTGATCAACGTCTCCGGTCAGTACAATTAGTCGGCGCGGTCGACCCCCTGGCTGCTGATCCGAAGAGGGTTGTCGGACCCCAGTCCTAAACTGGACGTATGTTCGAACTGCTCGATGATGAGACGGACCCGGGGGCCTCGGATGCAGCGGCCGCCCTCGGGGAGTCGATCGAGCAGGTGCAAGAGGCCGCCCCCTTCGCGCTCGCCGAGGCCCTCGCGGGATTGTCCCCGCGCACGGTAGCCGCGATGCGAGTGGGCGAGGCCGAGCGCGTGGTGGCCGCCACCCAGCGGGTGATCAACGCGGTCGCTGCCCTCCAGGCCGAGGCCCTCACGGCGGTCGCCCTCGCCACCGAGGAGCAGGTCGCGAGATATGAGGCATCGCGGCGCGCGGACCACGCGCAGCGATGTCGAGAGGCCGCCGATCGAGGTCTGCCTCGACCGCAGCCGCTGCACCCGATCCCGGGAGGTTGGGGCTTTGCCGCCGCCTCGCTCGCACCGATCCTGCGGCTCTCCCCGCGGAGCATGACTGCTCGGATCGAGCGGGCGGTCGACCTCACCACGTCGCTGCCCGGCACCCATCGCGCTGGCCTTCGCGGCGACCTGGAGCCCTACCGCGTGGACCAGATTGTCCGCGCTGCTCAGGTCACCCGCCACGAGCACCGCGAGGAGTTCGAGGCCCGACTTTTCCACCCGGGAGAGCGCCATCGCGACGCCGACCCCGATCGGCCGGTGGTCGAGATGGACTGCGGACGTCTTGGCGAGCGAGCTCGTCGGGTGGCGGCAGCCGTCGATCCGCAGGGCCACGCAGAGCACGCCAAACGGGCAGCGTCGCGCCGCCATGTCACCTGCCGACCCAGTCGGGACGAACCCGGCATGGCCGCGTGGGAGGCCCTCCTGCCGAGTGAGACCTCCGCTCGCGCGTGGGCAGCGATCGATGGCCTGGCTCAGCAATACCTCGAGGCGCGGCGGCGCAGCGGCGAGAAGGGGGCCAGCCTGACCTCCGCGCGCGCCGACGCGATGACGGACCTGATCCTCTCTCAGGCCACGGTCACCACGACGGTCGAGCTCCTCGTCTCCTCCGACCTCATCCGCCCGGTCGACGAGGGTCGCGTTGCGCCGGTTCGCTCACGCGGGACCTCACGCACCACCCCGACCGGTCATCGGCTCGACCTGATCATCGACGACGACGCCCCCCGGTGGTGCTGGGAGGGTCCCACGCGATGGCCGCTCCCCGATCCCGACCAGGTCCCCCATGGTGTCGCCGAGTACGAGATCCGATCTCTTCTGCTCGACGCGAAGCAGTTGGCGGCGAATCCGCGGATCACCCGCGACGATCGGGGGCGCACATGGTTCGTCCCCGAAGGGATCACGTCGGTGCGCCATGGGAGCCTCCTACCGGATCACCTCGCGACCTGGCTCGCTGACCCCGACGTGACGGTTCGCATCACGCCCCTCGATCCGACACGGGGCGTCGTGAACGGACCGGCGAGCCCGGCTTATCGCCCCGGCGCTCGGCTCGCCCGACAGGTTCGGGCGCGCGACGGCACGTGCCGCTTCCCGGGCTGCCGGGTCCCCGCTACCCGCTGCGACCTGGACCACGTGATCGCTTACCCGCACGGACCGACCGATGAGGCCAACCTCGTCGCGCTGTGTCGGGCCCACCACGGCTTCAAGCATCACGCGGGGTGGCGCCTATCCCTCGACGCTGAGCACGGCGGGTGTACCTGGACGGCTCCCGACGGGCGATCCCACCGGACCTGGCCTCAGCGACACCTCGATCCCAGCACGACAGCTGCTGGCGAGGCGGAGTCGGCGCCGCCGAGCGCCTGATCGGCGACCAAAAAAACCCGCGCGTCGCCCTCGCCGCGCCCCGGTGATGCCCCCTATCGTGAACGGGTGGCGCAGCCCCTCACCGATGCCGGTGTCGTCCATCATCCGGTGGCCGAACTCATCCAGGCATGCCTGGAAGGCGACTTCCCGCCCCCCGACGGCTCGTGGGAGGTCGTGCCGCCCTGGCACCCGAACCTCGCCGCCATCATTAGCGTGACCGGGCGCGCCATGTTGTGCCTGCCCGAAGGGGGCCCGGTCCACACCCGCTTAAAGGGCCTCCTTGCGAGCGGAACCCCGGTCGATGGCTTCGGAGCCGCCCAACACCCCCAGGTCGTGACGGCGCTCGCTGGTAATGGCTGGGTGGACGACCTCGACCTCGTGCTCGCGCGCACCGGGCTCGCGCCGGACGACGTGATCTCCCCCAAGCCAGAGGACCTGCGCGAGGTCGATCCCCCCTTCGGGCACCCGCGAGTCGATCGAGCGGTCCGGATCCGCGACGATGTGCGCGTCTACCGGATCGATGGGATCGATGGGCTCGTGACGGTGGGCTCCGGGATCGGTGCCCTGCCCGAGATCAGCGTCGAAGCCGACCTGCGCGGCGGCGGTCGGTGGCTGGTCGATGGCGCGTTGCGCACGGTCGCGAAGTCCGAGGTCGTGATCGCCGCCGTGGCCCCGGGCAATACGCGCAGCCTGCGCCTCTTCCTCACGATGGGCTTTGTGCCCGTCGCCTCGGCCCAACTTTTCATCCCCGAGTAGTTCGGTGAGGACGAAGGGGGTTTAACGCCGCCGGGCCGTCGCGGCGAGATCGACGAGGTCGGCGACGCCGAGGCCCACGAGGGTCGGGACCTGGACGGCGCCGGCGATCACCGGGACCGGCACGACGTGCGGAATCGCGATCGTCGGCACTCCCGCAGCGGTCGCCGACCGGACTCCGGTCGGGGAATCTTCCAGCGCCACGCTGCCCCCGGCGGTGACGCCGAGCGCTCGGGTCGCGGCCAGATACGGCTCGGGGTGCGGCTTGCCATGGCTCACCTCATCCCCGGTGATGACCGCGTCGAAGGTGTCGGTCTCCAGGGCCGCGACGACCGCTTCGGCCAGCGAGCGCCAGGACATCGTGACGAGGGCATTTGGCACCCCCTTCGCGACCGCATCGGCGAGCAGCGCACGCGCCCCCGGCCGCCAGGGCACCTCGATCGCGATCTGCTCGAGGACCCGCGCGAGGAGGTGATCGACGACCTCGTGCGGGCTGAGCTCGACCGGGGAGTTGGCGACGATGATCTCGCCAGTCACGATCAGGTCGTTGCCGACGCACTGATGGGCGAGCTCGTCAGTCCAGGAGCCGCCCCACGCGGAGACGAGTTCGTGCTCGGCGGTGATCCAGTACGGCTCGGTGTCGACGAGGGTCCCGTCCATATCCCACAGGACGGCCTCGGGCAGTTTGCTCACGTGCGAGGACTCTAGGCGACGTAGGCTTACAACTCACCACGCCCTCCCGGGGGCACCCGTCGATGAAGGGAGTTTGCGCCGGTGATCGACTTCGAGGACCTGCCCGAGCTGCACGACCCGGTGATGATCATCGCCTGCGAAGGGTGGAATGACGCTGGCGAGGCCGCGACGGGCGCACTCGCGCACCTGGCGGATTTGTGGGATGCCGAACCCGTGGCGGCCCTCGACCCGGAGGAGTACTACGACTTCCAGGTCAATCGCCCTCGCGTCGTGAGCGACGAAGGGCGCCGCCGGATCCAATGGCGCACCACCCGGATCCTGCTCGCCTCTCCCGACAGCCTCGGACGCGATGTCCTGCTCGTGAGTGGAATCGAGCCGTCCTTCCGCTGGCGCGCCTTCACCGGAGAGCTCCTCGAACTTGCGACGGATGCCGGGGTGGGCCTCGTGATCAACCTTGGGGCGCTCCTCGCCGATGTCGCGCATACCCGCCCGATCCCGGTGACGGCGACGAGCGATACCGAGGCCACCCGCCACCGCTACGACCTGGAGCGGGCCACCTATGAGGGGCCGACCGGCATCGTCGGGGTCCTCGCGGACGCCATGGGTCAGGCCGGGATGGATTCGATTTCCTGCTGGGCAGCCGTCCCGCACTATGCCGGCCACTCCCCGTCCCCGAAGGTGACGATGGCCCTGATCTCCGCGGTCGAGCGGCTCCTCGACGTGCCGATCGACCCGGCCGACCTCGTTGATGAGGCGCGCGCCTGGGAGCGAGGGATCAATGAGTTCGCCGAGAGCGACGAGGAGGTCGGCGAGTACGTCGAGGCGTTGGAGCAGGCGCAGGACACCGCGGACCTGCCGGAAGCAAGCGGCGATGCGATCGCCAAGGAGTTCGAGCGGTACCTGCGTCGGCGCGGACCCGGTGACAGCCCCTATCCGGGCGGCAAGGACCTGTAGTTAGAGCCGAATCCCGAGCAGCGCGTCCAGCGCTCGGGCGAGCACTCCGGGCGCCGCGGGGTCGCGTTCGCTCATCGTGGCCCGATCGCACCAGGCGTCCACCGCTGCCAATGCCGCGGGGGTGTCGAGGTCGTCGGCGAGAGCGGCGCGGATCGCGGCGATGGTGTCATCCGCGGGCGGAGCACCGTCCACCGAGAGCGCCGCGAGCCACCGGTCATGACGGTCCTGCGCCTCGGCGAGCACATCGTCGGTCCACTCCCAGTCGCTGCGGTAGTGGTGGGCGAGCAGAGCCAGCCGGATGACCATGGGGTCGACACCCTCCGCGCGCAGCGTGGATACCCGCACGAGGTTGCCCTTGGACTTGCTCATCTTTTCGCCGTCGTAGGCGACCATCCCCTGATGGGTGTAGTGGCCGGCGAAGGGAGCGTCGGTGAGCGCGTGGGCCTGGATCGCGGTCATCTCGTGGTGCGGGAAGATCAGGTCCGAGCCTCCCCCTTGGACATCGACCGGCGAGCCCAGGTGCTCCATGGCGATCGCGGTGCACTCGATATGCCAGCCGGGCCGTCCCCGCCCGAGCGCGCCCGCCTCCCATGCGGGTTCACCCCCGCGTTCCGCCCGCCAGAGCAATGGGTCGAGCGGGTCCCGCTTCCCCGGCCGGTCAGGGTCTCCCCCACGCTCGGCGGCGAGGGTCAGCATCTCCTCGCGCGGGTAATGGCTGATCGTCCCGAGCCCGGGCACGACCGTGGTGTCGAGATAGACGTCCTCGCCGTCGGCGTCCTCATTGGGCAGGGAGTAGGTGACGCCGGCATCGACCAGCCGCTGGACGGCGGCGACGATCTGCGGCATCGATTCGACGACGCCGACGTACTCATGGGGCGGGAGCACGCCGAGCGCGGTCATGTCGTCGTGAAAGAGCGCGATCTGGTCTGCGGCGAGGTCTTGCCAGTCGACGCCATCACGCTCCGCGCGCTCGAGCAGCGGGTCATCGATATCGGTGACATTTTGGACATACCGCACGTCGTGGCCCGCCGCGAGGAGCGCCCGGTGGACGAGGTCAAAGGTCACGTACGTCGCAGCGTGGCCCATGTGGGTCGTGTCGTACGGGGTCACGCCGCACACATAGAGCGTCGCGGTGCCCTCCGGGGTCACCTCGGTGACGGCTGCCTCTGCGGTGTCATGGAGCCGAAGGGGGATGCCGTCACCGGGGACGGCGGGCACGTGGGGGCGAGGCCAGGCTTTCACCCGGACAGCCTACGAGAGGCCCGAGCGATCCCGTGCCACTACATCGCCGGCCACGGGATCGCGGGCCATCCCGGGCTCGGCATCGGATGTCTGCGGGTCGCGAGGAGGCGCTCGACCCGCTCGGTCAGCGCATCGATCTCGGTGGAGGTGAGGTGGGGTTGCAGCTGGGCCACCAAGGACTCGTCGTCGAGCGCTCCCGCGAGCGCCTGGAGGCGCGTGATGTCGCCTTCGACGAGGGGGCGTCCGGCCCAGCCCCAGAGCACCGTGCGCAGTTTCGGCTCCTCGTGGAGGCTCACGCCGTGGTCGATCCCCCAGGTGTGATCGTGCCAGTCCAGGAGGTGGCCACCCTTGCGATCGGAGTTGTTGAGCACGGCGTCGAGGACCGCGATCGAGCGGAGCACGGCGGTGTCGGCGTGCGCGAGGACGAGCGGTTCGCCCCCTTCGCCCTCCCCTTCGAGGACCACCCACCACCCCTTCGGCACCTCATCGGCGGTGGTCACGGTCACCGGACTCGGCGAAACACGGGGCGGCTCCCCGATCCACTGCTGGAGCGCGCCGGGTCCGAGCGGGCCATCGCGCAGGACCGTCGGCGGGACGATGCCCCACCCGCCCGCCTCATCGATCAGGGCGCAGGCGATCTCGCGTCCGGCGAGGGTCCCGTCCGGGAAATCCCAGAGCGGACGCTCCCCCGCGATCGGTTTGTACACCGCGAAGACCTCATCGGGTGCGGCGGTGACGCGCACCAGGGCCGCGTGATTACTGGAGTCCGGCAGCCCGCCAAGCACCGAGATGTGGCCCGTGCGCAGCAGCACCCGGGTGGCATCGGCGTCCACGGGGCTAGCGCTTGTAGCCGTTGGCCCGCGGGCAAATGTGACCCGTCGGGTCGAGCGGGCCACCGCAGAAGGGGCATGCCGGCCGACCCGCCTGGACGACGGTTTCGCTGCGCTGAGCGAAGGCTCGCGCCTGGGCAGGGCGCAAGACCACCCGCAAGGTGTGGGCCCCGGGCGCGTCGTCGGCGTCCAGCTCATCCGGGTCGTGGTCGTGGCATTCGATCACCACGACGTGACGCTCGTCGTCCCAGGCGAGGGAGAGCGCAAGCACGCGGTAGTCCTCTTCGACCGGCGTGTCGAGCGGCGCGTTGTCGATCTCGGCGACCGCGGCCGCGATCCCGGCCTCGGCCTGAGCGACCTGATCGAGCATCGCGCCGATGCGTTCGGCGAGGACCTTGGCGTGGACCTTTTCGATCGAGACCTGGACGCGTCGGTGCTGGTCACTGGCCTGGATGAAGAAGGTGCGATCCCCAGGCTCACCGACGGTCCCGACCACGAATCGATCGGGCGGATCGAATTCGACGATGCTCATAAATCGACAGACTAACCCGCGCCGCCGCCGACGACACCGTCCCCTTGGGCGAGCGGTTCGCTCGGGGGTGCGTTGAGCGAACCGGTATCCCCGAACCGCATGATCATGGGCCGCTCGGAACCGAGCCGCACGACCGAAATGGACGCCGGGTCGACCTGGAGACGCTGGAAGTGGGCGAGCCCGGACCCCAACAGGTCGGCGAGGATCGCCTTGATCACGTCGCCGTGCGAACAGAGCGCCCAGAGCGCCTGCTCACCATGCTCGGCGGTGATGTCAGCATCGAGTTCACGCACCGCGTCGAGCGCCCGCGCCGACATCTGCGGGAGCGACTCCCCCGGGTACTCAGGCGAGTCAGGGAAGCGAGCGGCGCACGGGTCATCTTGGACGATCCGCCACAGCGGCTCCTTCGCGAGTTCCTGAAGGGGGCGGCCGGTCCAGGCCCCATATCGGCACTCGGCGAGGCCTTCGTGGAGGGTGGGAGTAAGGCCCAGGCGGGCCGCAAGGGGCGCGAGGGTTTCCCGGCAGCGCTCCAAGGGGCTGCTCGCGAGCGCGCTCAGCGGCAGGTGCCCGAGCCGCTCGGCGAGGCCTGCGGCCTGCTCCTCCCCCTTCTCATCGAGGTGCACCTCCGGCATCCATCCGGCGAGGATGCCCTCTGTGTTCGCGCTCGATCGGCCGTGCCGGATCAGGATGCAGGTCGCCACGAGTCACCAGCGTAAAGGCGGCCGAAAGGTGCGGGTCCGGCGACGGGCGTGGTGACATAGCCCTCGTGATCGTCAATCAGGCCCGGTACAGCAACGGTAAGCGGCTCCCTTGCGGTGATATCTCGAAAGAGTTGGAATCGCTCAAGGGCAGTGACACCAGTGATTTCATCTGGATCGGGCTCCTCAACCCCAGTTGGGACGCCTTCACTCGGATCATCAGCGAGGAATTGGACCTCCACCCGCTCGCGGTCGAAGACGCCATCAATGGTGATCAGCGCGCCAAGATCGAGCGCTACGGGGACGCGGTCTTCGTCGTGCTGAAGCCCCTGCGCTATGTCGAGGAGACCTCCGATATCGAGACCGGCGAGCTGATGCTCTTCATCGGTCGGAATTACATCGTGACGATCCGGCGCGGCGAGGCGAGCCCGCTCGGCAACCTGCGCGCTCACCTTGAAAGCGAGCCCGCGTCCTTGACCCATGGGCCCATGGGCGTCTTCCACGCGATCGTCGACTCCGTGGTCGATAACTATCAGCGGATCGAAGACGAGATCCAAACCGACCTCGATGAGATCGAGACGGCCGTCTTCGATAGTCATTCGGCCGTCACCTCCGAGCAGATCTATCGGCTGAAGCGGGAAGTGCTGGAGTTCAAGCGGGCCGCGATGCCGCTCAACCGTCCGCTGGCGCATCTCTATGGGCCCGGATCGCCGGTCGATGACCCCGAGCTGCGACTGCTCTTTCGCGATGTGCACGACCACCTCATGCAGGCGATCGACCAGACCGAGTCGCAGGATCGCCTGCTCTCCGATGTCCTCAACGCTCACCTCGCGCAGGTCGGGGTCAAGCAGAACGAGGACATGCGCAAGATCTCGGCCTGGGTCGGGATGGCTGCGCTCCCGACGATGATCGCCGGCATCTATGGGATGAACTTCGAGCACATGCCCGAACTCAACGCCAGCGTCGAGATCGCCGGGCGGGATGTGTACTACGGGTACCCGATGGTGCTGCTCACGATCGTGCTGGCCTGCGCGTACCTCTACCGGCTCTTTAAGAAGTCCGGGTGGCTTTAACCGCCGTTTAGGTCGCCGCCATGGTGCCGGTGCCGAGGAGGATCAGCAGGATCGTGCCGACCGTGACGCGGTACCAGACGAAGGCCATCAGCGAGTTGTTCGCGACGAACTTCAGCAGCCAGGCGATGGAGGCGTAGGCGACCACGAAGGCCACGAGCAGCCCGACAAGCATCGGTCCGTAGCCGAGCTGGCCCAGGTTGGAGCGCTCCTCGATGGCCTGGAAGGCGCCACCTGCGGTGAGGGCCGGGATCGCCATGTAGAAAGACAGCTCGGTCGCGGTGACCCGGTCGATGCCGCGCAGCAAGCCCGCGGAGATCGTGGCACCGGAGCGGGAGACACCCGGGATCAGCGAGAAGCACTGAACCGAACCAATGATGAGCCCGTCGAGGAGGGTCACCTGACCTTCGCCGCGCTGGACGCCGCGCTTGTCGAGGACATCGTGGCGCCGCTCGGCGATCACCATCACGATGCTCCAGAGGATCAGGGCGGCGGCCACCACCCAGAGGCTGCGAAGGTCGCCGGTGATGAGGTTGCGCAAGAAATAGCCCGCGAGGCCCACCGGGATCGATCCGACGATCACGGCCCAGGCCAATTGGTAGTCATGATGAGCGCGCGCCTCGGCGCTCGTGAGCCCGCGCACCCACGCCATGAAGAGCCGCACGATCTTGCGCCAGAAGTAGAGGAAGGTCGCGACGATCGCGCCGAACTGGATGATCACCGTGTAGGCGGTCACGACCGGCGCGTCCACGGGGAGCCCGAGCAGCTTCTCGGTGATCGTGAGGTGGCCGGTCGAGGACACGGGCAGGAACTCCGTGAGGCCCTCGACGACACCCAGGACAATCGCCTGGAAGTAGGACAGGTCAACGACATTCACGGGATCAAAGAGCCTCTCGGATGGGGACGACGGCGGGCCGGAGCCTCGGAAAGGTTACCGGCCGCACCCTGAGGAGACCCTGAGGGTCGCCGGGGAGGTTCGTGACCTAGTCGCGCTCGTCCTCGTCGTAGTCCTCATCGTCCAGCCCCGCGTAGGGACCGGGCGCCTGATCCTCGTCGAGGTCGTCGTCCTCGTCATCCTCTTCGTCATCGAGGTCGTCATCGTCGATAGGCTCGCCGACTACTTCGAAGGGGGTCATTTCCCCGGTCGCGGCGAAGAGCGCGTCGTCGTAGGTCTCGAAGGCATCGGCGAGGTCCTCGTAGGAGGCGACCACCACCGGGTCGTCTTCGCCGTCGCGGCGGCCCGAGGCCTCGTAGTGACGCTCCAGAGCAGCGATCAGGGCAGTGAGCGCGGCGCGCGCATCGGCGGTCATACCAACGACGGTAGCGGGTTGTGGGCCACAATGGCAGACGATGGTCGAGTACGAGTACAGCGTCTTAAACTTCCCCCGCGGGGCGACGCGCTCCCAGGTGCGTCGGACCCTTGCCGAACACGCCGAGTACGGGCATTGGGAGTTGCACCGAACGGTGATCTATACCGGCGGTCTGCAACGGTCCTGGTTGCGCCGCAAGATCATTCGCGTCCCGCGCCAGGAGCGGCGCGCGGGCTAGGAAGTCGAGCGCTCGGTCCCGCTCAGCAGGTCTGGAGCAGGCGCCAGAGCACCCGCGAACCGAAGTGCAGTGCGTCGACCGGCACCCGCTCGTCGATGCCGTGGAACATCCCCGCGAAGTCGAGTTCGGCCGGCAGGCGTAAGGGGGCGAACCCGTACCCGGTGATCCCGAGCAGCGAGAGCGCCTTGTTGTCGGTCCCGCCAGACAAGCAGTACGGCACGACCTGCGCCTCGGGGTCCTCGGCGAGCAGCGCCTCCGTCATCGCCTCGACGAGGTCCCCGGAGAAGGGGGCCTCGAGCGCGATATCCCGGTGCTCCATCTCGATCGCCACATTCGGACCGACGAGCTCCTTCAGCGTTTGCATCAGGTCCTCTTCGTGTCCCGGGAGGTAGCGGCAATCCACGGCCGCCACGGCCTCCTGGGGGATCACGTTGTGCTTGTAGCCCGCCTGGAGCATCGTCACGTTCGCGGTGTTCTGCAAGGTGCCGCGGACGAATCCTTGGGCGCCGCCGAGGTGCTGCAGCAGGTCTTCGGCGTCGTCATCGGTGTAGGGGGTGCCCGTCGTCTCCGAGATCGAGTCGAGCAACTCCCGGACCGAGGCGAGGTACTCGCGCGGCCACTCGTAGGCGTTGATCCGGGCGATCGCCTCGGCCAGGTGGACGATCGCGTTGTCCTTGGTCGGGACGGAGCCGTGCCCTGCTCGCCCGCTCGCGCGCAGGTGCAGCCAGGCGATCCCCTTCTCGGCCGTCTGGAGGAGGTAGGCGCGACGGGTCCCCCCTTCGGCCCGTGGCACCGTGACGCTGTACCCACCCACCTCGCTGATCGCCTCGGTGACGCCCTCGAAGACCTCCGGGTGGTTCTCCACCAGGTAGTGGCTGCCGAGGCGGCCGCCAGCCTCCTCGTCGGCGAAGAAGACGATGACGAGGTCGCGCGGCGGCACCGTGCCGGTGCGCGCCAGGTGACGCACGCAGGCGAGGATCATCGCGTCCATGTCCTTCATGTCGACCGCGCCGCGGCCCCAGATGCACTCGTCGCGCTCGACCCCTTCGAAGGGGGGAACGCTCCAGTCCTCGGCATTGGCCGGGACGACGTCGAGGTGTCCGTGGACGCACAGGGCTCCGCGGGAGCGATCGGCGCCGGGGATCCGCACGGCCACCGTGGTGCGCCCGGGCTTGCTCTCGTAGACCTGCGGCGTGAGCCCCACCTCGCGCAACTCACGCACGACATAGTCGGCCGCCTCGCGCTCCCCCGGTCCGGAGTCGTCCCCGTAGTTCGAGGTGTCGATCCGGATCAGTTCCTGACAGATCCGGACGACCTCCTCGGGGGGTGGGCCGTCAGGGAGCGAGCGGGAAGGAAGCGACATGGCCGCCACTGTAGGCGCGACCCCAAAGGTTACGCGACAGTAACAACGGCTGCTGGCGGGCCCAGGTGTCGTGAAGGGGCCCCTAACCTCGGCGCATGGATTCGTCACTGCTGACGATCGGCCTCCCGATCGCGCTCGCCGTCATCATGCTCGGGCTTGGCCTCGACCTCACCCCATCGGATTTCGCCCGCGTGGCGCGGCGGCCGAAGGCGGTCCTCGTGGCGCTGGCCTGCCAGATCGTGCTCTTGCCGCTCGTCGCCTTTGGCCTGGTGAACCTCTTCGGGCTCTCCCCCCTTCTCGCCGTGGGCTTCATGCTCCTCGCCGCCTCCCCCGGCGGGACGACAGCGAACCTCTACAGCCACCTCTTCCGCGGCGATGTGGCGCTCAACATCACCCTCACCGCGATCAACTCGGTCCTCGCGATCATCACGCTGCCGCTTGTCACCAACCTCGCGCTCGCTTACTTCGCCGCGAGCGAAGATGGCCTCACGATGCAGTTCGGGAAGGTCGTGCAGGTCTTCGCGATCGTGCTGATCCCCGTGGGGATCGGAATGTTGATCCGTGCCAAGGCGCCGGACTTCGCGGCGCGGATGGATCGGCCCGTGCGGATTGCGTCGGCCATCTTGCTGCTGCTCGTCGTGCTCGGGGCGATCCTCGGCGAGAAGGACAACTTCGGCTCGTACTTCGCGCAGGTCGGCCTCGTCTCCACCCTCTTTTGCGCCATCTCGCTGACCGTCGGGTACATCGTGCCGCGTCTGCTCGGCATGACCGACCGGGAAGCGATCGCCTCTGGTTTCGAGATCGGGATCCACAACTCGACCCTGGCCATCGCGATGGCGGTGACGGTGCTCGGCGAGGCGGAGATGGCGGTGCCCCCGGCGGTCTACGGGATCGTGATGTTCTTCGTCGCCGCCGCCTTCGGGATGATCGTCTCCCGCCGAGCAGCCCCGCGAACCGCGGTTTAGTGACAGGTCGGTGCACAAACCGTCGCTTCCGGGGGCGGGAAGTGCAGGTAAGTGACAGCTCGGTGCACCAACCGACGCTTGCTGGAGTGCGAAGTGCAGGTGTGTGGCAGGTCGGTGCGCGAAGCGTCGCTTCCCGGGGGCGGGAAGTGCAGGTTTGTGACAGGTCGGTGCGCGAACCGACGCTTGCTGGAGTTCGAAGTGCAGGTTTGTGACAGGTCGAGTGCCTCACCGGCCCATCGCGAAGGCCCCGCCTCTTCGCTGAGAAGAAACGGGGCCTTGGCGCTTCGGTGTCCGAGGGGGGACTTGAACCCCCATGCCCAAATAAGGGCACTAGCACCTCAAGCTAGCGCGTCTGCCAATTCCGCCACCCGGACAAGTGCTGCCGCTCGGCCTCCCAGGAGAAGGCCTCGCAACGAAGGGGAACGCTAGCACGCCGATCAGGCGTGGGACGAATCCGCATCGGCACGTACCCTAAGCCGCGTGTTGGAACACGTGACCGCCACTCGCTACGCGGTGCCCCTGAAGGAAGGGGGTTCGCTGCCGGGCCTCGTCGAAGCCGACGACCTCGGGATGTACGTCGTGAAGATGCGCGGTGCGGGACAGGGCTTGAAGGTCCTCGTCGCCGAGGTGATCGTCGGGGAGTTGGCGCGCCGGCTGGGCATCGCGGTCCCCCGGCTCGTCGAGATTGAGTTGCCCAAGGACATCGCCCGCTATGAGGCCGACGAAGAGGTCCAGGACCTCCTCACCGCCTCGGTCGGAGCGAACCTCGGGGTCGATTACCTGCCGGGTGCGTTTGGGTACGACGGCTCGCGGCCGGCCCCCTTCGAGGTGGCCGATGACATCGTCTGGCTCGATGCCTTCACCGCGAACGTCGACCGCACCTGGTCCAATCCGAACCTGTTGCTCTGGCATGACCAGGTCTGGGCGATCGACCACGGCGCGGCGCTGTGGTTCCACCACGCGTGGCCGAGCAAGGAACCGAACGCGCGCCGGTTCGCCGAGCAGCCGTTCAACGCCGACGATCACGTCCTCGCCGACCGGGTGCAAGACATCAAGAGCGCCCACCAGATGGCGCTTGCGACCCTGAAGCCCGATGTCATCGAGGAGATCGTCGCGATGGTCCCCGAGGAGTGGCTCGAGCTCACCCCCTTCCTCGACACCCCGGACGCGGTGCGACGCGCCTACCGCGACCACCTCACCGCTCGCCTCGCGCGACCGGAGGCCTGGCTGCCGAAGGGAGGAGGCCGATGACCGCCCCGATGCCCTACCAGTACGTCGTACTGCGGGCGGTGCCCCGCGCCGAGCGTGAGGAGTTCGTCAACGTCGGAGTCGTCCTGCGATGTCAGGCGGCGGACTTCTTGGGCGCCGATTTCGCGCGCTCGCCCGAACGCCTCGCCGCACTCGCCCCAGACCTCGATCTGGCCGCCGTCGACGCCGCGCTCGGCGTCGTGTGCGATGTTGCGAAGGGGGTCGAAGGGGGCGGGCTGCCCCGCCTCGCCGACGACGGCCGGCGGTTCGGGTGGCTCAGCGCCCCGCGCAGCACCGTGATCCGCCCCGGGCCGGTTCACAGCGGCCTCACCACCGATCCGGCCGCCGAACTGCAACGGCTGATGGACCGGTTGGTGCGCTGACCCACCCGGTCCGACCCCCTTCACCTGCGCGGCGATCCACCCTAAGGTCGAACAATGAGCCTTGAGCGACCCGCGGCCCCGTTCCCCTACGACCTGCTCCCGCCGACCGAAACCTTCCTCGTCACGAGCGACAACTTCAGCGAGGGCGACACGCTCAGCAAGCGGCACGTCTACGACGGCTGGGGCTTCGACGGCGAGAACATCTCCCCGCACCTGACCTGGCGCAGCCAGCCGGAGGGGACCAAGTCCTTCGCCGTCTCCTGCTTCGACGCCGACGCCCCGACGCCCGCGGGCTTTTGGCACTGGACCATCGTCGGGATCCCCGCCGAGGTGACCGAACTCGCCGAGAACGCCGGTGCCAACGGTGGCGAGGGCCTCCCGGAAGGGGCCTGCATGTGCCGGACCGACTTTGGGACCAAGGACTTCGGGGGTGCGGCGCCGCCCGAGGGTGATATCCCTCATCGTTACGTCTTCGCCGTGCACGCGCTCGATACCGACGACCTTGGCATCGACGACTCGGTCAGCTGCACGGTCGCCGCCTTCAATTACCTCGGCGCGACGATCGGGCGGGCCACCATCACCGGGATGTACCAGAACACCGGCGAGTAACAGGCAACGACGCCTAGCCGCGAGGGCGAAGGGCGTAAGCGGCGACGGCTCCCGCAGCCGCCACATTGAGCGAGTCCACTCCCCCGGCCATCGGGATCGTGACGGTGAGGTCGACCCGCGCCAGCGTGCGCGCGCTCAGCCCATCGCCCTCGGTGCCGAGGACCAAAGCGAGGCGCTCAGGTGGGTCGGCCGCGAGGTCATCAAGATCAACAGCGTCGGGCGCTAGGGCGAGCGCTGCGACGGTGAACCCCAACTCCCGCAACTGATCCACGCCCGCGGGCCACGGCTCAATCCGGGTCCAGGGGACCTGGAAGACCGTGCCCATCGAGACGCGCACGGACCGGCGATAGAGCGGATCGGCGCAGCGCGGGGTGACCAGAACCGCGTCGATCCCGAGCGCGGCAGCCGACCGGAAGACCGCCCCGACGTTCGTGTGGTCGACGACGTCTTCGATGATCAGCACGCGCCTGGCGTCGGCGACGATCTCGGCGAGCGGCGGCGGCGTCGGCCGATGCATCGCCGCCAACGCGCCTCGGTGCACCTGGTAGCCGGTAATCGCGGTCACGACATCGTCCTCGGCGACATAGACGGGCGTGCCGTCGGCCTCGGCTGCCACGATGAGATCGGCGAGGTCGTCCAGCCAGCGCCGGCCCATGAGGAGCGAGCGAGGGCGGTGTCCGGCCGCGAGGGCACGACGGATGACCTTCTCCGACTCGGCAATGTAGAGCCCGCCCGCCGGTTCGAGGACGCGCCGCAAGCGCACGTCGGTCAGGCGGACATAGTCGGCGACGCGGTCATCTTGCGCGTCCTCAATCTCGATTGGCACGGGGCCCATTATCTAAAGGTGGATGAGGAGCGTGCGGACCAGCACGCTCGCCCCCGCGACGACGCAGAAGGCGAGGACGACCTGGCGCATCTTCTCCTGGTCGAGGCGTTTGCGCGCCGGGAAGGACAGCGCGAACCCGGCGATCACGAAGGGGATCCAGGTCAGCCCCACGTGAATTTGCTGCTCGGTGACGGTCCCGCCAAGAGTGAGACCGCCGAGCGAGAGGATCACCCCGACGATGAAGAAGACGGCGAGGGTGCTGCGGATCCGCGCGGGTCGCTCGTGTTGCAGGACGAGCGCGAAGAAGGGGCCGCCGATCGCCCCGGCGGTCGCGCTGATCCCGGTCACCGCTCCCGCCGCGAGGGCATTGCGCCCCGTCGCCGCGATCCGCAGGCGCCACACCGAGAGCGCGACCACGATCAGGATGAGCGCGCCGACGAGCGCCCCGATGAGATCGGGCGAGGCCCAGGCGACCAGCAGGACGCCGGCCGGGGTGAGCGCGATGCGGCCGAGGAGAGCCCACCCCAGAGGCCGCCAGGCGATATCGCGCGGGCCGACCAGCAGTTCGATGATCGGCACGACGAAGGTGGCGATGAGGACGGCACCTGGCATCAGAGCCGGCTCGGTGAAGATGACGAAGGGGGACGCCACGACGGCGAGCCCGAAGCCGACAGTGCCCTGGACGAAGGCCCCGACGGCCATCGCGACTCCGAGCCAGAGGATCGCCTCGGTGCTCACGAGTCGAGCACGATCTTGGTGATGCCGACGAGGCCGATCACGACGATCACGGCGCGCAGCACATTGGGGGGCAGGCGGCGGCCGATCCGGGCACCGAGGAAGCCGCCCATCAGCGCACCGATTGCGATGAGGGCGGCGATCCGCCAGTCCACGAGTTCCGGCGCGACCAGGATGAAGATCAGCGAGGCGACCGCATTGACGGCCGTGCCGAGCACGTTCTTGAGGCCATTGAGCCGCTGCAGCGGCTCGGTGGATAGGGCGCTTAGCAGCCCGATCAGGATGACCCCCTGAGCGGCTCCGAAGTAGCCGCCGTACATCCCGGCGACAAAGATCCCACCGATAAGCGCGATGACCTGCCAGGTCGGGGTCACTCCCCCTTCACGATGGTGTGATCGGCCCCAGGCCTGAAGGCGGGGCCCGGCGATCACGAGGATCACTCCGAGCGCGATGAGCACCGGGACGATCGCCTGGAAGGCCTCGGGCGGCAGGACAAGTAGCAGCAGGGCGCCGCTGATCCCGCCAAGGAGCGAAGCCGGCAACAGCCGTGCGACGAGCCGGCCCGCGCCCTTGAGTTCCGGCAGGTACCCCGCAGTCCCGCTGATCCCACCGGCCACCAGCCCGATGGAGTTCGAGATATTCGCGGTGACGGGCGGGACCCCGAGCGCGAGCAGGGTCGGGAAGGTGATCAGGGTGCCCGAGCCGACGATCGTATTGATGGCCCCGGCGGCCAGCGCTGCCACGATGACGGCAACGACTTCAACGACGGACACCCGGCCAACCCTAGAGGGCTGGCCGGGTGTCCGGAGAGTCGGCTCGCGCCGGGAGGAACGAGGACTACCGCTGCGGGAAGTCCGGGCTCTCCGGTGCGGGCGGGGGCACGTCCGGCATCGGCGGACCGGTCGGAGGCGCGGTGGGCGCGCTCGGTGCACTCGGCGGCTCGGGAGCGCGCGGGGCGTCCGGGATCGAGTGCCGGGGCGAGGCGGAGGGCTGCACCCGTTGGGCCGGGGTCGCGTGCTCGGTCGCCTCCCGGCTGGCCTGACCGGCCTGACCGCGGGCTTCCTTCAGTGCCTCGCGCGGGTCCTCCAGGACCGTGTCGTCGAAGGCGTCGTCGGTGACCTCTTCGGGCACATCGACCCAGTCCTCGCTGTCGATGCCGCCGGGGCCGTTGCTGTCGCCGCCCTGGCCGAGCGCGCCGCCAATGCCGCGAAGGGCGTCGGTGAGCTCGGAGGGGACGATCCACATCTTGTTGGAGTCACCACGGGCGATCTGCGGGAGGACCTGCAGGTACTGGTAGGCCAGCAACTTCTGGGTGGGCTTGCCGCGGTGAATCGCGTCGAAGACCTGCTTGATGGCGCGAGCCTGACCCTGTGCCTCGAGGATGCGAGCCTGGGCCGAACCCTCGGCGCGCAGGATCTGGGACTGCTTCTCACCCTCGGCCGTCAGGATCTGCGACTGCTTGACACCCTCGGCGTTCAAGATGGCGGCGCGGCGGTCCCGCTCGGCCTTCATCTGCTTCTCCATCGATTCCTGCACGCTCATCGGCGGGTCGATGGCCTTCAGCTCGACGCGGTTGACGCGGATCCCCCAGCGGCCGGTCGCCTCATCGAGGGCGCCGCGGAGCTGGCCGTTGATCTGGTCACGGCTCGTCAGGGTCTGCTCCAGGTCCAGCGAACCAATGACATTACGCAGCGTGGTCACGGTCAGCTGCTCGATGCCCTGGATGAAGTTGGCGATCTCGTAGACGGCCCGCTTGGCGTCGATCACGGTGTAGTAGATGACCGTGTCGATGTTCACCACGAGGTTGTCGGAGGTGATGACGGGCTGCGGCGGGAAGGAGACGACCTGCTCGCGCAGGTCGATATTGGCGCGGACCTTGTCGACGAAGGGCACCAGGATGTGGATGCCCCCTTCGAGGGTGCGCGAGTACCGGCCGAGTCGCTCGATGATGAGCGAGGTCTGCTGCGGGACGATGCGTACGGTCTTAAAGAGCAGGACCAACGCGAAGAGCAGCAGGGCCAGCAGGAAGATCAGCAAGACCCCTGTACCTGAGTTCATTGTTTCCTTTCGACGTTAGGCTCCGCCGACCGGCGGACCCCCCTGATGAGCATCGGGCGATTGGTAGCCGGCGGGCTGGTTGGTGACGACGGCAATGGCGCCGTCGATGGCGAGGACTCGCACCTCTTCGCCGGGCTCGCAGGGCGGCGCGCCATCGGGGACGCGGGCGCTCCAGGTCTCGCCGGCGAGTCGAACCCGGCCATCGGTTTCGGTGACGGTCTCGATCACCCGGGCCAAGCGGCCCGGTAAGGCCGCTGCCCCGATCGAATGCGAGGCCTCGGAACTGGCGAACTGGCGCTTGACGTAGGGGCGCAGGAAGAGGATCAGCGCGAAGGAGACGACCACCGCGATGATGACCTGCCACACGAAGCCCAGGCCGGCTCCGGCCGCGACCGCTCCGGCGAGTGAACCACCGGCGAGCATGACGAAGGTGAAGTCGACGGTCGCAGCCTCGATCGCCACCAGGACGAGGGCGAGGCCGAGCCACGCGAGCCAGAGGTTCTGATCGAGCCACTCCATGGGTGATCCCCCTTCATCGGATGGGTGCGACGGTGCTGCCTTCATCTTGCCTTGTCAACGGCCCCGCCGACGAACCCAGGACCGAAGTTGTTACCGGTCCGTCGCCCGTGCGGCCCACCGGTCGCCGCGCCGCTCCAACTCCAAAGGGAGCCCGAAGGTGGCGCTCAGATTCTGCGCGGTGAGGGCCAGCTCGAGCGGACCTTGGGCGACGATCCGCCCCTCGCGGAGCAGGAGCACGTCGGTGAAGTGCGGCGGGATCTCCTCGACGTGGTGGGTCACCATGATCGTGACCGGGGCTTCGACATCCTCTGCGAGGGCGCCGAGTCGGCCGACGAGGTCCTCGCGGCCCCCGAGGTCCAGTCCGGCGGCGGGCTCGTCGAGAAGCATCAGCTCCGGATCGGTCATCAGGGCCCGGGCGATCTGCACCCGCTTGCGTTCGCCTTCGGAGAGCGTCCCAAAGCGCCGCTGCGCGAGATGCTCGGCGCCAAGCGAGCGCAGCAACTCCCTTGCGCGCGCGTGGTCGAGGTCGTCATAGGACTCACGCCACCTTCCGACGACCCCCCAGGAGGCGGTGACGACCACATCGGAGACGGTCTCCCCCGCCGGGATCGCTTCGGCCAGCGACGAACTCGCGAGGCCAATCCGAGGCCGCAGTTCGAAGACGTCGACCGCACCGAGGACCTCATCGAGGATGCCGGCGACGCCGGAGCTCGGGTGCATCCGGCCGGCGGCCAATTGCAGCAGCGTGGTCTTGCCGGCCCCGTTCGGTCCGAGGATCACCCAGCGTTGACCCTCTTCGACCTCCCAGGTGATATCGGCGAGCAGGTGATTGCCGCCGCGCACGACACCGACTCCAGCGAAGGCGAGGACGTCACTCATGTCCTCGACCCTAACGGCTGACCGCGATCGGTATTAGGGCAGGACCGAGCGGTACACCTCGAGCGTCGACTCCCCGATGCTCGTCCAGGAGAACTCATCGATCGCGCGGGCCCGCCCAGCGATCCCGAACTCTCGGGCTCGGGTGAGGTCGGCGAGGGAGGTGTTGAGTGCCGCCGCGAGGTCGGCGACGAAGCGATCGGGATCGGTCGGCGTGCCGGTGCCGTCTTGGACCTGTTCGATCGGTACCAGCCAGCCGGTCTGCCCGTCGGCGACGACCTCCGGGATGCCGCCCGTGGCGGTCGCGACGACGGGCAACTCGCAGGCCATGGCCTCGAGGTTGACGATCCCGAGCGGCTCGTAGATCGACGGGCAGACGAAGACGGTGGAGGCGGTCAGCAGGGCGATCACCTGCTCGCGCGGCAGCATGTCGGCGATCCACACGACCCCGTCGCGGGTCGCGCGGAGGTCGGCGATGAGTCCTTCCACCTCGGCCAGGATCTCGGGCGTGTCGGGAGCCCCGGCGCAGAAGACGAGCTGGACTTCCGGCGGCAGTTCTCGCGCGGCGCGCAGCAGATAGGGCAGGCCCTTTTGGCGGGTGATCCGACCGACGAAGATGACTGCGGGGCGCTCGGGGTCGACGCCGTGGGAGCGCACGATCTCGTCATTGCGCTGCGGTCGCCACAACTCGGAGTCGATGCCGTTGTGGACGACCTGGACTCGGTCGGGGTCGATCGAGGGGTAGCTGCGCAGGATGTCGGCGCGCATCCCATGGCTCACCGCGATCACCGCCGCTGCGGCCTCGTACGACGTCTTTTCGATCCACGAGGAGAGGCGGTAGCCGCCGCCGAGTTGCTCGGCCTTCCACGGGCGAAGGGGTTCGAGGCTGTGTGCGCTGATCACGTGCGGGATGCCCTGGAGGAGGGAGGCCGTGTGGCCGGCTAAGTTCGCATACCAGGTGTGCGAGTGGACGAGGTCGGCGCCGGCGGTATCGGCCGCCATCGCGAGGTCCACCCCCATGGTCTGAAGGGCGGCGTTGGCCCCCTTCAGCTCGGTGAGGTCGGGATACCCGGTGGTGCCCTCTTCGCCCCGTGGTTCGCCGAAGCAGCGCACCATGACCTCGAGATCGCCGCGGGCCCGAAGCGCCTTGGTCAACTCCGCAACGTGCACCCCCGCCCCACCGTAGATCGCTGGCGGATATTCCTTGGTGAGGATGTCGACTCGCACGGTTCCCACACTAGGGGGGACCGGCTAGGTTCGATAGGTAGGCAGCGATTCGAGACCGACCCCTCCTGGAGGTTCCCATGCCCCGTCGCGGCGCACCGAAGGTGCTCGTCATCGTTTTGGCGGGAGGTGAGGGTAAACGGCTGATGCCGCTCACGGCGGACCGGGCCAAGCCCGCGGTCCCCTTCGGCGGGATCTATCGGTTGATCGACTTTGCGCTGTCCAATGTGATCAACAGCAAGTACATGAAGGTGGTCGTGCTGACCCAGTACAAGTCGCACAGCCTCGACCGGCACGTCTCGAGGGCGTGGCGGCTCTCGACGATGCTGGGCGACTACGTGGCGGCGATCCCGGCGCAGCAGCGGCGCGGCAAGCAGTGGTACATGGGTAGCGCCGATGCGATCTATCAATCGCTCAACGCGCTCAATGACGAAAAGCCCGACATCGTCGTGGTCGTCGGCGCCGATCACGTCTACCGGATGGATTTCTCCCAGATGGTGGCCGAGCACATCGACAACGATGCCGCCTGCTCCGTCGCGGCGATTCGGCAGCCGATCACCATGGCTGATCAGTTCGGGGTGATCGAGGTCGACCCGGCGAACCCGCAGCGGATCAGCGCCTTCCGAGAGAAGCCGACCGACGCGAAGGGGCTCCCGGATAACCCCAACGAGGTGTACGCCTCGATGGGCAACTACGTCTTTAGCGCCGACGCCCTCGTCGAGGCGGTCACGGCCGACGCCAAGAAGGAGGGCAGCAAGCACGACATGGGCGGCGACATCGTGCCCGCCTTCGTCGAGCAGGACGCCGCCTACGCCTACGACTATTCGACCAATGACGTGCCGGGATCGACCGACCGCGACCGCGGGTACTGGCGCGATGTGGGGACGATCGACTCCTACTACGACGCCCACATGGAGCTCATCTCGATCCACCCGGTCTTCAACCTCTACAACTACGACTGGCCGATCTACACCCACTACGGCCCGTACCCGCCGGCGAAGTTCGTCCACGGGGACGGCAACCGGATGGGCGAGGCCCTCAACTCCTCGGTCTCTCCCGGCGTGGTGATCTCGGGGGCGCAGGTCAACAACTCGATCCTGTCGCCAGCCGTGCACGTCCACTCGTATTCGACGGTCACCGACTCGGTCGTGATGGATGGCGCCAACATCGGGCGGTACTGCACGATCCGCAAGGCGATCCTCGATAAGGGCGTCACCGTCCCCGAGGGCACCCGGATCGGGATCGACCGCGAAGAGGACCTGGCGCGTGGCTTCCACGTCACCGACAGCGGCATCGTCGTGATCGGCAAGGGCCAGCACATCGACGGGTAGGCACCCCCCGTAGCCTTACCCGGCGTGAGCACCATTGCGCCCGATGACTTCCGGTTGCCCCCTTCGCTTGAAGGCGGTGAGCCGCGCCTGCTCATCATGGATGTCGACTCGACCCTGATCGAGGACGAGGTGATCGAGCTGCTCGCCGACCACGCGGGGGTGCGCGCCGAAGTGGCCGCCGTCACCGAGGCGGCCATGCGCGGCGAACTGGACTTCGCGCAGAGCCTCCACGCCCGGGTGCAGACCCTCACCGGATTGCCGATCTCGGTGATCCACGAGGTGCGCAGGCGGGTCCGGCTCACCCCCGGCGCGCGCACGCTCGTGCGGACCTTCCGGGCGCAGGGCTGGCCGGTCGCCGTCGTCTCAGGCGGTTTCACCGAGGTGGTCGAGCCGCTCGCTGCCGCCCTGGACATCCCGTACGTGCGGGCCAACACCCTCGAGGTCGAGGATGATCGCCTGACCGGCCGGGTCCTCGGCGCCGTCATCGACCGCGCGGCGAAGGCGCAGTTCCTCCGTGAGGTCGCTGCCGACGCGGGCGTCCCGGTGGAACGGGCCGTCGCCGTCGGTGATGGCGCAAACGATCTCGACATGCTGGCCGCCGCCGGTCTCGGCGTCGCCTTTTGTGCCAAGCCAGCGGTGCGCGAGCAGGCCGATGTCGCGATCACGACGCGGCGCCTCGATCGGGTGCTCGACCTCTTGGGGATGGACCCCGTCCCCGTCGCGAACGACGACGGCTCCACTCCCCTGGCTTAAATGCCCATCGCGTGCACGCCGCCGTCGACGTGCACGATCTCCCCCGTCGTGGCGGGGAACCAGTCGGA
This sequence comes from Janibacter sp. GXQ6167, assembly GCF_041365945.1. Lineage (NCBI taxonomy): Bacteria > Bacillati > Actinomycetota > Actinomycetes > Micrococcales > Intrasporangiaceae > Janibacter > Janibacter sp. GXQ6167. Next base: position 165,003 of record NZ_JBGFSK010000004.1, on the reverse strand, counting down.
GAGCAGCGCGATGCAGGCCTTCGCGGTCGGCTCGGGGGCGTCCACATCCCAGCCGAGCGGGGCTCGGTCATCCCAGGATTCCTCGAACTGCTCGAAGCCCGGGATGGATTTCGCCGCGGTCGTGCGGATGGGCCCGGCCGCGACGAGGTTGCAGCGAACCCCCTTCGGCCCGAGATCGCGAGCCAGGTACCGGTTGGTCGACTCAAAGGCCGCCTTCGCCACCCCCATCCAGTCGTAGACCGGCCAGGCGAAGGAGGCATCGAAGGTCAGCCCGACGACGCTGCCCCCTTCGCTCATGAGCGGCAAGGTCGCAACTGCCAGGGCCTTTAGCGAATACGCGGAGACGTGCACGGCGGTCGAGACGTCCTCCCAGGTCGCGTCGAGGAAGGTGAAGGCACCCTCGGGCGCGAAACCGATGGAGTGCAGGACCCCGTCGATCCGGTCGGTGTGCTCGCGGAGGCGCTCGGCGAGGGTGTCGAGGTCCTCCGTGCTCGTGACGTCGAGCTCGATGACCGGCGCCTCCTGCGGCAGTCGCTTCGCGATGGTGCGGGTGATCTTCATCGTCCGCCCGAAGGAGGTGAGGATGACCGTCGCCCCCTGCTCCTGGGCGATCCGGGCGACGTGGAAGGCGATGGAGGACGGCATCAGCACGCCGGTGATGAGCAGGGTCTTGCCGGTCAGCATGAGGTGGGGCCTTTCGGGAGTCGGGAGCGAAGGGAGGAGGCGCGGGCGAGGTCAGTGACCCATGCCAAGGCCGCCGTCGACGGGGATGACAGCGCCGCTGATATACGCGGCGTCATCGGAGGCGAGGAAGGCCACGGCTGCGGCGACCTCTTCGGGGGCGGCGAATCGCCGGGCGGGGATCGACGCCTGGTACTCCTTTTGGGTCTTCTCCGGCAGGACCGCGGTCATATCCGTCTCGACGAAGCCCGGAGCAACGACATTGGCGGTGATCCCGCGCGCCCCGAGCTCGCGGGTCACCGACCGGGCCAGGCCGACGAGGGCCGACTTGCTGGATGCGTAGTTGACCTGCCCCGGCGATCCGTAGAGCCCGACCACGCTGGAGATCAGGATCAGCCGTCCGAAGCGGGCTCGCACCATGGGGGTGGCCGCCTTGCGCACGCACCGGAAGGTGCCGGTGAGGTTGGTGTCGGTCACCTCGGTGAAATCGTCATCGCTCATCCGCATGAGGAGGGTGTCCTTGGTGATCCCGGCATTGGCGACGAGCACCTCGACTGCTCCCCCAAGGTGCTCCTGCGCGGCGGCGAAGGCGGCATCGACGGACTCGGTGTCGGTCACCTCACAGGGGACGACGGTGAGTCCCTCGACGGGGTCACCGGACCGCGAGGTCACAACGACCTGGTGGCCATCGGCCACCATCCGGTGGGCGATGGCCAGGCCAATCCCCCGACTGCCTCCGGTGACAAGGACTCGGCGTGCGGTCGTCATCGGTAACGATTCCTCCGTGCGTGTGGTGCGTGAGCGCTTCTTTGCGATGTGGCCTGGGTCACCCTCGACGGTAGAGCACTGGGGCCGGATCGCGCGCATCGTGGGGGCCGAGCGGTCAGGTGGGGCGGCAGTCGGTCGATCCTCAGCCAGGGCGCGTACCCTGGTGCGGTGCCAGAACCCGCACCCATCCAATCGATCACCACGGCCCCTGTCACAGCGGCCGCGGAGCGAGCGGTGCGCACGCGGAACTACTTAATTTCCATGGCGATTCGCACGATCTGCTTCATTTCGGCAGTGATCGCCGACGGCTGGTTGCGCTGGGTCTGCGTCGCGGCCGCCGTGGTGCTGCCGTATGTCGCTGTGGTGGTCGCGAACGCGGTGCGGCCGCGAGGTGTGCCGGCCTCCGCTACCCCAGCCGGGGTGCACCACTCCCGTCACCTCGGGCGCGCATGAGGCAAGTGGTTTGGCAGCGCGGTCGTCAGGGCCGCCCATGATTCGCCGTGCCCTCACCTGGCGCTGGCTCGGGTGGTTCGCCGCGGCCACCGCCTTCGCCGTCATGGCTTACCTGCTCGGTCAGTGGCAATGGGGGCGGTACGAGGACCGCTCCGCCCGGGCCGATCGGATCGAGGCCAACTACGACGCGCCGCCGGTCGCGATCGACGGGGTGCTCGATAGTGCCCCGGTCCCCCTTCAGCGGGAATGGACCCGCGTCACCGCGACGGGCACCTACGACGACGAGCATCGGTATCTCGTCCGGAACCGACCGCACGACGGGACCTACGGGTACGAAGTGGTGGTCCCCCTTCGGCTCGACGACGGTACCGCGGTGCTGGTGGATCGCGGGTGGGTGCCGAACTCCGACGAAGGGGCGACGGTCGCGCCGCAGGTCGCCCCATCGCCGAGCGGGGAGGTCACGGTCACCGGATGGGTACGCCCGAGCGAGCCCGCCGACTCCCGCGACTTGCCGCAAGGCCAGACCTACAACATCGATGTCCCCACCCTCGCCGAACGCTCGGAGCTCGACTTGCGTGGGGGCTATCTGATCCTCCAAGAGGACGGCGGCAGTGAGCGTCCCGCTCCCCTGGAGCGCCCGGATACCGGCATCGGTCCGCACATGGCCTACGCCATCCAGTGGTGGCTCGCGATCCCCGCCGCCTATGCCCTGATCTTCTTCGCGCTGCGCCGGGAACACCAGGGCGCCACGGGGACGACCCCAGTACGGCCGGTCAAGCCGAAGAAGACCCGCATCTGGGACGAAGAGGACGGCTAGACCTGGGCGACAGCCTCGGAGAACTGGGTCTCGTAGAGGTCGGCGTAGAGCCCTCCCGCGGCGAGGAGTTCGACGTGCGTCCCCTGCTCAACGATCCGGCCGCCGTCGACGACGACGATCTGGTCGGCGCCGCGTACGGTCGAGAGGCGGTGCGCGATGACGAGCGCGGTCCGACCTGCGAGGGCATGGTCGAGCGCAGCCTGGACCGCGGCCTCGGATTCGCTGTCGAGGTGTGCGGTCGCCTCATCGAGGACCACCACCGCCGGGCTCTTTAGCAGCAGTCGGGCGATCGCGAGACGCTGCTTCTCGCCTCCGGACAGGCGATGCCCGCGGTCTCCGACGATCGTGTCCAGGTCGGCGGGCAGCGAGGTGACGAGCGGCCAGATCTGCGCAGCGCGCAGCGCGTCGATCATCTCGGCCTCGGTCGCGCCGGGGCGTGCGTAGTCAAGGTTGGCGCGGATGGTGTCGTGGAAGAGGTGGGCCTCTTGGGTCACAACTCCCACGGTGTCGCCGACCGAGGCGAGCGTCGCATCACGCAGGTCAACACCACCGATCCGCACGCTCCCTTCGCTCGGGTCATAAAGGCGCGCGACCAGGGAGGTGATCGTCGTCTTGCCGGCGCCGCTCGGGCCGACCAGGGCGACGAGGTGGCCGGGTTCGACCCGCAGGGTGACATCGCTAAGGACCGGTCCGCCCCCGGTGCGATCGCCGGTGGTCGACCCTTCGAGGGATCGGATGGAGATGTCGTCGGCGCTCGGGTACGAGAAGGTCACGTGATCGAGGTCGACCGCGAGCGCGTCGCCGGAGGGCAGCGGCTGGGCGCCGGGCCGCTCGGTGACCGTCGGTGCGAGGTCGAGGACCTCAAAGATCCGCGAGAAGGAGACCAGGGCGGTCATGACGTCGACCCTGGCGTTCGAGATCGCCGTCAACGGCCCGTAGAGACGCGCGAGGAGAGCGGTCAGGGCGAGCAGGGTGCCGATCGTGAGCGTGCCATCGACGGCCAGCAGGCCGCCGACGCCATAGACCATGGCGGTCGCGATCGAGGCGACGAAGGTCAAGGCGACGAAGAAGATCGTCCGGTTCACCGCGATCGTGACGCCGATATCGCGGACGCGGGCCGCCCGCGCGGCGTACTCGGTGCTCTCGCGGTCGGGACGTCCGAAGAGCTTGACGAGGAGCGCGCCGCCGACGTTGAAGCGCTCGGTCATCTGCGAGCCCATATCGGCGTTCAAATTCATCTGCTCGCGGGCCATCCCGGCGAGGCGCCGACCCATCCACCGCGCGGGGATGAGGAAGAGCGGCACGAGGGCGAGGGCGCCGAGGGTGAGCGGCCAGGACAGGTAGGCCATGGCCCCGAGGATCAGGACCAGGGAGATCACATTGGAAACGAGCGAGGAGAGCACGGTCGTAAACGCCTGCTGAGCGCCGATCACATCGGAGTTGAGCCGGGTGACGAGCGCGCCGGTCTGAGCCCGGGTGAAGAAGGCGATCGGTTGGCGCAGGACATGGCTGAAGACCTGCGATCGCAGGTCGTAGATCAAGCCCTCTCCGATGCGGGCGGAGAACCAGCGCTGGATCACGGTGGTGACCGCCTCGAGGATGGCGATTCCGGCGACGATCAGGGCCAGCGTGATCACGACCTCACGGTCGCCGGGGGTGACGCCTGCGTCGATCAATTCCTTGAGGAGCAAGGGGGTTGCGACGACGGTCCCGGCGCCAAGGGAGACGAGCGCGAGGAAACCCGCGATCAGGCGGCGATAAGGGCTCGCATAGCCGAGGACGCGGCGCGCGGTCCCTGGTGGCAGATCGACATCCTTGACCGAATCCTCTTTGGTGAGCGAGCGCATGAGCTGCCAGTTGCCGCCCATAGACATGGCCCACGCTCCGATTCGCCTAGATCTGCTCTTCCGCCGGGTCGTAACGCCGAGCCGGCGCCCTAGATTCCCACACTCGGTGCACGACCAGGTCTTGCACGGCCCGGGTGCGGGCGAGTTCGCCCGGGATGTGCGGTAGCCCGCGGGCCGCCGCGACCTCACGAACACGGTCGCTCAGCACCCCTTCGGCCAGGGTGAAGGGAGCCAAGGTCACCGTTCCATGACGCGCGACGAGCTGATCGAGCAGGCCGGTGAGAGCGCGACGATCGGACAGGGCCGCCCCGTGCCAATCGGGCCGACGAATATCGGCCGCGAGTTGGGCTTTCAGGCCCCGCAGCGCGTTCCCGTCGGAGGATCCACCAGCGACGAGGACGACGGGACCGCTCCCGACGAGTTCGGCCACGGCATCGAGCAGCGCCGGGTCCGGTCCGAGCGCCCGGGTCACGGTGACCTCGGCACCCGCCTTCTCCAGCGCGGCCGCAGCGGCCGGGATGTCGACGCGGGCGTGATAGGCAGGCGTGAGGAGCAGGGGGACGACGGTCACCCGCTCCCCCGCCGCCAGGTCGGCCGCGATGGCCTCTGGCGAGGGAGCGTCGTGCTCGAGGTAGGCGATCTCCACCCGCTCCGGGGCGAGCGCGGTCCGCGCGGCGGCGACGAGCCCAGCGAGACCGCTGCGGTGACGAGCATCCGGGGAGCCGTGCGCGATGAGCAGGACCGTCATCTAGATCGCGGGAACCCGGCGCCGTCGTACGGGCAGGATTTCGTGCTCGAGCTCGAGCATGACCGCATCGCGAACCGCGACCGCGCGCCTCGGATCCCGGTCCCCGGTGACCGCGATCGTGAGGCCCTCGGCGGGTCCCCCGGCCGCGCCACGGGCGACCGCCGGGGTCCACGCGGCCGAACGAGTCGCGTTATCGGCGCGCACGCACCAGATCCCTCTGGTGTCCGCGTCGCGCGCTACCTCGGCGTTGACCTCAGCGTCATCGGTCGCGGCATGCACCAGCCAGACGCGCTCGGGATGCTCGAGGGCGTGCGCGTCGTAACCCTTCGCGGTCCAGGCCACCCGAGGATCGGTGAGCAGAGCGCGGGCGTCTGCGCCGAGGGTTGGGGCGACGAAGAGGACGCGTCCGCCTCCTTCGAGCACGCCCTGCGCTCGCCGCGCACCGACCCGGCCAGCCCCGACCACGACGACGAGCCGGTCGGTGAGATCCAGGCTGAGGGGGTAGGTCATGTGTGCAGGCCGCATTCGGTCTTGGCCTGGCCGGACCACCGTCCGGCGCGAGCATCCTCGCCCGCGAGCACGGCTCGGGTGCACGGCGCGCAGCCGATCGAGGCGTAGCCCTCGTCGCGAAGGGGGTTTAAGAAGACGCCATTGTCGGCGACATACCGATCGACGTCATCGGCGCTCCAGCCGGCGATGGGGTTGATCTTGGCCATCTCGCGGCGGGCATCCCACGACACGACCTCGATATCGGTGCGGGTGGGAGCGTCCTCGCGGCGCATGCCGGTGACCCAGGCGCTGCGGCCCGTGAGGGCCCGCTCGAGGGGCTCGACCTTGCGCATTGCGCAGCAGCGGTCGGGTGCCCGCTCGTAGAGCCGCGGTCCGTGCTCAGCGTCCTGATGAGCGACGGTGGTGAGCGGCAGCACGGTGCGCACCGAGATCGGCAGCATCGCCTCGTAGGCGTCGCGAGTGCCCAGGGTCTCGGCGAAGTGGTAGCCGGTGTCGATGAAGAAGACGTCGGCTCCCTCGAGCGTGGTCCCGACGAGATGGACGAGGACCTCATCGCCCATGGAGCTGGCGACGGTCAAGCCCTCGCCGTGCTGGGCCTGCGCCCACTGGAGCGCTCGACGGGCCACCTCTACGCGCCCTTCGTAGGTGTCGCCGAGGTCGCTCTCCAGCGCAGCGAACAGGCGGCTGGCCGTCGCGGTTTCGGCTTCGATCGTGGTGGTGGTCATCGGATCTGCTCCTCATCGGCAAGGCGCACCCAGGACGCGAACGATTGACGCGGCTCGCGGTGCGCCAGGTAGGTCCGGGCGAGCCGTTCGATGTAGTCGGGGAGGTCGTCCGCGGCGACCTTGAGGGCGCGGGTCTTGCGGGCGAGGGCCGCATCCTCGGCGAGTGCCCCACCGAGATGGACCTGGTACATCTCGACCAGGCCGCCGTCTTCGCCCTTCTGCACCATTCCCTTCAGGCCGACGTCGGCGACCTGACTGCGCGCGCAGGAGTTCGGGCAGCCATTGATGTGGATGGCGAAGGGGACGTCCATCTCGGGGAGGCGCTGCTCCAACTGCTCGACGGTCCAGCGTGCCCGCGCCTTCGTTTCGGTAAGGGCCAGCTTGCAGAACTCGATGCCGGTGCAGGCCAGCACTCCACGGCGCCACTCGCTCGGCGTGGCGGTCAGGCCCAGCTCGCCGAGTTCGGCGACGAGCCCGTCGGCGCGGTCCGGTTCGACGTCGAGGACGAGCAACTTTTGGTGGGGGGTGAGCCGCACGCGGCGCGACCCGACGGCCTCGGCGAGCTCGACGACCCGGCGCAGGATTGTCCCACTCACGCGCCCGGCGATCGGTGCCACACCGACCCAGACGCGACCGTCGCGCTGCGGGTGCACGCCCACATGATCGCGGCGGGCGCCCTCGGCGAGTTCGGCAGCCGGTCCGTCGATCAGTTCCCGGTGCAGGTACTCCTCTTCGAGCACCTCCCGGAAGCGCTCTACGCCCCAGTCGGCGACGAGGAACTTCAGCCGGGCCTTGTTGCGTAGGCGGCGGTAGCCGTAATCCCGGAAGATCGAGATGACGCCAGACCAGACGTCGGCGACCTCATCGAGCGGCACCCACACGCCGAGGCGTTGGGCCAGCATGGGGTTGGTCGACAGGCCGCCACCGACCCACAGGTCGAACCCTGGGCCGTGCTCGGGGTGCTCGACCCCGACGAAGGAGACGTCGTTGATCTCGTGGGCGACGTCGAGGCTTGGCGACCCGGAGATTGCCGTCTTGAACTTGCGCGGCAGGTTCGAAAAGGCGGGGTCACCGATATAGCGGCTCACAATTTCGTCGACCGCGGGCGAGCCGTCGATGATCTCATCGGCGGCGATCCCGGCTACCGGGGAGCCGAGGATGACCCGTGGGGTGTCCCCGCACGCCTCGGTGGTCCCAAGGCCAACCGCCTCCAGGCGCTCCCAGATGGTAGGGACATCTTCGATCCGCACCCAGTGCAACTGGATGTTCTGCCGGTCGGAGATGTCGGCGGTGTCGCGAGCGAACTCGCTGCTGATGTCGGCGATCACGCGCAGTTGCGTGGTGGTGAGGGCCCCGCCGTCGGAGCGGACCCGCATCATGAAGTACTCGTCGTCGAGGCCGTCTTCGCCGGTGTGGCTCGCATCGAGGCCGTGCTTGCGCTGGGTATAGAGGCCATACCAGCGCATCCGACCGGTGAGGTCGTCCTTGGGAATCGAGGAGAATCCTTCGTGCGCGTAGATCGTCTCGATCCGCTCGCGCACGCTCAGGCCGTCATCGGCGGCCTTGAAAACCTCGTTGGGATTGAGCGGGGTCCGGTCGCCATCGGCCCAGGCTCCGGTGGCCTTGCTCCGGGTCGGTCGGCTCGGGCGGTCGGTGGTGGCAGTCACTCGCCCCACAATACATGTCTACTTATCTAACGCATAACGTCCCGTTATGGATATGGGCGTCCGGGGACATCACGCCAGCGAGATGAGATCCCGGTAGTCCGGACCCCAGAGGTCCTCCACCCCGTCAGGAAGCAGCAGGATGCGCTCCGGGGAGAGGGCATCGACCGCCCCTTCGTCGTGGGTGACCAGGACAACGGCCCCCTTATAGGTCGCAAGCGCCCCCAGGATTTCGGCCCGGGAAGCCGGGTCGAGGTTGTTCGTGGGTTCGTCGAGGAGCAGGACATTGGCCGAGGAGACGACGAGAAGGGCGAGCGAGAGTCGGGTCTTCTCGCCGCCGGAGAGCACCCCGGCGGGCTTGTCGACATCCTCGCCGGAGAAGAGGAAGGACCCGAGGACCTTGCGGACCTCGGTCTCCCCCAGATCCGGCGCGGCCGACTTCATGTTGTCGAGGACGCTGCGGTCGACATCGAGATTCTCGTGCTCCTGGGCGTAGTAGCCAAGGCGCAGGCCATGCCCGTGGTGGACCTCGCCGGTATCGGGCGAATCGACACCGGCGAGCATCCTAAGCAGGGTCGTCTTCCCGGCGCCGTTCAGCCCGAGCACAACCACGCGCGAACCGCGGTCAATGGCGAGGTCGACGTCGGTAAAGACCTCCTGGCTGCCATAGGAGCGGGAGAGGCCGCTTGCGGTAAGTGGCGTGCGTCCACACGGGGCCGGCTCGGGGAAGCGCAGTTTGGCCACCTTGTCGTGGACCCGCTCCCCTTCGACCCCGGCCAACATCTTCTCGGCGCGGCGCATCATCTGCTGGGCGGCGACGGCCTTGGTCGCCTTGGCGCGCATCTTCTCGGCCTGCTCAAGCAGCGCGCCAGCCTTCTTCTGCGCGTTGGCCAGCTCGCGCTTGCGGCGGCGCTCGTCGGTCTCGCGCTGCTGGAGGTAGGCCTTCCAGCCGACGTTGTACTGGTCGAGCTCACCGCGATTGGCGTCGAGGTGGAAGACGCGGTTGACCACGACCTCGAGGAGATCAACATCGTGGCTGATGATGACCAAGCCGCCCGCGTAGTTCTTGAGGTGATCGCGCAGCCAGGCCACGGAGTCGGCGTCGAGGTGGTTCGTTGGCTCGTCGAGCAGCAGTGTCTGCGCCCCGGAGAAGAGGATGCGCGCCAATTCGACGCGGCGGCGCTGACCGCCGGACAGGGTCCCCAGCTCCTGGTCGAGGCGATGGGTCTCGATGTTGAGCGCGGCGGCGATCGCCGAAGCTTCCGACTCGGCCGCGTATCCGCCCGCGGCCTCGAACTCGGCGTCGAGGCGGGCGTAGCGGCGCATCGCCCGCTCCATCGTCTCCGGGTCCGCGCTTGCCATCTTCTTCTCCGCCACCGTGCGGTCGGTGACGATTCGATCGAGGCCACGCGCCGAGAGGATGCGCTGACGAGCGGTGACCTGCAGGTCACCGGTTCGTGGGTCCTGGGGCAGATATCCGACCTCGCCGGAGGACGTGGTGGTGCCGGCCGCGGCTTGCCCCTCCCCCGCGAGGTACTTCGTCAGGGTCGTCTTCCCCGCGCCATTGCGTCCGACGAGGCCCACGCGGTCTCCCGGCGCGACCCGGAAGGTGGCGTCCGAGAGGAGAATGCGCGAGCCGGCGCGCAACTCGATGCCGGAGGCGGTGATCACGGGTCAAGAACTCCTGAGTCGGCGTTATGCACTACCTCGGGGCAGCGCCGGGCTAGTCTAGGCGCGTTCTGGGCAGGCACCCCCACCGCTTTTTCTGCCCCTGCGCCCCGGGAGGCCACATGAGCTTCAACGACAACGCAAACCTCGACACCTCACGGGTGGGCGGTGGAGGCGGCGGTCGTGGTCCGGTCGTGGCCGGTGGCGGCATCCTCGGGCTCGTCGTGCTCGTCGTCGCGATGCTCCTTGGCGTCAACCCCAACGATGTGCTGGGTGACCAGGGGCAAGGGAGCGGGCAGCAATCCGACAACTCCTCCCTTGAGCAGTGCAAGACCGGTTCTGACGCGAACGCCAACCGTGACTGCCGGATGGTGGCGACGGAGAACTCGCTCTACGACTTCTGGTCGAACGAGCCCGGAGTCGCGAGCGATCTGGGTCAGTCGGGGCGCTCCTTCGAGCCCCCAGCGGAGGTCGTGATCTATCACGGCACCGCGCAATCACGGTGCGGGACCGCGAGCAACCAGGTGGGCCCCTTCTACTGCCCGCTCGATCGCAAGATCTTCATCGACACCGACTTCTTCGACCTCATGCAAAAGCAGTTGGGTGCCGAGGACGGCGCGCTCGCCGAGGAGTATGTGCTCGCTCACGAGTACGGGCACCACATCCAAAACCTCTACGGGATCCTCGGCGAGTCCCAAAAGGACCCGAAGGGCCGCACCTCCGGCGCGGTCCGCGTCGAGCTCATGGCCGACTGCTTCGCGGGGATGTGGGTGCAGCACGCGACGACCACCAAGGACAAGAGCGGTCAGCCGCTGATGAAGCCGATCACCGAAGAGGACGTGAAGAAGGCCCTGAGCGCCGCCCGCGCGGTCGGGGACGACACGATCCAGCAGCGCTCCGGTGGCGGGGTGAATCCCGACGGCTGGACCCATGGGTCGGCGCAGGCGCGCCAGCAGTGGTTCCTCACCGGGATGAAGGCCGACGGGATCAATAGCTGCGACACCTTCGCGGTCCAAGATCCCGAAAACCCGTAACTCGGACGTCCCTCCCCGACGGTTCGGGGGCCGGGATGTGTCGGTGGGGCGCGTGACCTTGCACTTACCGACGGTTCGGGGGTCGGGTGGTGTCGGTGGGGGGCGTGAGTGTGCACTTACCGACGGTTCGGGTGCCCGGGTGGTGTCGGTTGGGGGCGTGACCTTGCACTAACCGACGGTTCGGGTGCCCGGGTGGTGTCGGTTGGGGGCGTGACCTTGCACTAACCGACGGTTCGGGGGCCGGGTGGCGTCGGTCGGGCGCGTGACCTTGCACTTACCGACGGTTCGGGCGCCGGGAAGTGGCGGTCCCGGCACCCCTGTGGTCAGGGATCGGTGATCGCGAGGCGGACCGCGCGGCCGCGATGGGCGGCGTCCTGCAACACCTTTAGGCGCGGATCCGGCAGGTCGTAGAGCTCGCGTCGCGGCAGAGCAAGAAGGGGGCGCAGCCGGGCCTCGTCGGCGAACACCGTGAGCAGGCTTGCAACGAGCGCCTTGTCCCCGCCCACGACCAGGGCGCCGAGTGGGGCATCGCTAAGGTGCCGGATCGCGGGTTCGACCAGGGCGAGGACCAGTGCGTCGGCCTGGTTGGCCCGGCGCCGGGCGAAGCGTTGCTGGGACCATCCACCGGCGGCAGTACGGGACTGGACGTACTTCGTGCCGGTGGTGTGGGCCGGGAGCGCTCCCCCTTCGGCACGACCGACCGCCCAACCACCGCGGCGGACCAGCAGCAGCCCTAAGGGGTCATGATCGAAGCGCTCCCCCACGATGTGGGTGCCGTCCGCGGCGACGATCTCGAAGGACGGGTCGTGCGGACCTCCGGTCCAGGCGAGGTCACCGTGGCGCTCTCGAACGCCGTCGAGCCAGCGCGGGAGTCGCGCTGGCTCGACTTCGACCCGACGGGGCCCACTCATCGTCGGAGTTTTAGATGTTGAAGCCCAAGGCCCGCAATTGCTCGCGGCCGTCCTCGGTGATCTTGTCCGGACCCCACGGCGGCATCCAGACCCAGTTGATCCGGTGGCCGGTCACGAGGGAGTCGACGGCCTGGGCCACTTGGTCCTCGATGACATCGGTCAGCGGACAGGCCGCGGAGGTGAGGGTCATGTCGATGACGGCGTGGTTTGCCGGGTCCACGGTGATCCCGTAGACGAGGCCGAGGTCGACGACATTAATCCCGAGCTCGGGGTCGACGACATCGCGCAGCGCCTCTTCGACATCGGCGACATTGCTGGGGGTGGTCACGGTCTCGCTCATGCGTCTACTCCTTGCTCGGTACGCCCGGAGACGTCGATGCCGGCCTGGGCCAGCGCGTCGGTGAGGGCCATCCAGCCCAGGAGGGCGCACTTGACGCGCGCCGGGTACTTCGCGACGCCGGCGAGGGCGACACCGTCGCCGATCACCTCTTCGTCGCCGCTGATCTCGCCCTTCGAGGTCAGCATCTGCTTCATCGCCGCGTGGGTCGCGAGGGCGTGTGCGACATCCTCGCCGGTCAGTTCTTCCGCGAGGATCGATGTCGACGCGGTCGAGATCGAGCAGCCCACGGCCTCATACGAGATGTCGGTGAGGCGCGCGGTCTCGTCATCGCCGTCGACGTGCACCCGCAAGGTCACCTCGTCGCCACAGGTCGGGTTGACGTGGTGTACCTCCGCGTCATACCCGTCGCGCAGCCCGGCGCCATGAGGGCGCTTGCTGTGCTCGAGGATCAACTCCTGGTAAAGGTCCAAGGGTCGTCAACTCCCGTTCGTGTCGAGCCCGAAAATCACGGGCACCTGGTCCAGCGCCGAGAGGAAGGCGTCTATTTCCGCAGGGGTCGTCGTGACCGCGAGCGAGGCACGGGTGCTCGCCGGGACACCGAAGCGGCGGTGCAGCGGCCAGGCGCAGTGATGCCCGACCCGCACGGCGATGCCCTGGTCGTCGAGGACCTGACCCACGTCGTGAGCGTGAACCCCGTCGACGACGAAGGAGACCGCGCTACCCCGCTCGATGTTCTCGGTCGGCCCGATGACCCGCACCCACGGGCGCTTGGCGAGCCCGTCGAGGAGCAGCCCGGTCATCGCGTGCTCGTGGGCGGCGATCCGCTCGACACCAATCTCTTGCATCCAGCGCACCGCCGCCGCGAGGCCGATCGCCTGGGAGGTCATCGGCACGCCCGCCTCGAAGCGGGTGGGCGGAGCGGCATAGGTGCTGCCCTCCATCCGGACCAGCTCGATCATCGAACCGCCGGTGATGAAGGGGGGCAGCTGCTCGAGGATCTCGTATCGGCCCCAGAGGACGCCGATCCCGCTCGGGCCGTACATCTTGTGCCCCGAGAAGGCGAGCAGGTCGACCCCGAGCTCGGAGACGTCGACCGGCATGTGGGGCACGGACTGGCAGGCGTCGAGCACGGTGAGGGCACCGACGCCCTTCGCGGCCTCGACAACCCGGGCCACATCGGTGACCGCGCCCAGCACATTGGACAGGTGCGTAAACGCAACGATCTTGGTGCGCTCGGTGACGAGCTCTGGAAGGGAGTCGAGGTCGAGGCGGCCCTCGTCGGTGATGTCGATCCACTTCAGCGTGGCCCCGGTCCGTCGCGCGAGCTCCTGCCAGGGCACGAGGTTCGCGTGATGCTCGGCGACCGTGATCAGGATCTGGTCATCCGGACCAACCCGCATCGGCGAACCCGGCTCGGCGTTGGAGCCCGCGTACGCGACGAGGTTCAGCGCCTCGGTGGCGTTCTTCGTAAAGACGATCTCGTGCGCCGGCGCGCCGATCAGTGCGCCGATGTCCCGGCGCGCCTGCTCGTAGGCCTCGGTCGCCTCTTCGGAGAGCGCATGCGCCCCACGGTGCGGCGCCGCGTTGTGGGTGGTCAAGAACTCCCGCTCGGCGTCGAGCACCGCGACCGGTTTTTGCGAGGTCGCGCCCGAGTCGAGGTAGACGAGGTCCCGCCCATCGCGCACCGTGCGCGTCAGAATCGGGAACTGGTCGCGGATCTGCGCCAGTTCCTCGGAGCTGATGGGGTCGGTCAAGGTCAGGCCTGCGCAGCGACGAAGCGGTCGTAGCCCTCGGCCTCGAGCCGCTCGGCGAGCTCGGGACCGCCCTGCTCGGCGATCCGGCCGTCGACGAAGACGTGCACGAAGTCGGGCTTGATGTAGTTGAGGATCCGCGTGTAGTGCGTGATCAGCACGACGCCAGCGTCGGTCTCGTCCTGGACCCGGTTGACGCCCTCGGAGACGATCCGGAGGGCATCGACGTCCAGGCCGGAGTCGGTCTCGTCGAGGACGGCGAAGCGCGGCTTCAGCAGCTCCATCTGGAGGATCTCGTGGCGCTTCTTCTCCCCGCCGGAGAAGCCCTCGTTGACATCGCGCTCGGCGAAGGCGGCGTCCATCCGCAGGTTCTCCATCGCGCCCTTGACGTCCTTGATCCAGTGGCGCAGCTTCGGGGCCTCCCCGGAGATGGCCGTCTTGGCCGTCCGCAGGAAGTTGCTGACCGTGACGCCGGGAACCTCCACGGGGTACTGCATCGCGAGGAAGAGGCCGGCGCGGGCCCGCTCGTCGACGCTCATCGCGAGGACATCCTCACCGTCGAGGGTGACGGTGCCGGAGGTCACGATGTACTTGGGGTGCCCGGCGATCGAGTACGCGAGGGTGGACTTGCCCGAGCCGTTGGGGCCCATGATCGCGTGGGTTTCGCCGGAGTTGATGGTGAGGTCGACGCCCTTGAGGATCGGCTTGGAACCTTCCTCGGTGTCGACGCTGACGTGCAGGTCGCGGATCTCTAGCGTTGCCATGACAGTGGTACTCCTGAAAAAAAGTGAAGAAATCGAAGGGGGACGAAGGGGGCTTAGGCGCGCCGGGGCGGAGTTTCGGACAAGGTGACCCACACCTGGCCGTCGATCACCTCGACGGTGTGGGTCACGACCGGGACGGTCGCGGGCAGGCCGCTCGGCTCACCGGTGCGCACATCGAAACGCGAGCCGTGGAGCCAACACTCCAGCTGGCAGCCGGAGAGCTCGCCCTCGGAGAGCGAGACGTTGCCATGCGTGCAGGCATCGTCGATGCAGTAGACGCCGCCATCATCGGTGTGCACGATCGAGACGAGCCGTCCGTGGATGTCGGCCTTAGCCGCGCCCACCTCGGGCAGCTCGCCGACCGAGCAGACGAGTATCGGTTCGGCGCTCGCGGGGGCACTCACAGCGCTCCCCCTTCGAGTTCGGCGTCGATCGCGGTCATGATCCGCTCGCTGATCTCGGGGACGCCGATCCGAGCGACGATCGCCGCGAAGAATCCGCGCACGACGAGGCGGCGGGCCTGGTCCTGCGGGATGCCGCGGGCCATCAGGTAGAA
The DNA here is from genome assembly GCF_041365945.1 of Janibacter sp. GXQ6167. NCBI lineage: Bacteria > Bacillati > Actinomycetota > Actinomycetes > Micrococcales > Intrasporangiaceae > Janibacter > Janibacter sp. GXQ6167. The sequence continues at coordinate 149,766 of NZ_JBGFSK010000004.1, read as the reverse complement.
GAGTTGCTCATCGTCGAAGCGCCCGGTCGCCGAAGCGTGCCCGGCACCGGCGATCTCACCGGTCTCGATCTCGAGGTTCGGCACCGAGTCGGCGCGCGCCCCGTCGGTCAAGACAAGGTTGCGGTTGAGCTCGTAGGTGTCGGTGCCCTCGGCCGCGGCGCGGATGAGGACATCGCCGACCCACACGGTGTGGGCGGTCTCGCCCTGCAGCGCGCCCTTGTACTCGACGTTGCTGCGGCAGTGCGGCGCTTCGTGGTCGACGAAGAGGCGGTGCTCCAGGTGCTGGCCCGCATCGGCGAAGTACACCCCGAGGCCCTCGAAGGAACCACCCGGCCCCGCGTAGGTCGCGTTGGTGTTGAGGCGCACGATCCCACCGCCGAGGGTGACCGCGATGTGGCGCACGCTCGCGTCCCGCCCGACGACGACGTCGTGCTGGCCGAGGTGGATCGACGAGTCGTCCCACTCCTGCACGGTCACGACCGTGAGGTCGGCGCCATCACCGGCAGTGATCGTGAGCAGTTGCGAGTACTCCGCGCGCCCCGTGTGCCGCAAGACGATGGTCGCCTTCGCGTGATGCCCGACTCGCAGCCAGTAGTGGCCGTGGACGAGTTGCCCATCGGTGCCATTGAGCGTGAGCCGCAACGGCTCGTCGAGCTCGGCGTTGGCCGCGACATCGACCACGGCGACGCCATCGCTGTGGGCGGCGGCGAGGACCGCGGCGCGGTCGGCGGGCTTGGGCAGGTCGCTCGTGCGCGCCTGCTCGACCGTGAGGTGGGCGGCACTTACGCCCTCGGGCAGGGCCGCATCCCAGTCGAGCCGCTGGCCCGTCGCCTCGTCGCGAAAGAGCGCGCTGAGGTCAGCGACCGGCGTGAAGCGCCAGTCCTCCTCCCGGCCCGTCGGCACGGCGAAATCCGCCACGTCGAAGGACTGGGTCCGCTCGGCGCGAGACTGGTCCGGGACCATCGCCTCCGCAGAATCGGTGTGCGCGGAGGAGCCCGGGGTGACCAGGCCGGCCCCCTTCGAATCGGTCAGCAAGCTCATGCATCGTCCTTATTCACGCTCAGGGGGTTCGTTGTGGGGATCACCCAACGGCTCCTTCCATCTGGAGCTCGATCAGGCGGTTGAGTTCGAGGGCGTACTCCATCGGCAACTCGCGAGCGATCGGCTCGACGAAGCCGCGCACGATCATCGCCATCGCCTCTTCCTCCGTCATGCCCCGCGACATCAGGTAGAACATCTGATCCGCCGAGACCTTCGAGACCGTCGCCTCGTGGCCCATCTGCACGTCGTCCTCACGGACATCGACATAGGGGTAGGTGTCCGAGCGGGAGATCGTGTCGACGAGCAGCGCGTCGCAGACGACCGAGCTCTTCGACCCGTGGGCTCCCTCGAGCACCTGGACGAGACCGCGATAGGACGTGCGGCCACCGCCGCGCGCGACCGACTTGCTGACGATCGTCGAGGAGGTGTTGGGCGCGGCGTGGACCATCTTCGATCCCGCGTCCTGGTGCTGGCCCTCGCCGGCGAAGGCGATCGAGAGCGTCTCACCCTTCGCGTGCTCCCCGAGCAGGAAGACCGCGGGGTACTTCATCGTGACCTTGGACCCGATATTGCCGTCGATCCACTCCATCGTCGCGCCCTCGGCGCAGGTCGCGCGCTTGGTGACGAGGTTGTAGACGTTGTTCGACCAGTTCTGGATGGTCGTGTAGCGCACGCGAGCGTTCTTCTTCACGACGATCTCGACGACCGCGGAGTGCAGCGAGTCGGTCTTGTAGATCGGCGCGGTGCAGCCCTCGACGTAGTGCACGTAGGAGCCCTCGTCGGCGATGATCAGCGTCCGCTCGAACTGGCCCATGTTTTCGGTGTTGATCCGGAAGTAGGCCTGGAGCGGGATGTCGACGTGGACGCCCGGCGGGACATAGATGAAGGACCCACCGGACCAGACGGCCGTGTTGAGCGCGGCGAACTTGTTATCGCCCGGCGGGATGACGGTGCCGAAGTACTCCCGGAAGAGGTCCTCGTGCTCGCGCAGACCGGAATCGGTGTCGACGAAGATGACGCCCTTTTCTTCCAGGTCCTCGCGGATCTGGTGATAGACGACCTCCGACTCGTACTGCGCGGCGACGCCGGCGACGAGGCGCTGCTTCTCCGCCTCGGGGATGCCGAGCTTGTCGTAGGTGTTCTTGATGTCCTCGGGCAGGTCCTCCCAGCTGGTGGCCTGCTTCTCCGTGGACTTCACGAAGTACTTGATGTTGTCGAAGTCGATCCCGGTGAGGTCGCTGCCCCAACTCGGCATGGGCTTCTTGTCGAAGAGGGTGAGCGACTTCAGGCGCAGGTCGCGCATCCACTTCGGCTCGGACTTGCGGTCGGAGATATCGGCGACGACCTCGGGACTCAGGCCCCGCTTCGCGGAGGCGCCAGCGGTGTCGCTGTCGGCCCAGCCGTACTCGTAGTGGCCGATGTCCTTGAGCCCTGGGTTGAGCTCTTCGATGTTGCTGCTCATCGCGTGGGCCTTCCTGGTTGGGGGTCTGATGCCGCGGCGGTGACCGCCGCGGTGGGGATGAAGGTCGTGCAGACGTGATCGCCGCCCGCGAGGGTGGCGAGCCGTTGAACGTGGACGCCGAGCAGGCGCGCGAAGGCGTCGGTTTCGGCGTCGCAGAAGGCGGGGAACTCGGTCGCGACCTGCTGGACCGGGCAGTGGCCCTGGCAGAGCTGGATCCCGATGTCATCGCGTCCCCCGACGGATCGGGTGCTTGCCGCGTAGCCGTCACGGCGCAGGGCCGCGACGAGGACCGCGGCGCGCTCCATCGGGTCGTCCCCAGCGGCCGCTACCTCATCGGCGTACCGCCGCTCCAGTGCGGCGAAGCGCTTGGTGGCGAAGGCGTGCACGGCATCGTCGCCGGCAGCCTCGGCCAGGAAGCGTACGGCGTCGGCCGCCAGGTCGTCGTATCCCGTCGGTAAATAGTCGTGGCCCTGATCGGAGACCACCCACTCGCGGGCCGGTCGTCCTCGTCCGCGCTTGCCGCTCGCCGAGGTCCGTGAGGTGATCAGCCCGCTGGCCGCGAGTTGATCGAGATGACGGCGGATGCCGGGGGCACTAAGACCCAACGCGTCCGCGAGAGCCTTGGCGGTAATCGGACCGCGCTCACTGATCGCGGCGACCACCCGGTCGCGGGTACGCGGGTCCGAGCCATCGGTGCTGAGCTCGGTCGCAATAACCACACGACAATGTTACGTAATTCGGCGCAGAACCCCAAAGGAAGGGTGCCCTAAGCGCGCTCCTCCTGCCGATCGTCGCACTCCACCTCGTCGTCTTCCTCCCCTTCGGCCGGAGTGACCGGGACGAAAACCGAGGGCATCTTGACCCGCGGAGGCGCGATCGAGGCATCCCCAAAGATGCGCCGGCGCGGGAGTTGAGTGACGAACCCCAGGGGCGCCGTCAGGATGTAGCCGTAGGCGATGACGAGGCCGGTCATCCCGGGGTTGATCACGAGTCCGACCACGATCACGGCGAGCGTGACGGCGGTGATGATCCGAGCGTGGCGAGTCCGTGGCGTCACCAGGTCGCGGAAGGAGCGAAACCGCACCGTCGAGACCATGAGGAGGGCTGGGATGATCCCGACCGCGAGCGGGAGCAGCATCGCCGGACCGACTTCTGGGGAGGCCATCGCGAAGATCGTCGCGATCACCACGGCGGCCGCCCCCGGACTCGGCAACCCGATGAAATAGCGCTTGTCGTCCATCGGGTCGACGGTCACGTTGAAGCGGGCGAGCCGGAAGGCCGCGCAGGCCAGCCAGAAGAAGGCCCCTAGCCAGGCGAGCACCGGCCAGCCGGGCATCACCCAGGTGTGGACCAGGACCGCCGGAGCGACGCCGAAGGAGATCAGATCGGCGAGGGAGTCCAGCTGCATCCCGAAGGGGGATGTCGCGCCCACGGCTCGCGCGACGGCTCCGTCGCAGATATCCATCACGATCGCGGCCGCCACAAGGGTCGCGGCCAGCACGAAGTGCTCCCGGAAGGCGAGCAGGACCGAGGCGAACCCGGCGCAGAGGTTCAAGGTCGTAAAGATGCTGGGCGCGGTGACGCGCAACTTCTCCCGGTGGCTCAACTGCCGAAGGGAGACGACCTCGGCACCGCTCGGGGCGACGAGGCGCCAGCGGCGCAGCCGTAGGCGCCGGGGCTTGACCTCCGTCATCAGCGCCTCCCCTTAGGCGGAGGGCCAGCGGGCGAGGACCGATTCACCGGCCACGACCCGATCGCCGCCCTCGGTGAGGAGCTCGACGTGCGGCGGGACGAAGACATCCATCCGGCTGCCGAACTTCATCAGCCCGATCCGCTGCCCCGCGGTGAGGCGCTCGCCCACGGTGACGCGGGTCACGACCCGCCGGGCCATGAGCCCGACGATCTGGCGCACGTGGGTCCGGCGCACCTCGCCGTCGACGACGTCCTCGATCGTGATGTCACTGCGTTCGTTTAAGTAGGCGCTCTCGTGCTTGTAGGCCGCGAGCCATTTGCCCGGTCGATAGGTCACATCCGTCACGACGCCGGAGACGGGCGATCGGTTGATGTGGACGTCGAAGGCGGACAGGAAGATCGAGATCTGCTGCCACTCCCCCTCGGGCGCGACCCCTTCCTGCCCGGGCCCGGCGTACATCACCTTGCCGTCGGCGGGCGAGAGGACATCATCGCGTCGGGCCGGTTCCACGTCGGTACGACGCTGTGGGTCGCGGAAGAAGGCTGCCACGGCGACGGGCAGCACACCGAGGGCAAGCGCGAGGCGGCCACGGCCGGTTACGGCGGCTAGGAGCGAAGGGAGCGCGGCCACCGCAGTAGCGGGGGCGGCCTCCCGGTCGATAGTCGTCACCCGCTAAGCCTAGGATGTTGCGCCATGGCTGTGGTCGTCGTGTCGGAGGTGGTGCGCACCTTCGGGGCGGTTCGCGCGCTCGATGGAGCGAGTTGGAGCGCGCCGGCGGGGTCGGTGACCTGCGTCCTTGGGCCCAACGGTGCGGGCAAAACCACGATGATCGAGTGCTTAGAAGGCCTCCAACGCCCAGACGGTGGCCGCGTCGAGGTCCTCGGCGTCGATCCGGCCCACGCCGGACCAGATCACCGGGCCCGGGTCGGAGTCATGCTTCAAGACGGGGGGCTCCCCCAGAGCGTCTCCGCCGAGCGGCTCCTCGCCCACCTCACGCGCCTCGTCGAGGGACCGACCGACACCGAGCGGCTGATCGAGCAGCTGGACATCGCCCCCTTCGCCCGGACCCCCGTCCGTCGCCTATCCGGCGGGCAGCGGCAGCGGATCGCCCTCGCGGCGGCGTTGCTCGCCCGACCCGAGGTGGCCTTCCTCGACGAGCCGTCCGCCGGCCTTGACCCGCATGCGCGCCGCGAACTGTGGCGAGTGCTGCGCGATGTCGTCGCTGCCGGGACGACGCTCGTGGTCACCACCCACTCTTTCGAAGAGGCGGAGCGGCTCGCCGATCGGGTCGTGATCCTGCGACGTGGCGCGGTGGTCGCCGATGACACCCCGTCTGGGATCGCCGGTGGCGGCACTCTCGAGGACGCCTACTTCGCCCTCACCGAGGGATACGTGCGATGAGCGCAACCATCGAACGGCCGCGCGCTGCCCCCTTCGCCACCCGGATGCTCGCTCAGGCGCGCTTCGAGGCCGGGGTACACCTGCGCAATGGTGAGCAACTGATCGTCTCGGTGGTCCTGCCGCTGATGGCCCTCGTCGGGCTCACCCTCGCCCCCTTCCCGGATCTCGGGTCGGGGCCGCGGATCGATGTGATCGCCCCCGGGGTCCTCGGTCTCGTGGTGATCAGCACCGCCTTCACAGGGCAGGCCATCCAAACCGGGTTCGACCGGCGGTACGGCGTGCTGCGCTATCTCGGGGTGACTCCCCTCGGCCGCGGCGGCCTCCTCGCGGGCAAGTCGCTCGCCGTGCTCGGGGTGATCGCCGTCCAGGTCCTCGCGATTGGTGCCGTTGCCCTCGCCATGGGGTGGCGACCCCATCTCGCGATGATCCCGGTCGCCATGGTCTCGCTGGCGCTCGGGGCGTGGTGCTTCGTCGCCTTGGCACTCGCGCTCGCCGGTTCGGTGCGCGCTGAGGCCGTGCTCGCGCTCGCGAATCTGGTCTGGGTACTGCTCCTCGCCGTCGGCGGGATCGTCGTCCCGAGCCATGTCCTCTCTGGGCCGTGGCAGGTCGTGATCGATGCGTTGCCGTCGGCCGCGCTCGGTGAGGCGATGCGTCAGCCGCTCGGCGCGGGCACGTGGCCCTTTGCTGCGTGGGGAATCCTCATCGCCTGGGGCGCGGTATCCACCCTCCTCGCGGCCCGGACCTTCCGGTGGCGAGACTGACCGGTCGCGAGCGGAAGGTTCCCCACCGCCGGGAGTCATAGGACGTTCACAGGATGGCCATAGCGTTCTCCCGGGAACCCGCTGGCACGCTGTGGCCCATGTTCGACACCATCGCCGGTCTCCCGGTCCACGTCCTCGTCATCCACGCCGTCGTCGTCCTCACGCCGATCGCGGCCATCCTCGCCCTCGTCTACGTCGCCCGACCACAGTGGCGGCGAGCGCTGCGCTGGCCCACGCTCGGCCTGGCGCTGGTGAGCGCGGCGAGCGCCTTCGTGGCGGCCGAGAGCGGGGAGAATCTGGAGCGGCGGCTGGAGAGCATCGGTGAGCACAGCCAGGCGCTCGAGACGCACACCGAGGCCGGGGACGTCGCGAGGACCGTGATCGCCCTCTTCGCGCTGGTGGTGCTCATCGCCGTGCTGTGGGCGCTGCGCCCCGGTGCGCCAGCACCGGCCCCGGTCGCCATCATCGTGACCGTCCTGCTGGTGGCCGCCTCGCTCGCCGCGCTGTGGTTTGTCTTCCGGGCCGGGCACACCGGTGCCGAGGTGGCCTGGGCCGACGTCATCTCTAAGACGCACCTGGCCCCGGAAGCCGACTAGCCGAGCGTCACGAAGCGGGTCCCCCGCTCCAGCATCTGCGGCAAGGCCGCTGACACCCCTTCTGCCGTCCCGCCTGCCGGCCGATTCAGATGGCCGATCACGATGTCCCCCGCCTGCGCGGTGAGCATCGCGGTCGTCACCGAGTCGGCCGGCAGGCTCGCTCCCGCATCGGCATTGACGGCGAAACCCGCGATCGGTTGACCGAGCGCGCGCGCCATTCGGGCACACGCGCGATCGGTATGCGCGGTCCCCGGGCGGAACCATCGAGGCAAACCGCCGGTGTGGTCGATGAACCACTGCGATGCCGCTGCGATCTCGTCGTAGGCCTCGCCGATGGACCTCGTGCCGCGAATCCCGTAGGCCGAGCGCCCGGCGACCGACAGTGGGAGGTGGCGGTGGCCGTGGTTCGCGAGCTCGAAGAGGGGGTCGGCGACCAACTCTGCGGCGATGGCCTCGTTGGCGGCGATCCATCGGGTGTTGAGGAAGAGGGTTGCGCGGACTTGATGATGCCGGAGCGCAGCGATGAGGGCGTGGTCGTACCCGTCGCCTCCTCCCGGTCCCCCACAGGCATCGAAGGTGAGCGCCACCCCCTTCGTGCCCGGCGTGAGGTGGGAAACGACACCGGGGACCGCCGTCCCAAAGGGCCCGCTCGGTTGCCTGCCAAAGCGCTCCACCGCCTCGGCACGGGTCAGCGGGAGGGCGCTCGAGGGCGCGGTGGCGCTCGGAGGAGGCTCTGGAGGCGAGGTGACGGAGGTCCGGACCTCCCGCGAGGAGCAACCCGCCGCCGCGGCGAGGACCCCGACGCCCAGCACCACGATCGAGCGTCGATCAGGGGGTGTGGTCTCGGACACTCCGCCGATGCTAACCCTGGCCCTGGCACGAGGCACGCCCGGTGGAGAACTACGGTATGGGGGTGTCTCGAACGCCCCTGCCGACCGCCGAACCAACCACCACGAGCAAGGATCTGTTGATTACCAGCCCGTGGGTGGGCCGACTGCTCGTCGCCAATCTGGTGGTGCAGGTGGGGATCATCGTGACCGGCGGCCTGGTCCGGCTCACCGGCAGCGGCCTCGGGTGTCCGACCTGGCCGCAGTGCACCCCGGGGTCGTACACGCCGACGGTCCACCAGGAGCAGGGCTTCCACAAGCACATCGAGTTTGGGAACCGCCTGCTGACCTGGGTCCTCACTGCGGTCGCCATCGCGCTCCTTGTCGCGCTCTACAAGTGGGCGCGCCAGCGCACGGACCTCATCCGGGGCGCTTGGATCATCGTCGCGGGCATCGTCGCGCAGGCGCTCCTCGGCGGCGTGACCGTCCTGACGGGCCTTAACCCCTGGACGGTGGCCTTCCATTTCCTGGCCTCTGCTGCCCTGGTCGCCGTCGCCGCGTGGATGCTCTGGCGCTCTCAGCAGCGTCCCGGTCCGCGCAGCTTCCTGATGCATCCCCTCGCCGAGCGCCTCGCCCAAGGGGTTGCGGTGGTGACCGCGGTGGTGCTGGTGCTCGGGACGATCGTGACCGGCTCCGGTCCCCACTCCGGTGATGCCACGACCCCGGCGCGCACCGGTTTTGATCCGCGCGCCATGTCGTGGCTGCACGCCGATGCCGTGATGCTCCTCGTCGGGCTAGTGATCGCGATGTGGGTCGCCGCGCGGATGACCTCGCGCTCGGAGCGGGCGACCCGGGCGTGGGCCCTCGTCGTCGGAGTGGTCCTCGCCCAGGGGTTGATCGGCTACGTCCAGTACTTCACCAAGTTGCCCGAGGTCCTGGTCCTCGCGCACATGCTCGGTGCCGCGCTCCTCGTGGTCGTCGTGACCCGCGCGATGGTGCTGAGCCGAACCCCTACGGACTAGTTGAGGCCGGGCAGCGGCCAGTAGAGCAGCGGGTCGATCGCGACGCCGAGGAAGAGCAGCGTCACGTAGGTGATCGAGAAGTGGAAGAGGCGCATCGGCTTGACCTTGGCCTGCGGCTCGCCACGGCGCGTCAGCGCGAGCAGCCGGTGGGCCTCAGCGAGGAAGAGCGCTCCCGAACCGACCGCTGCGACGGTGTAGAGCCAGCCCATCGGCGCGACGGGGATGAGGGCCAGCGAGGTCGCGACCATGACCCACGAGTAGATGACGATCTGGCGCGCGACGGTGATCCGCTCCTGGACCACGGGAGCCATCGGCACCCCGGCCCGCGCGTAGTCGTCCTCGAAGCGCATCGACAGCGGCCAGTAGTGAGGGGGCGTCCAGAAGAAGATGACGAGGAAGAGGATGATCGCCGGCCAGGCGACGGTGTTCGTGACTGCCGACCAGCCAATCAGGGTCGGCATGCAGCCCGCGACGCCACCCCAGACGATGTTTTGGGCGGTGCGCCGCTTCAAGATCATCGTGTAGCCGACGGAGTACAGCACGACCGCGCCGAGCGACAGGGCCGCCGAAAGCGGGTTGACGAGCACCGCGAGCCAGGCGGTCGAGATCGCGGTCAGGGCGGCACCGAAGATCAGCGCGGCGCGCGGGGTGATCTGACCGGTGACGAGCGGTCGATCCGCCGTGCGGTCCATCAGCGCATCGATGTCTCGGTCGTAGACCATGTTGAAAGTGTTTGCCGCACCCGCACTGAGCGATCCACCGATCAAGGTGGCGAGCACGAGCCAGAGGTTGGGGACACCTCGCTCGGCGAGAAACATCACGGGGACCGTCGTCACGAGAAGGAGTTCGATCACCCGCGGCTTGGTGAGCGCGAGATAGGCCGCGAAAGTGCTCGGCCGGGCCGATGGGGCGGCCGCGCTGCGCGTCGGCTGGATGGTGGTCACGAACCAACCCTTGTTCATGGTCGCTGGTGGGAAGGGCGTCACGCCTTCGCCGTCGGGAGGGGCACGAGACCCGATCGGTCAGGTCCCAATCTGGGGCAGTCTACCCGTCTCGACGAGCCCCCACTGACCAGAGGTGTCGCACCGCGCGTCGGCGTCTAGTGTGGTGTCGAGCACTATGCCGACCCTGACCGAAAGGCCCGCATCTCGTGAGTACCGATACCGGACAAACCTCCCGCAACGGCGCCGAGCGGCGCGTGCCCGCCCCGGTGGCCGAACGGGCGGGCTGGGGCCCGCTCGACGTCCGGGCCGTCGACACGGCGCGGCTGCTCGCCGCCGACGCCGTCCAAAAGGCCGGCAACGGCCACCCGGGGACGGCCATGAGCCTCGCGCCTGCGGCGTACCTCCTTTACCAGCAGGTCATGCGTCACGACCCCTCCGACCCGCACTGGCTTGGCCGCGACCGGTTCGTCCTCTCTGCTGGACACTCCTCGCTGACCCAGTACATCCAGTTGTACTTCTCCGGATATGGCATGGAGATCGAGGATTTGAAGGCGCTGCGCACCTTCGAGTCGGCGACCCCCGGCCACCCCGAGGTCCATCACACGACGGGTGTCGAGGTCACGACCGGCCCGCTCGGATCCGGCTTCGCGACCGCAGTCGGCATGGCCATGGCGCAGCGTCGTCAGCGCGGGCTGCTCGACCCCGACGCTGAGGCCGGCGAGTCCCCCTTCGACCACCGCATCTGGGTCATCGCCTCCGACGGTGACCTTCAAGAAGGGGTGTCCTCCGAGGCATCGTCTCTGGCGGGTCACCAGCGCCTGAGCAACCTCACTGTGATCTACGACGCGAACCAGATCTCGATCGAGGACGACACCGACATCGCCTTCAGCGAGGACGTCGGCGCCCGCTACCGGGCCTACGGCTGGAATGTCGTGGAGGTGGACTGGAGGCGCAACGCCGACGGCGAAACCTACGTCGAGGATGTCGACGCCCTCCTCGACGCGCTCGAGGGTTCCCGCACGAGCGAGGCTCCCACGCTGATCGTCTTGCACACGATCATCGCCTGGCCCGCGCCCACCAAGCAGAACACCGGGGCCTCGCACGGTTCGGCCCTCGGCAGCGAGGAGGTCGAGGCCACTCGCGACATCCTCGCCCTGCCGGACGAGCCCTTCGCGGTCGAGGACGACGTCATCTCTCACGCTCGCCAGGTGGTCGAGCGTGGCCAGGCCGCCCACGCGGAGTGGGACAAGGGTTACCAGGCCTGGCGGGAAGCCCACCCGGATGAGGCCGCGCTGCTTGACCGGTTGGTCGCTAAGGAACTCCCCGCCGACCTCAGTGAGGCGCTGCCGACCTTCGAGGCGGACGCGAAGGGGATGGCTACTCGCGCGGCAAGCGGGAAGGTCCTCAGCGCGCTCGCGCCCGTCATGCCCGAACTGTGGGGCGGTTCGGCGGACCTCGCGGGGTCCAACAACACGACGATGGACGGCGAGCCCTCCTTCATCCCGAGCGACCGCCAGACCAGCACCTGGCGGGGCGGCCCCTACGGTCGCACGCTGCACTTCGGGATCCGCGAGAACGCGATGGGGATGGCCCTCAACGGCATTGCGCTGGAGGGCCTCACCCGGCCGTACGGGGGCACCTTCCTCGTCTTCTCGGACTACATGCGTCCCGCCGTCCGGCTCGCCGCGATCCAGAAGTTGCCCGTCACCTACGTCTGGACCCATGATTCGATCGGTCTGGGCGAAGACGGTCCGACGCACCAGCCGATCGAGCACCTCGCTTCCCTGCGCGCGATGCCCGATCTGGACGTCGTGCGGCCCGCCGATGCCAACGAGACGGCCGTGTGCTGGGCGCAGATCCTGCGCAATGCCCGTCCCGCGGGCCTCGCGCTCTCGCGTCAGAACACCCCGGTCTTCGACCGTACGAAGCTCGCCGAGGCTGCGGGCGCCGCGAAGGGCGCGTACATCCTCGCCGAATCCTCGACCGAGGTGCCCGAGGTCATCCTGATCGGTACCGGCACCGAGGTGGCGATCGCGCTGGACGCCCGCGACGAGCTCGAGTCCGCTGGGATCGGGACCCGCGTGGTCTCTATGCCGAGTTGGGAATGGTTCGCTCGGCAGGACGACGCCTACCGCGAAGAGGTGCTGCCGGCCGCCGTGCGGGCCCGCGTCAGCGTCGAGGCCGCGACCCCCTTCGGGTGGCGCGAGGTCGTCGGGGACGCCGGTCGGATCGTCGGCATCGATCACTTCGGTGCGTCCGCCGATCAAAAGACCCTCTATGAAAAGTTCGGGATCACCCCGGCTGCCGTCGTCGAGGCCGCGCGCGAGTCGATCGACGCGGCGAAGGAGAACTGACATGACGACTCCACGTCCCTTGACCGACCTCGCCGAGGCTGGGGTCTCGATCTGGCTCGATGACCTCTCTCGCGAACGCCTGACGAGCGGGAACCTCGCCGAGCTCATCGCCGAGCGCGGCGTGGTCGGCGTGACCACGAACCCCTCGATCTTCCAGGCCGCTCTCGCCGAAGGCTCGGCGTACGACGCGCAAGTGGCCGAGCTGGCTGGCTCCGGCGCCGACGTCGACCAGACCGTCTTTGCCCTCACGACGACCGACGTACGCGACGCCTGCGATGTCTTCGCCGAGGTCTTCGCCGCGACCGACGGGGTCGACGGCCGGGTCTCGATCGAGGTCGACCCGCGCCTTGCTCGCGACACCGAGGCGACGATCGCTCAGGCGAAGGAACTCGCCGAGGCCGTGGGGCGCGACAATGTCCTGATCAAGATCCCGGCCACGGTCGAAGGGCTCCCGGCGATCACGGCGACGCTTGCCGCTGGGATCAGCGTCAACGTCACCTTGATCTTTAGCCTCGAGCGGTACCGCGCGGTCATGAACGCCTTCTGCGAGGGTCTGGAACAGGCTCGCTCCGAGGGCAAGGACCTCCGAGCGATCCACTCGGTCGCGTCCTTCTTCGTCTCTCGAGTCGACAGTGAAGTGGACAAGCGCCTGGAGGAGATCGGAACCCCCGACGCCCTCTCCCGTCGCGGCCAGGCCGCCATCGCCAACGCTCGCCTGGCGTACCACGCCTACCAAGAGGTCTTCGCGACCCCGCGCTGGCAGTCCCTCGCTGACGATGGTGCGCGCCCGCAGCGACCGCTCTGGGCCTCCACCGGAGTGAAGAATCCCGACTACCCGGACACGTTGTACGTGACGGAGCTGGTCGCGCCGAACACGGTCAACACCATGCCGGAGAAGACGCTGGAGGCGGTCGCCGACCACGGCGAGATTACCGGGGACACGGTGACCGGCCGGGAGGTCGAGGCGGAGCAGCTGCTCGATGAGCTCGCCCGGCTCGGCATCGACTACGTCGAGGTGACCGACCAACTCGAGGCCGAGGGCCTGACGAAGTTTGAAGACAGTTGGGCCGAACTGCTCGGCGGTGTCCAAGCCTCGCTCGACGACGCCCGCTGATCCCCGGCCTTAACCCGCACCATCGATCGCTGACGAACCCCACGAATCAGGAGAACACACCGCCATGAGCAGCCTGACCGTCGTCGCCTCCGGCGCCGCCGCCGATGCCGCCCGGACCCACGTGCCGACCCTGGTGGCCGACCAGGTCGCGAGTCGCCTCTTCGACCAGGATGCGAGCTTGTGGGGCCCACAGGCCGAGTCGGAGGCCAGTAAGCGTCTCGCCTGGGTCACCCTTGCGCGCACCTCGCCGCCGCTGGTCGGTGAGGTCGCGGCCTTGCGTGAGGAGTTGCGCGAGCGGGGAATCGACCGGGTCGTGCTGTGCGGAATGGGGGGATCCTCCCTCGCCCCCGAAGTGATCTGCGGGACCGAGGGTCTCCCCCTCGTGGTGCTCGACTCCAGTCACCCGGATGTCGTGCGGGCAGCGCTCACCGACCTCGAGCGGACGGTGGTCGTGGTCTCCAGTAAGTCCGGGTCGACGGTGGAAACCGACAGCCAGCGCCGGGCCTTCGTCCAGGCCTTCACCGACGCCGGTCTCGATCCCACCGAGCACCTCGTGATCGTCACCGACCCCGGCAGCCCGCTCGATGAGCAGTCGCGCGCCGACGGCTTCCGGGTGGTCAATGCCAACCCCGACGTCGGCGGTCGGTACTCGGCCCTCACCGCCTTCGGGCTGGTCCCCTCCGGACTGGCGGGCGCCGATATCGAGGCGCTCCTCGACGACGCCGAGGCGGTGGCGGACCTGCTCGCCGCCGATGACGACGGCAACCCGGCGCTCAGCCTGGGGGCCGCGATGGCGGGCACGGACCCGTTGCGGGACAAGCTCTATCTCGTCGACCACGGCAGCCCACTCGTGGGCTTTGGCGACTGGGCCGAGCAGCTCATCGCCGAATCGACGGGCAAGGACGGCAAGGGCATTCTGCCCGTCGTCCTCGCCGGTCCCGGCCGGAGCGCGCCGCCGGCGGATGCGACCGTCGTCCGGCTGGTCGCGGACGACGATGACATCGCCCCGTCCGATGCGCCCTCCTCGGTGGATGTCTCCGGCGGTCTCGGTGCTCAGTTCCTGCTCTGGGAGGTCGCCACGGCCGTCGCCGGCCGCCTGCTCGGAATCAACCCCTTCGACCAGCCCGATGTCGAAAGCGCGAAGGCCGCGGCCCGGGAGCTGCTCGATGGTGGGGCGAGCGAAGGGGTGAGCGTCGACGCGACCGACGATGCGGTCGAGATGAGCCACCGTGGCGGCGACTGGCTGGGTGCCGTGACGACGGTAGGCGAAGCCATCGACGCCCTCCTCGGGCAACTCGACTCCACCGGCTATGTCGCCGTGATGGCCTATCTCGACCGCGAAGGGGACGCCCCCTTGGCCGAGGTGGCCGATGTGCTGGCCGAGCGGCTCGGTCGGCCGGTCACCTTCGGGTGGGGCCCGCGCTTCCTGCACTCGACGGGCCAGTACCACAAGGGCGGACCCGCGAATGGGGTCTACCTGCAGATCACCGACGTTCCGCGCGAGGATCTCCCGGTCCCGGGACGCGAATTCACCCTCGGTGAGTTCATCGCGGCCCAGGCGGGTGGCGACGCGCAGGTGCTCGCGGACCACGGGCGACCCGTCTTGACCTTGCACCTGAGTGACCACGACCGTGGGCTCGCCCAGGTCAAGGCCGCCGTGGCCGGTGGTTCGAGCGCATGAGCCCGGCTCGAATTAGCGCGGACCGCAACCCCCTTCGCGATCCGCGCGATAAGCGACTCCCCCGGATTGCCGGGCCGTGCAGCCTCGTCCTCTTCGGCGTGACGGGCGACCTCGCCCGCAAGAAGTTGATGCCGGCGATCTACGACCTCGCTAACCGAGGGCTGCTCCCGCCGGGCTTCTCGCTCGTCGGCTTCGCCCGTCGAGACTGGGAGGACCAGGACTTCGGCGAGGTCGTCTACGAAGCAGTGCGCCAGCACGCGCGCACCCCCTTCCGCGAAGAGGTATGGCGCTCACTCGCCGAGGGCTTCCGCTTCGTGCCGGGCACCTTCGATGATGACGAGGCCTTCGATCTGCTCGCCAAGACCGTGCGCGATCTCGATGAGCAGCGCGGGACCGGCGGCAACCACGCCTTCTACCTCTCGATCCCGCCCGCCTTCTTCGCTCCGGTGTGTCAACAACTGAAGCGCTCGGGGCTCACCGAATCTGAGGGTGACTCCTGGCGCCGAGTGGTGATCGAAAAGCCCTTCGGTCATGACCTAAAGAGCGCCCGCGAGCTCAACGCGATCGTCGAGGACGTCTTTGCCCAGGATTCGATCTTCCGGATCGACCACTACCTCGGGAAGGAGACCGTCCAGAACCTCTTGGCGCTGCGCTTCGCCAACCAGATGTTCGAGCCGATCTGGAACTCGCACTACGTTGACCACGTCCAGATCACGATGGCCGAGGACATTGGGATCGGGGGGCGCGCGGGGTACTACGACGGGATCGGCGCGGCCCGCGATGTCATCCAAAATCACCTCCTGCAACTCCTCGCCCTGACGGCCATGGAGGAGCCGACCGACTTCGCCGCGCAAAGCCTGCGGGCGGAGAAGGAGAAGGTGCTCTCCGCGGTTCGCCTCCCCGAGAACCTGGGCCGCCACACGGCGCGCGGGCAATATGCCGCGGGCTGGCAGGGCGGCGAGGAAGTGATCGGCTACCTCCAAGAGGACGGTGTCGCGCCGGACTCGACGACCGAGACCTACGCGGCGATCACCCTCGATATCGCGACCCGTAGGTGGGCAGGGGTCCCCTTCTACCTGCGGACCGGCAAGCGACTCGGCAAGCGGGTCACCGAGATCGCGGTGATCTTCAAGCGCGCCCCGCACCTGCCCTTTAGCGATACCGAGACCGAGGAGCTCGGGCAGAACGCGATCGTGATCCGCGTCCAGCCCGACGAGGGCATCACGATCCGCTTCGGGTCGAAGGTGCCGGGTAACCAGATGGAAGTGCGCGACGTGACGATGGACTTCGGGTACGGGCGCGCCTTTACCGAGTCCAGCCCGGAGGCCTACGAGCGGCTCATCCTCGATGTCCTCCTCGGCGATCCGCCGCTCTTTCCCCGCCACGAAGAGGTCGAACTCTCCTGGAAGATCCTCGACCCGATCGAGCGGTTCTGGGCGGGCGCCGGACAACCCGAGCAGTATGCGGCCGGGACCTGGGGTCCGCGTTCCGCTGACGAGATGATGGCCCGTGACGGCCGCTGCTGGAGGATCCCGTGATCGTCGACCTGCCCAATACCTCGACCTCGAAGGTCTCCAAGGAACTCGTGCGTCTGCGCGAGGATGTCGGCGCGATGGCGCTCAGCCGGGTCCTCACCCTGGTGATGGTCGTCGCCGACGAACACGCCGAGGATGCCATCTCCGTCGCGAGTGCCGCGAGCCATCAACACCCGAGCCGCATCGTCGCCGTGGTGATCGGTGATGGGCGGGGCCTGTCGCGCCTCGACGCGCAGATCCGGGTGGGTGGGGACGCCGGAGCGAGCGAAGTGGTGGTGCTGCGCCTTTTCGGGCCGCTCACCAAGCACGCCCGCAGCGTCGTGATCCCCCTTCTGCTGCCCGACTCCCCCGTGGTCGCCTGGTGGCCGAACCGGCCTCCCGCCGATGCCAGCGAGGACCCGGTCGGCGCGATGGCCCAGCGCCGGATCACCGACATCACGCGCACCGGAGCCGCCCCTCGCTCGGCTCTGCGTAAGCTCGCCGAGACCTATGAGGCCGGCGACACCGATCTCGCCTGGGCGCGGATCACGCTGTGGCGCGGCCTCTTGGCGGCGGCGCTCGACCGTCCTCCCTACCAAGAGGTCGAGTCGGCGGTCGTCGTCGGGGCCGAGGACTCGCCCTCGGTCGACCTGCTGGCCGGATGGCTCGCGGCGCGCCTGAAGTGCCCGGTCTCGACGGTGCGTTCGCGCAGTCGCACGGGAGTGATCAGCGTGCGGCTCACCCGGGCGTCGGGCGATATCGATCTCGTCCGACCGCAGGATGGGGAGACGGCGATCCTGTCGGCCCCTGACCAGCCGGAACGCTCGATCGCGTTGGCGCACCGCTCCGACGTCGAGTGCCTCGCCGACGAACTCAGCCGCCTCGACGCCGACGAGGTCTACGAGGAGGCTCTCACCCGCGGCCTGGGCGAGGTGACCGCCCGCCGGATGACCATGACAGCGGCCATCGACAAGGGCATTGCTCCCTCGGTATCCGAATCCCGTCAGGTGGCCCGCCGACTCGCCGAGGAAGCGGCGACCGCCTTGACCTCGACGATGGTGACGGCGGAGAAGCGATGAGCGGCATCGTGATGGTCCACCCGAGCCGGGCGCAGCTCGCCCGGGCGACCGGGATGCGCCTCGTCTTGTCGATCCAGGCGGCCCAGGCCGAACGAGGCTGGGCCGAGGTGGGCCTCACCGGGGGTTCGATGGGTTCGGCCGTGGTCGCGGCGGCCTATGAGTCAGGGATCACCGATTGCGTCGACTGGACGAAGGTGGGGATCTGGTGGGGCGATGAGCGGTACCTACCCGCCGGCGAGCCCGATCGCAACGACACCCAAAACGACGAGGCGGGCCTGTCGCTGCTCGGGATCCCGCCGGAGCACATCCACCGGGTCCAGGGGCCGGACGAGTCCGGGTCGCTCGAAGATGCTGCCGCCGCCTACGAAGCAGCGATTCGCGAGCACGGTCGCGGAGCCTTCGACATCACCCTGCTCGGGGTGGGTCCAGATGGCCACGTGGCCTCGCTCTTCCCCGGCCACCCGATGCAACTCGCGGACGACGCCATCGCTCTCGCGGTGACCGACTCCCCGAAGCCCCCGTCCGACCGGGTATCGCTCTCCTTGGAGGCCCTCCGCCGCTCGCGCGAGGTGTGGTTTGTCGTCTCTGGTGAGGACAAGGCGCAAGCCGTCGTCGACGGCGTGGGCGAGGCTCCCCCTTCGAAAAGCACCGCTTCGCAGGTGAGCGGGACCGAGCGCACGCTGTGGCTGGTCGATCCCGCTGCCGCGAGTGGTCTTTAGGTAATCAGGCCCCGGCCGCGAAGTTCGCTCAGGCGTTCCTTCAAAATATCGGCGCCCTCGCTGTCGCTCCGGCGCTCCTTCACGTACGCGAGGTGGGTCTTATAGACCTCGGCCTTCGGCGGAGCCGGCGGGTTGTCCTTGTCCTTACCGGCCGGGAATCCGCAGCGCGGGCAGTCCCACTGCTCGGGGATCTCGACGCCGGGTTCGTCGGCGAAGCTCGGGCGCACCTCGTGCCCGTGAGCGCACCAGTAACTCACGACGAGCCGGGGCGCGGATTCGCCGCGCTCGGCTTCGCCCATGGGTCCGGCACCGACTCGGCTGCCGCGGATCGCATTACCACCGGCCATCAAGGTCCTCCTACGTGGCGATTAGGGGGTTGTGCCGCTAGGCGGCGAAGCGGTCGATCAGGCCAATGCCGACGATCACGGTGAACCACAGCAGGCCAACGACCACGGTGAAGCGGGTGAGGTTGCGCTCGGCGACCGACGAGGAACCAAGAGAGGTGGACATCCCGCCGCCGAACATGTCCGACAGGCCGCCGCCCTTGCCCTTATGCATGAGGATGAGCAGGGTCAGGATCAAGCTGGTGATCACGAGGATCACCTGCAGGCCAATGCGTACTACGTCCACGGGTTCTCTTCTTCGTCCTGGTCGTCGATGCTCGGGCGGTAGCGCCCGGCTAGAGGATACCTCTCGGGTGCGTCGACGGAGGCCGACGCACCCGAGAGGGCGATGACTTTACCGGTGACCGTCAGCCGGTCACGTGGCTTTGGTAGCGCGCGATCCCGGCGAACTCCTCCGGGTCGAGCGAGGCGCCACCGACGAGCGCGCCGTCGACATCGGCGCCCGCCATGATCGCGGCGACGTTGCTGGACTTCACCGATCCGCCGTAGAGGATGCGCACGCCATCGGCGAGCTCCTGGTCCTGCAGCTCGGCGAGCTTCCCGCGGATCGCGGCGCAGACTTCCTGCGCGTCCTCGGGAGTCGCGACCTCGCCGGTGCCGATCGCCCAGACCGGCTCGTAGGCGATGACGACGGTCTTTAGCTGCTCGGGCGTGAGGCCCGCGAGGCTGCCCTCGATCTGGGTGAGGACGTGCTCGACGTGCGTGCCGGCCTGACGGATCTCAAGGCCCTCGCCGACGCACACGATCGGGGTGAGGTCATGCCGGTAGGCGGCGGCCGCCTTCGCGGCGACGATCTCGTCGGTCTCGTGGTGGTACTCGCGCCGCTCGCTGTGACCGACGACGACGTAGGTGCAGCCGAGCTTGCTGAGGAAGGCGCCGGAGACCTCGCCGGTGTACGCACCAGAGTCATGCTCGGAGAGGTCCTGCGCGCCATACCGAAGGGAGAGCCCGTCACCATCGACCAGGGTCTGCACGCTCCGAAGATCGGTGAAGGGCGGCAGCACTGCCACTTCCACGGCGGCGAAGTCGTGCTTCGCATCGCGCAGCGTCCAGTCCAGCTTCTGCACCAGGTGGGTGCCCTGCTGGTGGTCGAGGTTCATCTTCCAGTTGCCCGCCATGAGCGGGGTGCGGCTCGTCATGCTGGTCAGTTCTCCTTGGTCTCGTGGACGGCGAGCCCGGGCAGTTCCTTGCCCTCGAGGTACTCCAGGCTGGCGCCGCCGCCGGTGCTGATGTGGCCGAACTGATCGTCGGAGAAGCCCAGCTGACGCACGGCAGCGGCGGAGTCGCCGCCGCCGACGACGGTGAGGGCGCCGCTCTCGGTCGCGTCGACGAGAGCCTGCGCCACGGCCTTGGTGCCCGCGGCGTAGGGGGCCATCTCGAAGGCGCCCATGGGGCCATTCCAAAAGACCGTCTTGCAGTCGACCAGTTTGCTCGCGAAGAGGTCTGCGGACTTCGGTCCGATGTCGAGGCCCATCTGCTCGGCCGGGATCGCGTCAGCCGCAACGACCTCATGGTTGGCATCGGCCGAGAAGGCGTCTGCGGCCACGATGTCGACCGGTAGCACGATCTCGACCCCGTCACGCTCGGCCCGATCCAGGTACTCGCGGACCGTGTCGAGCTGGTCGGCCTCGAGCAGGCTCTTGCCGACCTCGTGTCCCTGGGCCTTTAAGAAGGTGAAGACCATGCCGCCGCCGATCAGCAGCCGGTCGGCCGTCCCGAGGAGGTTGTCGATGACCCCGAGCTTGTCGGACACCTTCGCACCACCGAGGACGACCGCGTACGGGCGCTCGGGGTCGACGGTGAGGCGCTGCAGGACCTCTACCTCGGTCTGGACGAGTCCGCCGAGGGCGGCGGGCAACCGGGTCGCGATGTCATAGACCGACGCCTGCTTGCGGTGGACGACGCCGAAGCCGTCGGAGACGTAAGCATCGGCGAGTGCCGCGAGCTGGTCGGCGAAGGCGCCGCGCTCGGCCTCATCCTTGGAGGTCTCCCCCGCGTTGAAGCGCAGGTTCTCCAAGAGCGCGACGTCTCCGTCGCTCAGGGACGCCACGGCCTCTTCGGCGACCGAACCGACGGTCTCCGGCACGAAGGTGACGTCCTGCCCGAGGAGTTCCCCGAGCCGGCGAGCGACCGGCGCGAGCGAGTACTTGGCCTCGGGCTCTCCCTTCGGCCGACCGAGGTGGGCGGCAACAATGACGCGCGCGCCCGCCTCGGTCAGGGCCTTGATCGTCGGCAGCGATGCCCGGATCCGTCCATCGTCGGTGATCGTCTCGCCGTCCAGAGGGACGTTGAGGTCCGATCGGACAAGCACCCGCTTGCCGTGGAGGTCACCGAGGTCGGAAATGGTTTTCACGGGCCGTCAGCCGCCTTTCGCTTGTTAAGGGAGGAACGCCGGGTCGGTCAGAGGCTCTTGCCGACGAGGGTGATGAGGTCGGCGAGGCGGTTGGAGTAGCCCCACTCGTTGTCGTACCAGCCGACGACCTTGACCTGGTTGCCGATCACCTTGGTGAGGCCCGCGTCGAAGATGCACGAGTGCGGGTCGGTCACGATGTCGGCGGAGACGATCGGGTCCTCGGTGTACTTGAGGTAGCCCTTCAGCGGGCCCTCGGCCGCGGCGGCCTTGACGATCTCGTTGACCTCTTCGACGGAGGTCTCGCGGCTCGCCTCGAAGGTGAGGTCGGTGGCCGAACCGGTCGGGGTCGGCACGCGCAGCGCGTAACCGTCGAGCTTGCCCTTCATCTCCGGCATGACGAGGCCAATCGCCTTGGCGGCACCGGTCGAGGTCGGGATGATCGACAGAGCAGCGGCGCGGGCGCGACGCGGGTCGCGGTGCGGGCCGTCGAGGAGGTTCTGGTCCGAGGTGTAGGCGTGGACCGTGGTCATCAGGCCCTTGACGATGCCGAGCTTGTCGTTGAGGGCCTTGGCCATCGGGGCGAGGCAGTTGGTCGTGCACGACGCGTTGGAGATGACGTTGTGCTTCTCGGGGTCGTAGTCGCCGTCGTTGACGCCCATCACGATCGTGACGTCTTCGTTCTTGGCGGGGGCCGAGATGACGACCTTCTTGGCGCCACCGTCGATGTGGGCCTTAGCTGCCTCGGCGTCGGTGAAGAAGCCGGTGGACTCCACGACGACGTCGACGTTCTCGTCGCCCCAACCGATCTGGGCCGGGTCCTTCTCGGCGAAGACGCGGATGCGCTTGCCGTCGACGGTGATCGAGTCGTCGTCGTAGCTGACGTCGGCGTCAAGGACACCGAGGACCGAGTCGTACTTCAGGAGGTGGGCGATGGTCTTGTTGTCCATCAGGTCGTTCGCGGCGACGATCTCGATGTCGGCGCCCGAGGCCTTGACGGCGCGGAAGAAGTTGCGGCCGATTCGGCCAAATCCATTGATGCCAACGCGAACAGTCATTGGTGGTGTTGCCTTCCCTTTGTGGTGGCCGCGTCATCGCGGCCCGTCATCGGTCCCCTCCACCCTATTCCTTGGCGTGTCGCGGGGCACATCGTGGTCGGGCGCGAGAGATGAACGGTTGGTGACCGATATCGAAGGGGGTGTGCCGTCAGCCGTCGAGCATGTCGGGGGTGAGGCTCGCCTCGGTGTCCGGGACCCCGAGCTCGGCGGCGCGCTTGTCGGCCATCGCGAGCAGGCGCCGGATGCGCCCGGCCACCGCGTCCTTGGTCATCGGGGGGTCCGCGAGCTCGCCCAGCTCCTCCAGTGATGCCTGCTTGTGGGTGAGGCGAAGTTCGCCGGCCTCGCGCAGATGGTCCGGGATCTCCTCGCCGAGGATTTCCATGGCGCGCTGCACGCGCGCCCCGGCGGCGACGGCGGCCCGCGCCGAGCGGCGCAGGTTGGCGTCATCGAAGTTGGCGAGCCGGTTCGCGGTCGCCCGCACCTCCCGGCGCATGCGCCGCTCCTCCCAGGCCATCACCGCGTCGTGGGCTCCGAGACGGGTGAGCAGGGCACTGATCAAATCACCGTCGCGGATCACGACCCGGTCCACGCCGCGAACCTCGCGGGCCTTGGCCTGGATTCCGAGGCGACGCGCCGCTCCGACCAGCGCCAGCGCGGACTCCGGCCCGGGGCAGGTAATCTCCAGCGAACTCGAGCGGCCGGGTTCGGTGAGCGAGCCGCGGGCCAGGAAGGCGCCGCGCCAGGCGGCTTCGGCGTCATGGGCCGATCCGCCGACGACCTTTGGCGGGAGCCCGCGCACCGGGCGGCCGCTCGCGTCCACGAGCCCCGACTGCCGGGCGAGGGCTTCGCCGTCCTTGCCGACGCGCACGACATAGCGGGTACCGCGCCGCAGCCCACCGGCAGCAAGCACCAGGAGCTCGGTCTCGTGCCCATAGAGGTCGGTGATATCGCGCCGAAGGCGCCGCGCCGCTTGTGCGGTGTCGAGTTCCGCCTCGACCACGATGCGGCCACCGACGATGTGGAGCCCACCGGCAAAACGCAGGATCGAGGCGACCTCCGCCTTGCGGCAGCAGGTGCGGGTCACCGGGAACCGCCCGAGTTCGTCCTTGACCTTGGCGGTCATCGCCATCGCGGGGGTCCTCCTGGTCGGCGGTCAGTACTGGTCACCCTCGTGAGGTGACCTATTGCAGGATGTCACGATAAGCCGCCGCGAGGCGCAGGGTGTCGTGCTCACCCGGACGGCCATGCCGACTGACCGACTGGACGATCAACTCGGCGCCGAGTTCGGCGCAGGCCCGCTCGAGGCCAACCCGGTCATCGACGACGCTCGGATCAGCAAGGACAGCATCGAAGCGCAGGTCGGGCACGGTGCGATGCAATGTGGTGAGGTGCTGCGCCGCCGAAAAGCCGGCAGTTTCGGTCGTGCTCATCTCGAGGTTGAGGGTGAGCAAGCGGCGGGCGGTGGTGACGAGGAGAGCCTCGCGCAGATCCGGGACCAGCAAGTGGATCAAGACCGAGGTGTACCAGGAGCCGGGGCCAAGGATGACCCAATCAGCGTCCGCGACCGCGGCGAGGACCTCCGGGCGGACCGGCGGATTCTTCGGCAGCACCGAGATCGACTCGACGCTGCCCTCGGTCCCGGCGATCTCGACCTGACCGCGCACGACCTGAACCTCATCCGGAGCGTGAGGGTCGGCTCCGAGCACATGCGCCTCGAGGTCGAGCGGGACGGCCGACATCGGCAGCACCCGCCCCCGAGCGCCGAGCAGGCGGCCCACAAGGTCCAGCCCGCGCACGGGGTCGTCGTGCAATTGCCAGAGCGAGATGATCAGCAGGTTGCCGAGCGGGTGACCTGCGAGGCCCCCTTCTCCGGTGAACCGATGCTGCATCACCTCCGCCCAGGCGTGGCCCCATTCGCTGTCATCGCAGAGCGCGCTCAGTGCCATCCGCAGGTCCCCAGGCGGGAGCACGCCGAAGTCGGAACGCAGCCGACCGCTTGATCCACCGTTGTCGGCGACCGTGACCACCGCGGTGAGGTCCTCGGTGATCAGCCGAAGGGCGCCGAGCGACGCAGCGAGGCCGTGTCCACCGCCGAAGGCGACGACATGCGGGAAACGGGTCGACATCTCACCTACTCCCGGCCGAGGTCACGGTGGACCACGAAGGTGGAGATCTCGTCGTTGGCGAGCCGCTCAGCGAGGGCCTCGGCGGTCGCCACCGAGCGGTGCTTGCCGCCCGTGCAGCCCACCGCGATCGTCGCGTAGCTGCGGTTCTCGCGGATATATCCCGCGGTCACCGGTACGAAGAGGGACACCACCGCGTCGATGAACTCGTGCGCGCCCGGTTGCGACATCACATAGTCGGAGACCGCCTGCTCGCGGCCGGTGTGCGCCCGTAACTCTGGGACCCAGAAGGGGTTGGGCAGGAAGCGCATGTCGAAGACGAAGTCCGAATCCAAGGGGACGCCGTACTTGAACCCGAAGGACATCACCGCGAGGCGGACCTTGTGGCGCCCTTCGCGGGCGAAGATCGGATGGATCTTGCGGGAGAGCTGATGGACGTTGAGCCCCGAGGTGTCGACCACGACATCGGCGATCGAGCGCAGGTCCGACAGACGTTCCCGCTCGGCTTGGATGCTGTCGAGCAGTCGCCCCTTGCCCTGAAGAGGGTGTGGTCGCCGAACGCTTTCGAAGCGCCGGACGAGAGCTTCGTCGTTGGCGTCGAGGAAGAGCACGAGGGGGTTCCAGCCGGCAGTGCGCATATGTTCGACGGCGCCCGCGAGATCGGTGAAGCCCTCCGCCCGCACATCCACCACTACTCCGACCCTGCGGACGTCTTGGGTCTGTTTGTTGGCGATCGCCAGGTCGACGAGGTCGGGCAGGAGCTGGATCGGCAGGTTGTCGATGACGTACCAGCCGAGGTCCTCCATCACATTGGCCACCGTGGAGCGACCGGCGCCGCTCATCCCGGTCACGACCACGACCTCGGGCGTGGTCGGAGCGCGGAGGGCCTCGACGGGACGGTCTGGGGAGTTCTCGCTCACGATGTCTCTCCTTCGTCGAGGACCTCACCCGTGGTGAGGTTGATGGCCGGCTCGGTCGGGCTCGTCCCCAACTCTGCCGCAATCGAGGCGGCAAGGGCAGGACCGACTCCCTTGACCGCCGTGAGGTCCTCCGGACTCGCGGCCCGGATCTTGCGGACCGACCCGAAGTGGGCCAAGAGCGCCTTGGCGCGGGTCGGTCCGAGTCCCGGCACCGCGTCGAGGGCGCTCGCCGTCATCGCCTTGCTGCGCCGCTGGCGATGGAAGGCGATTGCGAAGCGGTGGGCCTCGTCGCGAACTCGCTGCAGCAGGTACAGGCCTTGAGAGGTGCGGGGCAAGATCAACGGGTACTCCTCGCCTGGGACCCACACCTCTTCGAGGCGCTTGGCGAGCCCGACCAAGGCGACGTCCGTGATCCCGAGGTCGGTGAGGACCGCCTGGGCGGCGTTGACCTGAGGCAGGCCACCGTCGACGACGACGAGTTGGGGCGGGTAGGCGAAGCGGCGGGTCTGCTCTCGCGCAGGCTGCTCCGGGTCCGCACCCTCCGTCGGCGCCTCGGGCTCGGTTGGGGCGACCCCCCGGGCGAAACGGCGTCGTAGCACCTCGTCCATCGCTGCGGTGTCGTCCTGCCGGACCGGGGTGTCGTCGGCCGCGTCCTGGCCCCGGATGATGAACCGCCGGTACTCCCCCTTGCGCGGGAGACCATCTTCGAAGACGACCATCGAGCCGACCGTGCTCGTCCCCTGGACATGGCTGATGTCGTAACACTCGATCCGAAGGGGCGCGTGCGGGAGACCGAGCGCATCTTGGAGGTCTTGCAGCGCCTGTCCCCGCGCGGTGAGGTCCCCCGCTCGGGCGACCTTGTGACGAGCAAGCGATTGGGTGGCGTTGCGGGCCACGGTCTCCATCAGGGCGCGTTTGTCGCCTCGCTGCGGGACCCGCAGGGCCACCCGGGATCCGCGCCGCTCCCCCAGCCACGCCGCGACGGCATCGGCGTCCGGCGGTAACACCGGGACGAGGACCTCCCGGGGGACCCCCTCGCCCCCTTCGCCGCCGTAGACCTGCTGGAGGAGATGCTCGACGATCTCCCCGGTCTGCTGGGCCTCGCGTTCGGCCACCCAGCCGCGTTGCCCGCGGACCCGGCCGCCGCGGACGTGGAAGACCTGGATCGCGATCTCGAGCTCATCCTCGGCGAGGGCGAAGACGTCGGCGTCGGTCCCGTCGGGCAGGACGACGGCGGACTTCTCGAGAGCGGTGGTCAGTGCCTTCAAATCGTCGCGCAGGCGAGCGGCGCGCTCGAAGTCGAGCTCGTCGGAGGCCGCGCGCATCTCCTGCTCGATCCGCCGCACGAACTTGCCGGTCTGCCCGGCCATGAAGTCGCAAAAGTCGTCGGCGATCGCCCGGTGCTCCTCCTCGGTGACCCGCCCCACGCACGGCGCCGAGCACTTATCGATATAGCCGAGCAGGCAGGGCCGCCCCGAGGCGGCTGCCCGGTTAAAGACCCCCTTCGAGCAGGTCCGCATCGGGAAGACGCGAAGCAACTGATCGAGGGTCTCGCGGATCGCCCAGGCGTGGGTATAGGGGCCGAAGTAGCGCGTGCCCTTGCGCTTGGCACCGCGCATGACGAGGGCGCGCGGGTAGGTCTCACCCAGCGTGACCGCGAGATAGGGATAGGACTTGTCGTCGCGGTACTTGACGTTAAAGCGCGGATCGAACTCCTTGATCCAGGCGTACTCGAGCTGCAGTGCCTCGACCTCGGTCGCGACGACCGTCCATTCGACGCTCGCGCCCGCGCGCACCATGCGGGCGGTCCGGGGGTGCAGACCCGCGACATCTTGGAAGTAGGACGACAGCCGCGACCGGAGGGACTTGGCCTTGCCGACATAGATCACCCGGCCGTCGGCGTCGCGGAAGCGATAGACCCCGGGCTCGGTCGGGATGGTCCCCGGGGCCGGTCGGTAGGTCGCAGGGTCAGCCACGCAGCGAGCCTACGACGAGCTCCTGACAACCAGGTCCGTGCCGTCTTCGCTGACCGGTAGCGGATCGAGTCCACGAGGCGCAGGCCCTCCGGTCCGCTCCCCCGTGGCCGCATCGAAGGTGCTCTGATGGCAGGCGCAGACGATCGTGCCGTCGGTCACCGCGCTCACCACGCAGCGCTCGTGGGGGCAGATCGCGGAGAACGCCTTGAACTCCCCCTCGGCGGGCTGGGTGACGACCACGCGCTCGGTGGCCGAGATCCGGCCGCCCCCGACCGGTACGTCGCCCGCGGGGAAGCGCACCTCACCATTCGCGCCTCGGGTTGCTGCCGCTCCCGAGTCCTCGGAGGAACCGGACCCGCACGCCGTGGCCGGGACTACGGCGCCCGCAGCGACCGCGCCCAGCACGACGCGGCGGGAGAAGGGGGACGAACTGGGGGTGGTCATGGTGGCTCCGAAGGGGTCATCGACGAGGTCGATGTCATCGTCCCATGTCCCACTCGTTGCCCCCGTGGCATCCCCGCGCGGACGGGTCACGGGACGGGGGGCAATTGGTTACGAATGGGTCACGGTGCGTCTCATCCGTATCGCGAAGGGTCAGGCCCGGTCTACGTTCCCACCAGTCCACGCGCAAGACGTGCGACCCGGGCGGGTCCCGGATGAACTCATTCATGGAGGAAACGTGCCAAAGCGTTCCGTAATTTCGGTCGGCGCCACCCTGTTGGCCGCCTCCCTGGTCCTTAGTGCATGCGGGACCCGCAGCACCGATGGCGGGGGTAGCGGCGAGGGCGGCGACAAGGTCGTCAAGATCGGCGTCATCGCGCCGCTGTCCGGTGACCTCTCGGCCCTCGGCCTCGGGATCAAGAACTCCGTCGACCTTGCGGTGAAGGAGGCCAACGACTCCGGCGACTTGAACGGCTGGAAGATCGAGGTCGCTGCCGAGGACGACCAGGCGAACCCGGATGTCGGCAAGAACGCCGCCACCAAGCTCGCGGGCGACAAGGACGTCATCGGGGTCGTCGGCACCTTGAACTCCTCCGTGGCCGGCACCGTTCAGCCCGTGCTCAACACCGCGAAGATCGTCCAGGTCTCGCCGGCGAACACCGGCACCCAGCTGACCCTCGGACCGGATGAGGCGAACCCGAAGCGTCCGTACCCGAACTACTTCCGGGTCTGCGCGACCGACGCCGTCCAGGGTCCCTTCGCCGCGCGTTACCTCTTCGAAAAGGCCGGCGTGAAGAAGGTCGCAACCATCCACGACAAGAAGGCCTACGGTCAGGGCCTCGTCGAGTCCTTCACCAAGGAGTACAAGAAGCTCGGTGGTGAGGTCGTCGCGGCCGAGACCATCAACCCCGATGACGAGAAGTACGACGCGGTCGTCACCTCGGTCAAGGCCAAGAACCCCGATGCCGTGTACTACGGCGGCGAGTACCCGCAGGCCGGTCCGCTGAGCCAGCAGATGAAGGCCCAGGGCCTGAACGTCCCGCTCATGGGTGGCGACGGCATCAAGGATGGCAAGTACATCGAGCTCGCGGGCAAGACCGCTGACGGTGACCTCGCCACCTCGATCGGCGCCCCGACCGAGAAGAGCGACAGCGGCAAGAAGTTCATCGAGGACTACAACAACGCCGGCTACAAGGAGCCCTACGCCGCCTACGGTGCGTACTCCTACGACGCCGCGACCGCGATCATCGACGCCATGAAGGTCTCGCTGAAGGACGCCGACAACGTCGAAGGGGCTCGCCAGGCCACCATCGATGCGATGAAGGATGTCAACTTCGACGGGGTCACCGGCAAGGTCGCCTTCGATGAGTTCGGTGACACCACCACCCGGATCCTCACCGTGTACGAAGTGAAGAACCAGGAGTTCGTCGACGTCTCGACCGAGGAATTCAAGTAAGCCGAACGGCTGAGCTGGCGGTCCCCTGAAGGGGGTCCGTAGCGATCAGGGCGGGGGCCGGTGACGACCACCGGTCCCCGCCCTGATCGTGCCACTGCATCGCCATCGTGGGGCCGCCGGTTACCCCGAGCCGCCCCATGTCCCCTCGTGCACGTCCCAGGAGGACTTTGTGGAACAGTTCGCCCAACAATTGGTCAATGGGCTGACCTTGGGCTCCCTCTACGCACTGATTGCCGTCGGATACACCGTGGTTTACGGCATCGTGCAATTGATCAACTTCGCCCACGGTGAAGTCTTTATGATCGGCGCCTTCGGCGCGCTCAGCACCTACCTCATCCTTGGGCTAGAGACCACGTCGTTGTGGGTCCTTCCGCTCATGATCATCGGCGCGATGATCGCCTCGGTCGGCACGGCGGTGCTGATGGAGCGGGTCGCCTACCGTCCCCTTCGTGGGGCCCCCCGACTTGCCCCGCTCATCACGGCGATCGGTATCTCGGTCTTCTTGCAGGAGTTCGTCCGACTCTTCTACGACAAGATCCCCTTCACCGACTTCCCGAGCGCTAAGCAGAAGATCCCCTTCCCGCAGATCGACGTCGTCACTGGACCCGCCGTCGAGATCTTCGGGGTGAGCATCCAGCGCGCCGCGATCTTTACGATCGGCTGTCTCCTGATGGCCTCCGCGGCCCTCTGGTGGTTCATCAACCGGACCAAGCCGGGCCGCGGCATGCAGGCCGTCTCCCAGGACCCCGACACCGCTCGCCTCATGGGCATCAATGTCGACCGGGTGATCGTGATCGCCTTCGCCGTCGGCGCCGCGCTCGCCGCGATCGCCGGTGTCGCGCAGGGCCTGCTCAACACCAATATCAACTTCAAGATGGGCTTCATCGCGGGCCTGAAAGCCTTCACCGCAGCCGTCCTCGGTGGGATTGGCAATATCCAGGGCGCGGTGGTCGGCGGTTTGGTCCTCGGAGTGGTCGAAGCCATGGTGACGCAGTACACCCGCTTCCTCCCCTTCGGGCTCGACCAGTTCGGTGGCTCGTCCTGGAAGGACGTCTGGGCCTTCGCCTTGCTGATCCTGATCCTTGTCTTTAGGCCCCAGGGCCTGCTCGGCGCAAAGGTGGTGGACCGCGCATGACCGCTGTCAACGAATCCCCGGTCGCGGACCGGCCCGTCGCCTCACGCGGACGCGGCGTCTCACTCGTCACGATCCTCGGAGCGGCTGGCTCGCTCTTGCTGATCATCTCCGGGCTGCTCTCGTGGTCCTACGAACCGTCGGTGCTCGAGGACATCTCCCCGCGCCTCTCCCCCGTCACCTTGCAGCTCTTCGCCATCTTGATCGGCGTGACCGGCCTCGTGCTCGTCGCCGGCCGGGTCGGCCCGCTGCGCCACACCCTCTCCTTCTTGGACACCCGCCGCGGGCTCCAGGCGCTCGGTATCGGTGCGGTGCTCTTCATGGCGCTATCGCTCACCGCGATCACGGTGACGACCGGCGGCCTGATCAACGCCAATGAGGGCGCCTGGGTCGCCGTCGTCGGGGCGCTCGCCCTCGCGGCCACCGTGACCCAGCGCGGCGAAGACCTCTTCGTCCGCGATCCGCTGCGCATCACCTGGCCTGGGTGGTTCGAGATCTTGATGATCGTCGCCCTGTGTGCCGCCGCTCTCTGGGTCGCGGCCTATGCCCTCGGCCATGGTGACGTGTGGGTCTTTATGACCTTCCTGCTCACCATCGCGGTCATCTGCACCGCCCTGGCCCGGGCTGGGTTCTTCTCGGTGGTCGGGCTCATCGCTCAGCGTCACCGTCACGTCCTCACCCTCGGTGCCTTCGCGGCGGCCTTCCTCTTCCCGTTCACACAGGACGGGTCGGAGGTCAACATGTCGGTCGCGACCCTGGTGCTGATCTTCGGTGCCACCGCGATCGGCCTCAACATCGTGGTTGGTCTCGCCGGACTGCTCGACCTCGGATACGTCGCCTTCCTCGGTGCCGGTGCCTATGTCGGCGCCATCCTCTCCGGGTCGGCCTTCGCGACGGTGGGGTGGCAACCCCCCTTCATCGTGACCGTCCTGCTCGGTGGCATCTTCGCGGCCTTCCTCGGCCTCATCGTCGGATCTCCGACGTTGCGGGTGTCCGGGGATTACCTCGCGATCGTGACCCTCGCCTTCGGTGAGATCTTCCGCCTGACGATGTTCAACCTCGACGGCAACAACGGTCCGAACTTCACCAACGGCCCGAACGGCATCACCGCGATCCCCGACCTCAACCTCTTCGGGTTCGACTTCGGGGCCACGCACGTGATCCTCGGGGTGCCGCTCAGCCGAGCCGCGAACTACTACCTGTTGCTGCTCTTCCTCACCGCCTTCATCATCATGGTCTTCGCCAACCTCAACAACAGCCGGATCGGCCGTGGTTGGGTCGCGATCCGTGAGGACGAGCGCGCCGCTGAGGCGATGGGCGTCAATACCTTCGGCCTGAAGCTGCTGGCCTTCGCCGGTGGCGCCTTCCTCGCCGGGGTCGCGGGCACCATCAAGGCGCACTACGACACCTCGGTGACCCCGGATCAGTACATCTTCTTGGAGTCGGCATTCCTCCTCGCCGCGGTCGTCTTGGGCGGTATGGGCACCATCGCCGGCGTCATGCTCGGCGCGGTGATCTTGAAGATGCTGCCGGAGAAGTTGCGCTTCTTCGAGGACTACCGGCTGCTCCTCTTCGGCCTGCTCCTCGTACTGATGATGCGCTTCCGCCCCGAGGGCCTGGTCGCGAACCGGCGCCGCCAGCTCGAATTCCATGACGACGATGAACAGCTCGCCGAGGAGATCGAGGCCGAGCATGTGGAGGTAGCCAAATGAGCACCGTGACTGAGCGCTCGAGAGCGGACGCCCCGACCGGGGCCGTGGTCCTGCAGGCCAAAGACATCGTCATGCGCTTCGGTGGCCTGGTGGCCGTCGACCATGTCGACCTCACGGTGCACGAGGGCGAGATCGTCGGTCTGATCGGACCCAATGGGGCCGGCAAGACGACCTTCTTCAACTGCCTCACCGGGATGTACAAGCCGACCTCGGGTCAGGTCATGGTCCAAGGGAGCGAACTGCCGCCGAAGCCGCGCCGGGTGGTCCAGGCCGGGATGGCCCGGACCTTCCAGAACATCCGACTCTTCGGCAACATGACGGCCCTGGAGAACGTCATGGTCGGGCGCTACTGCCGGACCTCCTCGATGGCACTCACCTCGATCTTCCGCGGACCGAAGTTCCGCCGGGAAGAAAAGGAGAGCACCGAGCGGGCCCACGAGCTGCTGAAGTTCATCGGGCTCGATCACAAGGCCGAGCACCTCGCCCGGAACCTGCCCTATGGCGAGCAGCGGCGCCTCGAGATCGCCCGGGCGATGGCCACCGATCCGACCGTGCTGTTGCTCGATGAGCCGACCGCTGGCATGAACCCGCGTGAGACCGAAGAGGCCATGCACCTGATCTTCAAGATCCGGGACATGGGGATGGCGGTGGTCGTGATCGAACACGACATGCGCTTCATCTTCGGCCTCTGCGACCGGGTGACCTGCCTGGTGCGCGGTGCCACGCTCATTGAGGGCACGCCGGAAGAGGTCCAGTCCGACCCGCGTGTCATCGAGGCGTACATCGGTGGTTCCGATGACGACGAGATCACCGCCGAGGAACTCACCGAGGAGGACCGCGAGGTCCTGCGTGCTGCCGGTGAACTCCACCCTGACGACGAACCGGAGGCCACCCGATGACGGCGATGCTCGAGGTCGAAGACCTGGAGGTTTCCTACGGCAAGATCGTCGCGGTGAAGGGCATCAGCTTCACCGTTGACGAAGGGGATGTCGTCACCCTGATCGGGACGAACGGGGCCGGGAAGACCACGACCCTGCGCACGATCTCCGGTCTGCTGCGCCCAAGCGGCGGCCAGATCCGCTACCAGGGGCAGCGCATCGACTCGATGCCGGCGCACAAGATCGTGACGCTCGGGATGGCCCACAGCCCGGAAGGGCGGCGGATCTTCCCGAGCATGACGGTCGAGGAGAATCTCCTGCTCGGTGCCTTCTCGCGTCAGGACCGGCCCGCCATCGCCAAGGATTTGCAGGCGGCCTACGACCTCTTCCCGATCCTCGGGGAGCGCTCGAAGCAACCGGCGGGCACCTTCTCCGGCGGCGAGCAGCAGATGCTCGCCATGGGCCGGGCGATGATGAGCCGGCCCAAGCTGCTCATGCTCGACGAACCGTCGATGGGCCTCTCCCCGCTCATGATGAAGCGGATCATGGAGACGGTGAAGACCCTGCAGGCTCAGGGCACAACGATCCTGCTGGTCGAGCAGAACGCCCGAGCGGCGCTGCGCCTTGCGACCAAGGGATACGTGCTTGAGGTCGGCAAGATCGTGCTCACCGGCAGCGGCCAGGAGTTGCTGCACTCCGACGAGGTCCGAAAGGCCTACCTCGGCGAGGATTAACCCGGAGCCGAAGGGCCCCTACCCAGCCTTCTTCGCCCGTCGGGCGGAGGCGGACTTGGTAGGGGCCTTTCGCTTGCCCACGGCCGCGATGGCCTTGACCGTGGGGCCCGCCGGGACCGGCCCGTGCTTGGCCAAGGTCGAGCGGAGGAAGCGGCCGGTGTGCGAGCCGGTCTCCTCCGCCTGGTCCGCGACCTGCTCGGGAGTGCCGGCCGCGACGACCTCGCCGCCGCGGAATCCCCCTTCGAGACCCATGTCGATCACCCAGTCGGCGTTCTTGATGACATCGAGGTTGTGCTCGATCACGATCACCGTGTTGCCCTTGTCGACGAGGCCCTGCAGGACAAGGAGCAGCTTGCGGATGTCTTCGAAGTGCAGCCCGGTCGTCGGTTCATCGAGGACGTAGACGGTCCGGCCCGTGGAGCGCTTTTGCAACTCCGAGGCCAGCTTGACGCGTTGAGCCTCACCGCCAGAAAGGGTCGGCGCGCTCTGACCGAGGCGGACATAGCCCAGCCCGACGGCGTTGAGGGTCTTCATATGCCGGGCGATCGCGGGGACCGCGGCGAAGAACTCCTCCGCTTCCTCGATCGGCATGTCCAGCACCTCGGCGATGGACTTGCCCTTGAAGTGGACCTCCAGGGTCTCGCGGTTGTAGCGCGCCCCATGGCATACCTCGCACGGGACGTAGACGTCCGGCAAGAAGTTCATCTCGATCTTGATCGTGCCGTCACCGGAGCACGCGTCGCAACGTCCGCCCTTGACGTTGAAGGAGAAGCGCCCCGGCAGGTAGCCGCGGACCTTGGCCTCGGTGGTCTCGGCGAAGAGTTTGCGGATGTGGTCGAAGACGCCGGTGTAGGTGGCCGGGTTGGAGCGTGGAGTGCGACCGATCGGGCTCTGGTCCACGTGGACGACCTTGTCGAGGTGGTCCAGTCCGGTGACGCTCTTGTGCCGCCCGGGGACGTGGCGCGCGCCGTTCAATTTGTTGGCGAGCACGTGGTAGAGGATGTCGTTGACGAGCGTCGACTTGCCCGAGCCCGAGACCCCCGTCACCGCGACGAAGGTTCCGAGCGGGAAGGCGACGTCAATCCCCTTCAGGTTGTGTTCGCGGGCACCGGTCACGACCAGCTCGCGGCCCTTCGCCGGCGTGCGGCGCTCGGCGGGAACCGGGATCTGGCGGGCACCCGAAAGATACCGGCCGGTCACCGACTCCTTGTTGGCGAGCAGTCCCTTCAGGGGTCCGGAGTGCACGACCGCTCCCCCGTGCTCGCCGGCGCCGGGACCGATGTCGACGATCCAGTCGGCAGTCTCGATCGTGTCCTCATCGTGCTCGACGACGATCAGGGTGTTGCCGAGGTCGCGCAGGCGGGTCAGCGTCTCGATCAGGCGGTGGTTGTCCCGCTGGTGGAGGCCAATGCTCGGCTCGTCGAGGACGTAGAGCACGCCGACGAGACCGGAGCCGATCTGGGTGGCGAGCCGGATGCGCTGCGCCTCGCCACCGGAGAGGGTCCCGGCGGCGCGGTCCAAGGAGAGGTAGTCCAGGCCGACGTCAAGGAGGAAGCCGAGGCGCGCGTTGATCTCCTTGATCACCCGCTCGGCGATCTGGGCCTCGCGCTCACTGAAATCGACGGTGTCGAGGAAGCCGGCCGCCTCCCCGATCGACAACGAGGAGACTTCGGCGATCGAGCGATCCCCGACGAGGACGGCGAGCGACTCGGGCTTCAGGCGGGTGCCTTTACAGGTCGGGCAGGGCACCTCGCGCATGTACCCCTCGTACTTCTCCCGGCTCCAGTCCGACTCGGTTTCGGCGTGGCGCCGCTTGATGAAGGGGATGACCCCTTCGAAGCCGGTCGAATAGGACCGCTCCCGGCCGAACCGGTTGCGGTAACGGACGTGCACCTTGTGGTTCTTGCCGTGGAGAAGGGCGTCCTTGGCGCGCTTGGGCAGCGCGCGCCACGGGGTGTCCATGTCGAAGGCGAGGTCGTCACCGAGCGCTGCCATCGTGCGTT
This sequence comes from Janibacter sp. GXQ6167, assembly GCF_041365945.1. Classification (NCBI taxonomy): domain Bacteria; kingdom Bacillati; phylum Actinomycetota; class Actinomycetes; order Micrococcales; family Intrasporangiaceae; genus Janibacter; species Janibacter sp. GXQ6167. The sequence goes on along the minus strand of NZ_JBGFSK010000004.1, from coordinate 114,371 downwards.
GGAAGTACTGCGCGGACTGAGTTCCCTGAGACCACGGGGCGATCGCCCCTTCGGCGAGGGTGAGGTCCTCATCCGGGATGACCAGCTCGGCGTCGACCTCGAGCTCGGTGCCGAGCCCGGTACACGCGGGGCAGGCCCCGAAGGGAGAGTTGAAGGAAAACGAGCGCGGCTCGATCTCGTCCATGGTGAGCGGATGCCCATTCGGGCAGGCCAGGCGCTCGGAGAAGCGCCGCTCGACGGGCAGATCCCCGCCCTCTTCGGTGACATCGACGAAGTCGATCACGACGATCCCGCCCGCGAGGCCGAGGGCGGTCTCCACCGAGTCGGTGAGGCGTTGCTTGGCGGTGGCGTCCTGCGCCCCCTTCGCCACGAGCCGGTCAACGACCACCTCAATGGTGTGCTTGACCTGCTTTTCGAGGCTCGGCGGCTCGGCGAGCGAGACCACTTCGTCATCGACGCGGGCGCGGGAGAAGCCCTGGCTTTGCAGCTCGGCGAAGAGGTCGACGAACTCGCCCTTGCGGGCGCGCACCACCGGTGCGAGCACTTGGAAGCGCGTGCGCTCGGGCAACTCGAGCAGTTGGTCAACGATCTGCTGCGGGCTCTGGCGCGTGATCGCGGCCCCGCAGACCGGACAGTGGGGGCGACCGGCGCGGGCAAAGAGCAGACGGAGGTAGTCGTAGACCTCGGTGATCGTGCCGACCGTCGAGCGCGGGTTGCGGTTGGTCGACTTCTGGTCGATCGAGACCGCGGGCGAGAGACCCTCGATGAAGTCAACGTCGGGCTTGTCCATCTGGCCGAGGAACTGGCGCGCGTAGGCCGACAGCGATTCGACGTACCGGCGCTGGCCCTCGGCGAAGATCGTGTCGAAGGCGAGCGAGGACTTCCCTGAGCCGGAGAGGCCGGTGAAGACGACGAGCGAGTCGCGAGGGAGTTCGACGGAGATGTTCTTCAGGTTGTGCTCCCGGGCCCCGCGCACGATCAGGTGATCGTGCAGCGAGGAGCCGGTGCGGCGCGGTTCGGTCACGGCCGACACTCTATGTCCCGGCACCGACAACCCCTTCCTTCGATGCGGCACAATCGCTCGTGTGAGCTATTCCGGCAAGGTGACCCCCGGCGGCCCGGCGGACGTGCGCGAGCTCGACGCCCTGACGATTCGCAAGCTGGCGGTGTCGCCACAGAGCAATAACGTCTACCTCCTCACCTGCCGCGCCACCGGCGAGCAGCTGCTGATCGATGCCGCGGACGATGCCCCGCGGATCCTCCAGTACGTGGCCGAAGGGGGCGACGGGCTCGCCCATCTCCTCACGACTCACCAGCATTGGGATCACACCCGAGCCCTGGAGGAGGTCGCCTCGGCCACCGGAGCACGCACCTACGCCGGCGACGCCGATGCCGACGCGCTCCCGGTCGCGCCCGACGTCCGGTTGAACCAAGGCGATTCGGTCACCGTCGGCGAAGTGACCCTGGACGTCATCCACCTTCGTGGACACACTCCCGGGTCGATCGCGCTGCACTACCGCGATCCGGCGAGCGGCGGCCACCTCTTTAGTGGAGACAGCCTCTTTCCCGGCGGAGTCGGCGCCACGACTCACTTCGAGTACCAGTCGTTCGACGATCTCATCACGGATGTGACCGAGCGGGTCTTCGACGTCCTGCCCGACGACACCTGGGTTTACCCAGGCCACGGCGATGACACGACGTTGGGTGACGAGCGGCCCTCTCTCCCGCAGTGGCGCGAACGCGGTTGGTAACAAAGCACAGCGACCCCCGTGCCCTGGTCCTCGTCCTCGGCGCGGTTGTCTCGGTTCAGTTCGGCGGCGCCCTCGCCGCCACCCTCGTCCCGAAGATCGGCGCGGCCGGATCGGTCACGATGCGCCTGCTCTTCTCGGTCACCATCCTGCTGATCTTCTTGCGCCCGAGGGTTCGCGGTTACACCGCAGCGCAATGGCGCACGGTCGGCCTCTTTGGCCTCGCGCTTGGCCTGATGAACTTCTCCTTCTATGCCTCGCTCGCCTACTTGCCGATCGGCGTCGCGGTCACCATCGAGTTCATCGGGCCACTGCTCCTCGCGACCGTCCTCTCGCGGCGCCCCCGTGATCTCTTCGCCGTCGCGGCCGCCGCGGTTGGGGTGGTCCTGATTTCGGAGATCACGCACGTCCCCCTGGCCGAGATCAGCTGGATCGGCCTCGGGCTCGCCCTCACCGCCGGGGCGTTTTGGGCCGCCTACGTTGTGCTGTCGGAAAAGACCGGCGCGATCTTCCCCAAGCTCGACGGCCTGGCGCTTGCGCTGGTCGTCTCGACCGCGGTGGTCCTCCCCTTCGGTATCCCGTCCATGGCGCAGTGGGATCGCTCCGCGCTGCTGCTCGGCTTCGGGATCGCGCTGCTGTCCTCGGTGATCCCCTACTCTCTCGAGTTGGTCGCGCTGCGGCGGATCGCACCGGGTGTCTTCGGGATTCTGCTCAGCCTGGAGCCGGCCGTCGCCGCCTTGGCCGGACTCATCGTCCTCGGCCAGCGCCTCCATACCCTGCAGTTGGTGGGGATGGCTTTGGTCGTCGCGGCGAGCGTCATCGTGATGGGCCTCGGTGCCCGGCCGACAGATCGGCCCGACCCCGCCCAGACCGCAGCGACGTAGGGGGTCCCGCGCCCCGCGGGGTCAGCGCGAGAGGGTGCCCTGGTCCGCCCCATCGCGCCGGGTCTTGATCAGGCTCGCGATGGTCGTGACGCCGAGGATCACCACGATCGCCCCGAGGGAGACCGCGATCGGGATCTCCGGGACGTGGAACGGCTCTCCGTTGTTGAGGAAGGGCAGGTCGTTTTCGTGCAGGGCGTGGAGGATCAACTTCACCCCGATGAACGCGAGGAGGACGGCGAGGCCGAGCGAGAGGTAGACGAGCTTCTTCAGCAGGCCACCGATCAAGAAGTACAGCTGCCGCAAACCCATCAGGGCGAAGAGGTTGGCGGTCAAGACGATGTACGGCTCCCTCGTGAGCCCGTAGATCGCCGGGATCGAGTCAAGCGCGAAGAGCAGGTCGGTCATGCCGAGGGCGAGGACCACGAAGAACAGGGGCGTGACGACGATCTTGGCGTTTTCCCGAGTGAAGACCCGTGCGCTCCACTCCTTGGTCGAGGGCAGCTTCGCTTCGAACCACTTCAGCAGGCGGTTCTCCTCGAACTCCTCGTCGTCATCCTTTTCGAAGGCCAACTTGATCGCGGTGTAGATCAAGAACGCGCCGAAGATGTAGAACACCCACGCGAACTGGTTGATCGCCGCCGCTCCGACAAAGATGAAGATGGCCCGCAAGACGATCGCGATGATGATGCCCCACATTAGGGCGATCTGCTGGTACTTCCCGGGCACACCGAACTTCGCCATGATCAACAAGAAGATGAAGAGGTTGTCGATCGACAGCGAGTACTCGGTGAGCCAACCGGCGTAGAACTCCCCCGCCAGCGTGCTGCCGTTGGTGTACCAAATACCGGCCCCGAAGAGGATCGCCGCGCTGATGTAGACCGCGAGGATCGAGCCGACTTCCTTGTTGGACGGCACATGCGGGTTGCGGGCGATCATCACGACGTCGAAGGTCAAGACCGCGACCGCGACACCGATGGTCACGAGCCAGACCCAGGTCGGGACGTTCATATCCCCGCCGCTGATGATCGTGGCGTAGGTGGGAACCGTCAACGAAGGTCCTTCCAAAAGGGGCGAAGGGGGCATGCTGCCGCCTCATGGTGTGGCGACCCCTCACTCTAACGGCCCGTCGGTCAGCGGGTGGCCTCGGTCATCTGGCGGAGTTCCTTCTTCAGATCCCCGATCTCGTCGCGCAGGCGCGCGGCCAACTCGAACTGCAGGTCGGTCGCGGCCTGATGCATCTGCTCGGTGAGTTCTCCGATCAGGGCGACCAGATCCGCTGCGGGGAGGTCGCGCTCCCTGGCCGCCGGCGCATCCACCCCGGCCGCCGACGCCAACCGACCACGGGTGCCCTTGCCGCGGGACTGGTTGCGCCCGGACCCGATCAGGGCATCGGTATCGGCGTCCTCGCGCTGGAGCATGTCGGTGAAATCGGCAATCTTCTTGCGCAGCGGCTGCGGATCGATCCCCCGCTCGGTGTTGTAGGCGATCTGCTTCTCCCGCCGACGCTTGGTCTCATCGATCGCCTCGGCCATGGACGGGGTGATCTTGTCGGCGTACATGTGGACCTGACCCGACACGTTACGAGCCGCCCGACCGATCGTCTGAATGAGCGAGCGGGTGGAGCGCAAGAAGCCTTCCTTGTCGGCGTCCAGGATCGATACGAGAGATACCTCGGGCAGGTCGAGGCCCTCGCGGAGCAGGTTGATGCCCACGAGCACGTCGTACTCACCAAGCCGGAGCTCGCGCAGCAACTCGACACGCCGCAGGGTGTCGATGTCCGAGTGGAGGTAGCGGACTCGGACCCCCTTATCGAGCAGGTAGTCGGTGAGGTCCTCGGCCATCTTCTTGGTGAGGGTGGTGACGAGCACCCGCTCATCGCGGTCGGCGCGGGTGCGGATCTCATCGAGGAGGTCGTCGATTTGCCCCTTCGTCGGCTTGAGCACGATCTCGGGATCGACCAGTCCGGTGGGCCTAATGATCTGCTCGACCACACCATCGCTCTTCGCGGTCTCGTAGGGGCCGGGTGTCGCGGAGAGGTACACCGTCTGCCCGACCCGCTCGAGGAACTCCTCCCACTTCAGCGGGCGGTTATCGAGGGCGCTCGGGAGCCGGAAGCCGTGGTCGACGAGGGTCCGCTTGCGCGACGAATCGCCTTCGTACATCGCCCCGATCTGCGGCACGGTGACATGGGACTCATCGATGACGAGGAGGAAGTCCTCCGGGAAATAGTCGAGCAGCGTGCTCGGCGCAGAGCCGGGCAGGCGCCCGTCGATGTGCATCGAGTAGTTCTCGATGCCGGAGGTGGTCCCGACCTGGCGCATCATCTCGATGTCGTAGGTGGTCCGCATCCGCAGGCGCTGGGCCTCGAGCAACTTGCCCTGCGCCTCGAAGGTCTCGAGCTGCGCGGCGAGCTCCTTTTCGATGCCCGCGATCGCGCGCTCCATGCGCTCGGGTCCGGCGACATAGTGGGTGGCCGGGAAGACGTAGATCTCGTCCTCTTCGCGCACGACCTCACCGGTCAGCGGATGCAGCGTGTAGAGCCGCTCGATCTCGTCCCCGAAGAACTCAATCCGGATCGCGTGCTCCTCGTACGCGGGGATGATCTCCACGGTGTCCCCGCGCACCCGGAAGGTGCCGCGAGTAAAACCAATGTCATTGCGGGTGTACTGCATCGTGACGAACTGGCGCAGCAGGTCATCCCGGCCGATCTCATCCCCCACGCGAAGGGGGACCATCCGGTCGACGTACTCCTGTGGGGTGCCGAGGCCATAAATGCACGACACCGAGGCCACCACGACGACATCACGGCGAGTCAGCAGCGAGTTGGTCGCGGAGTGGCGCAGTCGCTCCACTTCGTCGTTGATCGAGGAGTCCTTCTCGATGTACGTATCCGTCTGTGGGACGTAGGCCTCGGGCTGGTAGTAGTCGTAGTAGCTGACGAAGTACTCGACCGCGTTGTGGGGCAGGAGTTGGCGGAACTCGTTCGCCAGCTGCGCCGCGAGCGTCTTGTTGGGGGCCATGACGAGCGTCGGGCGCTGAGCCCGCTCGATCAGCCAGGCAGTGGTCGCGGACTTCCCCGTCCCGGTAGCGCCGAGCAGCACGACGTCCTGCTCCCCCGCTTGGAGGCGGTCCGCGAGTTGGGTGATCGCCTCCGGCTGGTCGCCCGCCGGGTCGTACTCCGAGACGACCTCGAAGGGGGCAACACGCCGCTGCAGGTCGGTTACAGGTCTCATGGCATCCCACCGTAAGTCACGGCACCGACAACGCGCGGTCCTCGCGTGATATGCCCGTCGCGGTCATACGATGTGGCCCGTGACCGATCTCGTGACTCAGGCCGATATCGAGGCCTACCGCAAGGACGGCGTCCTCGTCGTGCGGGGCCTCCTCACCGACGAAGAGGTGGAACTGGCCCGGGAGGGCATCGCCACCGTCTTGGAGTTCCCATCGATGCTTGCCCAGGTGGCGAGCGGGGTGGACGATCCGGGTCGATTCGTCGAGGACTTCCGCCGTTGGCAGGATGTGCCCGAGATCGGCACCCTCGCCCTCACCTCGCGCACCGCGGAGGTTGCCGCGGCCCTGCTGCAGACCGACCAGGTCCGCTTCTATCACGACCACGTCCTCGTCAAGGAGGGCAAGACGCGCCAGCCGACACCCTGGCACCAGGACCAGCCGTACTACAACGTCGACGGGCACGGCACGAGCGCCTGGATCCCGGTCGACCCGGTCCCGGTCGCGGGCTGCCTGGAACTCGTCGCCGGGTCGCACGAGGGCCCGTGGAAGATGCCCCGCACCTTCCTCGATGGCAAGGCGAAGTGGTTCCCCGAGGGAAGCCTGGACGAGTTGCCCGATATCGACGCCGATCGGGACGCCTTCGACATCCGGGCGGCCGAGTTGCAGCCCGGGGACGCCATCTTCTTCGACTTCCTCACCGTCCACGGTGCCCCGGGCTTCCCCTTCGAGGGGCGCCGGCGGGTGCTTTCGTTGCGCTATCTCGCCGCAGATGCCCGGCACGCGCCGAGGGAGTGGACGACATCTCCCCCGTTCGACGAGCTCTACGACGTCCTGCCCGAGGGTGCCGAAATGGACCACCCCCTCTTCCCCGTCGTTTGGCCTCGCTGACTTCGCGCGCGGTCCTAGAAGTGGACGGGGAAGTCCGGCGGGTCCTGCGGCTCGGCCTCCCCGCTGCGGATCTCGCGCCAGTGCCCGCCGGGGCCTCGGCGGAGCACCCAGCGACCGCACTCGGCATAGGGTGCGAGGGCCTCGACGAGGCGGCGCACCGCCGCTTCGGCTTCGTCGTCTTCGACGCCGTCGTTGCTCGCCGAGACGCCGAAACGCAGGTGGATCTGGGGCTGACCGCGCACGAGCTCGACCGACCGGTCCTCGACCCGGTGGGTTTGCGCGAGAATCTGCTCCGCTGCTGGCAGCACCGAAGGGGGCGCCACCCCCGGCCGCGCAGCGTGAATGTCGATCGCCACTCGATACGACGGCACGGCCGCTACTCCCCTGCCGCCGGAGGTTGCCAGCCGGTCTCTTCGGCCCAGGCAAGAACTCGCGGGTGGACCGCGTCGAACCACGGTTCCTTCGCCTCGGGGTACCGCGCCCACCGGGTCTCGTCGGCGGCGATCCGGCGTTTGAGCGCCTCGTAGTCGCCGCGCCCGGCCCCATCCGCGCGCAACCAATCCCGAAAGCGCAGCGCCCATACCCAACCGGGCGAGCCCACTTCGCGGACATGGACGTGGACGACCTGGCCGGGATCACACCCACCGTGGAATCGCTTGGGCCAGTCCTGCTCGTCCTTGGGATGGTCGGCGTCGACGCCCGCGACCCGTGGGTATCCAGCCCGGGCCAGCGCCTCGATGAAGTCCGGCGCGTCGGCGTCGTCGAGCGACCTCACTGCCACCTGGAGGTCGATCACGTCTTTGGCAGCGAGCCCCGGTACGGCGGTCGACCCAATGTGGTCAACCCGTAGGGCGCGCTCGCGCAGGGCCGCCGCGACGCGGGCGGCCAGCCGCACCCCGGTCGCGGCCCAGGTCGGGTCGGTCACGAGCTCGACCCGTTCGGGCCGGCGAACTCGGGTGCGGTGCCAGAGATTATGAGCGAAGGGGACAAGCCGCTCGTCCCACAACCGGTCGACCTCGGCGCGCAGATCCTCTTCGTCACCATGGTTTTCGAGCCATACATCGGCGGCATCGCGCCGCGCCTCGTCATCGGCCTGGGCGGCGATCCGCGCGCGGGCGTCCTGCTCGGTGCTGCCGCGCGCGATCACCCGCTGAACCCGGATCTGCTCATCGGCATGGACGACGACCACGAGGTGATAGGACGAGGCGAGGTCCTTTTCGACAAGCAGGGGCATGTCGTGGACGAAGACCGCGCCGTCGGGAGTGCTGGCTGCGATCTGCGAGGTGCGCTCGGCGATCCGCGGATGAGTGATCGCCTCGAGGTCGCGGCGGGCGGCCTCATCGCGAAAGACGATCGCGCCGAGCGCGGCCCGGTCCAAGGTGCCGTCCGCGGCGATCACCCCACCGCCGAAGCGATCCGCGATCTCGGCGAGCGCCGGTTCCCCTGGAGCCACCACCTCGCGGGCGATCGCATCCGCATCGGCGAGGTGGGCGCCGCGCTCGATCAGGCGTCGCGCCACGGTCGATTTGCCGGCTCCGATGCCTCCGGTCAGTCCCACGCGCAACATGAGACTCAGCCTAGAGCGCCCCGCCGACATGACGAAGGGGGTCACGCACCGGTCGGTGCGTGACCCCCTTCGTTTGGCGAAGAACCGGTCGTTAGACCAGATCAGCCACCGGTGAGCTTCTCGCGCAGCGCCGCGAGGGCCTCGTCGGAGGCCAGGGTGCCCTCGGCCGCCGGAGCGCTCTGCGAGGACGAGGTGGAGCCGGAGTCCGAGGAGTAGGACGTCGCGTCGCCGGCCTCGGAGGCCGCCGCCGCGTCTTCCTTGGCAGCGGTCTCGACCTGGGCGCGGTGCGCCTCCCAGCGAGCGTGCGCCTCGGCGTACTGCTTCTCCCAGGCCTCGCGCTGAGCCTCGTAGCCCTCGAGCCACTCGTTGGTCTCGGAGTCGAAGCCCTCGGGGTACTTGTAGTTGCCCTGCTCGTCGTACTCCGCAGCCATGCCGTAGAGGGTCGGGTCGAACTCGGTGAGGTTCGCGCCGTCCTCGTTGGCCTGCTTCAGCGACAGCGAGATGCGCCGGCGCTCAAGGTCGATGTCGATGACCTTGACGAAGATGTCCGCACCGACGGTGACGACCTGCTCGGGCAGCTCGACGTGACGCTCGGCCAGCTCGGAGATGTGGACCAGGCCCTCGATGCCATCCTCGACGCGCACGAAGGCGCCGAAGGGGACGAGCTTGGTGACCTTACCCGGCACGACCTGACCGATCGCGTGGGTCCGAGCGAAGTGCTGCCACGGGTCTTCCTGGGTCGCCTTCAGCGACAGGGAGACGCGCTCGCGGTCCATGTCGACGTCGAGGACCTCGACGGTGACCTCGTTGCCGACCTCGACGACCTCGCTCGGGTGGTCGATGTGCTTCCAGGACAGCTCGGAGACGTGGACGAGACCGTCCACACCGCCGAGGTCGACGAACGCACCGAAGTTGACGATGGAGGAGACGACGCCGGAGCGCACCTGCCCCTTCTGGAGCTCCTTGAGGAAGGTGGTGCGGACCTCGGACTGGGTCTGCTCGAGCCAGGCACGGCGCGACAGGACCACGTTGTTGCGGTTCTTGTCGAGCTCGATGATCTTGGCCTCGATCTCCTTGCCGACGTACGGCTGGAGGTCGCGGACGCGGCGCATCTCGACGAGCGACGCGGGGAGGAAGCCACGCAGGCCGATGTCGAGGATGAGACCACCCTTGACGACCTCGATGACGGTGCCGGTGACGACGCCGTCCTCTTCCTTGATCTTCTCGATGGTGCCCCAGGCGCGCTCGTACTGCGCACGCTTCTTGGACAGGATCAGGCGGCCTTCCTTGTCCTCCTTCTGGAGGACGAGGGCCTCGACGGCGTCACCGACGGAGACGACCTCGGAGGGGTCAACGTCGTGCTTGATCGACAGCTCACGCGAGGGGATGACGCCCTCGGTCTTGTAGCCGATGTCGAGCAGGACCTCGTCCCGGTCGACCTTCACAATGTGGCCATCGACGATGTCGCCATCGTTGAAGTCCTTGATGGTCTCGTCAATAGCGGCGAGAAGCTCTTCCTCAGATCCGATGTCGTTGATCGCGATCTGGGGGGCGGTCTGGGCGACCGTGCTGGCAGTCATGTAGTAGGAACTCCGTTTACGGACAATGGAAATCGTGCGGACAAAAAGACAAACTCGTCGCCGACCCGTCCGGGCGGACGACGAGCGCGGCCCCGCATGTCTTAGGCTCGGCCAAGCCGACGACTACGACGGCACGACAAAACGATCGACACACGAAGGTGCTCGTCCATCCTAATGACCGAGGGCGCTCGTGGTCAAAGACAGCCGAAGGGCGGGAACTCGCGGTGGAGCCGGACAGTCCTGAACTCACGGCCTGGCTCGATGAGGTCGGTGGGGTGGCCCGTCGCCCGGCCGACCAGGGCGAAACGGTGACGGCCAACCGTCGCTGGTGGGATGCCGAGGCCCCTACATATCAGCGTGAGCATGGCGCCTTCCTCGGCGAGAGCGATTTTGTCTGGGGACCCGAGGGCTGGCAGGAGCACGAGCTCGCCGTCCTTGGGCCTCCCGGCTCGCTGCGCGGCGCCCGAATCCTGGAGTTTGGCTGTGGCACTGCGCCGTGCGGCCGGTGGCTCGCACTCCAGGGTGCGCAGGTCGTCTCGAGCGACCTCTCGGCTGGCATGCTGCGCGAGGGCGAGGCCATCCACGAGCGGATACGGCAGGAGAAGGGTGAGGCGCACCCCCTTCCCACCCTGGTTCAGTCCGACGCGACGTGCTCCCCCTTCGCCGACAACTCCTTCGATCTCGTTGTGTCCTCGTATGGCGCGGTCCCCTTTGTGGCGGACTCCGCGGGGCTGATCCGAGAACTTGCCCGTGTGCTGCGCCCCGGAGGTCGACTGGCGTACTCGACGACGCACCCGGTGCGCTGGGCCTTCCCCGACGTCCCGGGTCCGGACGGACTGGTGGCGCACGGGTCCTACTTCGACCGGACCCCTTATGTCGAGACCGATATCGATGGCACGGCGACCTATGTCGAGCACCACCGCACGGTCGGTGACCGCGTGCGCGATGTGATCGCGGCCGGGCTGCGCCTGGTGGACCTGATCGAGCCAACCTGGCCGGAGCGCAACCCGCAGACCTGGGGCGGGTGGTCGCCGCTGCGCGGAGAGCACCTGCCCGGCACCCTCATCGTGGTCGCCGATAAGCCAGCGTCTTAACGACAGACAAAGGGGGGGCGCCCGGCCGGGCGCCCCCCTTTATCTGTTCTCTCGCCGAGTGCTTCGGCTTCGCTACTGGCGTCGGGTGCGAGTGCGCTCCCCCGCCGGCGCTGCCGCCTGCGAACGGCCCGAACGAATCAGGAAGAAGCCGAGCACCAGGAGGATCAGGCCGAGCGGGAGCAAGACCCAGGGCAGGGCCGAGAGCATGCCGAGCCGGCTCGCGTTGTCCTTGGCGTCTTCGACATTGGCCTTGATGGTGTCGTCGGTGTAGACGAGGTTCACATCGAGCATGGTCTGCCCGTCCAGCTTGCGGACCTGGTGCTGGGCCTGCTTCAGCATGCTGCCGGTCACCGGGTCGACCCACATCTCACCCTCGGTCGTGTAGAGGCCCTGGATGCCCTCGGAGATCTCGGCGGGCTCGTCGACGGCGGAGGTGGTGAACTTGTAGACCTCAACACCATCGAGGTTCTCAACGCCCTCGAAGTTGGCGTCGATCGAGCGCTGCAGCACGCCGTCCCAGAAGGGGTAGGTCTTCTTCTCGGTGTTGAAGGGGAACTTGTTGACCAGACCCTCGTGCGGCTCAGCGTCATCGCCGAGGATCTTCTTGGTCTGGTCGGCGTTCAGCGCCAGGGCCGAACGGCGGTCCGTGACGAAGTTGTCGGTGCCCGCATTGACGAGGCGCTTGTCGGGGTCGTTGGCGTCGACGCAGTCGGGCGCCGGCTCCTCGGTGACCTTCGTCAGGCAGGTAAAGGTGCTAAAGACGACGTTGTCACCATCGGACTTGTCGGGGTTGGTCACGGTGTGGCTGAAGTACTGGACCGGACCCGGGTCGCCGACGGGCACGGCCGCCGCCTCACCGGTCAGGTAGGTCTTGGTGTCAAGCACGACGGGGGTTCGCTTCGCACTGCTGCTCAGCCAGGTGCCAGACAGCACAGCGCTGACGAGGAGAAGCCCGGCGAGGACAAGGCACACGAGGCCGACAATTCTGCGCATAAAGATGGCTACCTTAACTCCGTTGGTATGGCATGGGGCCGTCAGGTACGGCGCGGCCGAACATACCAGCAAGTAGCCTGGACGAGACACACAATGTGACGCGTGTCCTCATGGTGAACACGGATGTCACAATCGTGATGTTCTGTAGGCCCAAACCGCCACGAGATTCGAGGACATTGCCACCATGAAGTCGTGGTTCGAGATCCCTGGACGGACCCGAATTCAGGTGCTCGTCCTGGCCGCCGTCATCGCCGGGATTCTGGGCTTCCTCGCCTCCCGAGGATCGTGGTACGCCGACGATTTCGAGTTCCTGATCAACGGTCGTCGCGGCTTTACCGCTGATGCTCTCCTCGAGCCCGTCAACGACCACATCGTCCCCGGCCTGCGCCTGAGTTACGCCCTCTTCGCGCTCGTCGATGGTCCGAGTTGGACCCTCACCGTCGTCTTCCGCGCGGTGCTCTGGTTCGCCGCGGTCTGCCTCATGGCGGGGCTAATCTGGCGGACCACCAAGACCCCCTGGGCGACCCTGGCGGCGGTCGTCTTCTACGGCCTCGCGCCGGTCTCGATGCCGTCCTTTATGTCCCTGTCGAGTGGCGTCAACACGATCCCGGCGCATTGTCTCGGTCTGATCGTCTTGCACTGCACGTTGGACTGGTTTGCCCACCGCCGGTGGACGAGCCTCCTCGGCGCCGGCGCAGCACTCGCGGCGAGCATGGCGTTCTGGGAAAAATCGGGCCTGATCTTCGTCACCGCGATCGCGCTCGTGATGGTGGTCGTGCCGAAGGGAGAACGCGGCCGCCGCCCCTTCGGGACCTGGTTCCTCTCGATGGCGGGAGCTGCCGGGGTCTATGCGGTCCTCTATATCGTCCTCGGAAGCTCCAGCGGCTCCTGGCCGGGGATCGGTGTGATGGGGCGCCTGCTCTGGCTCGGTTTTGTCCGGGCGCCGGTGGTGACCCTGGTCGGCGGTCCGGCTCAGTGGCGGACCACCGATCCGCCCTACTTTGGGTTGTCCTCGCCCCACCCGATCGTCATCGGCATCGGGCTCCTCGTGTTGATCGCCTTCCTCGTGATCGCCTACCGCCGTGCGCGGTCGACGCTTTGGCTCTGGGGAGCCGTCCTCGCCTTCACGGTCGCGACCGTGATCACGGTCGGCATCGGGCGCTACACCGCCTTCGGCGAGGTCCTCACCGCTCACTATCACTACTGGACCGACATCTCGATCCCACTCACCCTGGCGGTCATCTTGACCCTCACCCGGTCGGGGTGGCTGCCGAAGGCCAAGGCGCTGCGGTACGGGATTCCGGCGCTCTGGGTCGGCGCGGTGGCGATCTCCTTCGCGATGTTCGCCGGCCCGTGGGGCGAAAACCCCTCCGGCCGCTACCTGGAAAACATGACGACCGATATCGCCGCGGACCCCGGGGAGACCAATCTGTGGGACACCCGGCCACCGCTCTCGGTCATGCCATACATCTCGACCGAGCGGCGAATCTCGCATGTCCTCGAGCTGACCGGGACCAAGGCGGTCTTCATGCGGAGCACCCCTCAGCCCCTCTTCGTCGATGACGATGGTCATGTCCGCTCGGCGCAGCTGGTGCCCTGGGCGACCGGGGTCACCAAACCCGAGTGTGGAAACCAGATCAGGGGGCGCGATCCCCTCACGATCAAGCTCAACGAGCCTCTGCCGGAAGGGGAATGGGCGGTCGCCATGTCGTACCTCGCCAACCCCGAGGCTCATGTCGACGTCGACCTGGTCAGCCCTGATGGTGGGGTGACCCCGACCCGGTCGACCCCGGTCTGGGATGCGGGCCTCGCGAACGCCTTCGCGGTCGCCGACGAACCAACCGCCGTCGAGGCGGTGCGCTTGACCCCACGCGAGGACGGCACCCAGGTCTGCCTCGACCAGGTCTTTGTCGGGCTACTGAAGGCTCAGGAATGACGACGCTGCGCTCCCACTTCCCCGGTCTCGACGGACTTCGTGCGCTCGGGGCCTTGTTCGTCGTGACGACCCACGTCGGGTTCACCAGCGGCGATGCGGTCAACGGCCCGTTTAAGGGGTTGCTCGCCCGGATGGACTCGGGTGTGGCCCTGTTCTTCGTGCTCTCCGGCTTCCTCCTCTTCCGACCGCACGTCATCGCGTGGTTCGGAGAACGCACCGCGCCGGATCTGGGCACCTACGCCCGTCGCCGCGTCCTGCGGATCATGCCGCCGCTGCTGATCGCGGTGGTCGCGGCGATGGTCCTGCTGCCCTGGGAGGACGCCACCTGGTTTAACTACCTGGCGCACGCCACCTTCTTGCAGATCTACCTCGATGACATGCAAACCAATGGCCTCACCCAGATGTGGAGCCTGTCGACCGAGGTCGCCTTCTATGTCGCGCTGCCCGTCGTGGCCTACGTTCTCGTCCGGCCGCCTAAGACCGTTCCCGATCGCCGGGCGGTCCTGCAACGCCTCGGGTTGCTCCTTGCGACGCCGCTCCTCGGCGCCTCCTGGATGGCCCTTGGAGTCGCGGTCGAGAAGCCAAACTGGGGGCTGTGGCTCCCCGGCTTTATCGGCTGGTTTGGCCTCGGCATGGCTCTTGCGCTCTGGCAGGTCTCTCGCGCGCTCGGCGTGCTGCGCTTTTCCATCGTCGATGAGGCGGCCCGGCACCCCTGGACGACGTGGACCCTCGCCGTCGGCATCTTTCTCGTCGCCGGCTCTCCGATCGCTGGCCCGTACACCCTCGTGGCCTCGACACCGACCAGTGCCTTCATCAAGAGCCTGCTGTACGCGATCTTCGCCGCGCTGGTCATCTTGCCGGCCGTGGGGGTGGCCGGCGAAGAGGATCCCGCTCCGGTGCGTGCCCTCGGCGGCCGGGTCGGCAAGTTCCTCGGCGATATCTCCTACGGCATCTTCTGTTACCACCTGATCGTGCTCTACCTCACCGAGCGCGCGATGAATCACCAGGTCTTCGGCGGCAACTTCTGGCAGCTGTGGGTTTCGACCGTGGTCGGCAGCATCATCCTCGCGTCGATCAGCTTCTACGGCTTGGAGCGTCCGCTCATGCGGCGCGCCCGCCAGGCCGATCGGCGCCAGCGCCCGAGTGATGCGCCCGCGACGGCGGTCAGCGCCAGGAACTGAACCGCCCAGCTCTTCACTCCCGTCGCCTCGACCGGCCAGGTCACGCGGACGGCGAGGATCGCCGCGAGGACGCCGGTCACCACGATGAGGGCGATCATGACGGCGCTGCGGCGCCGCGCCAACCAACTGCCGAGGACCGCGATGGCTGCGCCCACTGCGCCTGGGATCCCTGCGAGGAGCACCAAGAGGAGGACGGCGAGTGGCTGCGGCACCGCTCGGCCCCGAAGCACGGGGACGCTTCGGCCGTGGAGGGGTATCGGCCGGCGACGGCCCATCGCATCGGAGGTGAGGATCACCCCGAGGACGATGAAGAGGGCGAGGAGGCCGCCGATCAGCAACGCGAGCTGGTAGGTGCCATTAGGGGCAAAGCTCGCGTGGATCGCGCCGATCGTCCCGGCGGGCACCACCCACGCCTGCTTCCACCCGTCGACGCGCAGGGGTCGCAGCTCGGTCCCGTCGGCCGTCTGTGCCCGCCACCCAATGTTGAAGTTCTGCGGGATCACGAGCAGGCTCTCGCCGCGACCCTGGCGGCTCGTCAGCGTCAGATCGAGGGTGGTCGGGCTCGGCCGCTCCACGGCGACCTGGACGCTGCGGTCCGGCTCGCCCTCGCCGTGGTCGAAGGCGATCTCGGTCGGAACGAACTCGCCGGAGGGACCGGCGACGACGTGGTTCGTGCCCTCGCTGAACTGCGGTCGTTCTTGACCACACAGCGACCAGGTGAGGTCGCGCCCTTCAACGATGTCGGCGAGGGTTCCCCTCACCCTTGTCTTGAGGATCTGGCCGTTGATCGCGAGATCGGGTCCAAAGCCGCAGGCCGCGCCCGTCGGTGAGGACAGGGTCGCGGGAGGCTTCGGGATCTTCACCCCAGCGAAGACCACCTCGGAGACGCCCGGGGGCAGTCCCTCTTCGAAGCCGGAGACGGAGTCGACCGAGACGAGGGGACGGGTCTGCAGGAAGTCGATGCTGACCTGCCGGAACGACCGCTTCGGGAAGTGAGCCCAGCCCTGCTCGTCGACATCGGCCTCGATCGCGTCCTTCCCGTCGAAGATCAGCCGGATCCGGCTGGCCCGGGAGGCCGCGAGGAACTCATCGACCTGCAATTGCACACCATCGGTGCGGATGCGCTCTGGGAGCAGCAACTCCAGGCGTGGAATGAGTTCGCGCGGCGAGGCCACCCAGCCGGTGCCGAGCGATCCATCGACGGCCGCCTCGGGCCGCCCGGCCGGAGCACTGACGCCCCGCGAAGAAGCCTTGGCGCGGATGGTCGTCAGGCCACCAAGGAGTTCCTCGATCCCCTCGCCTTCGCGAGCGCGAACGGTGCCTTGCATCGAGTACCGAGCGTCCTGCGGCATGGTCAGGGTGCGGCGGATTCCCCCTTCGTTTTCCGGAGACCGGCCCAGGGGGGTCACGCAGAGCGGCCGGTCACCGACCATCGGGCACTGGGGCTGCCCAACGGTGGTCTCGCGCAAGAGGATTGCCGCCGGTGGCACGTCGGTCGCCGGGACCACGAGCTTGCTCCCGAGGAGCACATTGGCCAGGCCAAGTTCGCTGATCCCGGCCACGGTGTCGGTGCGACCGGGTTGCATCGACTCGATGGTGACCCGCACCCAATCGGCCGCGCCGATCGGCGTGGCGACGGTCTGGGCCTTCCCCGGGGTCGGGTCGAGCGCAGAGGTCACCTTGCCGTTGCGCGTGCTGACCGTCACCCGGTTTGGCAGCGCGTCGACGGGGGCATTGCCCGAGAGCCGGATCGTTAAACCATCCATGGGGACCGGGCGGTCGAAGCGCAGTTCGAGCCACTGCCCAACCCCGCCACCGAAGGTCCCGGACATCCAGGCGGTCGAGGGGTCGTTGTCGATCGCGGCCTGCGGCCCATTGCCGGGGCCGGTCCGCACACCGGCATTGGCATCGGATCCCGACGAGGAAGCGAGGACCGCAGTGAGCGGCGGATCCCACACGCGATGCGTTTGGGGCGCCTGCGGGTCGGCGATGTAATCCCAGATCGCGCGTCCCGAGCGGACCGGATCGGTATCGGCGCGCACCTGAGAACTCGAGTCGATGGCACCGAAGCCGATCTCACGTTGCTTGTTGCCGTCGACGACAATCCGCTCCGGGACGCTCGTCTGGTCGCCGAGTTCACTCACGTCGGTGCCGGTGACAACGGCCTTGACCCAGGGGAAGGCTGCGCGCACGTCGGCGACGTCCTCGGCTCCTGCCCCGGGCGCGCTCACCACCTGATCGAGCGGGACCTGGCGGGCCGACGGGACGGCACCGAGGTCGTAGACCTCCACCGCGGGGTACGGCAGGCGGGTCCGCCAGTCGACGGTCCGCTCGGGGCTCTCGAGCGAGAACTGTGCTTCGCCGAAGGTGCGCACGGGCGTCAGGCGGGAGCGCGCGAGGCTCTGGTGCAACGCCAACTGTGCCCCGTTCTCGGCGTCGGTCCGTAGGTCATTACGCACCACGAGGAAGCGGATGCCGGCGCTGCGCAGGGCGTTGGTCAGGGGCGGTCCCCCACGGCCACTGCGCAACTCACGCTCGATGTAGTCCATCGCCCTCGTCCCACCGGCCGAACCGAGGGGGACGGCGTCGCGCACGGCGAACGGGCGATTCATGAGCGCCTGGAGGGGCTCATCCTTGGTCGATCCCCAGATGAAGTCGGCGAAGGAGGCGCCGGGGATCACGAGGACCGTGCCATCTTCGGGACGCTCGTCGAGGTAGCGGGCCGCGTCGTGCCAGTACCTAGGGATCTCGGTGTACCCCTCCGGCCGGGGCAAGGCGCCAGCGATGCCGGGAGCCGCGAGCCCGACGATCAAGGCACCGGTGAGGCTCGGGACGACCCAGCGGGCGAGATTGATCCGGCGGGCACCCCGGGCCGCCACATCGATGGCGTGCGCAAGGCCAACGGTCAGCACAACCCGGACCACCAGCTCGAACTTGTGGGTATTGCGCAGGGGCGCAAGGGGCCCATCCAGCAGGGCCTGCAGCTGGCCAGCGAAGGGGCCAGCGAGCGCTCCGGTGTGGCCGAGGGTGACCAGGATGAGCCCGGTGAGCAGGCCGACCACGAGGAAGCCGCGGACCTCTTCGCGAAGGCGCAACACACCGACCAGGGCGATGACGAAGAGGACTGCGGTGACGAAGATCAACCCCGGCTCGGTCACAAAGAGCCACTGCGCGGGCCAGCTCGGCCCCTTGGGCCCGGCGAGGAATCCCAGCCACGGCGTGGTGCCGCGCAGGCCCTCGAAGACGCTCGCGTAGGCCGTCGTGATCGGAGCGTTTTCGATCCAATCGAGGAAGGGAGGGCTGTAGCGGCCGAGGACCACGAGGGGGCCGAGCCACCACGCGCTGGCGGCGATCACGGCACCGAGCCAGACGGGGAACCACTTCACCCCCGCGAGCCAGGGCTTGCGGGTGAAGAACCAGATGGTGGGCAGGATCAATGTTGCCCCGGTCGCCACCGCATTGATCCCGCCGACCAGGGCGAAGGCGAGGGCCGAGCGGGAGATCCGCCAGGCCCACGAGCGTGGTGCGGGATCAACGAGCGGGATGAGCACCCAGGGCGCCATCGCGAGCGGCCAGACCTCGACGGAGGTGACGGCGACCTCGGACATGAGCCGGGGTGAGAGCGCGAAGGCGAGAGCAGCGGCGAAGCGGGCCCAGGGCGAGGCGACGCCGAGGTGCTGGAGGAGCCGCCACATCCCGATCAGCGCCACCGAGAGCACGACGGTCCACCACAGGCGCTGGATCACCCACGCGTCGAGCCCGATCGCGCTGAGCGCCCAGTGGAAGGGCCCCACCGGGGCGAGGTAACCGTAGGCCTGATTCTGCAGCTGCCCGAACTGGCCTTGGGGATCCCACAGATTGAGCGCTCGGCCGAGGAACCCAGCGGGGTCAGCGGTGAGGTCGAGCTTGGTATCGGGGACGATCAGGCCGGGCGCCTGGTGGAAGCAGAGCGCGGCCAGCATCGCCACCGCTGCGGCCAGGCGGAGCCGCCACACGGCAGGCGAGGCCTGCGGGGAGGCGGCCTGCGTCATGCGCGCTCCAGCACGATCACCGCGTTCCACGCGACGACCTCCCGAAGCCCGGGGACGCGGATGACCCACCGAGCCCACCGCGGGTGATAGCGCGGCAGCACCTCGACGATCCGGACCTCACCCCGGCTTTCGAGGGCCCGTGCCCACCGCATCATGCGACCGACAGAGCAGGCGAACAGACTTGTGCCGTAGTCGTTCTTCGGCCGTTTGCCTTCCTTGCGCGCGTAGCGGTTCGCGGCCCGGTATCCGCCGAGGTAGTGCCAGGGCGCGGTCTCGTGACCTCCCCACGGGGACAGCCACGGGGTCCAGGACAAGACGACCGTGCCGCCCGGCCGGGTGACGCGCAGCATCTCCTCGGCCATCGTTTCGGGCGCGGGGACGTGCTCGAGGACATTGCTCGAGTAGGCGATGTCCACACTGTGGTCGGCGAGCGGCAGTTGCGTTCCGGAGCCGCGCAGCGCGTTGACCCCCACCTCTCCCCGAGCGCTCAACTCCCCCGCGTCGGGTTCGATCCCCGCGTACCTCGCGCCCTCGGCAGCGAAGGCATCGGCGAAGTATCCCGGGCCCCCGCCGACGTCGACCACGGAGCGCCCCGAGAGGGTCGTCCAGCGCAGCACCTCAGCGACCGAATCGCGAGCCAGCAGAGAGTAGAAGTGGTCCGGATCACGTTGCTCTACAAGGAAAGCACGGAAGAGGGCTACGCTCCGTCGGAGCGAACCGCGCCGGTACACGGGGGCGGTTACCTGAGGGTTAACATCGCTTCTGCCGGTCGTCACGGCCATATCTTGTCATCGTCGAGCAACGGAGTTCGCCATGCGTGTCGCCTTCCTCAATTGGCGGGACTCAGGTCACCCCGACGGAGGGGGTGCCGAGCACTACGCCGAGCAGATTTGCGAGGGTCTCGCGGGGCTCGGGTACGACGTCACCTTGTACTGCGCGGCCTACCCCGGGGCGGAGCATCGCGAGCGCGTCGGGGGCTACCGCGTGAGCCGCCAAGGGAACCGCCTGACGGTCTACGGGGCCTCGGTACGGGCTCTGCGCGAAGACCAGCGGGTGGAGGGTGACTTCGACGTCGTGGTCGATGTGCAAAACGGCTTGCCCTTCTTTGCTCCCCTTGGTGTCGAAGCCCCTGTGGTGAACCTCACCCACCACGTCCACGAGGAACAGTGGCCGGTCGTCTTCGGCCCGATCGTCGCCCGTCTCGGATGGTGGATCGAATCGGTCCTCGCGCCCAAGGTCTATCGAGGACGCCAGTACGTCGCGGTGTCGGACACGACGCGTGACGAACTGAGCGAACTCGGGGTGAACCGGGAACACATCGCCGTGATTCACAACGGCACCGACACCCCGAAGGCCCTCGACGTGCCGAAGGCCGAGACGCCGACCATCGTCGTGCTCGGCCGCCTGGTCCCCCACAAGCGCGTCGAGCATGCCATCGATGTCGTCGCTCGGCTGCGCGATCAGTTCCCGGGGTTGCGGCTGCGCATCATCGGCGATGGCTGGTGGCGCGATGAGATCAGCGCATACGCGACCCGAATGGGCCAAGAAGACATCGTCGATGTCCTGGGGTTTGTCTCCGATGAGGCAAAGCACGCCGAGCTTGCCAGCGCCTGGGTCGCCCTTGCCCCGAGCATCAAGGAAGGGTGGGGCCTTTGCGTCGTCGAGGCCGCGAGCCACTTCGTCCCCACCGTGGCGTATCACGGGACGGGCGGGCTGGAGGACTCGATCCAGGATGGGCGCACGGGTCGGCTCGTGGGCAGCCTCGATGAGATGACCTCCGTCGTGGCGGACCTGCTCACCTCGGCCGACGAGCGTGCGCGACTGGGCCGCGCCGCCCGAGAGTACTCACGTCAGTTTGAGTGGGAGGGCACCGTGGCCGCGTGGGATCGCCTGTTGCGGCACGTAGCAACGGAAAATCGCCCCACCGCGCAAGGCGATGAGGCGACTTTCGATCAGCAGTAGATCAGTTGCCGTAGTTCTCGATCTGGCTCGAGTCGGTGGGCTGGCCGGCGGCGTTGGTCGGCGACACCGCGCCGATGACGGCCCAGAGCGCGAAGACGGCGATCATCGCCCCGACGATGAAACTGATGAATCCGGCGATGGCCGGGTTCTTCTGCATAGCGGACATGCTGGACCTTTCTGGCGCGTATAAGAAGTCGCCTCAATACTAGCCGGTAATCGAATGCAGCGTCACCTTTGTGGCGCAGAACGCGCCGGGCGGATCCACACCTGCCAGTGCTCACCGTCGTGCACCAGGTCGAAGCCGGGGATCTCCCGAGGGATCGGTCCGGGCGTGTCGCGCCAGATCATGACCGCGTCGACCCCCTCCTGATCGAGTCCGGCCCGGCTCACTCGGCCGTTCGCCCACTCGATGGCGGACGCCGGCTCGGCATCGGCAACCCGGTAGGTCTGATCGCCCCGTCCAACCACCAGCGTGGATGCTCGGGCCGTGCGCCCCGAGAGCGCGAGTCCGGTGGGATCGAGGAAGGGAGCCCCGCTGGCCCAGGGCGTGGAGCGGATCGGGCGCCACGGGAGAACGAGTGTGTGCGCACGATCCGGCACTGCCGCAACGGCTTTGGACCATTCGGCTGGGTACGTCGCGGGCGTGTAGGCGGCGCGCAGTGCTCCGCTGGCGTCAGGGGTGGTGAGGATCGCGAGGCTCATCCCTAGCACCGGCAGGGCGCCGACGAGGCGGCGCCCGATGAGATCTGGG
The DNA here is from genome assembly GCF_041365945.1 of Janibacter sp. GXQ6167. Taxonomy (NCBI): domain Bacteria; kingdom Bacillati; phylum Actinomycetota; class Actinomycetes; order Micrococcales; family Intrasporangiaceae; genus Janibacter; species Janibacter sp. GXQ6167. The sequence continues at coordinate 92,525 of NZ_JBGFSK010000004.1, read as the reverse complement.
AGCCGCCCGCCGATATCGCTGAGACCGCGGGCCGCGAGGACCGCCACGCCGAGCGCGGACCAGCCAATCAGTCGATGGGTATCCCTGATCAGGCCGACCCCCGGCACCGATTGCAGGGCGGAGAGCACCGCGATGCCGAGCGGCGTGGCGAGCAGCGTGACGAGAATCACGGGGAGCGCCCAGGCTGCCCCGGCGAGTCGTACGGCTCGTCGGTCCCTCCCGCACCACGCACCCCAGGCCGCGATGGCGAGGACCGCCAGCGAGATCGAAACGCCACGTCCCTGGGCCCGCGAGGCGAGGTGGACCCCTTCGGCCCAAATCCCCCCGAGGGTGGCCACCGAGACGAAGCCGCCGAAGGGCGAGTCCGTCCCGGCCGCGAAGGCGCCGGCTCCCGCGGCCGCCGCGGTGGTGGGAGCGCCAAGGAGAGACGGGATCACCCAGGGCAGGCAGAGCAGGATTGGCACCAGAGCGAGGATGAGATCGCGAGGGCGCCGGCTGAGCGTTAGGGCCGTGACGATGACCGTCAGCGTGGCCGCGACCCCACCCCACGGCGTCAAGGCCGCCGGGAGCACGGCCGCGGTGGTCAGCGCGAGGCGACGGCGCAGCGATCCGCCGCTGCGCACCGCGGCGACGATCCACGGGACGGTGCTGTAGGCCAGCAGGGTCGGGGCCTGGCCGAGGAGAAGGCGCTCGACGAGGAAGGGATTCCAACTCGCGAGGGCTGCCGCGACCGGCGCCGCCCACGGGGTTCGGCGCACCAGCCAGGCGGCGCCCGAACCCGCCAGGATGATGCTCGCGAAGAGGATCACCTTCTGCTGGACCCCTGCCGAGATCACCGGCGCGAGGATCGCGGTCACCGCATTAAGCGGGACCGCCCGCGCGGCCTGCCCGTCGCGGCCTAGAGCGGCATCGTTGAGGACTGGGTCGGGGACGGTCACGAAATCGCGGACCAGCAGCACCCCAGGGGCGAGGGCCGGACCGACGAGGAGCAGCGCGAACGCGATCGAAACGACCAGCCCGAGGAGTGCCTGCCCGCCGGGGCTCGCGAGGCGCTCGCGCCAACCGCCCGTCGAACGCCCGGGTCTAGTGGGCCGCATCGTGCCAGCTGTGCCCGACACCGATGCTGATTTCTAAGGGGACGTCGAGGTCGATCGCGGTCCCCATCTCCCGGCGGAGCAACGCCTCGACGGCCTCCTGCTCCCCCGGGGCGATTTCGAGGACGAGCTCATCATGAACCTGCAGGAGCATGCGCGAGCGCAGGTCCTGTGCCGCGAGCGCCGTCTCGACGCGCAACATGGCGATCTTGACGATGTCGGCGGCCGATCCCTGAATCGGCGCGTTGAGCGCCATGCGCTCGGCCATCTCGCGGCGCTGGCGGTTGTCGCTCGTGAGGTCGGGCAGGTACCGGCGCCGGCCCAGCATGGTCTCGGTGTACCCGACCGCGCGGGCCTGATCGACGACCTCACGGAGGTAATCGCGCACGCCACCGAAGCGCTCGAAGTACTCATCCATAAGCGCGCTCGCCTCGCCGGTCGCGATCTGGAGCTGCCGGGACAGCCCGTAGGCGGAGAGCCCGTAGGCGAGGCCATAGGACATCGCCTTAACCTTGCTGCGCATGGCCGGGGTGACCGCTTCCGGGGTCACCTCGAAGACCCGGGCGCCGACAAAGCGGTGAAGATCCTCGCCGGTGTTGAAGGCTTCGATGAGGCCCTCGTCCCCGGACAGATGCGCCATGATCCGCATCTCGATCTGGCTGTAGTCCGCCGACATCAGCGACTCGTACTCACGGCCATCGTCGCGGCCGACCACGAAGACCTCGCGGATCCGGCGCCCCTCGTCGGTGCGAATCGGGATGTTCTGCAGGTTCGGATCGGTGGAGGACAGTCGTCCGGTCGCCGCGATCGTCTGCTGGTAGGTCGTGTGGATGCGCGCGTCATCGGAGACCGAGCGGATCAGCCCTTCGACGGTCACCCGCAACTTCGCCGCATCGCGGTGGCGGAGTAGTGCTTCGAGGAAGGGGTGCTCGGTCTTGGCGTAGAGGTCGGCGAGGGCCTCGGCGTCGGTGGTCCATCCGGTCTTGGTCCGCTTGGTCTTCGGCATCCCGAGGGTGTCGAAGAGGACGACCTGCAACTGCTTGGGTGAGCCGAGGTTGATCTGCTCGTCTCCGATCGCTGCCCACGCGTCGGCCTGTGCCTCGGCAACCTTCCCGGCGAAGCCGGACTCCAATTGGGCCAGAGCGGTCTCGTCGACCGCGATGCCGGCGCGCTCCATGTCAGCGAGGACCCGCACGAGCGGGAGTTCGACATCGCGGAGCAGGTCGCTGCCGCCAGCCGCCTCGACCTGATCGGCGAGCTGGGGGGCGAGCTCGGCGATGGCGGCCGCCCGGCTCATCGCGGTCCGAGCCTCCTCGTCGTCATCGGCCGCGAAATCCAGCGTCCCCTGGGCCGACTGTGCTTGGGCGGCCTGGATCTCCCGGCCGAGGAGGCGCACGGTGAGATCGCTCAAGTCATATGAGCGCTGGTCCGGCCGGACGATATAGGCCGCGAGCGCGGTGTCCATCGTGAGGCCCTCGACGACCCAGCCGCGCCCGGTGAGCGCGTGCCACGGCCCCTTGGCATCGTGGAATGCCTTGAATCGGGTCGGGTCCGCGAGCCAGGCGGCGAGGGCCTGCTCGGCCTCGGGGTCGAGTTCGACCAGGTCGATGTGAGCGGCGACCCCGTCGGCGGTCGCCAGGGCGATCCCGGTCGCGTCTCCCCGGCCCCGTCCCCAGGTGCCGATCACCTCGACCCCGAGGGTCGCTCCCGGGGTCGCGTGCTGATCGAGCCAGGTCCCAACGGCCTCCCCCGTCAGGGTCTCCCCCGTCACCTCCAAGGCACCGGAGACCTCTTCGGTCGCCACCTCGAAGGTCGAGAAGAGACGGTCGCGCAGGACCCGGAACTCCAGCGAGTCGAAGAGGGTATGGACGCGCTCGCGGTCCCATTGCCGCCGGGCGAGATCGTCGAGTCCGACCGGGAGGTCGAGATCACGGACGAGTTCGTTTAGGCGCCGGTTGCGCAGCACGCCGTCCAAGTGGTCGCGGAGGGACTGACCGGCCTTGCCGGTGATCTGGTCCACGGAGGCGACGATCCCGGTGAGGTCACCGTATTGACCGATCCATTTCGCCGCGGTCTTCGGACCGACCCCAGGCACGCCCGGCAGGTTGTCGCTGCTCTCGCCGACCAGGGCCGCCAGATCGCTGTACCGGTTTGGCGGCACGCCGTACTTCTCCTCGACCGCCTCGGGGGTCATCCGCGCGAGGTCCGAGACCCCCTTCCGCGGGTAGAGGACGGTCGTGTGCTCATCGACAAGTTGCAGCGCGTCGCGGTCTCCCGAGCAGATCAGCACGTCCATCCCGGCGCCGCGGCCGGTGGTCGCGAGCGTGGCGATGATGTCGTCGGCCTCATAGCCGTCGACCTCGACGTGCCGGATCTGGAGCGCGTCGAGGACCTCCTTCAGCAGGGAAACCTGTCCCTGGAAGGCGTCCGGGGTGGCCGAGCGTCCGGCCTTGTACTCGGCGTACTGCTCGGTGCGGAAGGTCTGCCGGGAGACGTCGAAGGCCACCGCGAGATGGCTGGGGTCTTCGTCGCGCAGGACATTGATGAGCATCGCGGTGAAGCCGTAGACGGCATTGGTGTGCTGTCCGGTGCTCGTCGAGAAGTTCTCGGCAGGCAGCGCGAAGAACGCCCGGTAGGCCAGGGAATGTCCGTCTAGCAGCAGGAGTCGACTCACGGGCTCCACCCTAGGCGGTGGCACCGGCTACGCTCATCGTGCTGCGCGGGGGACCGAAGAATCGACCCCGCTCGTCGATCACGATCGGTACCCCCTAGGAGTGCACCCCCGCCATGACCCTCTCCCCCGAAGACGCCGCGGCCATCGAGGCCATGAACGCCGGCACCCTGCTCGAGCGGATGCACATCGAGCTCACCGAAGTCGGCCCGGAGCGGGTCGTCGGTCGCATGCCGGTCGAGGGCAACACCCAGCCCTACGGGTTGCTCCACGGCGGCGCGTCGGTCGTCCTCGCCGAATCGCTCGGCTCGATCGGGTCGGCCCTGGTGGCGGGCGAAGGGCGGGTCGCTGTCGGCCTGGACATCAACGCCACTCATCACCGGGCTGCGCGCTCGGGGTGGGTCACCGGGGTCGCCACGCCGGTCTCGGTGGGCCGCACGCTCGCCTGCTGGGATGTCGTCATCACCGATGAGGAAGGGCGCCGGACGTGCACCTCCCGGATCACCTGCCTGCTTCGCGACGCCGCTCCCGGGGCATGAGCGCCCGCGTGACGCCGTGGTGGGGTGAGGCGTGAGCGCCTTCGTCGGCGCGGGGACCGTCCTTAATGTGACGACGGTCGTCATCGGAGCACTGCTCGGCATGGCCGTGGGCCACCGCTTGCCCGATCGCACCCGAAGCGTCGTGACCGACTGCCTCGGGCTCGTCACGCTGCTCATGGCAGGGCTGTCCGCAATGTCGGTCACCTCCCCAGACTTCGCCGCCGCGACCGGGCGGGGAGCGCCGGTCTTGATCGTCCTGGGGTCCCTGCTCATCGGCTCGATCATCGGCTCGTTGCTCCATATCGAGCAGCGACTGGAGCAACTCGCCGGGGTGGTCCAGCGCCGCGTTGGCGCGACCGGCGGCGGACACGAAGGGCGCGAGCGCTTTATCGAGGGCTGGCTGACCGCCTCCCTGTTGTTTTGCGTCGGGCCGCTCACGATCCTTGGATCCCTCTCCGACGGGCTCGGGCGCGGGATCGATCAGTTGGCGCTGAAGTCGGTGCTCGACGGCTTCGCCGCGCTCGCCTTTGCCTCATCCTTCGGGATCGGCGTCCTCTTCTCGGCCGTCAGCGTGGCCGTGATCCAGGGGTCGATCACCCTGATCGGGTTCCTGCTCGGATCGATCATGCCCGAGGCCCAGATCGCGGCGCTGACGGCGACCGGCGGGCTGATCCTCGTCGGGATCGCGTTGCGCCTGCTACAGATCCGCAACCTGCCGGTCGGTGACATGCTCCCGGCCCTGCTGGTCGCGCCACTGCTGACCGCCGCGGTGACGGCCCTGACCTAGCCACCCTCCGTGGCAGGGTGGGCCAGCGGTGGGAAGGGGTCTAAGCCTTTTCCATCCCGGCGACCACGGCGTCGGCGACCTCGCGCATCCCCATGCGACGGTCCATCGCGGTCTTTTGGATCCAGCGGAAGGCGTCCGCCTCGGAGATCTTCAGCTTCTTCATCAGCACGCCCTTCGCGCGCTCAACGGCCTTGCGGGTCTCGAGGCGCTCCCCCAGGTCGGCGATCTCGGCCTCGAGCGAGGTCATCTGCGCCCAGCGGGAGATGGCGACCTCGATCGCGGGGGTGACATCCGAGACGGTGAAGGGCTTGACGATATAGGCCATGACGCCGGCGTCGCGGGCCCGCTCGACGAGCTCCTTCTGGCTGAAGGCGGTCAGCATGATGACCGGGCAGATCCGCTTCTCGCCGATGGCCTCCGCAGCCGACAGGCCATCCATCACCGGCATCTTGACATCCATGATGATCAGATCCGGACGGGTCGACTCGGCGAGCGCAACCGCCTGCTCTCCGTCGGCCGCCTGACCCACGACCTCGTACCCGGCCTCCCCCAACATCTCGGCGAGGTCGAGACGGATCAGCGCCTCGTCCTCGGCGAGGAGAATCCGCAGCGGCGCGGCGGGGTCAGCGGTGGTGCTGGCATCGGGCATGGTCGACCTCGTCGTCTACTAGAAGCGAATCAGTGCCGAGGGCGGGATTTGAACCCGCACGCCCGAAAAGGGCAGAGCATTTTGAGTGCCCCGTGTCTGCCATTCCACCACCCCGGCAAGGGTGCGGCCAGTGTAGCCAGACGGGATGCCCCCGATGCACACCGGCCCCGTCGGATCAGTACAACTCTTCGTAGGCAGCGGCGAGTCGGTTGCGTGCGTCACCGATCTGGTGGACCCGCAACGCGTTGGTCGAGCCCGGAAGCCCCGGCGGTGATCCCGCGACGATGACGACCAGGTCGCCCTCTTCGACCCGACCGGCGTCGAGCAGGACCTGGTCGACCTGCATGGCCATTTGGTCGGTGTGTCGCGTCGGCGAGACGAGGAAGGTCTCCACGCCCCAGGTCAGCGCGAGCTTCGAGCGAGTCGACTGCAAGGGGGTAAAAGCGAGCATCGGAATCCGCGGCCGCACCCGCGCCATTCGCCGAGCGGTGTCGCCGGATTGAGTGAAGGTAATGAGATATTTCACATCGAGCAGATTGCCGATGTGGGCCGCCGAGGCGGTGATGGCGCCGCCCTTCGTCGTCGGCGTCGTGCCGAGCACCGCCATGCGTTCGAGCCCATGGGTCTCGGTGTTTTCGATGATCCGCGACATGGTGCGGACCGCCTCGACGGGATGGGCCCCGACCGAGGTCTCCCCAGAGAGCATCAGCGCGTCGGTGCCGTCGAGGACGGCGTTTGCGGCGTCCGAGGCCTCGGCGCGGGTCGGGCGCGGGTTTTCGATCATCGACTCGAGCACCTGGGTCGCGACGATCACCGGCTTGGCCTGGCGCCGCGCGATCTCGACGGCGCGCTTTTGGACGAGCGGGACCTCTTCGAGCGGCAGTTCGACTCCGAGATCGCCGCGAGCCACCATGACGCCGTCGAAGGCCTGGATGATCTCCGGGAGGTTCTCCACGGCCTGCGGCTTTTCGATCTTGGCGATGACGGGCAAACGCTTGCCCTCTTCGTCCATGATCCGGTGCACGATCCCGATGTCGTCGGCGGAGCGGACGAAGGACAGCGCAATGACGTCGACGCCAAGTTGGATGGCGAAGCGCAGGTCGGCCTCGTCCTTTTCGGACAAGGCCGGGACGCTCACGGCGACGCCGGGGAGGTTGATGCCCTTGTGGTCCGAGATCATCCCGCCGTCGATCACCGTCGTGATCACGTCGGTATCGGTCACCTGGCGGGCGATCAGTGAGATCTTCCCGTCATCGATCAGGATGCGGTCGCCGACGCGGACATCCGCCGCCAGGCCGTGATAGGTCGTCCCGACGATCTCCTTATCGCCCGGGACATCGCGCGTCGTGATCGTGAAGGTATCCCCCGCCGAGAGCAACACGGGGCCCTCCGCGAAGAGGCCGGTGCGGATCTTTGGGCCCTGGAGATCCGCCAGGATGCCGACGGCCCGCCCGACCTCGTCGCTCGCTCGGCGGACGCCCATGTAGACGTCCGCGTGGCCCTCATGGGTGCCGTGGGAGAAGTTCAACCGGGCGACGTCCATCCCGGCGCGGACCAGGGCAACCAACTTCTCGTGGCCCGCGGTGGCCGGCCCCATGGTGCACACAATCTTGGCTCTGCGCATGCGGACAACCCTAATGCGCCGAAGGGGGTGGGCGTGACCGCAGTCACGCCCACCCCCTTCGCCAGGAAGTGAACTTCAGGTGGCCTCAGACGACGAGGGGCCGGTCCGTGGGGTTGATCGGCCGCGGGAGCGCCGAGCTGCCCATGAGGTAGGCGTCGACGCCGTGAGCGGCGGCGCGGCCCTCGGCGATGGCCCAGACGATCAGGGACTGACCGCGCCCGGCGTCTCCGGCGACGAAAACGCCGGGGACCGAGGTCATGTAGTTGCGGTCGCGCACGATATTGGAGCGCGCATCGAGCTCGACCCCGAGCTGCTGGACCACGCCGTCACCCTCCGGGCCGAGGAAGCCCATCGCGAGCAGGATCAGCTGCGCCGGCAGGACCCGCTCGGTGCCGGGGACCGGCTCGAAGCCGCCCTCGCCGAGAGTGACCTCTTGGAGTTTCAGACCGGCGACCTTGCCGTCCTCGTCCTCGATGATCTCGGTGGTGCTGACGGCATAGACCCGCTCGCCCCCTTCCTCGTGGGCGGAGGCGACCCGGAAGATCTGCGGGTAGGTGGGCCAGGGCTGTCCGGGCGCGCGGTCCTCGCCGGGGCGGGGCATGATCTCCAAGCTGGTGACCGACTTCGCGCCCTGGCGAAGGGAGGTCCCGAGGCAGTCGGCGCCGGTGTCACCGCCACCGATGATGATGACGTCCTTGCCCTCCGCGGTCACCTGGCCCTCGACCTCTTCGCCAAGGCTCACCCGGTTGGCGTCGGGGAGGAAGTCCATCGCCTGGACGATCCCGTCGCAGTGCCGACCCGGGACGGGCAGATCGCGCGGGACGGTCGCGCCGGTCGCGAGCACCACCGCGTCGTAGCGGTCCCGCAGCTGCTGGCCGGTGATCTCGGTGCCGACGTCAACGCCGGAGCGAAAGCGCGTGCCCTCGGCTTCCATCTGCCAGATGCGCCGGTCGACGATCCGCTTTTCCATCTTGAACTCGGGGATGCCGTACCGCAGCAGACCGCCGGGCTTATCGGCCCGCTCGTAGACCGCGACGGTGTGACCCGCGCGGGTCAGTTGCTGGGCGACGGCAAGACCCGCTGGGCCCGACCCGATGACGGCCACGGTCTTACCGGTCAGGCGGTCCGGGATCTGCGGCGGGACATCGCCGCGCCCGAAGGCCTGCTCGATCGTCGTGACCTCGACCTGCTTGATGGTGACGGCCGGTTGGTTGATGCCGAGCACACACGCGGTCTCACACGGCGCCGGGCAGAGCCGCCCGGTGAACTCCGGGAAGTTGTTCGTGGCATGGAGGCGCTCGATGGCGTCGTGCCAGTCCCCCTTCCAGGCGAGGTCATTCCACTCGGGGATGAGGTTCCCAAGCGGACAGCCGGAGTGGCAGAAGGGGATGCCACAGTCCATGCAGCGGCCGGCCTGACGTTGGAGCTGGCTGAGTTCCTGCTCCTCGTAGACCTCCTTCCAGTCCTTGATCCGCACCGGGACGGGGCGGCGTGCCGGGAGCTCGCGCTCGCGGGTAGTCAAAAAGCCTTGAGGATCAGCCACGGGAAGCCTCCATGATCCGGTCCCAGACGAGCGGTCCGTCGAGGTCGAGTCCCTCGGACTCGGCATCGGAGCGCACGTCGAGGACGCGCTGGTAGTCACGCGGCAGGACCAGCGAGAAGCGCTCCGCTGCGCTTTCGAAGTCCGCCAACAAACGTTCGGCGACGGCCGAGTCGGTCCACGCGAGGTGCTGCTCGAGCAACTGGCGGACCGTAGTGCGGTCGTCGGGCCGAAGGGGGGTCACATCGACGAGTTCGGGGTTGACGCGGGACTCGTCGAGGTCGAGGACATAGGCGACGCCACCGGACATGCCGGCCGCGAAGTTGCGCCCGGTCTGCCCGAGGACAAGGACGATGCCACCGGTCATGTACTCGCAACCGTGATCGCCGACGCCTTCGACGACCGCGGTCGCCCCGGAGTTTCGGACACAGAAGCGTTCACCGACCATGCCCCGCAGGAAGATCTCCCCGGAGGTCGCGCCGTAGCCGATGACATTGCCCGCGATGATGTTGTCCTCGGCGACGAGCGCGGAGGATTCGTGCGGGCGGACGACGACCCGGCCACCGGAGAGACCCTTGCCGACGTAGTCATTGCTATCGCCGATCAGGCGCAGCGTCACGCCCGCCGGCAGGAAGGCCCCGAAGGACTGGCCCGCCGAACCGCGCAGGGTGATCTCGATCGTGCCGTCCGGCAGACCCTCGGGATAGCGACGGGTGACCTCGTGGCCGAGCATCGTGCCGACCGTGCGGTTGACATTGCTGACCTCGATCTCACCGCGCGCCGGGGCGCCATCGGACAACGCCGGCTCGGCGATGGAGATGAGGCGGTGGTCCAGGGCGTGCTGGAGGCCGTGATCCTGACCGATGCGGTGGCTGATCCCGGAGCCGTCGAAGGACTCGACCTCGGCGAAGATCGGCGCGAGGTCAAGGCCAGAGGCCTTCCAGTGCTCGATCGCCTTGCGGGTGTCGAGAGCCGAGACCTGGCCGACCGCTTCCGCGATCGAGCGGAAGCCGAGCGCCGCCAGGTGCTCGCGGACCTCTTCGGCGATGTACTCGAAGAAGGTCTCGACGAACTCCGGCTTGCCCGAGAAGCGGGAGCGCAGCTCGGGGTTCTGGGTCGCGATCCCGACCGGGCAGGTGTCGAGGTGGCAGACCCGCATCATGATGCAGCCGCTCACGACGAGCGGAGCGGTGGCGAAGCCGAACTCCTCCGCGCCAAGCAGCGCCGCGATGACGACATCGCGGCCGGTCTTGATCTGCCCGTCGACCTGCACCACGATCCGGTCACGCAGACCGTTGAGCACCAGCGTCTGCTGGGTCTCGGCGAGTCCGAGCTCCCAGGGACCGCCCGCGTGCTTGAGCGAGGTGAGCGGCGAGGCGCCCGTCCCGCCGTCATGGCCGGAGATGAGGACCACGTCCGCGTGCGCCTTGGACACCCCAGCCGCGACCGTGCCGACGCCGACCTCGGACACGAGCTTGACGTGCACGCGAGCCTGCGGGTTGGCGTTCTTCAGGTCGTGGATCAGCTGAGCGAGATCCTCGATCGAGTAGATGTCGTGGTGCGGCGGCGGGCTGATCAGCCCCACACCCGGGGTCGAGTGCCGCGTCTTCGCCACCCAGGGGTAGACCTTGTGGCCGGGCAGCTGACCCCCTTCGCCCGGCTTGGCACCCTGAGCCATCTTGATCTGGATGTCATCGGCGTTGGTGAGGTAGGTCGAGGTCACCCCGAACCGTCCCGAGGCCACCTGCTTGATGGCGCTGCGCCGCTCCGGGTCCATAAGCCGGTCGAGGTCCTCACCGCCTTCGCCGGTATTGGACTTAGCGCCGAGGCGGTTCATCGCGACGGCGAGCGTCTCGTGGGCTTCCTGGCTGATCGAGCCGTAGCTCATCGCGCCGGTGGAGAAGCGCTTGACGATCTCGCTGACCGGCTCGACATCGTTGATGTCGATCGGCTCACGGGGCGTCGCGCCACCGAGCTCGAAGAGGCCGCGCAGCGTCATGAGGCGCTCGGACTGCTCGTCGACGCGCGCCGTGTACTCCTTGAAGACGTCGTAGCGGCGCGCGCGGGTCGAGTGTTGGAGGCGGAAGACCGTCTCGGGGTCGAAGAGGTGGGGCTCACCTTCGCGACGCCACTTGTACTCGCCACCGACCTGGAGGTTCCGGTGCGGCAGGCGCATCCCGTCGGCCGGGTAGGCCGTCGCGTGGCGCGCTTCGACCTCGGAGGCGATGACCTCAAGGCCAATGCCGCCTAGCTGGCTCACCGTGCCGGTGAAGTACTCATCGACCAGTTCCTGGGAGAGGCCGATCGCCTCGAAGACCTGGGCCCCGCGGTAGGAGGCGACGGTCGAGATGCCCATCTTGGACATCACCTTCAGCACGCCCTTACCGAGCGCCTTGATGAGGTTGCGGACGGCCTGCTCCGAGGTCACCCCGTCAATCACCCGACGGCGCACCATGTCCTCGACGGATTCCATCGCGAGGTAGGGGTTGATCGCCGCGGCCCCGTACCCGACGAGAAGGGCGACGTGGTGCACCTCGCGGACGTCGCCAGCCTCGACCAGCAGACCGACCTGGGTCCGGGTCTTCTCGCGGATGAGGTGGTGGTGGACGGCGGAGGTGAGCAGCAGCGACGGGATCGGCGCCAGATCGCGCCCCGAGTCCCGGTCGGAGAGGACGATGAACCGCGCGCCCCCTTCGATCGCCGCGGACACCTCGGTGAAGATCTCCTCGATCCGGGCCCGGAGCGCTTCCGCTCCCCCACCGACTTCGTAGAGACCCCGCACGACATGGGTTGCGTAGCCCGGGAGGTCGCCATCGGCGTTGATGTGCACGATCTTGGCGAGTTCGTCGTTGTCGATCACCGGGAAGGGGAGCACGACCTGACGAGCGTGCGATGGCGACGCGTCGAGGGCATTGCCCTCGGGCCCGATCGCGGTACCGAGCGCGGTAACGAGTTCCTCGCGGATGGCATCGAGCGGAGGGTTCGTCACCTGGGCGAAGAGTTGGGTGAAGTAGTCGAAGATCAGCCGCGGCTTTTCGGACAGGACCGCGATCGGCGTGTCGGTCCCCATCGACCCCAGCGCCTCACCACCGAGTTTGGCCATCGGGGTCAGCAGGATCGTCAGCTCTTCTTGGGTGTACCCGAAGGTCTGTTGGCGCCGCGCCACCGACGCCGGGGTGTGCATGATGTGCTCGCGCGGCGGGAGGTCGCCCAAGTTCACCAGGCCAGCGTGCAGCCACTCGGCGTAGGGCTCGGCCGCGGCGAGCTCGCTCTTGATCTCGTCATCTTCGATGATCCGCCCGGCAGCGGTGTCGACGAGGAACATCCGGCCCGGGGTGAGCCGTCCCTTGCGGATGACCTTCTCGGCCGGCAGGTTCAGCACACCCGACTCGGAGGCCAGGACCACCAGGCCGTCGTCGGCCACCCAGTACCGCCCGGGGCGGAGGCCATTGCGGTCCAGGACCGCACCGACGAGGGTGCCGTCGGTGAAGGTGACGCAGGCCGGACCGTCCCACGGTTCCATAAACATCGAGTGGAACTCGTAGAACGCCCGACGGGCGGGGTCCATCGTCGCGTGGTTCTCCCAGGCCTCGGGGATCATCATCAAGACCGCGTGCGGCAGGGAGCGGCCACCGAGATGGAGCAGCTCAAGGACCTCATCGAAGGTCGCCGAATCCGAGGCACCCGGGGTGCAGATCGGGCTCAGCCGCTCGAAGTCGCCAGGGATCAGCTCGGAGTGCAATTGCGACTCGCGCGCGTTCATCCAGTTGCGGTTGCCCTTGACGGTGTTGATCTCGCCGTTGTGGGCGATGAACCGGAAGGGGTGCGAGAGCGGCCAACTCGGGAAGGTGTTGGTCGAGAAGCGGGAGTGGACCAGGGCCAACTCGCTGGCGAACCGCAGGTCGCTGAGGTCGGGGTAGAAGGGCTCGAGCTGGGCGGTCGTCAGCATGCCCTTGTAGACGAGGGTCCGCGCCGACAGCGAGGCGAAGTAGACATCGGATTCGTGCTCGGCCCGCTTGCGCACCGTGTAGGCCTGCCGGTCGAGGTCCAGCCCGCTCAGCGCGCGATCGGGGCTCGCGATGAACAACTGCCAGAAGTACGGCATACAGTCGCGGGCCATCTGGCCGACGATGTCCCGGTTGACGGGCACCTCGCGCCAGCCGAGGACCTCGAGGCCCTCCTCATCAACGACCCGTTCGATGGTCTCGATGACGGCGGCGCGTTCGTCATCCTCGCGGGGGACGTAGGCGATACCAACCGCGTAGTGGCCCGCCTGCGGCAGGTCGAAGTCGACGACCTCGCGCAGGAACGCGTCGGGGACCTGAGTCAAGATCCCGGCGCCATCCCCGACGAGGGGGTCGGCACCGGTGGCACCGCGGTGCTCAAGATTCGTCAGAGCCGTCAGGGCATGGTCGACGATGTCCCGTCCGGCATGGCCGCGCATCGTGGCCACCATGGCGACGCCGCATGCGTCGTGTTCCTGGTCGCGGCGGTAGAGGCCCTGGTCAGCGGGGTGAGCCGAGTAGCGGGTGAAGGGGGTCGAAGACATCAGTCACCGTCCTTCGTCGTCGAGTTGATCTGGACATGCCCGAACCAGCCTGCTGGCGCAGGTGATCCGGCATGTGGAGGAGCGACGTGGACGGCATCGGCCACGTGGCGGGATCATAACAGCGACCGTCTTACGTTGTGGTCGCTACCTTCTCACTATCTGAGACGGACGCTGGGTGCGAAGGGGTGGTGGGGCCGGACGTGGGGCGCTTCGCGCGCCGACCGCAATACACCCAGATCGCAAGGCCAAGGATGAAGACGAGAACCGAGGTCCAGATGTTGACGCGGAGGCCGAGGATCTCGTTGGCGTGGTCGGTCCGCATCGTCTCCAGGATGATGCGCCCAAGCGGATAGCCCGCCACATAGGCGCCGAGGACCTGGCCGGGAGCGAGGTCGCGGTAGCGGTCGAGCAACAGCAGCGCGATCGCGAGCAGCAGGCAGAAGATCGACTCGTACAAGAAGGTCGGGTGGAAGGTCCCAAGGACGATCGGCTGGCCCTCGGCGTCGAGCACCGCGCGGCCACCGGAGAACTGATGGATCACAAGGCCCCAGGGCAGGTCTGTCGGTTCACCGTAGATTTCGTTGTTGAACCAGTTCCCCCACCGCCCGATGGCCTGAGCAACCGCGATCCCAGGCGCCGCCGAATCGGCGAGGGCGAGGAAGGGGATGTCATAGCGCCGGCAGGCGATGTACGCCCCGAGGGCGCCCATGGCGATGGCACCCCAGATCCCGAGTCCACCGTTCCAGATCTTCAGGGCATCGAGCGGATTCCCCCCTTCACCGAAATAGGGCTGGGGGGTGGTGATGACGTGGTAGAGCCGCCCGCCGATGATTCCGAAGGGGACCGCCCAGAGGGCCACGTCGAGCACGGCTCCCTCCCTGCCGCCCCGGTCGGCAAGTCGGCGCTGCGCGATCGCCACGGCCGCGGCGATCCCGATGAGGATGCACAGGGCATAGGCATGGATCGCGAGCGGACCGATCTGAAGGACGCCGACCGTGGGGCTCGGCAGGGAGGTGGGAATCACCGCTTCGGAGCGACGCGATCTGCGGGGACGTCGCCGGAGGTCACGATCTGCTCGAAGACCGGCAGCTGGGCCTCATTGGCGGACCCGTCCTGGTTGACGAAGGTGCCCCAGTTGAGTTCGGTCCCGTTGACCTTGATCGCGGGGGTTCCACGCACGCCGGCCTTGAAGCTGGCTTCGTCGACGCTCTGGACGTACTTGACGTAGGTCCGCTCGTTGGTGCACTTCTGCCAAGCGTCCAGCTTCTCCCCTTCGAGACCCGCGCCCTTCGCCGCCTCGGTCAGGGCGTCGTCGGTGAAGGGGTTCGGCTCCTGCGGCTGACGGGCGAAGAGCTCCTCGTGGTACTTCGTCCACGCGCCCTGGTCCGCGGCGCAGAGCGCGCTCGAGGCCGACACCGCCGAGTTATCGGAGTTGGTGTTGGTGTCGATCACGGTCTTTAGGTGGTAGACCAACTTGATCTTGCCGTCCGCCGCGAGGGTTTCGAGCTCGTGACCGAGGGCGCGCTCAAAGACGGCGCAGACCGGGCACCGGAAGTCTTCGTAGACATCGATGGTCGGGGCGCCATTGGCGAGATTCACGTCGGAATTGGACACCCAGCCTTCGCCGTCCTTGGTCCCCTCCGGGACCCGGTCGACCTGGGCGACGTTCTTGGCCTCTTCGACCTTGTTGTTGGCCGAGACCTGCTGGAAGATCACCGCGGCCACCACCGCGATCACGGCGACGATCGCCACGATGCCAGCCACGACGATCTTGTTGGCCGAACCGGAGTTTTTCGGGGCTGCCGCGGCGATCTTCGCCTTGCGGTCGTTTTGCGGTGCCATGGACGTGCTGTTCCCCTTTAACGGTGAGGTGGTGCCCTGACTCTATGCGGTGCAGGGCCGGTCGTGAGTCAGGCGTTGCCGAAGAGGCGCCGGTCGAGGCTCGCGAGGGAGCGGGGACGCCAGATCAACCAGGCGCCCAGGAGGACGAGCCCGGCGTCTCGAAGGAGGTCGACGAGATAACTCGGTTCTTCTCCGGCGGCGAGCGCTCCGCCCCCGCCGAAACAGCCGCAATCGATCTGGAGGCCACGCGCCCAGGCCTGGGAGATCCCGATGACAAAGGCGATCATGAGCAGGGTGCTGATGATCGCCGCGAAGCGGGTGAAGATGCCAAGGACGAGCAGGACCCCGACGAAGACCTCGATGTACGGCAGGACGATTCCGACCGTGCCGGCGAGGTCATACGGGAGGATCTCGTAGGCCTGGACGGCGCGGCTGGACAACTGAGGGTTGGGGATCTTCACCGCGCCGGCGATGATCAAGACCACGCCAAGGATCAGCCGGGCAGCGAGCCCGATGAGGTCCAGCACCTGCTCTTTGCGCATCCCTTATCCCTGCCTCACGCCGGCGGCGAGGTCCGCCGTCAGCTCCTCCAACGCGGCGATGCCCGCGTCGGGTTCCCGGTCCGCCAGGCAGGCCACGAGCGCGCTGCCGACGATCACTCCATCGGCGAACTGAGCCACTTCTGCCGCCTGCTCACGATCAGAGACCCCAAGGCCCACGCAGATCGGCAGATCCGTAGCCTCGCGGGCACGGGCGACGAGTTCGGGTGCGGCCGAACCGACCTCCCGGCGCGCCCCGGTCACCCCCATCGTCGAGGCCGCGTAGACAAAACCTCGGCACTGGGAGGTGACCCAGGCGAGGCGCTCCGGCGTCGAACTCGGGGCGATCAAGAAGACGCGGTCGAGCCCGTGCTCATCGCTCGCCGAGATCCACTCGCCCGCCTCATCCGGCACGAGGTCAGGGGTGATCAGCCCGGCTCCGCCGCTCTCGGCGAGGTCGGTGGCGTAGCGCTCGACGCCGCGACGCAGGACGAGATTCCAGTAACTCATCACGATGGGCGGCGCCCCCGCGTCGCGAACCGCTCGGGTCGCTCGGAAGACATCGGAGACGTGCACCCCGCCGGCGAGGGCCTCGGCCGCCGCGCGCTGGATCACGGCGCCGTCCATCAGCGGGTCCGAGTAGGGCACGCCGACTTCGACAATGTCGACCCCGGCACGGACCATCGCGACCATCGCGCGGATGGACGTCTCCACGTCGGGGTAGCCGATCGGGAGATATCCGATGAGCGCAGCGCGCCCTTCGTCCCGGCAGGCGCGAAGAACCTCCCCGGTCCCCCGGGTCGTAGACGGTGCCGTCACTTAGGCCTCCTGCTCGTCGACCAGGCCGAACCACCGGGCCGCGGTGTGCATGTCTTTGTCGCCCCGGCCGGAGAGATTGACAAGGATGAGCGCGTCCGGACCCAGTTCCCGGCCGACCTCGAGGGCACCAGCGAGCGCGTGCGCCGACTCCAAGGCCGGGATGATCCCCTCCGTGCGGCAGAGCAGGCGGAAGGCCTCCATCGCCTGGTCGTCGGTCGCGTACCGGTACTCGGCCCGGCCAGTGTCGCGCAAGTAAGCGTGCTCTGGGCCCACGCTCGGGTAGTCCAGTCCCGCGGACACCGAATGCGTCTCGAGGGTCTGGCCCTCGTCATCTTGCATGAGATAGCTCATCGCGCCGTGGAGGACGCCCGGCTCGGCCGTCGCGAAGCGGGCGGCGTGTCGGCCCCCTTCGATGCCGGCCCCTCCCGCCTCGACGCCGATCAGGCGGACCCCTTCGTCACCGATGAAGCGGTGGAAGATCCCCATGGCATTGGACCCGCCCCCCACGCACGCGATGACGGCATCGGGGAGGCGATCGGTGAGCTCGAGAACCTGCTCGCGGGCCTCTTCGCCGATGATCTTGTGGAAGTCGCGCACCATTTCGGGGAAGGGGTGCGGGCCGGTCACCGTCCCGAGGACGTAGTGGGTGTGGCCGACATTGGTGACCCAGTCGCGAAGGGCTTCGTTGATCGCGTCCTTCAAGGTCGCGCTGCCGTGCTCCACCGGCACCACTGTCGCGCCGAGGATCCGCATCCTCGCGACGTTGAGGGCCTGCCGCTCGGTATCGACCTTGCCCATGTAGACGGTGCATTCAAGGCCCATGAGCGCCGCAGCGGTCGCCGTCGCGACGCCATGCTGACCGGCTCCGGTCTCGGCGACCACCCGACGCTTGCCCATGCGCTTGGTGAGCAAGCACTGCGCCAGGACGTTGTTGATCTTGTGCGATCCGGTGTGGTTGAGGTCTTCGCGCTTGAGGATGATCCGCGCACCACCGGCGTGTGCCGCGAAGCGCGGAACCTCGGTGATGATGCTCGGTCGTCCGGTGTAGGTGCGGTGCAAGCGGGCGAGTTCGTCCTCGAATTGCGGATCCACCATCGCCTTGCGCCAGGATTCGTCGAGTTCCTCGAGCGCGGGGATCAGGGCCTCGGGGACGTATCGACCGCCGAAGGCTCCAAAGCGCCCCGGGGTGCCGGTCATCGGAGCACCCCCTTCGTCATCGTCTGGGCTGCCGTCCCTTCGGCAATCATCGCGGCGACCGCAGCGGCCGGGTCCCCTCCGGTCACGAGGGCCTCACCGACAAGGATCGCGTCAGCGCCCGCTCGGGCGAAGGACGCTGCATCCTGCGGCCCACGGACCCCGGACTCGGCGACGCGGACGCACTCGGCGGGGATCAGCGGTGCGAGGCGGGCGAAGGTGGAGTTGTCCACCTCCAGGGTCTTCAGGTTGCGGTTGTTGACCCCGATGACGCTCGCGCCGAGATCGAGCGCGCGCATGGTCTCGGCTTCGTCGTGGACCTCGACCAGAGCGGTCATCCCCAGTTGGGCGGTGAGGTCCAGCATGCGGGCCAGGTCCTGGTCCTCCAGCGCGGCGACGATCAGCAAGATCAGGTCGGCGCCGTGCGCCCGCGCCTCCCACAACTGGTAGTCGGTCACCATGAAGTCCTTGCGCAGCAAGGGTGTCGGGACCGCCGCCCGGACTGCATCAAGGTCGGCCAGGCTGCCCCCGAAGCGGCGTTCTTCGGTCAGAACCGAGATCGCGGTGGCTCCCCCGATCGCGTACTGGGAGGCGAGGGCGGCGGGATCGGTGATCTCGGCGAGCGCGCCCTTGCTCGGGCTGCTCCGCTTCACCTCGGCGATCACCGACAGTCCCGGGGCCTGGAGCCGGGTCACGACGTCACGGGCGGGCTCGGCCGCTTCGGCGAGTTGGGCGAGGCGGGCCAGCGGGAGGTCGCTCTCGCGCCGGGCGAGGTCCGCTCGGACGCCGTCGATGATGGTCTCGAGCACGCTGGGCATGGGGTTAAGGCTAACCTCGCCGCCGCGCTTCGCCGTCCCCGGGCTCGGTCGGGTCCTCCCCTGCGCTCAACCGATCCCAGTCGGAGGTGACCCGTTCGCCGCGCGCTCCACTGACGTCGGCTTCCCCGCCGCCGGCGTCGTACCGACCACCGAGGCCACTCCACGCGCGTCCACCGACGGCGATCCCGAAGACGGCGAGGGCGAAGAAGAGGGCGCTGATCAGCGTCAGCCAGGGCCAGATACTGACCGTCGCATGCGCCTCGTACGCCCCGAGGGCACCGGTGTCGGTCGCGGCGACCCCGCCCAGAATCGAGTCGGCGGAGGTGATCGAGCGAATCACGAGGAAGACGACGCCCGCACCACACGCGAAGAGGATCACCGCGGCAATGATCCGGCCGATCCGCCGCCCGGTCACCGCAGCGACCGCTGCCGCCAACGCGACCAGGCCGATTGCCGCGAGGCCCGGGGCGGCCTGGGTGCCGTCGACCTCGGCCCGCACCGGGCCGAGCAGCGAATCGGCGGTCCCGGTGATCCAGGTCGAGCGGCTCGCCGCGAGCGCGACGAGTCCGCCGAGGACGGCGAAGAGGACGACGCTCAGCTTGCGCCCGAGGAAGCGGGTCATGCGATCGTCTGCATCGCTCGGGCCTGGGCGACCGCGGTGAGCGCCGAACGGGCCTTGTTGACGCACTCCTGATACTCCGTGGCGGGCACGGAGTCGGCGACGATCCCGGCACCGGCCTGGACGTGGGCCCGGCCGTCGATCAGCACGGCGGTTCGGATCGCGATCGCCATGTCGAGGTCGCCGTGGAAGTCCAGGTAGCCGACGACCCCGCCGTACACGGCGCGACGGGACCGCTCGTACTGCTCGATCAGGGCCAGGGCGCGAGGTTTCGGTGCCCCGGAGAGCGTCCCGGCAGGGAAGGTCGCGACGAGCACGTCGTACGCGGAACACTCGGGACGCATCTGACCGACCACCGTCGACTCCAGGTGGATGACGTGGCTGTAGCGGCGCACGGCCATCAGCTCAACGCAGTCGACCGTCCCGGCCTCGCACACGCGCTGCAGGTCATTGCGCCCGAGGTCGACCAGCATGACGTGCTCGGAGCGCTCCTTGGGATCGGCGAGCAGGTCCTCGCCGAGGTGCCGGTCCTCATCGGGACTCTTGCCGCGCGGTCGGGTCCCGGCGATCGGGTGAGTAATCGCCTCGCGGCCGGTCACCTTCACCAGGGCCTCCGGCGACGAGCCGACGATCTCGTAGCTCCCGCCGTCGGGGTGCGGGAGGCGGAAGAGGTACATGTACGGGCTGGGATTGCTCGCCCGAAGCGCCCGGTAGACCTGCAGCGCCTCGACATCGCACGGCATGGAAAAGCGCTGACTCAAGACGACCTGGAAGACCTCCCCTGCGCGGATGTCCTCCTTCGCCGATTCGACCAGCTCTTGGTAGCGCTCGGCCGTGACATCGCTCACGACCTCCTCGAGCGCCGCCTCGGCGGTGGGGACGTCAATGACGGCGACGGTGCTCGGCGCGGGTTCGGCGAGGCGCGCGGTCATCTCATCGAGCCGGGCCACCGCATCGGCCCAGGCTTGCTCGGCCCGCTCGTCGCTGGCGTCGTAGTTGATCGCATTGGCAACGAGCAGCAAGGAGCCGTCGGAGTGATCGAAGACGGCGACATCGGTGGCGAGCACCATCGCGATCTCGGGGATGTGGAGCGTGTCGGGCAGCTCGGCCGGGACCCGCTCCCAGCGGCGCACAGCGTCGTAGGTGATCGAGCCGACGAGCCCGGAGGTGAGCGGCGGCAAGCCGGTGATCGGCTCGGTCGCGAGGGCGGCGACGGTGTCCCGCAGGGCATGGGTCGGGTCTCCGCTCGTCGGCACGCCGACCGGGGGCTCACCGATCCAGTGCGCTTCTCCCCCCTTCTCGGTCAGGGTGGCCCGGCTCGCGGCGCCGATGATCGACCAGCGGGACCACACCCCACCGTGTTCGGCGGATTCGAGCAAGAAGGTCCCGGGCTCGTCGCCGGCGAGTTTGCGATAGACGCCGACGGGGGTCTCGGCGTCGGCCATGAGCTTGCGTACCACCGGGATGACCCGGCGGTCTTCAGCGAGGACCAGGAAGGTGTCGCGGGTCGGCCAGGTCTGCCCGAAGCCCAGGTCCGGCAACGTATCCGGGGCGGCCGTCATGCCGCTCCCTCGACCGTTGCTCCGAGGTCGCCGGAGTCGAAGCAGGTGCGATCGCCGGTGTGGCAGGCGGCGCCGACCTGGTCGACGCGCACCAGCAGGGCATCTCCGTCGCAGTCGAGAGCGACCGACCTGACGTGCTGGACATGGCCCGAGGTATCCCCCTTGCGCCAGTACTCCGCGCGGCTGCGTGACCAGAAGGTCACCCGCCCCTCGGTGAGGGTGCGGCGCAGCGCCTCGTCGTCCATCCAGCCGAGCATGAGGACCTCTCCGCTGTCGTGCTGCTGGATGATCGCGGCCACCAGACCCGACGGGTCGCGCTTGAGCCGCGCTGCCACGGCAGGGTCGAGAATCGAAGTCACGCGAGCCATTGTGCCGTCCTCACCGCAGATCACCGACCTCGGTCGGGGCTCCTGCGGGCAGCCGACCCCGTAGTCTTCCTAGCGTTCATCGGCCGGTCGGCCCGAAGAGGCCGCGGCTTACCCGAGTTTTGCTAAGGAGTTGTCGCGATGTCCCGTCCGGCACGCGCCGAGCGCCTTGCCCTCGCCGACACCCTCGAGGAGTACGGCCCGAATGCCCCGACCCTGTGCGGCGACTGGACCACCGCCGAACTCGCCGCCCATCTGGTGATTCGAGAGCGGCGCCCCCTGACGGCGGCCGGCATCATGATCCCCTTCCTCGCCGAGCGGACCGACCGGGAAACCCGTCAGTTGGCCGCGACGACCCCCTTCGAGGAACTCGTCGACCTGATCCGCAGCGGGCCGCCAGCCTGGCACCCCGCCCACCTCGGCGTGATCGATGACCAGATGAACCTCATCGAAATGTTCGTCCACCATGAGGACATCCTGCGAGCATCCGACCCCAGCGCGCGGCGGCCGCTCTCGCTGCCCTTCCGCGACGCGCTGTGGAAGCGACTGCGGCTCATGGCCAAGATGCTCTACGGCAAGTCTCCGGTCGCCGTCCGGCTCCTCGGCAGCCGGGGCACCCTCACCGCCAAGGGAAGCGGCGACGGGCAGGTCGACGTGCACGGGTCACCGGGTGAACTGATCCTCTTCGGCTTCGGCCGTCAGCAGGTCGCCGGGGTCGAACTCATCGGCCAGCCCGCAGCCATCGAGCAGCTCCGCACGGCCCCTCTCGGGATCTGACGGCCGCGCTAGAGCGACCGGTCGTCCGCCCGGCCCCGTCGAACCGGGTATCCCGCAGCGGTGAGGCCATCCTTGACCTCGCCGATGGTGAGTTCTGCGAAGTGGAACACGCTCGCCGCGAGGACCGCATCGGCGCCCGCGGCGACGGCGGGCGCGAAGTGGTCGACCGCCCCCGCTCCGCCGCTCGCGATCACGGGAATCGCGACCTCGGCCCGCACCGCGCGAATCAACTCGAGGTCGAAGCCATCCTTGGTGCCATCGGCATCCATCGAGTTGAGCAGGATCTCCCCAGCGCCGAGCTCGGCCGCCCGCGCGCACCATTCGATCGCATCGAGGTCGACGCCGGTGCGCCCACCGTGGGTGGTGATTTCGTAGCCGCCCGTAGGCGCCCCGTCGGGGCCCCGCCGCCGTCGCACATCGGCGGATAGGACCAGCACCTGGGCACCGAAGCGGTCGGCCACCTCGCTGATCAGCTCCGGGCGGGCGATCGCGGCGGTGTTGACGCCGACCTTGTCCGCCCCGTGGCGCAGCAGCCGGTCGACATCCTCGACGGTCCGCACGCCGCCACCGACGGTGAGCGGGATGAAGACCTCTTCGGCCGTGCGCCGGACCACCTCGTAGGTCGTCTCCCGGTTGCCGCTGCTCGCCGTGACGTCGAGGAAGGTGAGTTCATCGGCGCCCTGCTCCCCATACTGCCGGGCGAGCTCGACGGGGTCGCCGGCGTCTCGAAGGCCGACGAAGTTCACGCCCTTGACGACGCGCCCGGCATCGACGTCCAGGCAGGGAATCACGCGCACGGCAACAGACACGCGGGCCAATCTACTGCGCGCACTACCCTCGGAGATGATGCGCCCATCTCACCGTCATGCGCCGGCCGCCGGGACCCTTGCCCAGCGCCTGCGCTCGGCGACGCCGCCGAGCGGTCGGACCCGGGTGCTGGCGATCGACGGGCGCGCCGGATCGGGCAAGAGCACCCTCGCCGCCGCGGTGAGCACCGCGCTCGGCGGTGCGGCGATCGCGCCGGTGGTCGCGATGGACGATCTGTACGCGGGCTGGTCGGGGCTCGCCCAGTCGGTGCCCCGCCTCGTCGAGGAGGTGCTGATCCCCCTTCGCGAAGGGCGTGAAGCGCTCGCGCCCCGGTGGGACTGGCTGGCCGGGCGATGGGGGCCGCCGATGCGGGTGCCGGTGACCGACGTGCTCATCGTCGAAGGGTGCGGTTCTTCCGTGCGCCCAGCGGGCGATCACGCCGCTCTGACCGTCTGGCTCGACGTGCCCGAGCCGATCCGAAGGGAGCGAGCACTGGCTCGCGACGGGGCGACCTTCGCCCCCTTCTGGGACCAATGGGCCCAGCAGGAAGAGGCGCTCTACGCCACCGATGACACCGCGGCGCGGGCCGACATCGTCCTCGACGAGAGCGGGCACATCAGGGCGGAGGCCCCGCGGTGAGCATGCGTGCCGAGGTGGCCGTGTTGCGACCGAAGGCGCCCTGGCGTGTGCGGCTGCGACGGCTTCGGGCCCGCTCCTCTCGGATCCTGACCGCCGCCTTCGGAGCGGCCATCGCCTGGTGGATCGCCCGGGACGTGCTCTCGCATCCGCAGCCCTTCTTTGCGCCGGTCACCGTCGTCGTGTGCCTCGGTCTGACGTACGGCCAGCGGATCCAGCGGGTGGCCGAACTCGTCGTCGGTGTCGCCGTGGGTGTGCTCGTCGGAGACCTCTTCGTCGCCGTCGTCGGCTCCGGGGTCTGGCAGATCGCGGTGATCGCCTCGGTCGCGATGGCGATCGCCACCGTGGTCGGGGCCGGTCCGCTCCTCACCGTGCAGGCCGGGGTGCAATCGATCATCGTCACCACCCTCGTGGCCCAGCCGGAGCAGGCCTTCTCCCGGTGGCTCGATGCCGTCGTCGGCGGCGTGGTCGCGCTGATCCTCGCCATGGCGGCCCCGGGATCACCGGTGCGGCAACCGCGACGGGAGGCCGCCGAGGTCGTCGCCGAGGTCGCGGACATCCTGCGCGAGTGCGCGGCAGCCCTGGTCGACCTGGACCCGGTCGCCGCCGACCGGACGCTCGCGCGGGCGCGGGCCAGCGAGGACCTGCTCACCCAACTGAAGCAGGCAGCAAACGAAGGTCTCTCGGTCGTCGCGCTCTCCCCGCTGCACGCCCGTTCGCGGCCAGAGGTCCGCGCGATCGCCGGGCTGCTCGAACCGCTCGATCGCAGCGTGCGCAACCTTCGGGTCCTCGCGCGCCGGGTCGACATCCTCGTCCGCGACGGTCAGCGGGTGCCCGAGGAGTACATCGAGTTGCTCGAGTCTCTTGCCGATGTGGTGAGCGCCCTCGCCGAGGAGTTGCGTGATCAGCAGGTCCCCGATCTGGCGCGCGACGGCCTGATCGAGGTTGCCGAGACGAGCGCGATTGGCGTCCAGGGGACCACGATCTCGGCGGAGGTCTTGCGGGCGCAGGTGCGCTCCATGGTCGTCGATCTGCTGATGCTGACCGGCCTCACCCATGCCGAGACGGTCGCGATCGTGCCGCCGGAGCAGCCGCCGCGCGCCCCGCGCTCGGAGCACTCCTAAACCTGCGGGGGGACCTCTCGATCCTCAGCGGTCCCGGTCGGACCCTGCGCGGCGATTAGATCGGCGAGCCGTTGGGCCTCGTCCACCGATCGCGGCCCGTCGGCCCGCTGGATCGCCATCACGGCGACCTCATCGCCGTCGTCGAGATCCATCCGCACCCACGGCATTCCATCCGAAAAGCGGATCGCCTCGATGCTGTTCCAGGCCACCAACCGAGGTCCGCCGAGGTTGCGGACCCACAGGCCGTCTGCGCGAGGGATCGCCCGGATCGTCGCGTAGCGGCTCATCAGCGCCGCGATCGCGAGCCCGAGGCCCAGGATCTGGACCCGGTCGCTCATCGACCACTTGTCCCCGGGCACCAGGAAACCTGTCGCCCCGAAGACCACGATCGCGGTCACGGCGATGATCGTGGCCACAAGGCGACCCCGATGCGAGACAAACGGCGGGGCGATCGCCCCCTTCTCGCTCATAGCCGGCACGCCGTGATCTCGGTAACCAAGATCGCGCGCGCTCCCACTTCGTACAGCTCATCCATGATCGCGTTGGTCCGGGCCCGCGGCACCATCGCTCGGACCGCACACCAGGTCTTGTCGCGAAGGGGGGAGACCGTGGGCGACTCAAGTCCCGGCGTGAGGGCGCTCGCGCGCTCCACGAGGTGTATCGGGCAGTCGTAGTCGAGCATCACGTACTCACGGGCGGTGGTGACGCCCGTCAGCCGTCGGTGCAGGACCGAGATCGCGGCGGTTTCGGTGGAGGTCGGGTCCTTGATGAGCACCGCCTCGCTGTTGAGGATCGGCTCGCCGAAGACCTCCAACCCCTGATTGCGCAAGGTCGTGCCGGTCTCGACGACGTCGGCGATCACGTCGGCGACCCCGAGGGTGATGGCCGTCTCGACGGCCCCGTCGAGGCGGACCACCTCGGCCTCGACCCCGTGCTCGGCGAGATGGTGGCGGACCAGGCCCGCGTACGAGGTCGCGATCCGATGACCGGCGAGGTCGCCGACCGTCGTGAGCGACCCGGGGCGCGCCGCAAAGCGGAAGGTCGAGCGGCCAAAGCCGAGGCTCATCATCTCGCTCGCCGGCGAATCCGAGTCGAGCAGCAGGTCGCGTCCGGTGACGCCGGCGTCGACCTGGCCGGTCCCGACGTAAACCGCGATATCGCGCGGTCGCAGGTAGAAGAACTCCACGCCATTGTCGGGATCGGCGACGACGAGTTCCTTGGCATCCCGGCGGACCCGGTAGCCGGCCTCGCGCAGCATCGCGACGGCGGGTTCGGACAAAGACCCCTTGTTGGGGACGGCAATACGCATAACGCCCTTCGGTTACGTCAAACGGTCAGACACGAGTCGAGCATCAGAGGTGACGGTAGACATCCTCGAGACCAAGGTCATTGGCGATCATCAACACCTGCAGGTGGTAGAGCAACTGGCTGATCTCTTCGGCCGCGCGCTCTGCCCCTTCGTGCTCGGCGGCCATCCATACCTCGGCGGCTTCCTCGACGATCTTCTTCCCGATCGCATGAGTGCCCGCGTCCAGGGCCGCAACGGTGCCCGACCCCTGGGGGCGAGTCACCGCCTTCTCACTGAGTTCGGCGAATAGGTCATCGAAGGTCTTCACGGGCACTTAGGGTACGTCCCGCCCAGCGGAGCGAGCTCCACCGGTCCGCTGGGCGGGCACCCACATCAGGTGACCTTGAGCAGGTCGTCGTCGGTCTGCGCCGCATCCTCTCGGGTCACCTTGACCCACCGGGTGAAGCCGTAGATGACGAAGAGCCCGTAGAGGCTGTACATGACCGCGGTCGGGACGTAGCCGGTCGCGAAACCGAGCGGAACCCCGACGAGGTCGACGGCAATCCACGCGAGCCAGAACTCGTTCCAGCCGCGGGCCATCATGTAGGTCGCGAGCATCGAGCCGACGAAGATCCAGGCGTCGCACCAGAAGAACCACCACTGCGGCTGCCAGTGCGGGTTCGGAGCCAGGTGCCAGAGCCACTGGAAGACGGTGTGCGCGATGACCGTCCCGACCAGCCAGACCGCGACGATCGTGAGGCGCTCGGCCGTGCGGGCCCACCGGGGCTGAATCGCCGGGGCGTCGGCACTCACGCCGCGGGCCTTGCGGAGTTGGCTCCAGCGCCACCAGCCGTAGATCGCGGTGATGATGAAGAAGACCTGGCGTCCGGCCTGGCCGAAGAGGGGGATCCGCTCCCCTGCGCCGAAGAGGGCGCCGAGGTAGACCGCGAAGAGGATGATGTTGGCGCTGATGCCGACCGGCCAGGCCCACACGGCCCGCTTCATCCCGAACCACGCCGAGACGACACCGATCGCGATCCCGATGAACTCCAGCCAGTTCAGGGTGTAGGGGCCGATCGGGATGCCGGCGGCCAAGATGGTTTGGAAGATGTTCTGCTCGGCTTGCGCCGCTGCCACGAGGGCATGCATGAGTGACTCCTTCTTCTGCCGTGCCTCTCTCGTCCGGACTATGACCGTCGGCCCTGGGATCGCACCAGGTTCACCGTCCGCATGGGCGGCCGGGTCGCGGGCTTTACACCGCCGGTTCGGAATTTCACCGAGTCACGAAGCACGTGCCCGCACATCATGCCTAATCGCCCCGCGCTCCCCGAAACCTGCTGGCGGGTTGGGGGCGTCACCGGCACCCTTACCCGCATGGACCTCACCGAGAACCGCTGGCGAGCATTGGCCAGATCGTCCCCATGGCGATGGCGCACGATCCACCTCAGCTTCAAGGGAGCCGGGAGCGCATCGCCGGTCATGGCCTGGATTCGTCGGCCGGGCGAGATGCGGGTGGTCGTCGACGGGCAGGTCCACGTGGTGAGCCAGGGGGCGAGGGCGGTATCGCTCCTACAGGCGCGCGAAGGGGGCGAGCCGGTCCCCACCGATCCTCCTCACCTCGAGCCGGTGCGCGACGCGGATGCGGTCATACCGGTGCGTGATGACGATAGGTTCGTCGCGCTACGACCGCGGTGGCCAGCCTTCGAAGCAGACGACCCGATGTGGCAGTCCTATCAGTGGGTGGCGATGCTCGATCCGGTCGAACTCGCCGACGGCGCTGACGACCGAGACGCGGAGGGCACCGAGGTCGAACCGGTGCGGGTGCTGCCCGAACCCTTCCCCGAGCTGCGCTGGCCGACATTTCGGACGTCCGATGGGACCGAGATCCACGACCTACGCGTCACGTCCCGGCGCGGGCGGGTCACGTGGTGGGCTCGAGTACGGCCGCTTGAGACCTACGCGCCCCGCTGCGGCTGCTGTCCGCTGCTATGGGGGGAAATATCCGAGCGCCACGAACACCTCGCTGGGGGGCCGACCGCGGACCCGCCGATGGCGGACTACCCGGTCTCGTACGAGGTCGCCTTGGATCTGCAAACCGGGGTGTGCGTCGCCCTGCACCCGTCCAACCCCGTGGCCCGCGCGGACCTGGGCTTCGATGTCACGATCCATGAGGTGAATGTCGACTACCCGGACGACCTCTTCACCGACCAGCGCTAAACCCCTTCGCCGGTTCGAGGTATTCGCCCGTCACCCGTGACGGCGCAATACCTCGAACCGCAGGGGCGTGACGGCGCGCTACATCGAACCAGGGATCAGCAGGCGTGTGCGTTGGCGAGGCGTCGGAGGTCGTCGACGGCGAGCGCCGGATCGTCGGCGCCATAGACCGCAGAGCCCGCGACGAAGACGTCGGCTCCGGCCTCGGCGCACTGCTCGATCGTTGCGGCCGAGACTCCCCCGTCGACCTGGACCCAGATCTCGCCCCCATGGCGGCCGACTGCCTCTCGAACCTCGCGCACCTTGGGCATCATGTCGGCCATGAAGCTCTGCCCACCGAAACCCGGCTCGACGGTCATCACGAGGACCATGTCGAGCTCCGGCAGCAGGTCTTCGTAGGGGGCGAAGGGCGTGCCCGGCTTGATCGCCATGCTGGCGCGGGCACCGGCCGCGCGGATATCGCGCGCGAGTCGTCGGGGATCTGCAGCGGCCTCGATGTGGAAGGTGACGCTCCCCGCACCCGCCTCGGCGTAGGGCGGCGCCCACCGGTCGGGGTCTTCGATCATGAGGTGGCAGTCAATCGGGATCGGGCTCACCGAGAGGAGGGATTCGACGACCGGGAGGCCCAGCGTCAGGTTCGGCACGAAGTGGGCGTCCATCACATCGACGTGGGCCCAATCGGCGTTGCGGATCGCCGCCAGTTCGTCTTGGAGGTTCGCGAAATCGGCGGAGAGGATGCTCGGTGAGATCTGCACGACGAGAGCCTAACTGGCCGCGCGAACCCCACCGGACGTCCACCGGCGACGGGCTTTAGCGAGGCGCGCAGCTGTGGCCGGAGTACATCTGGGCAACCCGGTCCGCGCTGTCTAAGACGAAACCGACGCCGGAATCGCCGTACCAGACGCCAAACTCCCGCTTCCCGGTCGCTGGGTTCGTCTCCACCGACGCGGCGCGCTCTCCGTCGAAGGCTCGCTCGACGGTGGTGAGGTCGTCTCCGATCGTGACGCCCTCGGGGCCGGTCGCGGCGGGCTTGCCCCCGTCGGCTCCGTCGGTCGGAGCGAGATCCCACCCGATGATGCTGCCTCGCGACCACCCGAGGATGTTCGGACCAGCAGGCTGCTGATCGAGCACGGTCACGACGAGATCGCCCCAGCGGTAGAGGGTGTTGCGGGTGAGCTCATCGCCGCACATCGTCTGCGTCGTCGTCCGATCGGGCCGCCCGAGGACGCCGACCAGTCGGGTTCCGCGAGTGAGGGGCTCGCCCCCATCGACGCTGATCTGGCCATCGATGTGGAGTTCGATCGCGCGGTCCTCCCACGGACGCGGCGCGCTCGTCGGCGATTCCGATGTCGAAGGGGGAATCCCCTCGGTGGTCGCGGATCCCCCTTCG
Source organism: Janibacter sp. GXQ6167 (assembly GCF_041365945.1). NCBI lineage: Bacteria > Bacillati > Actinomycetota > Actinomycetes > Micrococcales > Intrasporangiaceae > Janibacter > Janibacter sp. GXQ6167. The sequence continues at coordinate 63,078 of NZ_JBGFSK010000004.1, read as the reverse complement.
GCAGACCTGGCGTCGACCCCGCACCCGGCGAGGCTCATCGCGAGCGCGGTGCACACCGCCAGCGGGACACCGGCGCGTGGCATCGGCGTCAGCGCTTCCTCAACAGGGCGACGTACATGCCGTCGGTGCCATGGCGATGCGGCCATAGCTGCACGGCCGGCCCGTCCCCGGTATCGGCCACGACCTCACCGGCCGCATCGCGGAGGAAGGGCCGCGCGTCGATCTGCTCGACATCGTCGCGCTTCTTCAACACATCGGAGACCACGAAGGTGGTCTCCGATAGGTGCGGACTGCACGTCGCGTAGGCGATCACTCCCCCGGGTGCGGTCGCGTCGATCGCGCTCGCGAGGAGATCGCGCTGAAGGGGGCCGAGCTCGCCGAGGTCACTCGGCTGGCGACGCCACCGCGCTTCGGGGCGTCGGCGGAGTGCTCCAAGTCCCGTGCACGGGGCGTCGACGAGCACCCGCGTGTAGCGCTCGGGTTCGTCCTCGCCGACCTCCCGGCCGTCCCCGGTGCGAACCTCGATCGTGCGACCGGACGCTTCGGCGGCAGCGATCGCCGGGGCGAGGGTCTGGCGGACCAACTCGGTGCGGTGCTCGCTGACCTCGTTAGCCACCAGGTCGGCTCCCTCCTGGACCGCGAGAGCCGCCAGCAGGCCAGCCTTGCCGCCCGGCCCAGCGCAGAGGTCCAGCCATCGCTGCGGCCCGTCGGTTTCAACAGGGACGGCAGCGAGCGCAAGGGCGAGGAGCTGACTCCCTTCATCCTGGACCGCTGCGCGGCCTTGCCGGACCGCTGCAATCGACCCCGGATCTCCTTGCGGCCAGTGCGCCCCGACCGGCGACAAGGTGCTGCGCTCCGCGCCGGCGTCTTCGAGCTCGGCCATCTCGGCGAGGCCCGGACGGGCGACCAGCGCGACTCGTGCGGGCGCGTTGTCCGCGGCGAGCAGTGCCTCGAGCTCGGCGTCGATCGTCTCTGGTGTCGCCGCCCCATGCCCGAGCAGGCCCTGGCGTAGGGCCTTGACGACCCATTCGGGGTGGGAGTGGACGAGCGCAAGACGCTTGATCGGCGCGAGGTCGTCGGGAGCAACCTGAGCGATCCACTCATCGAGACTGTGCTCGCTGATCCGTCGCATCACCGCGTTGGTGAGGCCAGCCGCGCCCTGACCGGCGACATTGCGCGCCAGACCCACGGTCTGGTCCGCAGCCGCGTGAGCCGCGACTCGCATCCCGAGGAGCTGGTGGGTGCCGAGGCGGAGCACGTCGAGGAGGTGGCCATCGATCCGGGCCGCTGGGCGGTCCGCAGCGGCCGAAATGATCGCGTCGTAGAGGCCCTGCATCCGCAGGGTGCCGTAGGTGAGTTCGGTCGCGAAGGCGGCATCGCGGCCGTGAACACGGCCGTCTCGCAAGGCTTTTGGCAGTTCGAGATTGGCATACGCACCGGCTGCCACGGCCCGCAGGACGTGATAGGCCGCCGAGCGAGCCGGGTCGGCCGAGCGGGATCGCTGCGACTGAGCCTGGGCGCTGTACCGGCGCGGACCGCGGTGCCCGCGGTCACCTCGCCCGTGACCGCGGCGCTCATCACGCCGCTCGTCGCGGCGGCCCTGGCCACCGGAGCCCCGTCGCTCGCTCCAACCTCGTCCGCCGTGCTGATCTCCCGCGCGCTCATTCATCACGAGAAAGGGTAACCGCGAGGTCGGTGATCAGGCGTCGCCGAGCACTTCGCCGGGCTCGATCCGGGCACCACGCGCCCAATCCGCAGCGGCGAGCTCCTTCTTGCCATGCGGGCGGACCGTGGTCAGCCGCACGGGCACCGTCGTGGTCCCGACGAGCACCTCATGCTTAGCCACCCGCAACAGGCCAGGGGCGAGCGCCTCGGCTTCGGGCACGGGTTCGACCGGTCCGAGCCCCAGCCGTTGACTGCGGAAGGTCGTCCAGCCGCCAGGTGCTGGCGTGCAGCCGCGGATCACCCGGTCGATCACCATGGCGGAGGTCGCGAAATCGACCCGGGCATCGTCCACGGTGACCTTCGGAGCCTGCGAGACCCCCTCTGTGGGCTGAGGAACGGCGGTCAGCTCTCCGGTCGCGATCCCATCGACGGTCGCCGCAAGCAGACCCGCGCCCGCCTCGGCGAGCCGACCGAGGAGTTCCCCAGCGGTGTCGCGCGGTCGGATCGTCTCGGTCATCACGCCGTAGACGGGGCCGGTGTCGAGTCCGCGCTCGATCTGGAAGGTGCTTGCGCCCGTCATCTCGTCGCCGGACATCAGGGCCCACTGGACCGGAGCGGCGCCACGCCAGGCCGGCAGAAGGGAGAAGTGGAGGTTGACCCAACCGTGCGGCGGCCCGGCGAGCAGGTCGGCGGGCAGGATCGCTCCGTACGCGACGACCGCGCAGACATCCGGCGCCAACTCGGCGAACCGGGCGCGGAAGTCGGGATCGCCCGGTTTGGCCGGTGTGAGGACCTCGATCCCAGCCTCCTCGGCCACGGTGCGCACGGGAGAGGGCGCGAGGCGGCGCCCACGACCGGCGCGCGCATCGGGCCGGGTCAGCACCCCGATGACCTCGTGAGGACTCGCGAGCAAGGCCCGCAGGCTGGGCACGGCGACTTCCGGCGTCCCAGCGAAGAGAACCCTCATCGCTTCCTCTTCGGCATCGATTGGCTCATCGGCTCGTCACGGCGTCCCACGCGAGAGAGTCTAGGCACCGGCCCTGCGGCCAGGTCCGCGCGAGGTGGCCCCGAGAGCGATCTCGTCGTAGCCGCCCGAGCCGCCCACCCGGATTGCCGTGAGCGGGTCAAGTTTGCGTCCGCTCTCGGTCGCCCGGATGCCGCGCAGCGTCGCCGCGACGGCTCCCCCGCTTTCCCAGGGAGCGCGCACCAGCAGGGCGCGGCGGTCGGCCTCGCCCCCTTGGAAGGGTCCGAGGACCTCCACTCCGGGCGCTGCGGCCCTTACCTGTTCGGCGATCCCCTCCGCGCGTGCCCGGGGGGTGCGGACCGTGGCCGACCAGGTGGTCGGCGGGAGGTGGAGCTCGGCTCGCTCCTCGAGTTCGCGCTCGGCCAACCACGCCGGGCCCCACCGCACTAGTGCCTCGATCGCGGGGATCTGAGCGTGGGTGGGTGCACCGCAAAGGACGACCTCTCCCCCTTCACTGGACGGGCGCACCAGCGCCGCGGCCGCCAACCAGCGGCGCAGCGCCTCCGGGCCGGCCTCGAGGCTGGGCCGGTCGAGCAGCGCCCAGGCATCGAGCAGCAGGGCCGCGGCGTACCCGCCGTCGGCCACCGGTTCGGCACCGGGCGTCGCGATGACCAGCGCCGGATCGGACCCGACGGCGGCGAGCACCTCGCCCGACCCCGAGGTGATCACCTTGGTCCCGGGGAAGGCTCGCCCGATCTCCTCGGCGGTGCGGCGCGCCCCGATGACACCGGAGCGCACGCGAATGGAATCGCACGCGGGACATCGGAAGGGGTCGCGTGGCACCGTCCCACACCATCGACAGCGCGCGGGCCCGTCGGGCCCGTCGAGGGCCATGGGGCCCTCACACACCTGGCACCGGGCGGGTCGGCGGCAGTCCGCGCACATGAGGGAAGGGAGGTAGCCGCGGCGCGGTACCTGGATCAAGACTGGCCCGCGTTCGAGCGCCGATCGCGCGACCCGCCACGCCGCCGACGGGATCCGGGCCCGTGCGGCCGGCCCGTCCCGCTCCGCATCGAGGCCCTCCCCCGCGATAGACACCCGTGGCCGGCCATCGGTGGCCCCATCGATCACCGGCATCGTCCCGGCGGCGACCAAGCGAGCGATTGGGACCGACATCGCGAACCCTCCGGCCAGCACCGCGGCCCGCTCGATGCCCGCCCGGGTGATCAGCACGTCGCGGGTGTGGGGGTATGGCGCGCGGGGTTCGTCGTGGAGGTCGTCTCCGTCGTCCCACCACGCGACGAGACCGAGGTCGCGCACGGGCGCGTATGCCGCGGCGCGGGTCCCCACCACGACCCGCACGTGGCCGCGCAGCACCTTCAGCCACGCCGTGTAGCGCGCCTGCGGACCCTGATCGGCGGTCAGCGTCACGTGCCGCTTTGGTCCGAGGACCTTGTCGAGAGCGGCGCTGACTCGGGCGACATCGCGCCCATCGGGGACCACGATGATCGAGCCCCGACCGCTCGCGAGGGTGCCTGCTGCAGCCGCCGCGAAGGCATAGGGCCAGTCCAGATCGGGCGGTACGCCCGGCGCGGCGAGCCACGCGGCCCAGGGGCTTTCACCCGCAGCAACCCGTGACCACCACGCGGCGCCGGCACGGTACTGCGCCCACACGGGCGGCGTCTCCTCAAGGGCTGGTCCCTCGTCCTCGTCCGGTGCCTGATCCGCGAGGGCGCGCTCGGCGCGAGCGTGCCGCGGCGGGATCGCGAGACGGAGCACATCGCCGACGGTCCCCGCCCCCTGAGCGGCGATTCGCTGCGCCGCCTCGAGAATCGGCGGGGTGAGGACCGGCTCGGCCGATACCACGCTACGCACAGGGGTGAGGCGGCCCTGATGAGAGGGCGCGACGGGGCGCGAGACGATATATCCCGCCAGGTCCTGGCCCGCGAAACGCACCCGCACGCGGGCCCCGGGGACGGCCTCCCCTTCGAGCTCGGCGGGCACCGCGTAGTCAAACGGGCGGTCGAGGTGAGCAAGACCGGTATCGACGAGCACCTCGGCAACGCCGCGAGTGTGGGGCCGCTTCGGCTCCGGCAAGCCCGTGAGGGCCAACGTGCCGGGATCAACCGATGGCTCCTCTCGATCCTCGCTCATGAGCGTCACCATAAGAGAAGGGGGCGACAACCCAACCGGGCCATCACCCCCTTCTCAGCGGACGTGAGGCGGCTACGCGCCGACCGCCCGGCGAAGTTCCTCGGCGCGGTCGACCCGCTCCCAGGTGAAGGCGTTGTCGTATCCCTCGGCGCCGGTCCGGCCGAAGTGCCCGTAGGCCGCGGTCGGCTTGTAGATCGGCCGGAGGAGCTCGAGCTGCTCGACGATCGCGAGGGGGCGCAGGTCGAACACGGCGGTCACCGCGTCCTGGATCTTGTCGACCGGCACCGTTTCGGTCCCGAACGTCTCGACGTAGAGGCCGACTGGCTGGGCCTTACCGATCGCATAGGCCACCTGGACCTCGCAGCGCCGGGCGAGACCGGCGGCGACGACGTTCTTGGCCACCCACCGCGTGGCGTACGCCGCGGAGCGGTCCACCTTCGACGGGTCCTTGCCCGAGAAGGCGCCACCGCCGTGGCGGGCCATGCCGCCGTAGGTGTCGACGATGATCTTGCGGCCGGTGAGGCCCGCGTCACCCATGGGGCCACCGATGACGAACTTCCCAGTGGGGTTGATCAGCGTGCGGTAGTCGCTCGTGTCGAGGCTGGTACCGGCGTCGGCGAGCCCCGCCATGACCGGCTCGATGACCTCACGCACGATGTCGGCGTGGAGCTGCTCCTCATGGTCGACATCCTCGGCGTGCTGGGTCGACAGGACCACGGTGTCGAGCCGCACGGCCCGGTCGCCGTCATAACCGATCGTCACCTGGGTCTTGCCGTCCGGGCGAAGGTAGTCGAGCACGCCGGTCTTGCGAACGACGGTGAGCCGCTCGGCGAGACGGTGCGCGAGGAAGATCGGCAGGGGCATGAGCTCGGGCGTGTCATCGCAGGCGTACCCGAACATCAGGCCCTGGTCACCGGCGCCCTGCTTGTCCTTGGGGTCGACCCCTCCGGTCCGGTTCTCGTAGGCGGTGTCGACGCCCTGGGCGATGTCGGGGCTCTGCTGACCGATCGAGACCTCGACACCACACGAGGTGCCGTCAAACCCCTTCACCGACGAGTCGTAGCCGACACCGAGCACGGTTTCGCGCACGATCTTCGGGATCTCGACGTAGGCCTCGGTCGTAACCTCGCCGGCCACGTGGACCAGACCGGTCGTCACCATCGTCTCGACCGCGACCCGACTCCCGGCATCGAGGCTCAGCATCGCGTCAAGGATGGAGTCGGAGATCTGGTCACAGATCTTGTCGGGGTGGCCTTCGGTGACCGACTCGGACGTAAATAGGCGTGCGGACACTCTTCAAGCTCTCCTTCGTCGGTGGCGCGCGCCACCGATCTGGGCGGCGTGCAGGTCGTTATCGGCCAACTTACCGCGCACAGGCCCAGATCAGGGTGTGATCTCGGACCGTCCCCTCCGCATCTGCGACGATGGTCCCCTAGCGAAGGGTGTTCGAGATCAATGGAGGACGTCATGGACGGATCACAATCCGCCCCTACCGCGCCGCCAGCGACCCCAGATACTCCCCTGACCCTCCTCGAACGCGCCCAACGGCTCGCCGACGAGGTCCGTGCCGAGGCGCAGCTCAAGCTCCAGGCCGCCCGCGAGGAGGCCGCGCAAATCACTGCCCAGACCGGTCAGGCTCGCCATGACCTTGGGCACCTGCGCGCCTCGGCCGATGCGGCCCGCGAAGAGGCGACCCGCCTGATTGAGGCGGCTTCCGCCGAGGCCGCGGAGATCATCGCCGACGCGACCGATCAGGCTGCTCTGCTGCGGGAGCGAGCGACGAAGGCGAGCGATGAGGCGCAGGCGATCGCGGAGTCTCAGGCCGAGGCTCTCGTCGCCGAGGCTCGCCAGCGAGGACGCGAGATCCTGGAGCGCGCCAAGGAGCGTCATGAGCAGGTCACGACCGCGCTCGCCCAGCGCGAAGAGGAGGTGCGTGCCGCCCTTCAGGCCGAGCGGGCCGCCCAGGATGAGGCCCTGGCTCGACAGCGCCAAGAGGTCGAGTCCTCCCTCGCGCAACTGCGGGCCGAGACCGAAGCGCAGGTCCGCTCCGATCTCGATACAAATGCTGCCGAGATCGAAGGGCGACTCGCCGACACCGCACGTCACGAGGCAGAGGTGCGCGATCGCATCGACGCCCTGACCGCCGCTGCGGAGGCGACCGCCGCCCGGATCACCGAGGAGTCCGAGCGCGAGGCCGAGCGGATCACCGGCGAGGCCGATGCGCACCTGGGATGGGCGCGCCAGGTCGTTGACGAGATCGTCAAGCAGGCGAAGGGCGAAGCCGAGCAGCGTGCTCGGACCCAGTCCCTCGAACTCGCTCACCACGCGGGCGAGGTTCGGTCCCGAATTCAGCACCTCCTCGACGGCACTCGGGCGACGAGCAGAGAGCGATTGGCGGAGGCGCAGGCGCAGGCGACCGCCATGCGCGACCAGGCCGAAGCGGTCCTCGCCGCCGCCCAGCAGGACGCCGAAGCCACCCGGGAGGCCGCCGCACGCGACGCCGCCCGCATCGTGGCCGAAGCCGAAGAACAGGCCGCGGATCACCATGCCCGGGCGGCCCGGCGCCTCGCGGAGGCCGAAGCCGGCTCCCGCACGATCAGGGAGCGCACCGCGTCCGATCTGGAGCGCCAGCAGAGCGAAGCTCACGAGCGCCACCGCGCCGAGCGCGCCGAACTGGTGCGCATCTCCGACAGCGTCCGGGCCGACGCCGAGAAGATGCGCGCCGAAGCGCGCGAGGCCGTCGAACGCGCCCGGGCCGAGGTCGCCGCGCTCGCGGCCCAACGTGATGACATCACCAGCCAGCTCGCGAGCCTGACCGGCGTGATCGAGGCCCTCGCCGTGCCCGAGCCGACACCGGCGGAGGCCGACGCACCCGACCCCTTCGATAACACCTCGTCCCCCACACCGACGTCCCCTGCCGCGCAGAAGCCGAACGCCGCAGACCCGTTTAAGGAGATCCAATGAACCCCAACCCGCCCTTCCCCACGGCCTTTCGTGGGTACGAGCCGACCGCGGTCGACCAGGCGCTCGCCGAGGCGACTCAGGCCGCCGAGGCCGCCCGCCAGGAGGCTGCGCAGGCTTCGGTCGAGCTCACCAAGGCGCTGCAGGCCAACGCCGCCCTCAGCCGGGATCTCGACCGTGAGCGCACGTCGGTCGCGAATTTGAAGCAGGAGGCGCGTAAGGCTTCGAGCCCCTCCTTCGCTGACCTGGGCGAGCGGGTGGGGCAGATTCTGAGTCTCGCTGACGACGAGGCCGGCGATCTGCGCAAGGCCGCCGCCCAGGAGGTCGAAACGATGCGCGCGGAGGCCGCGCAGGGTGCCGAGGCGGCCCGCGCTGAGGCCGATCGTTACGCGGAGGAAACCCGCAGCAAGGCCGAGGTTGAGGCTGCCGAACGGTTGGCCCGTGCCCAGAAGGAGGCCGACAGCCTCCTCGACGACGCCGCCCGCGAGGCGATGACCCGCCGCGAGGAAGCTGAGGCGTACTTCGAGAAGCACCGCGCCGCCGCCGCAGCGCAGGCAGCCGACTTCGAAAAGACCCTCAGCAACCGCCGGGACCGGGCCGCGGACGAGTTCAATACCCAGATGTCCAAGCAGGAAGCGGCGCTCGCCGCCGTGCAGGACCGGGCTGCGGTGCTTGCCAAGGAGGCCGAAGAGGAGCACGCCGCGCGCTCCGCCGAGGCGAAGAAGATTCTTGAAAAGGCCCAGGAAGAGGCGACGCGCACCGTATCGGCCGCGCGGGCCCAGGCGGAGCGTGTTCGTCGCGACTCCGAGCGCGAGCTCGCCGCGACCGCCGCGCGTCGGGACAGCATCAATGCCCAGCTCTCCAACCTGCGCAATATGCTCGCGACCCTCGGCGGGGCGGCAGCGGCCAATCTCGCCGACTCCGACGGCCAGCAGGCTCCGGCCGAAGCGGCGGCGCCGCGCCAGGGCGACGAGGCGAACCAGCCCGAGAAGCATGGCGAGCAGGTCGAACACGTCGAGGTCGAGCAGACCGAGGTCGACGCCGCGCCCGAGGGCGAGCAGAACGGCGAGAAGAAGGCCGAGAAGAACACCGAGACCACCCAGGCCATGAAGACCAAGGGCTAAACCCCCTTCCCGACTCGGCCCCGTCAGCGAAGGCGTCGACGGGGCCGAGGCGTGTCAAAGGTGCCCAGCACCGCACCTTGCGCACCCCAAGTGCCGGGCGCGGCCTGCGAAGGGTGCTCAGTGCCGCACCTTGCGCACCCCGGTGCCGGGTGTGGCCTGCTGAAGGTGCCTAGCGCCGCACCTTGCGCACCCCAGTGGCGGGCGTGGCCTGCTGAAGATGCCTAGTGCCGCACCTTGCGCACCCCAAGTGCCGGACGTGGCCTGCTGAAGGTGCCTAGCGCCGCACCTTGCGCACCCCAAGTGCCGGGTGTGGCCTGCGAAGGGTGCCCAGTGCCGCACCTTGCGCACCCCGGCGGTTACAGCTCGTGCAGGACAGCGTCCCAGACGGCTTCGGCGATCTCGCTCTTCGGCGCGGGGCCGACCGTCGTCACGGGCGCAGGCTCCCCCGGCGCCTCGGGGCGGCGCAGGATGTGCACGGTGCTGGAGTCCTGGCCGAAGGTGACCCCGACCCCCACTTCATTGACGACGAGCAAGTCGGAGCCCTTGCGCTCGAACTTCTCCCGGCCGTGATCGAGGACGCTCCCCCGGTCGTCGCCGGTCTCGGCGGCGAACCCGACGATCAACGGCGTCCTCCCCGAACCTCGGCGCGCGACGCTGTCGGCGAGGATGTCGGGATTGCGGACCAGCGTGATCGTCGGCGCGGCATCGGGATTGGCCGGATCGTGGGTCTTTTTGATCTTGGTGTCGACGTACTCGGCGGGCCGGAAGTCGGCGACGGCGGCGGCCATGACGAGCACATCGATCTGATCGAAGTGGGCCTCCACCGCATCGCGCATGTCGAGCGCGGTCTGGACGGGGATCACTTCCACCCCGGGAGGCGGGACGATCGTGGTGGCCCCGGAGACAAGCAGCACCGACGCGCCGCGCGCGGCAGCGGCGGAGGCGAGGGCGAAACCTTGTTTCCCGGAGGATTGGTTGCCGAGATAGCGCACCGGATCGAGCGGCTCGCGGGTGCCGCCCGCGGTGATCAGGACGCGGCGACCGGCGAGGTCGGCACCGGCTCCCCCTTCGGCCGCGACCCGCGCGACCCGAAGAGCCTCATCGCGGATGTGCTCGGGTTCGGGAAGCCGGCCCGGACCGGTATCCGCCCCGGTGAGGCGACCGGATGCCGGCTCGATGACGTGCACGCCCCGCTCGCGCAGGGTCGCCACGTTGGCCCGAGTGGCGGCGTGATCCCACATTTCGGTGTGCATCGCCGGGGCGAGCACGACCGGGCAGCGCGCGGTCAGCAGGACGTTGGTGAGGAGATCCCCGGCGAGGCCGTGGGCCGCCTTCGCCAGCAGATCGGCGGTCGCCGGAGCGACGAGTACCAGGTCGGCCTGCTGGCCGAGGCGCACGTGCGGGACCTCGGTGATGGAGGTCCACACATCGGTTTGCACCGGGCGCCCGGACAGGGCCTCCCAGGTCGGCGCGCCGACGAAATGCAGCGCGGCGTCCGTGGGGACGACGGTGACCTCATGCCCGGCCTCGGTCAGAAGGCGGAGAAGCGAGGCGGCCTTGTACGCGGCGATCCCGCCGCTCACCCCGAGGACGATACGCACGCCGCGGTAGGCCTTAGGCCTCGTCGGTTTCGGTGGCTTCGCAGGTCAGCAGCCCGTCGTTGATCTCCCGAAGGGCGATCGACAGCGGCTTCTCGTGGACCTGGGCGTCGACCAGCGGGCCGATGTACTCCAGCAGACCCTCTTGGATCTGGCTGTAGTACGCGTTGATCTGACGGGCGCGCTTGGCACCGTAGATGACCAGGGCGTACTTCGAGTCGGCCTGGGTCAGCAGGTCATCGATCGGCGGGTTGGTGATGCCGGTGGGGTTGGCAATGGTGCCAGACAATGGGTCGTCCTCGTCTCTTCGTTTTCAAGCAGATTGCATCAATGATACGAGTTCCGCGGCGGCCCGCTCGACATCGTCATTCACGATGATGTGGTCGAACTCGCTCTGCGCGGCCATTTCCCCCTGCGCGGTCGCGAGCCGGGTGGCCTGCTCCTCGGCCGTTTCGGTCCCCCGCCCCGTCAGCCGAGAGACGAGATCGTCGAAGGACGGCGGGGCCAAGAAGACAAACCGGGCGGTCGGCATCGTCTCGCGGACCTGGCGTGCGCCCTGCAGATCGATCTCGAGCAAGGGCAGCCGTCCAGCCGCGACCGCCTCTTCGACCGGCCGACGGGGGGTGCCGTACTTCGCTCGGCCGTGAACGACCGCCCACTCGAGCAGATCCCCCTGCTCGACCATTTCGGTGAAGCGTTCATCGGAGACGAAGTGGTAGTGGACACCCTCGACCTCTTGGGGCCGCGCCGGGCGGGTGGTCGCCGAGACCGAGAGCCACACCTGCGGATGATGGGCCCGGATGAAGGCAGCAACGGTCCCCTTACCCACCGCCGTCGGTCCGGCGAGGACGGTCAGTCGTGCCGTCACGAGCGCTCGAAGCGGGCCACCAGGGCCGCGATCTGATGCTGCCCGAGCCCACGCACGCGACGGGATTCGGCGATGCCGATGTCGGCCATGATCTGACGCGCCGAGACCTTGCCGACTCCGGGCATCGCCTCCAGCAGCGCGGTCACCTTCATCTTGGCGATCGCCTGATTGGTCTCGGCATCGGCGATGACCTCGCCGATGGACGCCCCGGCATGCTTCAGCCGGTCCTTAATCGCGGCCCGCTCGCGACGCGACGCCGCGGCCTTTTCCAAGGCGGCTGCGCGCTGCTCGGGGGTCAAAGGGGGTAGGGCCATCATCAGCCTCCGAGTGCTCGCCTGCCAGTAGGTAACTCCCAACGATAGGGGAACGAGCGACCCACTAACCATCCCATCGCAGGATGTCGCGGGTCGCTGCGGCGACGCGGTGCGCCCCTTCGCGCAACCCGGCCACATCAGGGCCGTGGCGCAGCACATCGCGGCTGCTGGAGGCGAGGACCTGAGGTAGGACGCCCGCGAAGACTTCGCGCACGTCTTCGGCACTCGCGCCCTGGGCTCCGAGACCAGGAGCGAGCAGCGGCGCGTTGGAAGTGCCGAAGTCGATCCCGAGATCCTGCGCGGCCGAGCCTATGGTCGCCCCGACGACGAGGCCGACGCTCCCGAGCTCCCCCTTCTGCTGCGCCGCCGCGTTATCGCGCGCCGCCCCATCGACCATCGCGCCCGCGACGCTGCGACCGTCGAGCCCGCGCGCGTGCTGGACGCTCGCGCCCTCGGGATTGGAGGTGAGGGCAAGGACGAAGACGCCCCGGTTGGTCGCGTGGGCGAGGTCGATCGCCGGCCGCAGGGACTCATACCCCAGGTAGGGGCTCAGCGTGATCGCGTCGGCCGCTGCCGGGGCGTCGGCGCCGAGGAAGGCCTCGCCGTAGGCATCGACAGTCGTGCCGATATCGCCTCGCTTCACGTCCAAGATCGTCAGGGTTGAAGCCGAGCTGAGGTCGTCGAGCACGCGCTCGAGCACCGCGACCCCCTTCGCCCCAAACACCTCGAAGAAGGCGGATTGGGGTTTGACCGCTGCGACCTCACCGGCGAAGGCCTCGACGCAGGTGAGCGCGAAGCGTTCCAGGCCGGCGAGATCGTAGGTCAGACCCCACGACTCGACGAGCGCGCGATGCGGGTCGATCCCGACGCAGAGCGGCCCGTGAGTGGCCATGGAGCGGGCGAGCCGCGGGCCGAAGGGGGTCTCGCTCACCGTCGTCATCACGACTCCTGCCTCTGGTGGGCCGCAATGGCGGCATTGACGCGGCGGACCCAGAGCGGGCCCTCGTAGATGAAGGCGGTGTAGGCCTGCACGAGCGTGGCGCCCGCCTCGAGTCGATCGATCGCGTCCTGCGGGGTCGTGATGCCGCCAACGCTGATGATGACCGGCTCCGCGCCCATCTCGGCCCGAAGGAGCGCCAGGACCTGGGACGACCTCTCGGCGAGGACAGGTCCCGACAGGCCTCCTCCCCCGGCGGCGTCGATCTCGGCCGGCGCGCTCCGCAGGCCCTCGCGGGCGATCGTGGTGTTGGTGGCGACCACCCCGGCGAGGCCGAGGCGGCTCGCGAGTCCGGCGGTGGCCCGCACGTCGTCGTCGGCGAGATCGGGGGCGATCTTGACGAGAAGGGGGACCTGGCGTCCCGCCGCCTCATCGGCGGCCTCAGCGACGGCGCGCAGGATCGGTTCGAGGGCGTCGACGGCCTGGAGGTCCCGCAATCCGGGGGTGTTCGGCGAGCTGACGTTGACGACGAGGTAGTCGGCGTAGGGCGCGAGGCGGCCGGCGCTTCGCCGATAGTCGGCGACCGCTTCGTCCGCCGGGACGACCTTCGTCTTGCCGATATTGACCCCGAGCATGACGCCACCGTCGGCGTCCCCTCGGCGGATGGCATCGGCTCGGCGAGCCAGTCGGGCCGCCACGACCGCTGAACCGTCGTTGTTAAAGCCCATCCGGTTGACGATCGCCCGGTCCTTCGGCAGCCGGGCGAGGCGCGGTTTGGGATTACCGGGCTGCGCCTCTCCGGTCACGGTGCCGATCTCGACGAATCCGAACCCGAGCGCGCCGAGGGCATCGACGCCGAGCGCGTCCTTGTCGAAGCCCGCCGCGAGCCCGAGGGGGCTGCGCAGGTGGTGCCCGAAGACCTCGGGGCCGAGCGCCTCACCGCCAAGCACCCGCCGGACTCCCCCGGTGAACCCCGGGACCCGGTTCAGCGCCCGCCAGGTCCCAAAGGCCCGGTGATGGGCCACCTCCGGGTCAATCCGAGTGAGCGCGTGATCAAAGACGCTGCGGTAGAGACCGCTCACCCGCGCCGCCCGAAGAGGTCGAGGTCGGCAGCGTGCTCCTGCAGCGGCTTGACCCGCAGCTCGCCATGGATCTGGTACTCCACGGCTTGGACGGCGGCACCGAGTTGTTGCACGGTCGTCACGATCGGCCGGTCCATCGCGGTCGTCGCCGCGCGGATCGCGTAGCCATCGGCGCGGGCGTGCTGGCCGGATGGGGTGTTGAAGACCATCTCGATCTCGCCGTCGGTAATCCGCTCGACGATGCCGCGCTCGCCCTCGACCCGGTCACTGTGCTTGATCGCGACCTCACACTCGATCCCGTTGCGGCGCAACACCTCCGCGGTGCCTTCGGTCGCGAGGATCGTGAAGCCAAGGTCCGCGAGGCGCTTGACCGGGAAGATCATCGCCCGCTTGTCGCGGTTCGCGACCGAGACGAAGATCTTGCCCGAGGTCGGCAGGCCGTGGCTGAGGGTGCCGAGTTGGCTCTTGGCGAAGGCCGAACCGAAGTCGTGGTCGATCCCCATGACCTCGCCGGTGGAGCGCATCTCCGGGCCGAGCAACGAGTCGACGACCCGCCCGTCGTGGGTGCGGAAGCGCTTGAAGGGCAGCACCGCCTCCTTTACCGCCATCGGAGCGTGGGCCGGCAGAGCGCCGCCGTCGACCCCCTTCGGCAGCAGACCCTCTTCGCGCAACTCGGCAATGCTCGCCCCGAGCATCACGCGGGCGGCCGCCTTCGCGACCGGGACGCCGGTGGCCTTGGCGACGAAGGGGATGGTGCGCGAGGCCCGGGGGTTCGCCTCGAGGACGTAGAGGACGTCCTGCGCGAGAGCGAATTGGACGTTCATCAGCCCGCGCACGCCGATCCCTTCGGCGAGCTTCAAGGTGGCCTCGCGGACCCGCTGCAGTTCGGTGGCACCAAGCGTCGCCGGCGGAAGGGTGCACGAGGAGTCACCGGAGTGGATGCCGGCCTCCTCGATGTGCTCCATGACCCCGCCGAGGTACATCTCCTCGCCGTCGTAGAGCGCATCGACATCGATCTCGATCGCGTCGTCGAGGAAGCGGTCGACGAGGATCGGGTGCTCCGGGCTCGCGATCGCGGCGCGCTGGACGTACTCGGAGAGGGTCTGGTCGTCGTAGACGATCTCCATCCCGCGTCCGCCGAGCACGTACGACGGACGGACGAGGACCGGGTACCCGATCTCCTGAGCGATCTCGACCGCTTCCTCGGCGGAGAAGGCGGTGCCGTGCTTGGGAGCGTGAAGCCCGGCCTCGTGCAGGACCCGGCCGAAGTGACCCCGATCCTCGGCGAGGTCGATCGCCTCGGGCGAGGTCCCGACGATCGGGACCCCTTCGTCCTTGAGGGCCTGAGCGAGACCAAGGGGGGTCTGCCCGCCGAGCTGGACGATCACCCCGGCAACCGGACCGGCCTGCGTCTCGGCGTGGATCACCTCGAGGACGTCCTCGAGGGTGAGCGGCTCGAAGTACAGCCGCGAGCTCGTGTCGTAGTCCGTCGAGACGGTCTCGGGATTGCAATTGACCATCACCGTGTCGTAGCCCGCTTCGCGCAGGGCGAAGGAGGCGTGGACGCAGGAGTAGTCGAACTCGACGCCCTGGCCGATCCGGTTCGGCCCGGAGCCGAGGATGATCACCGCGGGCTTCTCACGCGGCACGACCTCGCTCTCCTCGTCGTACGAAGAATAGTAGTAGGGCGTCTGGGCCGCAAACTCGGCCGCGCAGGTGTCGACGGTCTTGTAGACCGGCCGGACGCCAAGCGCCTCGCGCACGCCGCGCACGACGGACTCGTTCATCCGTCGCAGGCGGGCGATCTGGGCATCGGAGAACCCGTGCCGCTTCGCCAGCCGCAGCATCTCCGGGGAGAGCCGGGGGGCGTCGTGGATCTGCTGCGCGAGGTCGTTGATCAGGGCGATCTGGTCGAGGAACCACGGGTCGATCCCGGTGGCCTCATGGACCTCTTCGACGCTCATCCCACCGCGCATTGCCTGCTGGACGGTGACGATCCGGCCGTCGGTCGGGATCTTCGCCTTCTCCAGCAGCTCGCTCGCGTGCTCCCGGGTGGGCTGGTCGCCTCGCCAGTGGAAGGCCGAATCCTTGTGCTCGACCGAGCGCAGGGCCTTCTGCAGGGCTTCGGTGAAGTTGCGTCCGATGCTCATCGCCTCGCCGACCGACTTCATCGTGGTCGTCAGGGTCGGGTCGGCCGCGGGGAACTTCTCGAAGGCGAAGCGTGGCACCTTCACGACGACATAGTCGAGGGTCGGTTCGAAGGAGGCCGGGGTCTCCTTGGTGATGTCGTTGGGGACCTCATCGAGGGTGTACCCGATCGCCATCTTCGCGGCGATCTTGGCGATCGGGAAGCCGGTCGCCTTGCTCGCCAGGGCCGACGAGCGCGAGACGCGCGGGTTCATCTCGATGACGATGATCCGACCGTCTTCGGGGTTCACCGCGAACTGGATATTGCAGCCGCCGGTGTCGACTCCGACCTCGCGGATCACCCGGATCGCGATATCGCGCAGCCGTTGGTATTCGCGGTCGGTGAGGGTCAGGGCGGGGGCGACGGTGATCGAGTCGCCGGTGTGGACGCCCATCGGGTCGAGGTTTTCGATCGAGCAGACGACGACCACGTTGTCGGCGCGGTCGCGCATCACCTCGAGCTCGTACTCCTTCCAACCGAGGATCGACTCCTCGAGGAGCACCTCCGTGGTCGGGCTGTACTGCAGGCCCGCACCGGCGATCCGGCGCAGATCCTCTTCGTCATAGGCGAAGCCGGAACCCAGCCCGCCCATCGTGAAGGAAGGGCGCACGACGACCGGGTAGCCGAGCTCGTCCGCCCCCGCGAGCACCTCATCCATGGAATGGCAGATCACCGAGCGGGCAGACTCCGCGCCGCTGCGCGCCACGACGCCCTTGAAGCGCTCGCGGTCCTCCCCGAGCTCGATCGCCTCGACATTGGCGCCGATGAGGGGGCAGTTGTACTTCTCGAGCACCCCGGCCTTATCGAGCGCGATCGCGGTGTTGAGCGCCGTTTGACCGCCGAGGGTCGCGAGGACCGCATCGGGGCGTTCGCGCTCGATGATCTTCTCGACCACCTCTGGGGTGATTGGCTCGACGTAGGTGGCGTCGGCGAACTCCGGGTCGGTCATGATCGTCGCCGGGTTGGAGTTCACGAGGACGACGCGGATGCCCTCTTCTCGAAGGACTCGGCAGGCCTGGGTCCCGGAGTAGTCGAACTCGCAGGCCTGACCGATCACGATGGGGCCGGAGCCGATGACGAGGACCGACGTGATGTCGTCGCGCTTGGGCATTACTTGGTCGACTCCTTGGCAGCGTGGGCGTCGAGCAACTCGACAAAGCGATCGAAGAGGTGGGCCGCGTCATGCGGTCCGGCCGCGGCCTCGGGGTGGTATTGGACCGAGAAGGCGGGGATGTCCAGGCACGCGAGGCCCTCGACGACATCGTCGTTCAGGCCGATGTGACTCACTTGGACCCGGCCGTAAGAGGTGCCGTGCTCGGCGTCGGCCGGCGCTGTGACGATCTCGCGCAGGGGCGCGTCGACGGCGAAGCCATGGTTGTGCGCGGTGACCTCGACCTGGCCGGTCGCGACGTCGAGGACCGGCTGGTTGATCCCACGGTGCCCGTATTTCAGCTTGTAGGTGCCGAAGCCGAGCGCCCGACCGAGGATCTGGTTACCGAAGCAGATCCCGAAGTACGGGATCCCGGCGCTGAGCACCTCGCGGAGCACCTCGACCTGGGGTGCCGTGGAGGGGTCGCCGGGGCCGTTGGAGAAGAAGACCCCGTCGGGATGGACCGCACGGATCTGCTCGAAGGTCGCGCTCGCGGGCAGGACATGCACCTCGATGCCGCGCTCGGCCATGAGGAAGGGGGTCATCGACTTGATCCCGAGGTCGAGGGCCGCGACGGTGTAGCGCTTCTCCCCTTTCGCCTCGACGACATAGGCCTGCTCGGTGGTTACCTGTGAGGCCAACTCGGAGCCCTCCATGGCGGGCGCGTCCGCGACCCGCTGAGCAAGGACATCGGACGGTTCGCCCGCGGCGTCTCCGGAGAAGACACCGGCGCGCATGGCACCGCGCTCGCGCAGGTGGCGGGTTAGGGCCCGGGTGTCGATCCCGCAGATCCCGACGACCCCCTGCTCGCGAAGGGCGTCTTCGAGCGAGCCGCTCGCGCGCCAGTTGCTCGGCCGGACCGCGGGGTCGCGCACGACAAACCCGGTCACCCAGATCCGGGAGGACTCGTCGTCCTCGTCGTTCCAGCCGGTGTTGCCCACGTGCGGGGCGGTCATGACCACGACCTGGCGGTGGTAGCTCGGGTCGGTGAGGGTCTCTTGATAGCCGGTCATCCCGGTCGAGAAGACCGCTTCGCCGACGGTCTCACCGACGGCCCCGAAGGCCTCTCCGGTGAAGGTGCGGCCGTCTTCGAGGACGAGGACGGCGCGCTCGCGTGATGTGAGCATGGGGGTTAGAGCACCTCTCCTGCCTGCGCGGTGACTCGCCCGCGCAGGATTGTTGCGTGGACCGCACCGGTCAGGGTGCGGCCGTGGTACGGGTTGTTGCGCGACAGCGAGTGGCTCGCGTCGCGGTCAACGGTGGTCGTGGCAGCGGGGTCGACGAGGACGAGATTCGCCGCGGCACCCGGAGCGATCTGCTGGCCGTGCCCGGCGAGGCCCGCGATCGCGGCAGGGGTCACCGACATGACCCGGGCGAGATCATCGAAGGTCATCCGCCCCGTCGTCACCATGAGGTCATGGACGATGGCGAAGGCGGTCTCTAGGCCGAGCATGCCGAAGGCGGCGTCGACGAAGGCATGCTCCTTGTCATGGCGGGCGTGCGGCGCGTGGTCGGTCGCGACGGCGTCGATGGTGCCGTCGGCAAGGCCAGCGCGCAGGGCCTCGGCGTCCTCAGCGGGGCGCAGCGGCGGGTTGACCTTGTACACCGGGTCATAGGAGGTCAGGAGGTCGGTCGTCAAGAGCAGGTGGTGCGGGGTCACCTCGGCGGTGATCCGGGCACCGCGCTCCTTACCCCAACGCACGACTTCCAGGCCCTCGGCCGTCGTCACGTGCGCGACGTGCACGCGTGAGCCCGTGAGGAGCGCGAGCTCGACATCGCGGGCGATGATCGTCGTCTCGGCGGCGGCGGGCCACCCGGGCAACCCGAGGCGCCCGGAAAGCTCCCCTTCGTGGCAACATGCGTTGGGGCCGGCCAGTTCGGGGTTCTGGGCGTGCTGACTGATCACGCCGTCGAAGGCGCGGATGTACTCAAGGGCCCGGCGCATGACGCGGGCATCCCCGACGCAGCGTCCGTCATCGGAGAAGACGCGAACCCGAGCGCGGCTGCGGTGCATGAGGCCGAGTTCGGCGAGTTCCGCGCCGTCGAGGCCCTTGGTAACCGCACCGATCGGCTGCACGTCCGCATGCCCAGCGGCGACGCCGAGGTCGTAGATGCGCTCGGCGGCCTCGGCCGTGTCGGTCACCGGGGTCGTGTTGGCCATCGCGAGCACGGCGGTATACCCACCGGCCGCTGCCGCCGCGGTCCCCGTGCGGACGGTCTCGGCGTCCTCTCGTCCGGGTTCGCGCAGGTGGGTGTGGAGGTCCACCAGGCCCGGGAGCACCACGAGGCCGTCGGCGTCGATGACCTCCGCTCCATCCGCGTCGGGCGAGCCGATCTCGGCGATCTTGCCGTCGCGGATCAAGATGTCGGCGACGTCGGCGCCGAGGATGCTGGCGCCGGTGATCATCAGGTCACTCACGCGGGGCTCCCTTCGCCGCTCGCCAAGAGGTGGTAGAGGACGCTCATCCGCACGGCCACGCCGGAGCTGACCTGATCCAAGACGAGCGAAGAGGCCGCGTCGGCGGCATCGGCCGCGATCTCCAGGCCCCGGTTCATCGGTCCGGGATGGCAGATCACCGCCTCGGGATTGGCCGCGGTCAGGGCTCGCAGACGGTCTCGAGTGAGGCCATACCCGATCGTGTACTCCCGAGGCGTCGGGAAAAAGCCACCGCTCATCCGCTCACGCTGGACGCGCAGCATCATCAGGGCATCGGGCGCCTCGGCGATTACGGCATCGAGGTCGTTGCTCAGGGTGAAGCCGTCGTGGTCGGCCCACGCGGCGGCGCCGCTTGGCATCAGGGTGGGCGGAGCGACGACGGTGACCCGGGCGCCGAGGCGCGGCAGGGTGATGAGGTTCGAGCGGAAGACCCGGCTGTGCGTGACATCACCGACGATCGCGATGTGCCGGCCCTCCAAGCTGCCGAGGCGCCGCTCCATCGTGTAGGCGTCGAGCAGGGCTTGAGTGGGGTGCTCGTGGGTGCCATCCCCGGCGTTGATGACGCTCGTCGGGACGCCCTCGCCATCGAACCAGCCCGCGACCTGATGGGCGGCACCAGAAGCGCTGTGCCGCATGACAATCGCATCGACGCTCATCGCGGCGATCGTCTTGACGGTGTCCCGCAGCGACTCCCCCTTCGAGGTGGACGAACCCTTACCGGTGATGTTGATCGTGTCGGCCGACATCCACTTCCCGGCGATCTCGAACGAGCTGCGGGTGCGGGTTGAGTCCTCGAAGAAGAGGTTGATCACGGTCCGACCTCGCAGGGTCGGGAGCTTTTTGACCTCGCGGCGCTGCACCTCGTGCATCTCCGCGGCCGTGTCGAGCAGGGTGCGGATCGCGTCGGTATCGAGGTCCGAGCAGGAGAGCAGGTGCCGGGTCATCGCTTCGCTCCCCCGCTGATCGCGACGGTGTCGTCGACCTCGTCATAGCCGCGGAGGCGCACCATGACCCGCTCTGCGTGGGAGGTCGGCAGGTTCTTGCCGACGTGGTCCGCCCGGATCGGCAGCTCGCGATGGCCGCGATCCACGAGGACCGCCAGCCGGACCGCCTTCGGGCGACCGTAGTCGGCGAGGGCGTCCAGGGCGGCCCGGACGGTGCGCCCGGAGTAGAGGACATCGTCGACGAGGATGACCACGCGCCCATCGATCCCGTCGCCGGGGATCTGGGTCTGTTGCGGGGCCCGCGTCGGCTGCGCGCGCAGGTCATCGCGATACATGGTGACGTCGAGCGCGCCGACCGGGCAGTCATTGCCCTCGATCTCGGTGATGAGGGCGGCGAGGCGCTTGGCGAGTTCTACTCCGCGGCTGGGGATGCCGAGTAAGACGATGTCGCTCGCTCCGCGACTTTGCTCGATCACCTCATGGGCGATGCGGCGGAGGGCCCGGGTGATGTCATCGGAACTCATCACCTCGCGGCTGGGCGTGGCGGTGTCGGGACACATGTGTGTCTCGGACCTCCTTTCCTGCCTCACAGGACAGTGGTTTAAAGGATCACCGATCGCGCTCACCCTACCTGCCGGGCGGGCGTGGTCGTGCACCGGGCAGGTCGTCCCTGGTGGCGACGATCCGCGGGCGAAGGGAGGTCGCGGCGGCAACAGTCCCCAAGGCGGCGAGCTCTCGGACCAGTTCACGGGTCGGGGTCAGCATGCCGACCGCCCCGGTCGTTGAATCGGCGAAGAGGCGCGCGGCGTGAGCCCAGCCCGAGTGGTTGGCCTCGGTGGTCGAATGCACGGGCTGTGGCTCATCGGGGCTCAGCGGGAGGAGGAAGAAGCTCACATCGAAGCGAAGCGGGCAGATCGGAGGGGTCACCCAGCAGTCCCACGGCACGAGCCGATCGGCCGCGATGGTGAGCAGGGTCTCCTCGGCGAGTTCGCGCAGGCCGGTCGCAATGAGCGCCCGGACGTGCGCCCTTCGGTCGGCGACCTCTCGCCCGGCAAGGACCTCGGCCCAGGCTCGGAGGTGGGTATCCAACACCTCGGGCGCGAGGTCGAGGTCGGCGCCGCGCATCTCATCGCCGGGGTCGCTTCGACCACCGGGGAAGACCGCGACATCAGCGGCAAAATCCATCGTCGACGCTCGATGCTGGACGAAGACCTCGATCCCGTCCGGCCCGTCCCGGATTGGGATCACGCTCACGGCCGGCACCGGGTCGATGACGCGGGTGGCAAGGGGCAGGGTCATCACGATCCGGCGCCCGAGGGCATCCAGGCCGCTATCGATCTCGCGCTCGCGAAGGTCCTGGACGGGACCAGCCACCTCGATGGCGTCTCGGAAGCCGAAGCGGCGGTAGAAGGGGGCATTCCAGGGCAGGTCGGCAAAGGTGATCAGGGTGATCTCGGACGCTCCCCGGGCCTGCGCCTGCGTGCACGCCGCATAGATCAGCGCCCGCCCGATGCCCTGCCGCCCGTGCTCCGGTCGCACCGAGACTTGCTCGAGATGGTGGTGCCCCTCTAGGTCGAGGACGTGGGCGAAACCGAGCGTGACTCCCCCTTCGAGCGCAGCCACGATGAAGCCGGGATGCGCGAAGCGTTCGGCACCCGGGGTCGGCGGCCAGCGCCCGGCCTCCACGAGGCCGGGGATCAGCCGGTCGGCCGCGCCCTCGACCTGCGCGAGAGAGGCAAGGATCGCCCCGTCCTCGGCTCCTAGGACGCGCAGTTGCACGGGCAGGGTGAGCCGGCCCTACTTCTTGCGGCGGAATCGTCGGCCGAGTTCGACGGCTCGATCGCGAACCTTCGCGCTGATCTCGGGCAGGGTGATCTGGGCGGCGTCGTTCGGATCATTGCTGACCGTCGGGGTATGCCGGACGAAGTTCGCGTGAGCCGCCTCGCCGCGGCGGGCGAGGAGCTCTCCGTCTTTGGTCGCGACGAGGACATCGTCGGCCTTTAAGTCCCCGGCTCGAAGGTCCACCTGCTCGCTCATATAGCGGATGATCACGGCGACGACCGCCGCGACCGGCACCGCGAGGAAGGCCCCGACGATGCCGAAGAGCGTGCTCCCGGCGGCTACCGACAGCAAGATCACGCCGGCGTGGAGCTCCATGGACTTGCCCTGGAGGATCGGCTGGAGGACGTTGCTCTCGAGCTGCTGAACGACGAGCACGACGATCAGCACGAGGATGGCCGTCGTCGGGCCCTTTGCCACGAGCGCGACGAGCACGGCCAATGCGCCAGCGACAAAGGCGCCGAGGATCGGGACGAAGCCACCGAAGAACGTGAGGACCGCCAGGGCAAACGCGAGCGGCACCTGGAGCACGACCAGACCGATGCCGATACCGATCGCGTCGATGCCGGCGACGATGGCCTGGGTGCGGATGAAGCCACCGAGGGTGTTCCAGGACCGAGTCAGCACCTCGGTGAGGTGGCGACCCGACTCGCGTCCGGCGAAGCGACGTAGGAAGGGGAGGAACTTCGGCCCGTCCTTGAGGAAGAAGAAGGTAAGGACGAAGACCAGCAGCAAGGTGATGATGGCGCTCGTGATCATCGACACGCCCGTGAAGACGCCCGAGGCGATGTCACCGGCCCGACCCTGAAGCCACGCGGTCGCTTGATCCACGTAGTTGTTGATCGCCTGGCTGTCGATATTGAAGGGCGGCTCGGAGAGGCGGCGCTGGACCTGGTTCAACCCATCGGCCGTGGCCTTGGCGAGGTCACCGGATTGGCTGACCAATGAAGGCACGAGCGCCACGAAGACGCCGATCACGAGCCCGATGGAGCCGAGGAGCACGATCACCGCCGACAGGGCCGGGGGCATGCCCTTGCGCTGCAGCCAGCCGGTCGGCGGCCAGAGGACGGTCGTCACGATCAGAGCAAGCATGACCGGGAAAACGCCGACCCAGACCTTCCCGAGGAGCCACCACAAGACCGCAATCCCGGCCGCGATGATGAGCAGCCGGAGCGACCAGCGCGAGACCGCGGTGACGCCCTGCCCGATGATCACGCCACGGTCGACTCCGAGGTTGGTGAGGTCCTCGACGTCATCGACCGGCGGCTCTTCGGTGCCGACCGCGGCGTTCTCGCGGGTGCGCTCGGCCACCTTCTCGACGGATTCATCCGATTCGCCGAAGACGCGCTCGGCGGCTTCGTCGAGCGGATCAGGCGATGGGTCGTTCACGGTTCGTCTCCTAGGACTTAAGCGAGGGTCGGCTTGACCTCGGCGATACGGGCGAGCAGCCCGTTGACAAACTTCGGTGATTCATCGGTGCTGAGCTCGGTGGCCAGGGCCACTGCTTCGCTGATCGCGACGACATCGGGGACCTCGTCGTTGTGGAGGATCTCCCAGGCCGCGAGGCGCAAGATCGCGCGATCGACCGCCGGCATCCGCTCGAGCGTCCACCCTTGGCTGTACGTCGTCAGCAACTCGTCGGTGTCGACCCAGTGGGCAACGACCCCTTCGACGAGGGTCACGGTGTACGGGTTGAGGGGGGCCTCGGTGACCGGGGCCTCGACCCGCTCCGCGACGAGGGTGCCGGCGTTGGCACCGCGCTGCTCGGCCTCAAACAACAGGTCGACGGCGCGCCGCCGCGCCTTGGTGCGTGCCCCCACTCAGTTCACTCGGCCGAGGTAGGAGCCGTCGCGGGTGTCGACCTTCACGCGGGTGCCCTGCTCGACGAAGAGGGGAACCGCGATCTCGGCGCCGGTCTCCAGGGTCGCCGGCTTGGTGCCGCCGGTCGAGCGGTCACCCTGCAGGCCGGGTTCGGTGTAGGTGATCTCAAGGACCACCGACGCGGGCAACTCGATGTAGAGCACATCGCCGTCGTGGCGGGCGACGACCGCGTCCTGGTTTTCGAGCATGTACTTCGCGGCATCACCGACGACCTCGGGGCTCACCATGATCTGGTCGTAGGTGTCGGGGTCCATGAAGACGAAGTCGGTGCCGTCGTTGTAGAGGTACTGCATCGTGCGCTTGTCGACATTGGCCGTCTCAACCTTGGTACCCGCGTTGAAGGTCTTGTCGATGGTCTTGCCGGTGGTGACCGACTTCAGCTTGGTCCGCACGAAGGCTGGGCCCTTGCCGGGCTTGACGTGCTGGAACTCGATCACGCTCCACAACTGGTTGTCGAGGTTTAGGACCATGCCGTTCTTCAGGTCGTTCGTGCTCGCCATATCGGTGTTTCAGCCTTCGCTATTCGGTGTCAAAGATCATCGGGCAGGCCCAGGCCACCTCATCGCAGTGCCGAGGAAATTGGCCAGACCGGTCGGCGAGCATCTTATCGGCCCGAGCGCCCCCCACCGTCACCCCTTCGCAGGGAACCGCGGACGCTTTTCGTTGACAGTCCAGTCGGCCTGTGAAACGCTCACGCGTCCGTCAGTGAAGGAGCACCCCATGTCGCTACCGCTATCAACCCTCACCTACGAGGTCCGCGACCATCGCGCCACCCTCACCTTGAACCGCCCCGACCGCCTCAACGCGATCACCGCCGAGATGGCCGCCGAGCTCAGCGCGGCCGTCGCCGCAGCGAACGCCGATGACGAGGTGCGCGCCATCGTGCTCCAAGGGGCGGGCCGCGCCTTCTGCGCGGGATACGACCTCAAGCTTTACGCCGAAGAGGGAGTTGAGCATCAGGGCTTGGCCTGGGACCCGATCAAGGACTTCCGGGCTATGCGCGCCAACACCGACCACTTCTTCTCGCTCTGGCGCTCGGCGAAGCCGACCATCGCCAAGGTGCATGGGTACGCGGTCGCCGGTGGAAGCGATATTGCCCTCTCCTGCGACCTCGTCGTGATGGCCGAGGACGCCAAGATCGGTTACATGCCCGCCCGGGTCTGGGGGTGCCCCACGACGGCGATGTGGGTCTATCGGCTGGGCGCCGAGAAGGCCAAGCGGATGCTCCTCACGGGGGACACGATCGATGGCTTGCAGGCCAAGGACTGGGGCCTCGTGATCGATGCGGTCCCGGCCGAGGAGCTCGACGCGACCGTCGAGCGGCTCGTGGACCGGATGGTGTCGGTGCCCACCAACCAGTTGGTCATGCAAAAGATGATGATCAACCAGGCCTACGACAACATGGGATTGCAGAGCACGCAGAACTTCGCGGTCCTCTTCGACGGGATCGCCCGCCACTCCCCCGAGGGTCGGTGGTTCGTCGACTTCGCGCAGGAACACGGCATGGGATCGGCCGTCCACTGGCGCGATTCGGGGCGATTCATCCCCGACGGCGGTGGCGAACTGCCCCCGACCGACGAGATCGCGCTGATGGAAAAGGAACTCGCGGAGAAGGACATGCGGGCTGGTGAGCACCGATGACGACCCTCGCCACATCGTTATGGTCTGCCGAACCGAGCCACCCAGTCCTCGACATCACGGTGGGGGAACTGCTCCGCGAAGCCGCCTCTTCACACCCGCAGAAGCAGGCCTTGGTCTCCATCGCCCCGGACCGCGAAGCCCGGGTGTGGACCTACGCCGAGCTGGTCGATGACGCCGAACGAGCGGCTGCGTGGCTCCTCCAACGGTTCACGCGCGGTGAGCACATCGCCGTGTGGGCGCCGAATGTTCCTGAGTGGTTGGTGCTCCAGTTCGGCGCCGCCTTAAGTGGCCTGGTTCTCGTGACGGCGAATCCGGCGCTTCGGGGGCCAGAGCTCGACGATGCCCTCCGCCGCTCTCGGGCCGTCGGCCTCTTCTCGGTCCGCAGCTTCCGCGGCACCCCCATGTCGGAAGTCGTGGATGCGATCCTTCCCGGACTTCCCGACCTACGCGAGGCGGTCCACTTCGACGGGTGGCTGGGCGACGTACGACGCACCCCGAAGGTCTCGGAACTGCCGGACGTCGATCCCGCATCGCCGACCCAGATTCAGTTCACCTCCGGCACCACGGGACGACCCAAGCCTGCGCTCCTTCGACATCGCGCGATGGTCACCAATGCCGCCTTGGTGCGAGACCGCTGCGGAGCCGAGGTGGGCGGGACCTTCGCGACCGCGCTGCCGCTCTTTCACACCGCCGGATCGGGGCTCGCGGTCTTGGGTTCGGTACACCAGCGCGCCACCTTGGTCCTCGCCGAGGTCTTTGACCCGGCCCTGCTGTTGCGAGCGATCGACGATTACGAGGTGCGGGTGCTCGGCGGAGTCCCGTTGATGCTGCATGCGATGCTGGCCCACCCCGCGCTCCAGAGCGTGGACCTCTCCTCACTGCGCGTCGTGATGTCCGGGGGAGACGCAGTGCCCGCACCTCTCGTCGAGGGGTGGGCACGCGCGTGCGGGGCAGGTTTTAGCGCCGTGTACGGCCAGACCGAACTCAGTCCGATCGTCGCCCAGACCCGCCCGAGCGATACCTCCGAGGACAATCTGCACACCGCCGGCCAGCCTCTCGAAGGGGTCGACGTCGCGATCGTCGATCCCGCCACCGGCGCGGTCCAGCCGAATGGGGTCGAAGGGGAGATCTGCGCCCGCGGGTACCAGGTCATGGCGGGGTACTTCGGCATGCCCGACGCGACGGCCGAGACGATCGGTGCCGATGGCTGGCTCCACACCGGAGACCTCGGCACGATGGATTCGCGGGGCTATCTGACGGTGACGGGCCGACTGAAAGACCTCATCATTCGCGGTGGGGAGAACATCTACCCGCGCGAGATCGAGATCGAGCTCACGAATCATCCGGGGGTCGCTGCGGCCGTGGTGCTCGGGGTCCCCGACGAGGCGTGGGGCGAACAGGTGGCGGCGGTGCTTCAGCTCGACCCGGCGTGGCCGCGACCCACCTCCGCGGACCTGCGCGACCGCCTTCGGGAGATCTTGTCCCCGCAGAAGACGCCGAAATCGTGGTACGTCGCCGCGGATCTGCCCACCAACGCCATGGGCAAACTCCAAAAGTTCCGACTACGCGAGCAGATCGCAGCCGGCGAGCTTGACGTCCTCTAAACGCCCGCGCGCTCCGCACCGCATTACTGTGGGGCCAATGACTGGCATGACCCGCAAGGAGCAGCGCGCGCACACTCACGATGTCCTGCTCGATGCGACCATGCAGTGCCTGGTCGAGTACGGATACGCGCGAACCACCACCCAGCGCATCCAAGAGCAGGCAGGGGTATCGCGGGGGGCGTTGCTGCACCACTTCGGCTCAAAGTCGGACCTCCTCGTCGAGGCGGTCCACCACATCGCGGAACTCAGGTTGCGCCACTTCGCCTCGCTCGTCGCCGATCTCGGTGAGGGACCTGACGCGCTGCGAGACATGGTCTTTGCGATTCGCGAGGCGATGGCCGGTCCCCCCTTCCAAGCGGCGATCGAACTCTGGGCGGCGTCGCGCACCGACGAGGCTCTGC
This sequence comes from Janibacter sp. GXQ6167, assembly GCF_041365945.1. NCBI lineage: Bacteria > Bacillati > Actinomycetota > Actinomycetes > Micrococcales > Intrasporangiaceae > Janibacter > Janibacter sp. GXQ6167. The sequence continues at coordinate 35,326 of NZ_JBGFSK010000004.1, read as the reverse complement.
GGGCGGCGCTGCTACCCGCAGAGCGTCGACTCGGGGCCACCTTGCGGGACCTCTTCGCCCACCACAGCGGGATCGCTGATCCGGAGGCGGCGCGCACCTCCTTCGAATCTCTGATGGCCCTCGTTCGGGGGCTCGAGTTGACGCGGATCATGCGCGCCGACGAAGCGATGGCCGACCGGGTCATCGCGGACTGGCTTGCCACCACCGAGCGGCTTCGCTAGGCGAGCGCTGCGTAGGCCTCGCGCATCATGTCCTCGGACGGGCCTTCGAGGCGACGCGGGCTCGCGAGACCGTCGAGGACGACGAAACGCAGCAGCGATCCGCGGGTCTTTTTGTCCCGTCGGAGCGCAATCAACAGGTCGTCGAAGGGGGCGCCGGCGTAAGTCGTGGGCAGACCCACTGTCGAGAGCACCTGGCGGTGTCGAGCCAAGAGAGCGTCGTCGATTAACCCCGATCGGTGCGCGAGTTCGGCCGCATAGACCATGCCGATCGCGACCGCGTCACCGTGGCGCATGCGATATCCCTCGTGGTGCTCGATGGCGTGACCCAGGGTGTGGCCGTAGTTGAGGATCTCGCGCAGCGAGGATTCCTTGAGGTCGCGAGCGACCACATCGGCCTTCACCGCAATCTTGCGCTCGATGATCTCGCGCAGGACCGGTGACCGCGGGTCGGTCGCCGCGACCGGGTCGGCCTCCACCAGATCGAGGATCGCCGGATCGGCGATGAAGCCGCCCTTAATCGCTTCGGCGAGGCCGGCGGCGATATCGCGCGGGGGCAGCGTGGCGAGGCTGTCGAGATCGCAGAGCACGCCCACCGGGGGGTGGAAAGAACCGACGAGGTTCTTCCCCTCGGGGGTGTTGATCCCGGTCTTCCCGCCGACGGCCGCGTCGACCATGCCGAGGACGGTGGTCGGCACCTGGACCACCGCGACACCACGGAGCCAGGTCGCGGCGACGAAACCGGCGAGGTCGGTGACGCTTCCGCCGCCGACACCGACGACGGCATCGGTGCGGGTGAAGCCCGCCTCACCCAGGACGCTCCAGAGGCGCGCGGCGACCTCGACGGTCTTGGCGGCCTCGGCGTCGGGGACGCCCGCCTCGTGGACCTCGACGTCCGCCTGGCGCAGCGCGCGGACGATCGGCTCGGCGAGGTGAGCGAGCGGTTCCGGGTGGATCACGAGGACCCGCTGCACCCCCTTCGGCAGCAGGTCGGGGACGCGATCACTTACGCCATGGCCGACGAGCACGTCGTATTCGTCGCCGACGGGGACCACGGTGGTCACGCTTCCACCTGCCGCAACACCTCGTCGGTCACCTCATCGACTCCTCGCCCGGCCGTGTCGACCTGCCAGGTTGCGAGGCGCTCATAGGTCGGCCGCCGGTCCTTCATCATGGCGATCCACGACGCCCGGGGGTTGACCGCGAGTAGCGGCCGCGGTTGATCGAGGCCGATCCGCTTCGCGGCGTCGGCGATCCCGACATCGAGGAAGACAACCCGCTGGTCCTCCAGGGCGGAGGCGATCGCGTCGGTCATGGGCGCGCCGCCACCGAGAGCGACGACGGTGCCATCGGTCGTGAGCGCGTCGAGGACCGCTTCGGTTTCGAGCGCGCGGAAGGCCGGCTCGCCATCGAGGACGAAGATGTCGGCGATCTCGCGCCCGGCAGCGTCCTCGACGGCGGCGTCGGTATCGATGAGCGTGCGGCCGGTGCGCTCGGCGACGGCACGAGCGACCGATGTCTTCCCGACTCCGGGCGGGCCGATCAAGACGACGAAGGGGGCCCCGCTCACCACGTGCGCATCCGCTCGGGAATCGCGGCGAGGTAACCCTCGTAGTTACGGGTCGTCTCGGCGACGCTGTCCCCGCCGAACTTCTCCAGGCACGCCTCGGCGAGCACGAGTGCGACCATCGCCTCGGCCACCACTCCAGCCGCCGGCACCGCGGAGATATCGCTGCGCTGGTGGATGGCGGTCGCCGGGCCGTCCCCGGCGACATCGACGGTGTCGAGGGCCCGTGGGACGGTGCTGATCGGCTTCATCGCCGCCCGCACGCGCAATACGTCACCGGTACTCATGCCCCCTTCGGTCCCCCCGGCACGGCCGGTGCGGCGGGCGATCACGCCGTCCTTATCGCGCTCCATCTCGTCGTGGGCAGCACTCCCCCGGCGCCGAGCGGTCGTAAAGCCATCGCCCACTTCGACCCCCTTAATCGCCTGAATCCCCATCAGGGCGCTGGCGAGCTTGGCGTCAAGGCGGCGATCCCAATGGACGTGGGAGCCGAGGCCCGGCGGCAGCCCGTAGGCGAGGACTTCGACGACGCCACCGAGGGTGTCGCCGTCCTTGCGGGCCGCGTCGACCTCGGCGACCATCGCGGCACTCGCGTCGGCGTCAAAGGCACGGACCGGATCGGCATCCAACTCCGCGACATCGTCGGCCGTCGGAAGGGGGGTCCCCTCCGGCACGGCCGCCTCTCCCATCGCGACGGTGTGGGAGACCAGCCGGATCCCGTAGGCCTGCTCTAAGAAGCGAGCAGCGACCTCTCCGAGAGCAACGCGGGCGGCGGTCTCGCGGGCGGAGGCCCGTTCGAGGATCGGGCGGGCGTCGTCGTGGGCGTACTTTTGCATCCCGACGAGATCCGCGTGGCCCGGGCGGGGCCTGGTCAGCGGCTTGTTGCGAGCGATCTCCTTCTCGGCGTTGACATCATTCGACGCGGCGTAGGCCTCATCGGTCACCGGGTCGGGGCTCATGACGGTTTGCCACTTCGGCCACTCGCTGTTGTCGATCATGATCGCGACCGGGGAACCGAGAGTGCGTCCATGCCGCAGTCCGCCGAGGAAGCTCACGGCGTCCTGCTCGAACTTCATCCGGGCACCGCGGCCATAGCCGAGGCGGCGCCGGGCCAGGGCCGCGGACACATCGGCGCTCGTGACCTCGACGCCAGCGGGCAAACCCTCGATCGTGGCCACCAGGGCGGGGCCGTGCGACTCACCAGCAGTCAACCAACGCAGCATGAGCAGAATCCTCGCACGCGGATCAGGAGCGCCCGGACGCCGTCCGGGCTGCGGAAGACATGGCCTCGATCACCATCGCGCTCGGTGCCTCACCGGTCATCAACTCGACCTGGCGCGCGGCCTGCTGGACGAGCATGTCGAGGCCGTCCACGACCGTCCGGTGACGGCCCATCAGGCTCTGCGCCAACGGTGTCGGCCAGTTCGCGTAGACCACATCGAGCAGGACTGCCGGGCCGTCACCGTCGCCAAGGGCGTCTGCTGCGGCCGCGCCGCCAGCGGGAGGAAGGGTGGAGACGGCCACCTCGGCCGTCTGGGCGCGCCACTGCGCGAGCGGGCCAACGGTGAGGCTGACGCCGAGGTCGTCGGCAAGCGGGCCGAGCTCGGCCGCGGCGGCATCGGGCCGCCGCGCCGCGGCGTGCACCTGCCCTACCCCGAGATCGGCGAGGGCCAGCATCGCCGAGCGCGCGGTCGCCCCACCGCCGAGGATCAACGCGCGCTCGACCGTGGCGGGCAGATGCGGACCGAGAGCGGCGACGATCCCGTAGACGTCGGTGTTGTCGGCATCCCAGCCGCCGTCGACGCGTCGGATCAGGGTGTTCGCGGCCCTCGCCCGGATCGCCGTCGGGCTCACCTCCTGCGCGAGGGTGAGCGCGACCCCCTTCAACGGCATGGTGAGCGAGAGCCCTCGCCACGACGCATCGAGCCCGGTGAGGAAGGGAGCGAGGCCGTCCTCTTCGCAGTCGTGACGTTCGTACGACCAATCGGCAAGGCCGAGCTCGCGATAGGCGGTCTCGTGGAGGACCGGTGAGAGCGAGTGGTCGACCGGGTGGCCGAGGACGGCCGCGCGGTAGCCCGAGGTCAGCACCGGTCCTTGTTTTCCGAGCACCACGTCTGGAACTGCTTCTGGTTCTTTTGGTGCTGCGCGAAGGTCGTGGCGAACTTCGTCTCCCCCGTATCCGGGTTGACCGTCACGAAGTACAGCCAGTCACCGGACGCCGGGTTCTCGGCGGCCTCGATCGCGGCGGCGCCGGGGCTGTTGATCGGACCAGGGGGTAGGCCCTTGACCTTGTACGTGTTGTAGGGGCTAGAACTCGACCGCTGCTCGTCCGTGGTGCCGGCCTTGCCGCGCTCCTGGTAGATGAAGTGGACCGTGCTGTCCATCTCCAGGCGTCCGTTGGTCTCGGAGTTACCCCCGTCGAGCCGGTTCAAGATCACCCGGGCGACCTTGTCGCGGTCGGAGGATCCCGACTCCCCTTCGATGATCGAGGCGATCGTCAAGGTCCGCTCCCACTGATCGCGCGGGACGCCGGCCTTCTCGAGTTCGGACACCATCCGCTTGACCATGACCTTCAGCTGCGCGGCCGCCGAGGCATCCTCCTCGAACTGATACGTCGACGGGAAGAGCCACCCCTCGGCGTTCCCCCGCGCCTCCTTCGGCAGACCAATCCCTGCCGAGACTGCCTTCTTGTAATCGGCCAGGGGGGTGTCAGTCTGCTCGGCCAGCAGGGCGAAGATCTCCGAGTTCCACAGGCCCTCACGGACCGTCACGCCTGCGGCGGTGCGGTTGTCCTTATTGGCGAGCCAGGCGAAGGCGTCCGCGGCACGCATCTTCTCGCGCAACTCATAGGACCCCGGTTGGATCGCCGAGGCTGCCTTCGGGTCGGCGTTGGCTGCGTTGACGAAGGACTGCGCCGAGGCGATCACGTCGGCTTTGACGAGGGTTTGGCCGATATCGGTGGCGGTCTGGCCTTCGCGCACCACCACGTCGACCGCACCGCTGCCCGGACCCTCGTAGTCGGCGGGAGCCTCGCTGCCAAAACCGATCTTTGGGAGCATCCCAGAGAGGCCACCGAGAGCCGCGTAGCCGGCGCCGCCGACCAGGGCGAGCGCGATCAGGATGATGAGGGCGGAGCGAAGGGGGTGCCGCTTGCGACCCGGGCGCCGGTGGCCCTGGTGCTCCTCGGCATCGCGCCTCTCCCGCCGCGTCATGGGCCGCGATGCCTCGCTCGCGGCTTGTTCGCCGCCCTGGCCGTCATCGGCGGGTGGGCGAGGTGCGAAGAGTCCGTCGGAGAGGTCTTGATTCATCGTGATCCGCCCTTCGCTCGCGGCTTGCGCCGCCGGGCGCCACCAATTCGTTCGCCCGGGGGGCGACCGCTCGTCCGCTCGCTATCGAGCGCGTGTTGCAGGATCAGAACCGCCGCCGCTTGGTCGACCACCCGGCGGTGGTCGATGGTCGCCACGCCGCTGGCGCGCAGACCACGATGGGCATCGACGGTGGTGAGGCGTTCGTCGACGAGACGGATGGGCGTGTCACCGATCAGCGGGCGGAGGCCGTCGCCCCAGGCGCGCACCGACCGTGCGGCGGGGCCCTCGGTGCCGTCCAGGGAGCGTGGGAGGCCCACCACGATCTCGATCGCGTTCAGCTCGGCTGCCAGCGCCGCGATATCGCGTTGGTCCTGACCCCCTTCGGCATCTCGGGTGAGGGTCGCGACCGGGGTCGCGAGGACACCCTCAGGATCGCAGGCAGCGACCCCGACCCGGGCATCCCCCACGTCAACGCCGACGCGCACTCCGGTTCGCATGCGATCTACGCCCGGGAGCCGATGGCCTGCTTGAGCGCCTCAAGGGCCGCCTGGACCTGGTCGGGCTTGCTGCCACCGCCCTGGGCGATGTCATCCTTGCCGCCGCCACCCCCGCCGAGGGTCTGGGCCGCGACTCGCACGAGGGCGCCCGCCTTGACGCCAGCAGACCGCGCGGCCTCGTTGGTCGCGACCACCACGACGGGCTTGCCGCCGCCGTCGCCGGTCAAAGCGACGACGCTCGGACGCTCGTCACCGAGCTTGCCGCGGGTATCGAGCACCATGCGCCGCACGTCGTCAGGGGCTCCCCCGGCGATGTGCCGCGCAACGACGGTCACGCCAGCGACATCTTCGGCGCCATCGGTGAGGGAACCGGCCGCCGCGAGGACCTGCTCGCGGCGCGAGCGCTCGAGCTCACGCTCGACCTCGCGCAGGCGGGTCACCATCTCGCCGACCCGCTCGACGAGCTCCCCTTGCGGGACCTTCACAAGGGAGGTGAGTTCGGCCACCATCGCGCGCTCGGTCGCGAGGTGCTGGAGGGCGTTCATGCCGACGAAGGCCTCGAGGCGCCGCACGCCGGACCCGACCGAGGACTCACCGGTGATGGTGAGCGCACCAACCTGGCTGGAGTGCCGCACGTGGGTGCCACCGCACAGCTCACGCGACCAGGGGCCACCGATCTCGACGACGCGGACCATCTCGTCATAGGTCTCGCCGAAGAGGGCGAGCGCCCCTTGCTGACGGGCCTCGGGCAAGGTCATCCAGGACGCTGAGACGGGCAGGTCATCGCGCACGGCGAGGTTTGCGACGTGCTCGATCTCGGCCCTGACATTGGCGCTCAGGGCGGAGTTCCAGGCGAAGTCGAGGCGCAGGTAACCCGGCTTGTTGTAGGACCCGGACTGCAGAGCCGACGGGCCGAGCACCTGGCGCAGCGCCGCGTGCACGACGTGGGTGCCCGAGTGGGCCTGGCAGGCCTCGACCCGCCAGGCGGGGTCGACTTCGGCGCGCACCGGCGCCCCGAGACGGATCCCTCCGCCCGCAACCTCAACGGTGTGCGCAATCAGGCCCTTGACCGGCCGCTGGACATCGCGGACGTCGAGGTGTGACCCGTCGGCGGCGATGAAGCCGGCATCGGCAACCTGTCCGCCGGACTCGGCGTAGAAGGGGGTGCGATCCAGCACGACCTGGCCGCGCTCACCGGGCTCGAGTTCGGTCACGAGTTCGCCATCGCGCACGATCCCGACGACCGTCGCGTCCGAGCCGAGCTCGGTGTACGCACGCCAATCGGTCGCGCCAAGGGCCCGCAGCTCCTTCCAGACCTCGGTGTTGGCGTGGCCGCCCTTCTTGGCCTTGGCATCGGCCTTGGCCCGCTGGCGCTGCTCATCCATCAACCGCACGAAGCCATCGCGGTCCACGGCAAGGCCCTGCTCGGCCGCCATCTCCAGAGTGAGGTCGATCGGGAAGCCGTAGGTGTCGTGCAGCTTGAAGGCGTCGTCGCCGGAGAGGACCTCGCCGCCGGCGGACTTGGTGTCGGTAACGGCGTGGTCGAGGATTTGGGTGCCCTGCGCCAGGGTGCGGCGGAAGGCCTCTTCCTCGGTGTACGCGATCTGAGCGATCCGCTCGAACCCGTCGCGCAACTCCGGGTAGGACGCGCTCATGCGCTCCATCGAAACCGGGAGCAGGTGCGGGAGCGCCGGCTCGTCGAAACCGAGCAGGCGCATGGAGCGCACCGCGCGGCGCAGCATCCGGCGCAGGACATACCCGCGCCCTTCGTTGCCGGGAGTGACGCCGTCGCCGATCAGCATGAGCGAGGAACGGACGTGGTCGGCGACCACGCGCAGGCGGACGTCGTCCGGGTCCGCGTCCTCGGCGGTCTTCGCGCCGGACGCGCCATAGGTCTTGCCGGTCATCTCGGCGGCCTTGGCGAGGACCGGGTAGACCTCATCGATCTCGTAGAGGTTGTCGACGCCCTGCAGGATGCTCGCGATCCGCTCGAGACCCATGCCGGTGTCGACGTTCTGCGCCGGGAGCGGACCGACGATCTCGAAGTCCTCCTTCGAGCGCACATTGGTGAGCTCGTACTGCATGAAGACGAGATTCCAGACCTCGAGGTAGCGGTCCTCGTCGGCCTCGGGGCCCCCTTCGACGCCGTACTCGGGACCGCGGTCGTAGAAGATCTCGCTGCACGGGCCGCCAGGGCCGGCGACGCCCATGTGCCAGTAGTTGTCCTTCTTGCCGCGGCGCACGACGCGCTCCGGGGCGATCGGGGTGTGCTCGAGCCAGAGCTGCTCGGCCTCGTCATCCTCGGTGTAGACCGTCGCCCAGATCCGGTCCGGGTCGAGGCCGTAGCCCCCTTCGTCCTGCGAGCCGGTGAGCAGCTCCCAGGCGAAGATGATCGCGTCCTTCTTGAAGTAGTCCCCGAAGGAGAAGTTGCCATTCATCTGGAAGAACGTGCCGTGTCGGCTCGTCTTGCCGACCTCGTCGATGTCGCCGGTCCGCACGCACTTCTGCACGCTCGTCGCGCGATCCCACGGCGGGGTCTCCTGGCCGAGGAAGTACGGCTTGAAGGGGACCATGCCGGCATTGACGAAGAGGAGGTTGGGGTCTTCGTGAATGAGGGGGGCTGAGGGGACGACGGTGTGTCCCTTGCTTTCGAAAAAGCTCAGCCAGCGGCGCCTGATCTCGGCGGTCTCCATGGGGTCCTTTGGGTCAAACGTGTTCAGGGGACAGCCGCGGCCAGGGGGCGCCTGGTCGGGCTCGATCGGTCAGCCTACAGTCCGCGCCCATGAAGGGGGGCCACCTGGACACGGCCCGTGCGTCGAGGTGACCGGCGGGTCACTGCCCGCGCAGGCGATCTCGCAACCACGCCCATCGCTGTTGCAGTCGTGCCTCGAAGCCGCGGTCGGTCGGACGGTAGTAGGACTCGGTGGCGAGCTTGTCCCTCAGGTCCTCGGGGAGATACGGCTGCGCGGCGACGGCGTCGGGTTCGTCGTGCGCATAGATATAGGCGTCCCGTGGTCGCTCCCCGCTGGTCGCAGCTGCCTTGCGCTCGGGGCTGGTGTAGCCGGTGCCGCGCAGGTGTTGGGGGACGGCTCCGCCCTTCCCGGCGCGGACATCGGCGATCGCCTCGTTGATCCCGACATAGGCGGCGTTGGATTTCGGTGCGGTCGTGACATGGACGACGGCTTGGGCGAGGACGATTCGCGCCTCGGGCATCCCGATCTGGGCGACGGCGTGCATCGCGGCGACCGCGGTCTGCAAGGCGGTGGGGTCTCCCATCCCGACGTCCTCGCTCGCGAGGATCACGATGCGGCGGGCGATGAAGCGCGGGTCCTCCCCCGCTTCGAGTTGCCGGGCGAGGTAGTGCAAGGCGGCATCCACGTCGGAGCCGCGCATCGACTTGATGAAGGCCGAGGCAACGTCGTAGTGCTGGTCCCCGGTCTTGTCGTAGCGCACGGCCGCTCGGTCCACCGCCTGCTCGACGTGTGCGAGGGTGATCTCGGTCGGGGCATCATCGAGGCTTACCGGGGCGAGTTGCTCGGCGACACCGGCGGCCGCCTCTAGCGAGGTCAGCGCCCGGCGGGCGTCACCACCGGCCACAGAGACCAGGTGATCGCGGGCCTCATCGGAGAGGGTGTAGCGGCCATCGAGGCCACGCTCCTCGGAGATCGCTGAGTCGAGGACGGACTCGATGTCCGAACGCTCCAGCGAATGCAAGGTGACGAGAACCGAGCGGGAGAGCAGCGGGGCGATGATCGAAAAGGACGGGTTTTCTGTCGTCGCGGCGACGAGGATGACCTCGCGGTTTTCGACCCCGGGGAGAAGTGCGTCCTGCTGCGCCTTGGTAAAGCGGTGGATCTCGTCGAGGAAGAGGACGGTCTGGCGGCCGTAGAGCGAGCGGTTGCTCGCGGCTCGTTCCATCACCTGGCGCACGTCTTTGACGCCGGCGGTGACGGCCGAGAGCTCGACGAACTCGCGATCTGCGACCTGCGCAACGAGGTGCGCGAGCGTCGTCTTGCCAGTGCCCGGTGGTCCCCAGAGGATCGCTGACAGCGGGCCAGCGACGCCGCCAGCCCCTTCGATCAACCGGCGAAGGGGGCTGCCGGGGCGCAGGATCTCCTCCTGGCCACGCACCTCGTCGAGGGCACGCGGACGCATCCGCACCGCCAGTGGGGCGGGCGCGGTGGCGGGGGCGTCAGACTGCGACGCTCCGAAAAGATCCGGGTCGGGCACGCCACGCAGGCTAACGCGCGCCGCCGACGACGTGCGCGGCCCGGCCCTGCCTCGGGTGGCGATCACCGCGCGGTGAAGGGTCCGTTAGAGCCGCGAGTGTGCACTCACCGACACTTCGGCGACGAAGCGCCCGACGGCTACACCGTCGTCCCGGGTTCGAGGCGGCTGCCGGGTTCGAGGACAGCGCCCCGGCCGATGACGCTGTCTCGCCCAACGATCACGAGGTCGCCGTCCTGAGCCCGGGTCGCGCGGGCGAGGCGCCCGACCGTCGCGCCGCGTCGGATCGTGCAATGGGCGTCGATGATGCTCGTCGCGATGTGAGCGCCGCTCTCGATCGTCGTCCGGGCGAAGATGATGCTGTCCTCCACGATGGCGCCCGCGGCGACGCTGACACCGGGACCGAGCACGCTCTTGCGGACGGTCCCATGGACCTCGCAACCGGCGCTGATCACGCTGTCGGCGACCTCCGCCCCTTCGGCCACCCGGGCGGCAGGGAGCTCGGGGAAGTGCGTGAGGATCGGCCAATCGTCGTTACGGAGCAGGTCGATCCGCCCCGCGAGCAGGTCCCGGTGTCCGGAGAGATATTCCGCTGGGGTCCCCATGTCTCGCCAGTACCCGGGAAGGGGGAACGCGCGCACTTTGCCGTGCCTCACAAGATGCGGCAGGAGCGTCTCTCCGAAGTCACCGAGCCCCGTGTCCTCTGGGTCCTCTTCCTCTTCGCGCAACTGCCGGACCAGAGTCTCCAGGGCGTCGATCAGAGCGGCAGCTTGGTACACGAAGATCTCCGCCGCGATCGTCGTGGCAGGCGGGTCGTCGGGCTTGTAGTCGACGTCGGTCACCCAGCCCTTGCGGTCAACGGTGACGACGCCCTTCGCCTTGGCCTGCGTCCGCGTGACCTCCGAGGTAACGACAGTGCAGTCGGCACCGGACTCGAGGTGCTCGTCGAGGACGTCGCGGATGTCGAGGGCGAAGACACTGTCGCTGCTGAGGACGACAACCACATCGGGCGCGTGGGAGCGAATGTCGTCGAGGCGCCGATAGAGATCATCGGCGTTCCCGGTCGAAAAGCCCGTCTGAGTACTCGAGCCGCCACCCTCTTCGGGCACCAGCCAGCGCAGACCGCCACGGGTGCGATCAAGGTCCCAGGGGCGTCCACCCGCGACGTGGCGGGCGAGGCTCATCGCCTGGTACTGCACCCCGACCCACACGTCGCTGATCCCCGAGTGAGCCAGCGAGGAAAGCGCGAAGTCGACGAGCTGGTAGTGGCCACCGAAGGGCAGCGCTGGCTTGGCGCGCTCGCGCGTTAAGACATCCATGCGGGACCCTGCCCCGCCAGCTTGGACGATGGCCAAGACACGTGTTCGATGCGGCACCTTCGTCACTGTGCCGGACCCGGTGCTCTCTCAGGAAGCCCCCGAAGGGGGATATCGCGCGTGCTCAGCCTTTCGTCTCGGCGCTCCAGATCCGCGGTTGGTCCCAGGCCGAGACACTCATCCGCTAGCGGCACCTCTCCTCCTGGGCCGCCCCGAGTGAATCCCTACCTCCTGCTCTTTGCCCCCACCGAAGGGGGCGAAGGCGCCGACGTGGGGTCAGCCCGCCCCCTTCTGACCATGCTTGCCCGCTGTGGAGTGGGCAACACCACCGGGGGTGTGACGCCCCAGACAGAGTCGGGCGGCATCGCAGTGGCAGGCTGTCCCCCGTGAATGACGCTGAACCCACGACGCTGCTCGCCCGCGGCGGACGGGCCGTCGGCCGACACCCCCTTCGCGTCCTCATCACCTGGCTGGTCCTGATCGGAGCGACCTTCGCGGTCGCTATCGGCGGTGTCGGGGGTGGAGGGCTCTTCGACCGATTGCACAGCAATGACATGGAGAGTCCCGGCCAGGCCCGCGAGGCGAGCCGCATGCTCGCCGACGCCGGCAGCGGATCCTTTGCCTCCGACACCCTGCTGATGACCGGCGTGGATTTCGAGGACCAGCGCGTCATCGGCAAGAACCTCCTTGCGCTGCAGCGGATCTCAGCGATCAACGGGGTCGAGTCGGTCGTCAACCCCTTCGCCTTTAAGGACCGCGAAAAGGACCCGAAGGCCGCGCCCTTCCTTCGCGACCACCCGGACGGGGACAACGGGTACGCGACGATCGTCACCTATGAGGACCACCTGAGCGACGCGGACCTCGAGGTGGCCCGCGGACATGTCGACCACGAGTTGGCCCTCTTGGTCTACGAGGTCAAACCCAAGGACAGCGAGCGCGGCAGCATCAAGGCCCTGGTCGACGCGATCATCGGCCAGGTCGGCAAGGACATGACCCGCGGCGAGGGGCTCGCCCTCCCGGTCTCTTTCGTCGTGATGATCATCGTCTTCGGCGGATTCCTCGCTGCTGGACTGCCGATCATTGGCGCCATCGCCTCCATCGGCGGCGCCTTGGCCACCTTGCTCGGCTTCTCCTACCTAATCGAGCTCGACGCGACCGTGGTCAATATCGTCACGGTCCTCGGGTTGGGCCTTTGCATCGACTATGGCCTGCTCGTGGTGAGCCGCTTCCGAGAAGAACTCCGTGGCCTGCTCGCGGGCGCACCTCCCGAGACGATCGACCGCGACCTCGTGATCGCGGCGACCGGCCGCACCGTCGATCGCGCCGGCCGCACCGTCGTCTTCTCCGCCATCACCGTCGCGATTGCGCTCGCCGGCCTGATGTTCTTCCCCGTCACCTTCATGCGAGCATCCGGTGCCGCCGGCGTCTCGGTGGTCATCCTGGCCCTGCTCGTCGCGACGACGCTGATCCCTGCCCTATGCGCCCTCACCGCCAAGAGCCTCGTCCGCCGCGGCGGCACCGAGCAGGCGCCCGACACCGGTGTCTTCTCTCGCCTGGCGACGGGGGTGCAACGCGCACCGTGGGCCGTCATCGCGGTCGTCCTCGCGGTGCTCGTCACCGTCGCGCTGCCATCCCTACGGATGCAACTCACCGGTTCCGGGCCCGAGATGCTGCCGAAGGGGGCCCCCGAGCGCGTCTTCTTCGAGACCTTTGACCAGCATTACCCGGGCCTCGCGTCCCCCGATGTGATCTACGTGACCGATGAGGCGCCCGAGGCGGTGCGTGAATGGGCGGACGGCCCCGCCAAGCAGCTCCCGGGGCTCGACGCTCCCCCTCAGGTGGTCAACGCCGGCGAGATTGATGGGCGCACGATCTCCAGCGTCCAACTCCGGACCGCCGACGGGATCATGGGCCAGGGAGCCCGCGATCTGGTCGCCCATCTCCACGCCAACCCACCACCGATCGAGGGCAAGATCGGCGGTCAGGCCGCCGGGCTCTACGACTTCGTCGAGGTTGTCAAGCAGCGCGCCCCCTTCGCCGCCCTGACGGTGATCCTCGCGACGTTCCTGCTGCTCTTCTTGATGACCGGCTCCGTCGTCGTGCCGATCAAGGCCCTGATCATGAACGTCATCTCGCTGGGCGCGAGCCTCGGGGCCTTGGTATGGGTCTTCCAAGACGGGCACCTCGAGGGGCTCCTCGGATTTAGTTCGGTCGGCGCCGTCGAGGCGACGATCCCCGTGCTCGTCCTCGCCTTCGGGTTTGGCCTCTCGATGGACTACGAGGTCTTCCTGCTGTCCCGCATCGTCGAGCTCCACGAGCAGGGCCGACCGACCGAAGAGGCGGTCCGCCTCGGGCTGCAGCGCTCCGGTCGGATCATCACGAGCGCCGCTTTGTTGATGGTGATCGTCTTCTCCGGCTTCGTCTTCGCCCAGGTGCTCGCGATCAAGGAGACCGGCGTCGCGCTCGTGCTCGCGATCATCATCGACGCGACCCTGGTGCGCATGCTGCTCGTACCGGCGACGATGTCGGTCCTCGGCGAGTGGAACTGGTGGGCGCCCGCGTGGATGAAGCGGCTGCACGCCCGGTTCGGTATCCGCGAGTGAGCACCTGGCACCGAGCGCGCACGAAGGGGGAATTGCTCGCCCTCACGCATCACCATGACGCGATCCTCACCGAAGCACCCACCGAATCGCTCGCCGAGGCGCTGATCCTCACGAGCGGCTCCGCCTGGGCAACCGCCCTGCTCCGCCCGACCTATAACCACGGCACGACGGTGATGCTGACCGGGGATATCGGCCTGCTGCACGACCTGGTGACGGGCCCTCCCTTCGCCAGATGGCACGCAGACCACGGGGTTCAGAGCTTGTCCATCCGCAGGGACGCTGCGGACACGCTCGCTTCGGCGCTCGGCGTCGATCCCGACCAGATGGAGGGGTGGGACACCTTCATCACGCGCACGGCTCCGCCGCCCCCTCGGCACCCGATCGTCGATCTCGAGCCGAGTGACCGCGACGAGATGGACCGGTTCCTCGCCGAGCACAGCCCGCGGACCGACGGCCGCCCCTGGGTACGCCCCGGGCAACGGTGGGTGGGGGCGCGCGATGCGGAGAGCGCGCTCGTCGCCATCGGATGCTGCGAAGTCGAGCACTCAGGTGTCCCGATGCTCGCCGGAATCGCGACCGCAAAGCCCCATCGCGGCCGCGGTCTCGGCCGGGATATCACTGCCGAACTCACTCGCGGCGCGATCGCCGAGCACGGCGTGAGCGCCCTGGAGATGTATTCGGACAATGACGTGGCGCGCACCCTGTATCGCTCGCTCGGTTACCGGGAAGTGGCCGCCTGGCTGAGCGGTTCGCCGAGCCGCTAACCCCGCAAGACCGCGGCGAGGGTGTCGACCAGGAAGTCCACCTCGTCCTCGTCCACCACGAGCGGTGGGGCGAGCCGGATCGTCGAACCGTGGGTGTCCTTGGCGAGCACGCCGCGATCCAATAGGCGCAAGCTCGCCTCGCGTCCGGTCATCAGCGCAGGGTCGATATCGAGGCCCGCCCATAGGCCGCGGCACCGTACGGCGACGAGTCCGTGTCCGACGAGAGCCTCCAGACCCTCGGCGAGGCGCGCCCCGAGCCGGCGGGCCGAGGCCTGGTACTCCCCCGTCGCGAGGAGCCGCACGACCGCATGCCCGACGGCCGCCGCGAGGGGGTTACCGCCGAAGGTGGAGCCGTGAGTTCCGGGGCTGTAGACCCCGAGGACCGCCCGGTCGGCGACCACCGCCGAGACCGGGACGATGCCGCCGCCGAGCGCCTTACCGAGGATGTAGAGATCGGGGACGACCTCTTCGTGATCACACGCGAAGGTGTACCCCGTCCGACCGAGTCCCGACTGGACCTCGTCGGCGAGCATCAGCACCCCCTGCTCGCGGGTCAGTTCGCGCACCCCGCGCAGGAACTCATCGGGCGGGATCAGCACGCCCCCTTCGCCTTGGATTGGTTCGAGCAAGACCGCCACGGTCTCGTCGGTGATCGCTGCCCGGATCGCGTCCAGGTCGCCGTACGGCACGATGTCGAAACCCGGCGTGAAGGGGCCGTGGTACTCGCGCGCCACCGGGTCGGTCGAAAACGAAACGATCGTCGTGGTTCGGCCGTGGAAGTTGCCGTCCATCACGATGATTCGGGCCCGCTCGGCTGGCACCCCCTTCGCCAGGTAGCCCCAGCGCCGCGCGGTCTTGATCGCGGTCTCGACCGCCTCCGCCCCGGTGTTCATCGGCAGGACGAGTTCCTTGCCAGCGAGCGTCGCGAGATCGCGGCAGAAGGGGGCGAGCGCGTCGCTGTGGAAGGCGCGGCTGATCAGGGTCAGGGTGTCCAGTTGCTGGTGCGCCGCGGCGACGAGGTCGGGATGACCGTGCCCGAAATTGAGCGCCGAGTAGCCGGCGAGGGCATCGAGATAGCGCCGCCCTTCGACATCGGTCACCCACGGCCCGTGGCCCTCGTGGATGACGACATCGAGGGGGTGATAGTTCGGCGCGACCCACTGCTCCGCGAGGCTGAGTTCGTCGTCGGTCCGAGACGGCGTGGTGGCCGCGCCGGTATCGCTCATCGTTGCTCCCTTCGTCCCGGGGGTCTCCCGGATGTCATGGTCTGGCGGGCAGAGGCCGGGTCCCTCCGCGCGGCTCTCGGCGAGGGCGCGGGTCCCAGCGCATCCCGTCAGCAGGTGGGTCGCGTCCTCGGCGCGCCCGATGACGGCAAGCCCGCCCTTGGCCGCGAACCGCAGCGCAGCGTCGACCTTGGGCCCCATCGACCCGGCCGGGAGGTCGAGGTCGTGGGCTTCGGCGGCGGTGATCGTCTGTCGGACCGTAGCGTCCGGGCTGCCGAACCCATCGATCACCCCAGCGACGTCGGTGAGCACGAGCAACGCATCGGCCCCGATCGCGTCGGCGAGCAGCGCGGCGGTGAGGTCCTTATCGACGACCGCCTCGACCCCGTGCAGGCGGCCTTCGCGATCCGCGACGACGGGCACTCCCCCGCCCCCGCCGCAGACGACGACGGTGCCGGTCTCCAGCAGACCCCGGATGCTGTCCTGCTCGATCACCGCGCGCGGCTCCGGCGAGCCGACGACGCGGCGCCAGCCGCCCCCTTCGGGCTCGATCTGCCAGCCATGCCTCGCCGCGGCCTGCCTCCCTTCGTCCTCGGTGAGAACGCGCCCGACGGGCTTGGTCGGATGGGTCAGCCCGGGATCCTTGGAGTCGACGAGAGTGCGGTTGACCAGGGCCACCACGGGGCGAAGGGGGCAGGCGTGCTGCACCGCCTGGACCAACCAGTACCCGATCATCCCCTGGGTCTGAGCGCCCAAGACATCGAGTGGGTAGGGGCGCGTGAGGGTGTGATCGGCCGCGCTCTGGGCCGCGAGGACCCCGACCTGGGGCCCGTTGCCATGGGTGAGCACGACCTCGTGATCTTCGAGCAGGGGTGCGAGGGACGCCACGGCCGCCTCGACATGCTCCTGCTGCAACGCGGCGTCGGGCCGCTCCCCGCGGCGCAACAACGCGTTGCCCCCGAGGGCGACGACGATCCTCACCCCACCCACGGTGCCACGAGTCGACCCCGGTCGTCCCCCTTCCTGAGGCGATTCTTCGAAGCGCTCTTCGTCGGCAACGTGTGGCATCGTGGGGTATTCGCTCCCGCCGACGAAAGCCTTTGATACCCGCAATGACCTCCTCGATCAGCCGCCGAGTCCTCTTGGGAGGTGCCGGTCTCGGCGCCCTCGCGGCGCTCGGTGCCTGCACCGATGACAGTTCCGGCACGGATTCCGACCAGAAGACCTCGAAGGGGAGCTCTGGCCTCACCCGGCAGGACGGCGTCATCGCCGTGCGCCTCGGGGATGACCCGGCCCTTGCCCTGAGCCGAGCGGCGCTCACCGCAGCGGGCACGGTCGCCGTCGCTCGAAGTGCGGAGCCCGCCGACCTCGACCAACTCGCCGCTGCGGCGACCGAGGTGAAGATTCCGCTCCTCGTCGTCGGTCCCGAACTCGCTGCCGAACTCGACCGTCTGAAGACCGAGCGCGTGCTTGCCCTCTCCAGCGACGGGCTCAGTGTTGGCGACCGCGACATCGTCACCCTGGAAGATGGCAAGGCCCCCTCGATCGATGGGCTTCCCGCCGACCCACCCGCGGGTCAGGTGCTCGCCCTTCAACTGCCCGACGCCAAGTCCGCGAAAGTCCTCGCCCCCACCCTCGCGGCTCTTGGCGCTCAGACCATCGCCGCCCCCGGTGACCCGCGGCGCAGCATCGAGGCCACGAAGGCCCTGCGCGACGCCAAGGACGCGACGGTCATCGCGCTTGGATCGTCCTTCGGCGATCAGGATCGGCTCAGCACTCGCGTCGAGACCTGCCGGACCGTCGACGAACTCCCCGGCGGTGGTGTCCTCCCCTTCCCCGACCGGATGATGATCGCGCTCTACGGGCACCCGGAGGCAGCCGCCCTCGGGATGCTCGGTGAGCAGCCCGCCGAGGAGGCCGTCGAGCGGGTAAAAGCGCTGGTCAAGGAGTACGACCCCCTCGTCGAGACGCCGGTCGTCCCCGCCTTCGAGATCATCGCGACCGTCGCGTCGCAGGGCGCCGAGTCCGACGGCAGCTACTCACGTCGCACCGCCATCGACACCCTCCTGCCGTGGATCGAGGCCGCCGAGAAGGGCGGGGTCTACATCGTGATTGACCTGCAGCCCGGTCGGATGAGTTTCCTTGATCAGGCCAAGGAGTACGAGGACCTGTTGAAGCGCCCATGGGTGGGGCTTGCCCTCGACCCCGAATGGCGCTTGAAGCCCGACCAGGTGCACCTGAAGCAGATCGGGTCGGTCGATACCGAAGAAATCAACGAGGTCTCGGCCTGGCTCTCCGAGCTCGTGACCAAGCACTCCCTGCCCCCGAAGGTGCTCACCCTGCACCAATTCCGAACCGACATGATCCGGCGGCGCGAACGCCTCGACGTCTCGCACGACAACATCCAGATCCTCGTGCACGTCGATGGCCAGGGCGGCCAGGGCGAGAAGCAGAGCACCTGGAGCGCGATCCGCAAGGGCCTGCCGAAGGAGGTCTTCCTCGGCTGGAAGAACTTCGAGGACGAGGACTCCCCGATGCTCACCCCGAAGCAGACGATCGACCAGGTCTCCCCCACCCCGAGCTTCATCTCGTACCAGTAACCCAAGGGGTCGGGTCCGTTTCAGCGCGAAGGGGGGACGCGTTCGCCGACGGGGGATGCCGCTCCCGTTCCGCGAGACCCCCGCGATCCCGCGAAACTCCGGGAATCCCGTGGAGTTCCACGAGATTCCCGGAGTTTCCGGGGACGGCGCGCGTCGGGTCCGAGGCTCGAGGACGAGCTAGTCCTGCTCGCCCTTCGGTTCGGGCTTGGCGTCGATCCCGGCTTCCTTGCGCTGCTCGGCCGTGATGGGCGCCGGGGCCTCGGTGAGCGGGTCATAGCCGCCACCGGACTTCGGGAAGGCGATCACGTCGCGGATCGAGTCGGCTCCAAGGAGCAGCATGACGATCCGGTCCCAGCCGAAGGCGATCCCGCCGTGCGGTGGCGCCCCGAACTTGAACGCGTCGAGCAGGAAGCCGAACTTCTCCTGGGCCTGCTCTTCGCTCAGGCCCATCACCTTAAAGACCCGCTCCTGGACGTCACGGCGGTGGATACGGATGGAGCCGCCGCCGATCTCGTTGCCATTGCAGACCAGGTCGTAGGCGTACGCGAGAGCGGGCCCCGGGTCGGTGTCGAAGGTGTCGAGGAACTCGGCCTTCGGGCTGGTAAACGCATGGTGCACGGCGGTCCACGCGCCTGCCCCGACGGCGACGTCACCGGCAGCGACGGCCTCCGTGGTCGGCTCGAAGAGGGGCGCGTCGACGACCCAGAGGAAGGACCACGCGTCCTCGTCGATCAAGCCGACGCGCTGACCGATCTCGAGCCGGGCGGCGCCGAGCAGGGCGCGACTCGATTTCGCCGGACCGGCCGCAAAGAAGATGCAGTCGCCCGGCTGCGCGCCGGTGTGGGCCGCAAGGCCCGCCTTCTCCTCTTCGGAGATGTTCTTGGCCACCGGACCACCGAGGGTCCCGTCCTCGCCGACGGTCACGTAGGCGAGCCCGCGCGCACCGCGCTGCTTCGCCCACTCCTGCCAAGCGTCGAACTGGCGGCGCGGCTGGCTGGCCCCACCGGGCATCACGACGGCACCGACATAGTCGGCCTGGAAGACCCGGAAGGGGGTCTCGGCAAAAAACTCGGTGCAGTCGGTGAGCTCGAGCTCGAAGCGCAGGTCGGGCTTGTCGGTCCCGTAGCGCGCCATCGCCTCGGCGTAGCTCATCCGCGGGAAGGGGGTCGGCAGCTCGACGCCGATCGTCGCCCACACGGCCTTGGCGATCTCCTCACCGAGCTCGATGATGTCCTCCTGCTCGACGAAGGACATCTCGATGTCGAGCTGGGTGAACTCCGGCTGCCGGTCGGCGCGGAAGTCCTCATCCCGGTAGCAGCGCGCAATCTGGTAGTACCGCTCCATCCCGGCGACCATCAGCAATTGCTTGAACAGCTGTGGGCTCTGCGGCAGGGCGTACCACTCCCCCGGCGCGAGCCGGGCGGGCACGAGGAAGTCGCGGGCGCCCTCGGGCGTCGAACGGGTCAGGGTCGGGGTCTCGATCTCGACGAAGTCCCGCGCGCCGAGCACGGAGCGGGCGGCCGCGTTGACCTTGCTCCGCAGTCGCAGACCCGCCCCGGCACCGTGCGCACCCGGGCGCCGCAGGTCGAGGTAGCGGTGCTTCAGCCGGGCCTCTTCGCCGACGGTGGTGCGCTCATCGATCTGGAAGGGAAGTGGCTCGGACTCCCCGAGGACCTCGATCTCGGAGGCCACGACATCGATCTCACCCGTCGGCAGGGCCGGGTTGACGTCCTTCGGCAGCCGCGCGGTGACGGTACCGGTGACCTTGACGCAGTACTCGTTGCGCAGGTCGTGAGCCGCGCCGGTCAGAACCTCGTCGCGGGCGACGACCTGGACAATGCCGCTCGCATCCCGCAGGTCGATGAAGGCCACCCCACCGTGATCACGACGCCGAGCCACCCAACCGGTAAGGGTGACGGTCTGGCCGGTGAGCTCGGCACGCAAGGTGCCGGCTTCGTGGGTGCGAAGCACGGTGTTCCTATTCGTTCAGGGAGAAGGGGGTAGCGCGCCGGTTCCGCGCGCCGTCCACTCATCCTACGAAGGAGCCCCCGAGACCTCCAACCGAAATATCGGCCCGGCGCTCTACGTCTCGGCGTCGACGTAGACCCAGCGCCCGGCGCGCCGGGCGAACCGGCTTCGTTCGCTGAGCTCCCCGCGCTGGCGCGCCGAACCTTCCCCGGACGTCCAGCGAGCGGTAAAGGCGACCATGCCGGTATCGGCGTCGCTTTCCCCGCCGCTCACCTCGTGGATCGTCAGGCCCGTCCAGGTGAGGCCGGGTGAGGACTCGATCGCCCGCGGCCGCGTCCGGGGGTGCCAGGTGCGCGCCAGGTAGGTCTCGGCCCGGGCGTCACCGCGCTGCAGGAGGGTGTAGGCCGTGTACCGCGAGCGCATGAGCGCCTCCGCGGTCGGTGCGGCGCCCCCATCGAGCCACGGTTCGCAGCAGGTGGCGAAGGGAGTCCCGCTGCCACACGGGCAGACGGTCATTGACGCTGGCCAGGGTGCTGCGGCCAGGGCGCATCGGCGGGGCGCAGGTCACGCCATCCCCGCTCGCGGGTCGCGCAGGCCGCGAGCGCTCCCGCGACGAGGCTCGGATTGTGCACCTCGCCGGCCAAGACCGCCTCACGGAGGTCGTCGAGCGAGACCCGCTGGGTGATGAGGTGGGCCTCCTCCCCTTCGCGCTCGTGCCGCTGATCGTGCGGGATCTCGCTCAGCCCGCGCGCCACGTAGATCCGAAGCGCCTCGTTCATCCCGCCCGGGGAGGAGAAGTAGTCAAGCAGCACCGCCCAATCCTCGGCGATCAGATCGACCTCTTCGGCGAGTTCTCGCTGCGCCGCCCGAAGGGGGTCCTCCCCCGGCACATCGAGGAGCCCGGCCGGGAGCTCCCACTCCCAGGAGGCGATGGGGTGTCGGTACTGACGGATCAGCAGGGCCTGATCGTCCTCATCGAGGGCCAGGACCGCAACCGCCCCGGGATGGTCGACGTACTCGCGCACGAGCATCCCCCCTTCGAAGGCGAAGGTGTCGCGTCGGACATCCCAGATCCGCCCCCGAAAGAGCAGATCGCTCGCGAGCAGATCCGGCCGGACGATCTCATCCCGGAGCCGTTTGCTCATGCGTCGGCGTTCGCCTCGGCGCGGGGGCGCTCGACCTCGACGAGCCGAGAGGCTCGTTGCAACTCGACGGCCGCGCCGATCAGGCCGGCGAAGAGGGGGTGGGCCGCGTCGGGACGCGACTTGAACTCCGGGTGCGCCTGGGTCGAGACGTAGTACGGATGGGTCTCACGCGGCAGTTCGACGAACTCGACGAGACCCAGCTCCGGGTGGGTGCCGCTCACGACGAGGCCCGCCTCGGTGAGCTGCGGGATGTACTCGTTGTTGACCTCGTAGCGGTGCCGGTGGCGCTCGCTGACCTCGGTGGTGCCATAGGCCTGCGCAGCCATCGAATCCGGCAGCAACCGAGCGGGATACGAGCCGAGGCGCATCGTGCCCCCGAGATCACCCTCGCCGGAGACGACGTGGTGCTGCTCGGCCATCGTGGAGACGACGGGCGCGGGAGTTTCCGGGTCGAACTCGGTCGAACTCGCGCCCTCGATCCCGGCGACATTGCGGGCGTACTCGATCACCATGCACTGCAGGCCAAGGCAGATCCCAAGGGTCGGGACCTGGTGCTCCCGCGCCCAGGTCAGTGCGCCGAGCTTGCCCTCGATCCCACGAATCCCGAACCCGCCGGGGACGAGCACCGCGTCGACTCCGCTCAACGCCTGCTGAGCACCCGCCGGAGTCTGGCAGGTGTCCGAAGCGACCCAGCGGATGTTGACCTTGGCGTCGTGGTGGAAGCCGCCTGCGCGGAGGGCCTCGGTGACGGAGAGGTAGGCGTCGGGCAGGTCGATGTACTTCCCGACGAGCGCGACCTCGACGCAGTGTTCGGGCTGGTGGACGCGGCGCAGGAGCCCGTCCCAGGACGTCCAGTTGACGTCGACGAAGTTCAGGTTGAGCCGACGGATGACGTACGTGTCGAAGCGCTCACGGTGAAGGACCTTCGGGATGTCGTAAATGCTCGGTGCGTCCACCGCGGCGGCCACGGCATCGGCGTCGACGTCGCACATCAGCGAGATCTTGCGCTTGATGTCCTCCGGGATGTCCCGATCTGCTCGCAACACCAATCCGTCGGGCTGAATACCGACCTGCCGCAGCGCGGCGACCGAGTGCTGCGTGGGCTTGGTCTTGAGCTCACCACTCGGCGCGAGGTAGGGCACGAGCGAGACGTGCAGGAAGAAGGAGTTGTCGCGGCCGACATCGTGACGGACCTGGCGGGCCGCTTCAAGGAAGGGCAGCGACTCGATGTCGCCGACGGTCCCACCGATCTCGGTGATGATGATGTCCGGCGCGTTCGCGTCGTCGACGCCGGGGCTCCCGGCAGCCGGGGCCCGCATCCGGTCCTTGATCTCGTTGGTGATGTGCGGGATGACCTGCACGGTGTCACCGAGGTACTCGCCGCGGC
Organism: Janibacter sp. GXQ6167; assembly: GCF_041365945.1. Taxonomy (NCBI): domain Bacteria; kingdom Bacillati; phylum Actinomycetota; class Actinomycetes; order Micrococcales; family Intrasporangiaceae; genus Janibacter; species Janibacter sp. GXQ6167. The sequence continues at coordinate 12,503 of NZ_JBGFSK010000004.1, read as the reverse complement.
GCTCCTTGGCGATCACTCGGCTGTAGACCTGACCGGTCGTCACATTGGCCGAGCCATCGAGGTTGGTGCCGAGGAAGCGCTCGTAATGCCCGATGTCGAGATCGGTCTCGGCGCCGTCTTCGGTCACGAAGACCTCGCCGTGCTGGAAGGGGTTCATGGTCCCCGGATCGACATTGAGATACGGGTCCAGCTTTTGCATCGTGACCTTCAAGCCACGCGCGCTGAGCAGGTGTCCGAGGCTCGAGGCCGTCAGTCCCTTGCCGAGAGAGGAGGCCACGCCTCCGGTTACGAAGATGTGTTTCGTCGAAGCCGCCACGGGCTTCTACTGTACGTCACTTACGCCAGGTCCGCGTACCACCGCTGCCACGCCTCGGCGGTCTCCCTCGGAGTGGCCCATCTCGCGGCGCGGGCCCGGGCCCGTTCGGCAAGGGCCACGGCCTGCGAATTGTTGAGCGAGTCCGCGGCGGCGCGCCCAAAACGTGCCGGTTCCCCAACCGGCACCAGGGCGCCGACGCCATCGAGAAGATCGGGAAGCCCGCCGGTCCGGGTCGCGACCACCGCAGTCCCCGCGGCCATGGCCTCCTGGATGACCAGCGCTCGCGCCTCCCATGTTGAGGTGAGGACGAAGACATCGGCCGCCAACAACCAGGCGGTCGGGTCATCGACCGCCCCGAGGAGGGATACCGGCAACTGCTCGTCGTCAATCCGTGCCTGCAGTTCATTGCGGAGCCCGTGATCGCCGTCCCCGATCACGACCCACTGCGCCTTCGCGGGACCGTGCGCCGTCGCCGTCAGCAGGTCCGGCAATCTCTTCTGGGGGGCGATGCGGCAGATCGACACGACGAGCGGGAGGTCGGGGTCGAGGCCCGTGGAGATGAGCAGATCGGCGCGGTGCTGCGCGCGCCACGGCTCCCGGTCGAGGGCAAGGAGCCCGGCGACTCGAGGCGATGGCACCGGGGCCAGAGCGGTTGCCCGGGCCCCCAGCGTCGTCGCGAGGTCGACCAGGTCACTGCTCGCGCCGGTCATGAGCGCGGTTCGTGAGGCGAGCCACTGAGCGGCGCGGTGGCCGACCCGAGCGAGCTGTCCGTGGGTCGGGATCTGGTTGTGCAGGCTCACCACGAGAGGGGGCCGGCGCCGCCCCGCGAGCAGCGTGGCCGCGACGATTCCGGCCTGGAAACCGTGCGCGTGCACGATATCTGCGGCCCGCAGCGTCGAGCGCCACGACCTCGCCTGCGTGAGGGCGCGAAGGGGGCGGCGCCGATCGGGCCACCCGGTGCGACCAGCCGGGTACCGGAAGCGCTCCTGCGTCAGATCGTCGGTCAAGACGATCACCTCGTCCCCGAGGGCGGTGAGTTCGGCGACGAGGTCACGGACGTGCACCCCGATGCCGCCAGTGCTGCGTCCCAGCACCATGGCCACCCTCATCGCTCCCCCCTTCGCCCGGGAAGCAGACGGCGCAGCGGCCCCAACATGTGTGGCGCCCGCCAGGCGAGCAGCAGGATCGGCAGGATCGCGACCCCCAACCCGGCCAGGAGTCCAGCGCCGAGCGCTGGCCCGATCCCGGTCGACCACCGGTCCCCGATAGCGGACGCGAGGATGGCCCCGAGGCCGAGGGCGAGGAGCGCCACCAACGTCGGCAGCGCGAGCGCCCGCACGACCTCGGTCCCCCACGCCCGGGCGAGCAACATCAGCAGGAGTGCTGCGGCGATGCTCATCCCGACCGAGGAGGCCGCACCGAGCACGACAAGGGTCGGCCGAGCCCCTTCATCCGGAGCCAGCACGAGCAGGGGGATCAGGGCGCTCAGCACCCACCCGAGGGCCACGGCGGCCCCCGCAAGGAGCGGGCGACCACGGGCATAGAGCGCCCGGGTAGCGACCGCGGCGACCCCGAAGCCGATCAGCCCGGGGGCCCAGGCCGTCAAGGCCGGGCCCATCGCGGCGAGCGCGTCGCCGGCCCCGTCCTCTCGCCCCCGATCGAGGGCCGCGAAGACGGCCGCGATGGCACCGGCCGCGGCGATCAGCGATCCCGCGGCGATGCCGGTCAGGGCGGTGGTCGCGGCGAGCGCGGACCCCAAAGTGCGCCGCTCGGTCTCACCGGCGGAAGGAGCCGTGCGGTCGCCCGCCGCCAGCGTCGGGAAGGCGGCCGTGGCGATCGGGACAGCGAGCACGGCGTAGGGCAAGAGGTAGACGGTCTGGGCGTACTGGTTCACCACCACGGCGCCGTCCCCTCCGGACCGGTTCGCGACCTTCAGCATCACGAGCACCGCGAGTTGCTGGGCGACGAGCGCGATGAGGCCCGCTCCCGCAAGGGAAGTGGCCCGCCGCACCAGGTCCGTCGGCAGCGCCCACGCCGGACGCAGCCGGATCCCGGCCTGCCGGGCCGCGACCAGCAGCGGGAGACTGAGCGCGATAACTCCCCCAGTGGTCCCAAGGCCCAGGATCCACACGGCCGTCGCGGGGACCTCGGTCACCGAGCGGTTGGCCCCGACAACCAGGCCGTACGCCACATAGGTCGCGATGACCACGAGGCTGGAGAGCAGCGGGGCGAGCGCGGCCGCGACGAAGCGACGGTGGGCGTGGAGCACTCCGGTCACGACGACACCGATGCCGTAGAGCAGGATCTGCGGGGTGAAGAGGAGCAGCAGGTGGGTCCCGAGGGTGACGGCACCCTCGATCGGCAGATCACCGAGCAGGCGCGCGCTGATCCACGGCGCGGCCAGGAGGACCACCACGGTCACCGGGACGAGCGCGGCGAGGGTCCGGGTCAGGATTGCCGACGCGACCGCATCGACGTCCCCCCGCCCTTCCGGCGACCGATCGGCCTCGGCGGCGAGGCGGGCCAGAAGGGGGACGACGACCGCCGCCAGGATTCCGCCTGCGGCGATCTCGTAGACGATGTTCGGGATGGCGTTGACGGACTGATAGACCGTGCCGACGCCCGCAGCACCGACGGCCGCCGCAAAGACGAGCCATCGCGCGAAGCCCACCACGCGCGCGAGCGCGGTGATCATCGCGACGGTGCTGGCATCGCGAGCCAGGCTGCGGCCGGGCATCGGCGATGTGCTCCCCGGCAGGTCCAGGCTCATGGCGAGGTCCGACCCCAGGCATCGAGTTCGCGGAGCACCGGTGTGTTTTCGATGACCTTGGTGAAACTCACCCGCTCCGAGATGAGAGTGAGCGCGACGATCCCCGCGAGGATCGCGGCCCGGCCCCAGGGCGGGCACGCCCTCGTGAGCGCCAGACCGATCTGTGACCCCGCCGCGTTCGCACCACAGTCGCCGAGCATCCCCTCGGCACCAAGGTCGGCGGGCAACAAGGCAGCCGTCGCCCCAAGCAGGGGTCCGCTCACCGCCCGCGAGGTTGGCTCAGCGAGCAGGAGCGTCGCGGTCCCGCCGGCCGCCTTCAGGGCCCGTCCGGGCCGCAGGTCAAGCAAGTTGATCAGGTTCGCGGCCCCTGCCACCACACCGGTGTCGACCACCAGCCACACGAGGGGTGGACGGGTCGTCGCGGCGTGACGCTCCAGCAGCACCGCGGCGAGCGCACTCGCGCCGATGACCGCGATCTTGGCGGACCCGGTCGTGATCCGTCCGGACCGCAGAGCGCGAAGGTGTCCGCCAAGCCCCTTGGCCGTCGCGTCACCGGCGAGGTCGTCGACGCCGCCCATCACACCGGGGCCGACGATTGCCAGCACGGCGGGCAGATCCCGGCGCCAGATGGCTGGCAGCGCGGTGGCGGCGACAAAAACCGGGCCCTCGAGCAGGGTCACCGGTCGTCCCGCGAAGTTCGTGCGGCGCCAGGGCCCAGCGTGGATGCGACGGGCAAAGGTCATGCCAGCCCCCGCCACGATCCCGGCGAGGGCGGCTCCGGCCACCGCGGACGGAGCGCGCATCAGCCCTCCGGGATTGGTGCCGTGGCGTCTGCGCCGAGCCCGTAGTGGCCCGAGCCGCCGTCGGACTGCTCGACGAGAGCGAGCACGAGTGCGGCTCTCCCCAGCGGGAGCTCGGGGACATCGACGGTCGAGATCCCAGTCGACAAGGTGGCGTCGGCGCGGGCAACCGTGACGACGGAGACATCGGTATCCCCTCCCACCGTGCGGGGGGTACCGGTGAGGACGACCGCGCCACGGGCATCGATCGCGGCCGCCGTCCCGACCCAGGCGCTCGCGAGCGTCGTCGCCTCATCGGCCGTATCTGCGCTCACCGGGCCCCCGGTGACGACGACCAGTCGGGTGGCAGTGGGGACGTCATCGGGACCGTCTAGCAGATCCGCGTCCTTCAGGATCGACCAAATGCGCTGACGACCGGCGGTGTCGACCTGCCGTCCCCCCGAGGCTTGACCGGTCAAGGCGATGCCGAGTGCGACGTCAATGCGCTGTTGTCCCGACGCCACCGGTTCGCCAGACGCGGCCTCCTCGCCGGCCCGGTCGCGGGTCGTTTGGGCCGCCTCATCCTGTTGCACCCAGGCGTCGGTGAGCGCGATCGAGTCGGACACGCTCGCTCCCGCGAGCTTGAGGGTGCCGACGAGTTCCTCGGTGACGGTGCTGTCCGCCTGCGGCAGGGTCACCACGGTGACGGTTCGATCCCGCAGCCGACCGCTCACCACCCGCTCGAGAGTTGCCTCGTCGTAGGCATCGCGGCCCGACGCCTCCCGGGTGAGCTCGTTGATCTCGGCTCGCTGCGCGTCCTTCTCGGCTCGCAACTTGCTCACCTCGCCGGTCAGGGTGCTGCCGATCCCTTCGTTTAACGGGCCGGCTCCCAGCACGATCCCAATCGACAACGCGATGAGCACGGCCGCGAGCGAGACGATGTGATAGCGAAAATCGATCATGATGGTGAGAAAAGTCCCCCGATGAAGGCCCAGAAGTCATCCCACCGGGCGCCGATCAGTTGTAGCAGGGTCTGCCCGGCCGGTGTCGCGGACAGTGCGACGAAGAGCGCGAGGACACAGACGACCATAAGGGCGACGATCGGCCAGGCCGAGATGCGCGTCCGGTACAGCCGGCTGACCCCCTTCGCGTCGACGAGCTTGCTCCCGACCCGAAGCCGGGTGAGGAAGGTGCTCGACATCCCGGCTCGCCCCTTGTCGAGGAACTCCACCAGCGTCGCGTGGGTCCCGACCGCGGCGATCAGCGAGGCGCCCCGATCGTCCGCGAGGAGCATGGCGATGTCCTCGCTCGTGCCCGTCGCCGCGAAGATCACCGGCTCGATCCCTAGTTCCCTGACCCGATCGACACCCGGTGCCTTCCCGTCGCGGTAGGCGTGGACCACGATTTCGGCACCGGACGTCAGGGCCGCGTCGGAGACCGAGTCCATATCGCCGACGATCACGTCGGGGTTTCGGCCGGTCTCGAGCAGTGCGTCGGCTCCGCCGTCGACGCCGACGAGGACGGGCTTGTATTCGCGGATGTAGTGAGAGAGGACCGCGAGGTCTTCCTTGTAGTGGTACCCGCGCACGACGATGAGCGCATGGCGGCCCTCGAAGTCGGTCCGGACCTCCGGCACGCCCACCCCATCGATCAGGAGCTCACGCTCCTTGATGAGGTACTCCATCGTGTTGTGCGCAAAGGACTCGAGTTGGGAGGCGAGCCCCGCCTTCGCGGCGACCATCACCTCGGCGAGTTCCTCGGCCGTGATCAAGGTGCCGGTAAGCGGTTCCCCACCATCGTGCAGGACCGCGCCGTCGAGGCGCACTTGTTGCCCGTCCTTCAGCCGATCCATAAGGTCGTCGCCCGGCATGTCGATCAACGGGATCCCGGCAGCCACGATGATCTCGGGGCCCACATTGGGGTAGCGCCCGGAGACCGACGGGGAGGCGTTGATGACCGCAGCGGGGCGACAGGCGACCAGTGCCTCGCCACTCACCCGGTCGATGTCCTCGTGGTCGATGACCGCGATCTCGCCGGGACGAAGCCGCTTGGTCAGAGCCTTGGTGCGCCGGTCGACGCCGACCCGCGCGTGGATACCCGGTAACTCGGGCTCTCGCGGTCGGGATCGCAGCAGGTTCAGGCTCATCTAGGGCATCGTGCCATGACTGGACGCATCGGCCGCGCAGTCCGCAACCAGCTCGGCCGCGTGGCGCAGGGCTGCTTGCGAGTCGCCGCCGCCCATCATCCGGGCGAGCTCCCCGAGGCGATCCTCACCGGTCACCTCGACCACATCGCTGGAGGTGACCTGGCCGTCGTCGGCCTTGCGGACCACGAGGTGCCGGTCGGCGTGCGCGGCGACCTGCGCTAGGTGCGTCACGACGATGACCTGGCTCGTGCGGGCCAAGGCGGCGAGGCGTGCACCGACGTCCAGGCCCGCGCGCCCACCGACGCCGGCGTCGACCTCGTCAAAGACGAAGGTCGGCACGCTCGTCCCCGCTTCGGCCAGCGCGACCTCGATCGCGAGCATGACTCGGGAGAGTTCACCGCCCGAGGCGGCACGCACGACCGAGCGCGCCGGGCTTCCGCGGTTGGCCGCGAGCCGAATCTCGACCTCGTCGCACCCATCCGGTCCGACCTCGACGCTCGTCCCATCGGGCAGGCTGACCGTGCTGTCCTCGGCGGGATCCCCCGAGCGCAGATCGACCGCGATCTCGACCTGCGCCTTCGGCATCCCGAGATGAGCGAGTTCCTCGGTGATCCGAGCGGCCAGGCGCTCGCCGGCCGCGACGCGGGCCGAGTGCAACTCATCGGCGGCCCGCCCCACGTCCTGCGCCAGTTGCGCGACGTCGGCGTCCAAGCCCGCGAGCCGATCGTCGGCCGTGCTGAGTTCGAGCAGCCGCGCTTGAGCGCGCTCTCGATGCGCGAGGACCGCAGCGATGTCCTCGCCATAGCGCCGGGTGAGTTCGGTGAGGTCGGCCCGGCGCTGCTGGACCGCAGCGAGTCGCGCGGGGTCGACCTCGATCCCGGCCGCGTACCCGGCGAGATCGCCCGAGAGGTCGTTCGCGAGGACCCCGAGTTCACCCAATCGCTCATGAAGGTCAGCGACCTGTGGGTCATGGTCGGTCAGCGCCGCGAGCTCGTCTCGAGCACCGGCGATCAAGGCGACCGCATCCGCCAGACCGTCTTCGTCGCTCAGGCGTGCCCGGGCGCGCTCGGCGCCCGCCCGCAGGTCCTCGGCGTAGGCGAGGCGCTCCTCTTCGGCCCGCAGCTCGTCGTCCTCACCCGACTGAGGCTCGACGCGATCGATCTGCTCGACCTGGAAGGTCAGCAAGTCCACTTCCTGGGCTCGATCGCGCTCGCTCTCGCGAAGGGCGATGAGGTCCGCGCGAGCAGAGGACCAGCCCTCGTAGGCAGTGCGCAGCGCGCTTCGATGGGCGAGGAGGTCGGGACCCCCGAAATCGTCGAGGACCGCTCGGTGGTGCGACGGGCGGCGCAATCGCCACTGGTCGGCCTGCCCGTGGACGGCGAGCAGACTCTCCGAGAGCGTCCCCAGCAGGGCCACCGGGGCCGCCCTGCCCCCGACGTGTGCTCGGCTCCGACCGGTCGCGGCGAGGGTCCGCGCGAGGATCACCTCGCCGTCCTCAGGCTCGACGCCGGCCTCGGTGAGTTCGGTTAGCGCCGGCGAATCCTCGGTGAGTTCGACGACCCCTTCGACGATGCTGCGCTCGGCCCCCGCGCGCACCAGCCCAGCGTCGGCCCGCGCGCCGAAGAGGAGCCCCAGGCCGCTCACGACCATGGTCTTCCCGGCGCCGGTTTCCCCGGTTACGACGGTGAAGCCGGGATGCAGATCGAGGCGCGCCTCGGCGATCACCCCGAGATCGCGGATATGAATCTCGTGGAGCATCTACCCCACCCTCCGAGCGCGGCTCATGTGCCCCGGCCCAAACGGCTGCTGCCCGATCGCCCCCGCCAACCGTGCACCGACAGGTCGAACTTCGCGACGAGCCGGTCGGTGAAGGGAGATGAAGTGAGCCGGGCAAGACGCACGGGTTCGGCCGAGCGCTGGACCTCGATCCGGCTCCCCGGCGGCAACTCGAACCCGCGGTGACCGTCTCCCCAGAGGATCCCGTGCGCTTCGGCGTCCGGGACGATCTCGACCGCGAGGTGCGAGGTCGGGCCGAGCACCAGGGGCCTCGCGAAGAGCGCGTGTGCGCTAATCGGCACGACGAGGACCGCTTCGACGCCCGGCCAGACGACCGGTCCCCCGGCGCTGAACGCGTAGGCGGTGGAGCCGGTCGGGGTCGCGATCACGACTCCATCGCAACCCCAGGTCGATAAGGGACGGCCATCGATCTCGACGGTGAGTTCGAGCATCCGCTCGCGGGAGGCCTTTTCGACCGTGACCTCGTTCAGCGCCCAGCTCCGGGTCAGTTCCCGTCCGTCGCGGGTGGCGACGACATCCAGAGCCATGCGCTCTTCGACCGTGTACGCCCGCTCGACGATGTGCTCGACGGTCGCATCCAGGTCCTCCCGCTCGGCCTCGGCGAGGAAGCCGACATGCCCGAGGTTGATCCCAAGGATCGGGACCTCGCTCCCGCGCGCCAGGTCGGCGCCGCGCAGGATCGTGCCGTCGCCGCCCAACACGCACACGAGTTCGGCCCCTTCGACCGGGTCGAAGTCATCGGCGATCCGGACCCCTTCCAGCGCGCCGAGGGAGGTCGCAGCCAGGCTGCGCGGAATCGTCGCTTCGATACCGGCTGCCCGCAGGCGCTCGGCCACCCCGGTGGCTGCTGCCAGGGCGTCAGCACGCCCAGGGTGCGCCAGGAGCACGACACGACGGTCGGTCACGAGGGAGTCCTTTCGATCAGTTGGTCCACGGCCTCCACCTGAGCCTGCCATGGCAGACCGCCGCCCACGGCACGGGTGAGTCGCACCAGATACTCCGTGTTGCCCTCGCCACCACGAAGGGGGCTCCGCGCGAGCCCCTGCACCTCCAGACCGACGTCGGCGGCCCGTTCGAGGACTCCAAGCAGTGCTCGGCGGTGATCCTTCGGTGCGGTCACGACGCCACTTTTTGGCAGTCGCGCTCGACCCACTTCGAATTGGGGTTTGACGAGCAGCAGCGCCTCTCCCCCCGAGGCGAGCACCGCGGCGACGGAGTCAAGGACGAGGCGAAGGGAGATGAAGCTGAGATCGCCCACCACGATGTCGACCGGTCCATCAAGGTCGTCTGCGGTGAGTCCCCGAGCGGTCGTGCCGCTTCGATCCTCGACCCGTGGGTCGGCGACGAGTTCAGCGGCAAGTTGGTCGTGCCCGACATCGAGCGCGATGACCTGGGCCGCCCCGTGGGCGAGGAGCACCTGGGTGAAGCCGCCGGTGCAGGCGCCGAGGTCGAGGCATCGAGCGCCCTTCGGATCGACCTCGGGGAAGGCCTCGAGCGCACCGATCAGTTTGCGCGCGGCCCGACTGACCCACTGTCGATCATCGCCGGTCACGCGGATCTGCTGACCGGGTTCGACCGGTAGCGCGGGTTTGCGCGCCGGGCGACCCGCGAGCTCGACGGCGCCCGCCGCGATCAGGTCGCGGGCCTGCCCCCGTGACCGGGCCAGGCCGTGCCGGACGAGAGCCTGATCAAGTCGCTCGGGCACCTCTGCCGTCACGAGGTGATCAGCCACCGAGGTCGGCCAGCCCCGCCTGCAGGGCGCGATGCACGCCGTCGGCCGCCTCGAGCTGGGCGTCGAGATCGGCAGGGTCGCTCTCAGCGAGGGACGTCAGCGCCGCATCGATCGCGTCATGACCGGTGAGCGGAGCGGGTTCGGCGGGCGTCACGCTCACGAGTCGGCCTTCGGCGAAGGAGTCTTCTCGGCGGGCGCCTTTTTCGTGGCCGACCTGGCCGCTGCGGTCTTCTTCGTCGCTGCGGTCTTCTTCGCCCCGGTGCGCTTCGCCGGGGCCTTCTTCGCCGCGGACGCGGCTGACGCCGACTTCTTCGCCGCAGCGCGCTTGGCGGGGGCCTTGCGCGCGGCGGTCTTCTTCGCCGGCGCTGCCTTCTTCGCTGGCGCGGTCTTCTCCGCCGTCGTCTTGGCCGGCTCGTTCACTGAGCGGCGGGCCGCATCGCGAATATGCGGCGGATGCACCGAGACCTGGCGGGCGAGCAGAGCCTCGGAGGCGGCACCGAGATCCCCTTCCTCGGGATCGGGCCACGCAGACGGGGCGCCTTCCTCGCGCGCCGGTGAGGCGGTCGCCACGACGAGCCCGTCAACGAGGCGCACGACATCGAGCGTGCGGGACAGGACGGCGTCGGTGGTGCTGAGGCCAAGGTGCAGCAGGTGACGAGCAGGGTCCACGGGATCAGTCGCTTTCGTATCGATGGTGCTTACACGGTACCGACGCTGCGGCGCATGATGGCAGCCGCCTGCTCGGGCGTGATCTGGGCCTCATCAACCCCCCACCAGAGCACGTCCAAGGCGGACCGCGCCCGATCAATAGGTGTGCCGCCCTCGAGGACTAGTCCCCCGGTGTCCTGCAGGTCCAAGACGGCCAGGGCGTCGCCACGGCGCGACGTGCCGCCCTCCCCCCTTCTCACGGGGTAAGGACGGTGCAGGTCCGCACAGTCACGCAGCAGGTAATCAGGCCGCTGCTCTGGCGGGGCGGCCGCGGCGTCATTCGCGTTGTGGACGCCCGTCAGGACCAGGGCGCTCGCCGTGCCAGCGGAGTGCGCCCCCGCGATGTCCGTCTGGAGCCGGTCGCCGATGGCGAGAACCTCCGCGGTTTCCACCCCGAGTGCCCGCGCGGCCATCTGGTACATCGGGGGGTGAGGCTTGCCCACCACGATCGGCTCGACGCCGACAGCGACCCGGACTGCTCCGACCAGGGCGCCGTTACCGGGCGCCTCCCCTCGCTCCGTGGGCAAGGTGGCGTCATCGTTGGTGGCGACCCAGCGAGCACCGCCCTCGATCGCGTAGGCCGCTTCGCCGAGGTCGCCCGCCGTCACCTCCGCCCCGTAACCCTGCAAGACCACCTCGACCGTCACTCCGGCAGCATGGTCCTTCGGACGTATGGGGCGCAGGTCATGAATCTCAAGGGCACGCGCTACCCCTTCACCCCCCACGGCGAGCACCGCCGTGCCAGGGGGCACCATCGTCGCGACCTGCGCGGCGCCGGCCAGCGAGCTGGTGAGTACGGACGCATCGAGAAGCGTCAGCCCAAGGCTCCGCAGGTGCGCCGCGACCTCCTCGGGGGGCCGTGACGCGTTGTTGGTGGCCCACACGATCGGGATGGTGAGCGCGCTGAGGGCCTCGACGGCACCGGGTACGGCTTGCGCCCCGCGGTAGACGACCCCATCGAGGTCGCAGACGACCCCCCGGTAATGATCGGCGAGCGAAGGCTCGACACTCACGCGCGCTCCGGATCCTCGCCGGTCACGTCGTCGGTCCCCTCGTGATCGTCGTGAGCGGCCACGACAATCCCATCGATCAGGTCGACCCGCTCCGCAGCATCGGTCTCCGCGTCTTCATCGGCCACCGCTGCACGCGCAAACCAGTCCCGCGCCTCGTCTTCGCGTCCGGCCTCCAGCAGGGCATCGGCATACGCGTAATACAGGCGGGCCGCCCACGGTTTGCCCTCGGCAACCTGGACCTGGTTTTGCAGGGCCAAGACCGCCGCGGCGGCCTGTCCCATATCCCGCCGGATCCCAGAACCGACGATGAGCAATTCGATCTGCTCTTCTCGACCAAGATCACGAGCCTCCGGGGAACCCAAGAGTTCCAGGGCCCGCTCCGGGCGGCCGAGTCCCCGCTCGCAGTCGACCATCAACGGCAAGAGGTGAGACGACCCACTCAGCCGGCGGACGGTGCGGAACTCGGTCAGCGCCCGGGCGAAATCGCCAGCGCGGTAGGCGACAAACCCCAGCGCCTCCCGCGCGGCCGGGACCCGTCCGGCGCGGCGCACCGCGGTCTCTGCGTGCGCCATCGCACCGTCGATGTCGTCGACCTCAAGCAACGCCGAGACCATCACCAAATGCTTGGCGACACCTTCGGCATTGTCCTTGCTCAGGGTGTCGAGCTGGCGCAGGACGCTCCGGTCCAGTTCCTTGCCCGTCACGTCGTCGGCGATGGCCGGATCCGGGCGTCGTCCCTGCTTCGGAACCAGGCGGGGTCCGCCCGCGCTGCGCTGTTCATCCGAGCGCTCGCGCCCACCCCGGGCCGGCCGGCCTTCGCGACGGCCCCGGTCGTCCCGATTGCCGCCCCGGTCATCGCGCCGGTCATCGCGGCGTCCTCGGTCATCCCGCCGGCCGCCGCGCGGGCCCCCACCCGGGCGGCCGCCCGCGGGACGGCCGCCACGCCGACCACCATCGCGGCCGCCGACGTCCCCGCGCTCATCGCCGCGGTCTCGCTGATCTGCCATGGATCCTTGCCCCTTGTCGAAAGATGTCCTCACGTCAGCCTAGCCCGGCCGACCGCACGCCGACATAAAGAAAACGCCCCTACCGACTCACTTGCAAAAACAAGTGTCTCGGTAAGGGCGTTTCCTTTTATGAAAGTTTGTCCGGCTGTGTCCTACTCTCCCACACCGTCTCCAGTGCAGTACCATCGGCGCTGAGAGGCTTAGCTTCCGGGTTCGGAATGGGACCGGGCGTTTC
>NZ_JBGFSK010000003.1:295351-404439 GCF_041365945.1 Janibacter sp. GXQ6167 | reverse complement strand
GAAACGCCCGGTCCCATTCCGAACCCGGAAGCTAAGCCTCTCAGCGCCGATGGTACTGCACTGGAGACGGTGTGGGAGAGTAGGACACAGCCGGACAAACTTTCATACAAAGGCCCCATAACGACCGTGTCGGTTGTTGTGGGGCCTTTGTCATGCTCCGGTGAGGTGCGATCGGTGGCCGGCGTTTTTAGGACGGCTATTAGTTGTACGAGGCCACCACGTTCCTGACGCCATCCGGTAGGCGGGCCGCGGGCGGTTGGCCTCCTGCGGCACTGTGGGGCCGGTGGTAGTTGTAGTGGATGTTCCAGACCCCGAGGGCATTTCGACGTTGATCCTCGGATAGCCAAGTGGGGGCGTAGAGGAACTCCTCGGCGAGAATCCGGTTGTACCGCTACGATGTGGACCATGTGGGACCGGCCTGCGGGCGGTGATCTTGCGAGGCTCTCGATTAATCTCCCCGATCGGGTCGATGAACCTGCGCCGGTTCAGGTTCATTGCCGCGAGGTGTCGGGTAACGGTGCGGCGGCTGATCGTCACCCCCTCCTCCTGGAGATCGTAGGCAATGCGTGTCGCTGGCCACTTGTGAGATCGGCGCATCTGCTCGATCCGGGCCACGATCGCGCCGCCGGTTGCGGTCGGCCGAGTGTTGGCCGCCGGTTGCGGTCGGCCGAGTGTTGGGGGCAGAGGACCGGTCCAACAGCGCGAGTTCGCCGTAGCGGTGGTAGCGGTTCACCCACTTCGAGGCGCATGCCCGTGAGATGCCCATCTCGGCGGCCACGTGCGCGATCGGCCTGGTTTGGCAGCGGGCGACGAGCCGACGACGTCTTCCCACGGACAGCGACGCGTTCCGATGAGCTGTCACGGGTGACTCCCTTGCGGTCGAGTTGGCTCCGTTAGCGAATGATGATTCACTAATAAGGTGGCGAGACCAAGACGCGAGGAGCAAGACGTCCTGATCGACCGCATCGCGGCGGCGCTGAGCGCGCGGGAGCAGCTCGAGCCGTGGACGCTGGCCGACATCGCCCCGGCCGCCGGCCTCAGCCCCGCAGGACTGGTCAAGCGCTTCGGCTCGCGCAGCGGAATCCTCCAGGCACTGAGCCGCCGGTGGATTGAGTCGATCCCCGATGGCCCGCGGGCCATCTCGGCGGAGGAGGAGCTGCGGACATGGGTCGCCGGTCGCTTTGCCGCCGGCGGGCCGCACGCGGTCGCCTACGGCTTGGTCAACCTGGTCGATGACCTTGTCGATGACCAGCTACGCCCCCTTCTCGCCGAAGGATGGGGTAAAGAGATGCGCTATCTCGCAGCAATGCTTGAACAACTCGGGCTTCGGCGTCTATCCAATCCGATGGCAGGAGCCGCCCTGCTGTTCGACGCGCTACATGGGGCGATGCTCCGCGGCGCTGTTGAAGCGGATCTACCCGCGCCTTCGCGCATCCTCGACCAACTCTTGGAGGCATGGACATGAAACGAGAGCACAACTGGAAGGGGCGGGTCTTTATCGGAGCCAGCCTCGACGGCCAGATCGCCCGGCCAGACGGGAACATCGACTGGCTCACCGACCCAGCTCCCGGTCCCAGCCATGCCAACATCACCAGCAGTACCAAGGTGGAGGCGTGGGACACCTTCTTCCCAAGCGTCGACCACCTGGTGATGGGCCGGGGAACCTACGAGAAAGTAGCCACCTTCGACGCATGGCCCTACGAAGGCAAGAAGGTCATGGTCCTGTCCACGACACTTGAGCCAGGTGATGGCCGGATCGCCATCGTCCGCAGCCTGGAGGATGCAGTGCGACGCCTAGACGAGGCTGGCGCCGAGCAGGTCTACGTCGACGGCGGCCAGGTCATCCAGGCATTTCTCCGCGCGGACCTGATCGACGAGATCAGCATCGGCTGGGCCCCCGTACTTATCGGGTCAGGCCGACCCCTCTTCGGTGCGCTCGACGCCGACATCCAACTGGCGCTCGTTGCCAGCAACGCCAGCAGCGGCGGGATGGTGCACGCGACCTACCGTGTTCACCGCGGACACCCCTCGCAGGACTAGCCTCGATTGCCGCGCCGTCGAGCAGTTTGAGAAGCAGCAGGCTTGAAATTCCTACTCCAACCGGGTCTGATCCGCTCCTTGCTCCATCGCTAAATCACTGAGCGTGCACAGGATTTGGTGCCGCTCGCTGTGGCACCGCCGCCGTCGAACGTCCTGACCTCACCACACTCACCCTGTCAACAACGTCCCGGCCCGCAACAATTAGTGGCCTGTGAGCGCGCCGAGCGCCCGCCCGAGGAGCGCCGGTTTCCCCGTGCGCTCTTCCTCGCGGTCGGCCCATTCGGCCGCCTTGAGGCCGAGATTGATCCCGGCCCACCGCAACGGCTCCGGCTCCCACGAAGGGCTGTGATGCCCGATCCACGGCAGTTCGGTGCGCTCGGAGGGTTCGCCGACGAGAAGGTCCGCCAGGGTGCGGCCGGCGAGCTGGCTCGCGGCGACGCCATCGCCGACGTAACCGCCGGCCCACCCGACCCCCGCACCCGAGTCGTACCCGACGCTCGGGTGCCAATCGCGCGCGATGCCAAGCGGTCCGCCCCAGGCATGGGTGAAGGCGACGCTCGCGAGTTGTGGCAGAAGGGAGCGCAAGGTTGCACGCAAGGCGGCAAAGACCCGCGGGTCGTGATCGAAGGCCGGCGAGATCCCCGAGAAGGGGTGATAGGGCGCGCCCCGCCCGCCGAAGGCAATCCGATCATCGGGGGTGCGTTGCCCGTAGATGATGACGTGCCGGTGATCGCTGAAGGTTTCCCGTTTGGCGAGTCCGATCTCCTCCCACAGCGCAGGAGCGAGCGGCTCGGTCGCGACCATGAGCGAGTAGACCGGGGCGATCCGGCGCCGCAAGGACGGCAGTCGCGCGGTCCAAGCCTCGGTGGCACGCACGATCTGGCGTGCTCTGATGGTGTGCCCGCCCGCGACGACAACGGTGCCAGGAGAGGCGCCGGCGACCGGGGTCCCTTCGATGATCTGCCCGCCGCGGGCGCGCACGACGCGAGCGAGGCCGTCGACGAGACGGCGCGGATGAAGCCGGGCACAGTCCGGGTCGAAGGAGGCCCCAAGGACCCGGGAGGCCTGGATCCGCGCCTGCGCAGCCTCGCGGTCGAACCAGATCGATCGGCCGCCCCAGGCCTGATGGGAGGCGACCTCGTCGCGAGCCCGGGCCACCTGGGCGGGTGATCGCGCGAGGGAAATCGTCCCGCCTTTGATGTAGTCGCACTCGATCCCCTCGGCGCGGGCAATTTCGCCGATCGCGTCGACGCTCGCGCGGAGGTGAGTTCCCATGGCTCGCGCCGCTGGAGCACCATAGCGCCGAGCGAGCACCGAGGCGCCGACGGGATAGAGGGCGCTTGCCCACCCCCCGTTGCGTCCGCTGGCGCCGAAGCCGACACGTTCGGCCTCGAGGATCACGACGTGGGCGTCGGGTCGCCGCCTCAGATAGTGATAGGCAGTCCACAGCCCCGTGAAGCCGGCGCCCACGATCACGAGGTCGGCTCGCCGCGGAAGGGCGTCGACCTCGTCACCGGCCGGCGCCGCGTCGTCGGACCACAGCGGGGCCGTGGCCTGCCCGTCCATCACAGGTAGCGGCTGGCCTCGCTCAGGACCGAGCGCAGACGCTGCTCGATGTCATCGAACTCGGCCTGGCCGATCGTGAGCGGCGGAGCGAGCTGGAGCACCGGGTCGCCGCGGTCGTCGGCGCGGCAATAGAGGCCCGCGTCGAACAGGGCCTTGTCGAGATAGCCGCGGAGCAGGCGCTCGGACTCCTCGTCCGAGAAGGTCTCGCGGGTCTGCTTGTCCTTGACCAACTCGATCCCGTAGAAGAAGCCCTCGCCACGCACATCTCCGACATGCGGCAGGTCGAGCAGCCGCTCCAAGGTGGCGCGGAAGGCCGGGCCCTGCGTCTTGACGTGCTCGTTAATCCCTTCGCGCTCGAAGATGTCGAGGTTCGCGAGGCCAACGGCAGCCGAAACGGGGTGCCCGCCGAAGGTGTAGCCGTGAAGGAAACTCGTCGTCCC
The DNA here is from genome assembly GCF_041365945.1 of Janibacter sp. GXQ6167. NCBI lineage: Bacteria > Bacillati > Actinomycetota > Actinomycetes > Micrococcales > Intrasporangiaceae > Janibacter > Janibacter sp. GXQ6167. The sequence goes on along the minus strand of NZ_JBGFSK010000003.1, from coordinate 400,393 downwards.
CTTCGCGAAGGGCTCGAAGAGGCGGTCGCTCGCGATCATCGCGCCCAAGGGGGAGTAGCCGGAGGTCATCCCCTTCGCGCAGGTGATGATGTCCGGGACGTAACCGAAGTCCTCACAGGCGAACATCGAACCGATCCGGCCGAAGGCGCAGATCACCTCGTCGGAGACGAGCAGCACGTCGTACTCGTCGCAGATCTCGCGGACTCGCTCGAAGTACCCCGGAGGCGGTGGGAAGCAGCCCCCGGCGTTTTGCACCGGCTCGAGGAAGACCGCGGCGACGGTATCGGGACCTTCGAACTCGATCGCCTCGGCGATCCGGTCCGCGGCCCAGCGGCCGAAGGCCTTCGGGTCGTCGCGCAGCGACTCGTCGGCGCGGTAGATGTTGGTGTTTGGCACCTTGTGCGCGCCGGGGACGAGCGGCTCGAAGGCCTCCTTCAGCGGCGGCAGCCCGGTGATGGACAGGGCGCCCTGAGGGGTGCCGTGGTAAGCGATCGAGCGCGAGATGACCTTGTGCTTGCCGGGCTTGCCGACGAGCTTGAAGTACTGCTTGGCGAGCTTCCACGCGGACTCGACCGCCTCGCCACCGCCGGTGGTGAAGAAGACGCGGTTGAGGTCACCGGGGGCCCCGGCCGCAAGGCGCCCCGCCAGCTCAATGGCGCTTGGGTGGGCGTAGGACCAGAGCGGGAAGAAGGCGAGCTGCTCGGCCTGCTTCGCGGCGGCCTCGGCAAGCTCGGTCCGGCCGTGGCCGACCTGCACCACGAAGAGGCCGGCGAGGCCGTCGATGTACTCACGGCCGGTGCTGTCCCAGATCCGGTGGCCCTCACCGCGAACGATGATCGGGACCTCGCCCCCTTCTTCGTAGACCGAGTGCCGGGAGAAGTGCATCCACAGGTGGTCGCGGGCGGTATCGGCAAGGCTCTTGGTCATGATGCTCCCCAGTGATAGTGCTGCTTGTTGAGTTTCAAGTACATGAAGGTCTCGGTCGAACGGATGCCTGGCAGGCCCCGAATCCGCTTCGAGAGCAGGTCGAGCAGTTCGTCGTCATCGGCGCAGACCACTTCGACGAGCATGTCGAAACTCCCCGCGGTGGTGACCGCGTAGGCGACTTGCGGGATCTGCGAGAGCGCCTCGCCGACCTCGGCGAGGTCGCCGTCCACGCGGATGCCGATCATCGCTTGGCGGTAGAAGCCCACCTGAAGGGGGTCGGTCACCGCCACGATCTGCATGACCTCCGCTTCGAGGAGGCGCTGCACCCGCTGGCGCACGGCCGCCTCGGAGAGCCCGACCGCTCGGCCGATCGTCGCGTACGACTGGCGGCCGTCGATCTGAAGGCGCTCGATGATCGCCATCGAGACCTCGTCGAGGCGCGCGGCATCGCTGGTCGGGGGTCGGGACATGCCCCCATCGTGGCCCGCGTTCACGCCGGGCGCAAGCCTCCCTAACGACGAAATCAGTTGTTTGGTGATCGAAGCGCGGCGGATTTCGAAACAGACATCGAGAAAGGGTGTTGTGATCGGCAGTTCCGGACTATCGTGCAGGTCACAGTCGGTCGATGGTGATCGGCCGTGGCCTCACCGAGCGCCGTGCAGGGCCCATAAGGTCCCGCGGCGCGCCCCAACGAAAGGGTTTTGCTCGTGTCGGACGTCCGTCAGCTGCGTAACTTCATCAACGGCGAATATGTCGATCCGCGAGGGGATGAGCGCATCGACATCGTGAACCCGGCGTCGGCCAAGGTCGTCGCGAGCGCTCCGGTCAGCAGCGAGGCCGATGTGGACGCCGCCTATGCCGCCGCGGACAAGGCCTTCGAGACCTGGGGTGAGACCACGCCGGGGGAGCGGCAGGCGGCGCTGCTGAAGTTTGCCGATGCCCTCGAGGCTCGCGCCGACGATCTGATCCGCCTCGAAGGCGAGAACACCGGTAAGCCCCACGCGCTGACGGCCTCCGAAGAGGTCCCGGTCATGTGCGATCAACTCCGCTTCTTCGCCGGTGCGGCTCGCGTCCTCGAAGGGCGTGGGTCGGCCGAGTACATGGCGGGCCACACCAGTTGGATCCGCCGCGAACCGATCGGCGTCGTCGGCCAGGTCACGCCGTGGAACTACCCGATGATGATGGCTGCCTGGAAGATCGGCCCGGCCCTCGCCGCGGGGAACACCATTGTCTTAAAGCCCAGCGACACCACGCCCGAGACCACCTTGCTCATGGCCGAGATCGCCTCGGAGTTCTTCCCCGCGGGCACCTTCAACGTGATCACCGGCGATCGCGAGACCGGCCGGATGCTGGTCGAGCACCACACGCCGGGGCTCGTCGCGATCACCGGTTCGGTGCGCGCCGGGATCGAGGTGGCCGCCTCGGCCGCCAAGCAGGTCAAGCGCGCCCACCTCGAGCTCGGTGGGAAGGCGCCGGTCATCGTCTTCGACGACGCCGACATCGAGGCCGCCGTCGAGGGAATCGGTACCGCCGGGTACTTCAACGCCGGGCAGGACTGCACGGCGGCGACCCGCGTGCTCGCCGCGCCCGGGATTCACGACGAGTTCGTGGCCGCGCTGTCGGAGTTCGCCAACAACGAGGCCAAGGTGGGCGGCGTCGACGACGAGGACGCCCTGCTCGGCCCGGTCAACAACCGTGACCAGCTCGGCAAGGTGAGCGGGTTCATCGAACGCCTGCCCGATCACGCCACGCTCGCCGCCGGCGGGACCCGCGTGAGCGAGCTCGGCGATGGCTTCTACCTTCACCCCGCCGTCGTCGCGGGCCTGCGCCAGGACGACGAGGCGATCCAAAACGAGATCTTCGGCCCGGTCATCACCGTGCAGAAGTTCTCCGACGAGGCCGAGGCGCTCGCCTGGGCCAATGGCGTCGACTACGGTCTCGCGTCCAGCGTCTGGACCAAGGACTTCGGGCGCGCGATGCGGATGAGCAAGCGGCTCGACTTCGGCTGCGTCTGGATCAACACTCACATCCCGCTCGTCGCCGAGATGCCGCACGGTGGGTACAAGAAGTCGGGCTATGGCAAGGACCTGTCGATGTACGGCTTCGAGGACTACACGCGGATTAAGCACGTCATGGCCAATATCGAGAGCTGATCGCTTCGGCACCAGCGAGATCGCACCACCCGCACCACCGGCCTTCGGCGCTGGGGTGATCACCGAGCAGGGGGGCTTGGTCATCACCGCAGCGCCGGAGGCCGCCTCCAACCCACGCCCCACCTAAAACGAAGTGCGAGCCCTTCATGTCCCCACTGAGGCCCCCCGCTGATCCGATGACCGCGGCGCTGATCCGTGCCGCCCAGCACAGCCAGCGGGCGCGCCTCACGCGACGTACCGTGCTCGGCGCGGGGCTCGCCGGGATGGGCGCGGCGGCGCTCGCGGCGTGCGCGCCACCTTCGCCACCGACCGGCCTCGGCGCGACCGGCCCCACCCTGCCCGAGGACCGCAGCGAGACCGAGAAGACCATTAAGTGGGCGAACTGGACCGCCTACCTCGATATGGACGATGACGACAAGGGCTACCCGAGCCTGGAGGCCTTCAGCAAGAAGACCGGGATCAAGGCGTCGTACTTCGAAGAGATCGAGGACAACGACTCCTACTACAACAAGATCGCTCCCCAGCTGCGCGCCGGGCAGAGCATCGACCGCGACATCTTCACCTTCACCGACTGGATGGCCCTGCGCGTCATCCGCGACCAGCTCTGCCAGCCCCTAGACCTCATCCAGATGCGCAATGCCTCGAATCTGCTCGAGGCGCTCAAGGAGGTCACCTTCGACCCCGGGCGCCGCTATTCGCTCACCTGGCAGTCCGGCTTCGCCGGCATCGGTTACGACAAGTCCAAGGTCGGCCGAGAGCTGAAGAGCATCGAGGACCTCTGGGCGCCGGACCTCAAGGGTCGGGTCACCGCCCTGTCCGAGTTCCGCGACACGGTCGGGCTGATGATGCTCGCGCAGGGCGTCGACATCGGCAAGGACTTCACCAAGGAGCAGTTCGAAGCCGGAGTCGGCGAGGTCGATAAGCGGGTCAAGGACGGCAGCATCCGCAAGATCAAGGGCAACTCCTATATCGAAGACCTCAAGTCCGGCAACGCCGTCGCGGGGATCGTCTGGAGCGGTGACCTTTTCATCCTGCGCGCCGAGACCAACAACCCGAACTGGGAGTTCGTCATCCCCGAATCCGGGGGCACCCTCTGGAGCGACAACATGATGATCCCGATCACCTCGACCCATCGTCAGAACGCGATGACGCTGATGGACTACTACTACGAGCCGAAGGTCGCCGCCGAGGTCGCCGCCTGGGTGAACTACGTCTGCCCCGTCGAGGGGGCGCAGGACGAGATGGAAAAGATCGACCCCGAACTCGCGAAATCCCCCTTCATCTTCCCCAGCGATGACTACATCGAGAAGCACAACATCCAGGGTTTTCGGGCCCTCGAACCGCAAGAGGACGCCGATTTCAGCGCCATCTGGCAGAAAGTGCTGGGCAACTGATGGCACGCACGAGTGGATTCCGCGATGCGACCGGCGACCTGCGCCTCGTCGACGTGACCAAGAGTTTCGGCGACTTCACCGCCGTCGACGACCTCACCCTGACCGTCCCACGCGGCTCGTTCTTTGCCCTTCTAGGCCCATCGGGATGCGGTAAGACGACCACCTTGCGGATGGTGGCCGGCCTCGAGCAGCCGACGGCCGGGCGGGTGCTCATCGGAGAGACCGATCTGACCGGATCGCGGCCCTACGAGCGTCCGGTCAACACGGTCTTTCAGTCCTACGCGCTCTTCCCCCACCTCACGATTCGCGACAACGTCGCCTTCGGTCCCAAGCGAAGGGGGGACAAGAACGCCGTCGCCCTCGCCGACGAGGCCCTCGAACTGGTCCAACTCGCTCACCTCGCCGGTCGCAAGCCCGCCCAACTCTCGGGTGGGCAACAGCAGCGGGTGGCGCTCGCGCGGGCGGTCGTGAACCGGCCCGAGGTCCTGCTGCTCGATGAACCGCTCGGCGCGCTCGACTTGAAGCTCCGCCGCCAGATGCAGGTCGAGCTCAAGCGCATCCAGTCCGAGGTGGGCCTCACCTTCATCCACGTCACCCACGACCAGGAAGAGGCCATGACGATGGCCGACACCGTCGCGGTGATGAACCACGGCCGGATCGAGCAGATGGGAGAGCCGGTGGCGCTCTACGACCTGCCGCAGACCCCCTTCGTCGCGAACTTCGTCGGCCAGTCCAATCTCGGGACCGGCCGGATCACCGGCAGCGACGGCGGTCACTACGTCGCCGATATCCAAGGCACGCGGGTGAAGATTCCGAAGGAGCGATGCGCGGTTGACGGCGGGGAGGTGACCTTCGGGGTGCGCCCGGAGAAGGTCAAGGTCAAGCGGGATCGAGTCGACGGCGTGGGCGATGACGCGCGCGGCACGGTCCTAGACGTCTCCTTCACCGGAGTCGCGACGCAATACATCGTGCGCCTGCCGAGCGGCACGACCTGGTCCGCCTACGAGCAGAACCTCGACCTCGAGCCACTGGACCNACGCGCGCGGCACGGTCCTAGACGTCTCCTTCACCGGAGTCGCGACGCAATACATCGTGCGCCTGCCGAGCGGCACGACCTGGTCCGCCTACGAGCAGAACCTCGACCTCGAGCCACTGGACCTGCGCCCGGGTGACGACGTGTGGCTCACCTGGAACGCGGGCCACGCTTTCGGGGTGCCGGTCGACGAGCAAGAGGCCGCGGCCGCCGCGGCCGCGGTGGACTGACCCGATGAGCGCGCTCGCTCACGTCGGTGGCGGGGGACCCGCGGCGGATACCAAGGCGTCCCGCAGGAAGAGTCGGACGGCGTACCTGCTGCTCCTGCCCGGAACGCTTTGGCTCATCGTCTTCTTCGTCGTCCCGATCGCCCAACTCTTCACGGTCAGCCTGCAATCGCAGATCCCGTGGGCACCGGGCTACTACTACCGCGACGTCAACCTCGAGAGTTATGTGCGGGCGCTCACCGACTTCGCCCCCCACTTCGGCCGCTCCCTTCTCTTCGCCGGGCTCGCGACCTTCTTCGCCTTCTGCCTCGCCTATCCGTTGGCGTACGCGATGGCCTTCAAGGCGGGGAAGTGGCGGGGCCTGATGATGATCTGCGTCATCGCCCCCTTCTTCACCTCCTTCATCCTGCGCACGATCGCCTGGCGCCAGATCCTCGCCGACGAGGGCTGGCTCGCGCAGAGCCTCAACGCCTTGCACCTGCTGCCAGGCGGGCGAATCACCGAAACCTGGATCGCGGTCGTCGCGGGCCTGACCTACAACTTCCTGCCCTTTATGGTCCTGCCGATCTATGCCTCCTTAGAGCGAGCCGACGCGCGGGTCATCGAGGCCGGCGGGGACCTCTACGCCAACGGGTTTACGACCTTTCGGACGGTGACGCTCCCGATGAGCATGCCCGGAGTGATCGCGGGGACCTTGCTCACCTTCATCCCGGCGATGGGTGACTACGTCAACGCCGAACTCCTTGGATCCGACCAGGACAAGATGGTGGGCAATGTGATCGAGAGCCAGTTCTTTAAGGTCCTCGGCGGCTTCCCCGTCGCGGCCGCGCTCTCCTTCACCCTGATGGCGCTGATCCTCGCGATGGTCTTTATCTACGTGCGCAAGTTCGGCACCGAGGAGGTGTTCTAGATGAGTACTCCGGGCACCGCCTACCGGCCGAGCGCGTGGCGCCGGGCGACCACCTGGATCTCGAACCGGTTCGCGATGATCATGGCGATCCTCGTCCTCGGCTACCTCTTCTTGCCGGTCGCGTACACCTTCGTCTTCTCCTTCAACGATTACCGCAAGTCGAATATCTCGTGGAACTCCGACGCGGGACCGACCCTGAAGCACTGGAGGAACCCGTGCGGAGCACCGGGGGTGTGCGAGTCCCTCGGGAACTCGATCCAGATCGGGCTGATCGCGACGATCGTCGCGACCATCCTCGGCACCCTGCTCGCCTTTGCGCTCGTGCGCTATCGCTTCCGCGGGCGCTCGGCGGGCAACATGCTCGTCTTCATCCCGATGGCGACCCCGGAGATTGTGCTCGGCGCGAGCCTGCTCACGATCTTCGTCCAGGGCTTTTCGAACGTCGGCCTGCGCCTAGGCTTTTGGACGATCGTGATCGCCCACATCATGTTCTGCATCAGCTTCGTGGTCGTGACCGTCAAGGCCCGGCTGCAGAGCCTCGACCCGCGGCTGGAAGAGGCGGCACAGGACCTCTACGCCGGGCCCGGCTCGACCTTCTGGCGGGTGACCTTCCCGCTCGTTCTGCCCGGCATCGTCGGAGCGGCGTTGCTCTCCTTCTCGCTCTCCTTCGACGACTTCATCATCACCAACTTCGTCTCCGGCAACGAGATGACCTTCCCGAAGTTCGTCTACACCTCCTACCTGCGCGGCATCCCCGCGCAGGCCAATGTCATCGGTTTTTCGATGTTCTTGATCGCGGTGACCCTGGTGGTCGTCGGGACGCTCATCGCCAACCGCCGCCGGCAGTCGTAGGCGAAGGGGATGTCCGGTCCGATGCGACGGACGGGTTCGGAGGTTGTCGGCGCGGGGCCGTAGCGTTAGCCGGATGAAACTGCGCGATCTCGAGCGCACCCGCTGGGCCGCCGACCTAGACGAGCGGACCATGCTGCAGGTCTTCGGCTCGGCGACCCTGGAGCGAGCGACGCTCTACGCCCATGACGGCGCGATCGAGCGGCTCACCGTCGGGGGAGAGGGCGAGGTCCTCCTCGCCTCGGTCCGCGGCACTCGATCGACGCCGTATCAGGTCGTGATCCAGGCGGAGCGCGCGAGCGAGACCGGGCGAGTTCGGATCACCCCACGCTGCAGTTGTCCCGTCGGGTCGGCGTGCAAGCACGCTGCTGCCGTCTTGATCCACCTGCGGACCGCGCACGATGCCCAGGTGCTCGCGACGCCGGCCGCGGTCGACCTGCCCTGGCGCGAGGCCCTCGCCCCTATCGCCGCGCTGAGCGACGACGACGCCGAGGTCGCCGGGACGGATCTCCCACCAGCGGGGCTCTTCATCGAGATGGAGCGCCGACCAGCGAGCGCATGGGAGCGGCGCAGCGAGGTGGTGGTCACCTTGCGCGGGACGCGCTGGGGTAAGAGCAAGCGCTGGGTTCGCAACCTGAGCTTCGAGGCCCTCGCCTACGGGCAACACGACTACCGCCGGAGTAGGCCGGTGCTGCTGGCTCGTGAAGAGCACGCACACCTTCTCGCCGAGTTGATGACGCTGAGCGAACGAGGACGGCCGCGGCGCGGCTACCGCTACGGCTACGGGTCCCCAGGGTCCGGGTCCGCGCTCGATCTCGACGATGTCGGTGAAGCCTTCTGGGAGTGGGCCAGACGCGCCACCGACGCGGGGCTACGCCTGCTCGGGTCGTCCGAAACTCCCGAGGTTGGTGGCGTGGACTTCACGCCGGTCGGCGTGAGCGTTGACCTCACCCGCGATGACGAGGGCCTGCGTCTGAGCGCCCAGATCGACGGGGTGGATGACCCTCGGGGGCTTGGCCTCGAACTCATCGGTTCGCCGCCGCACTCGGCGGCGGTCGGCAGCGGCGACCAGATGACCTTGCACCCCGTCGCCGGCCTCACCGAAGAGATCGTCGCTCTCCTTCGAGCCGGTGACATCCATGTCCCCGCGGCGGATGAGGCGGAGTTGGTCGAAAACTACCTCCCCGCGTTGCGTCACCGCGCGCAGTTGATTTCGACCGATGGCTCGGTCGACGTCGCGACGGCCGCGCGACTTCGCCTCGTCGCTCACGTCACGGCGCCGAGCGCCGACAGCGTCGAGATCACTTGGGGGGTCGAGACGCTCCTTGGTGAGAGCGCGAGCGCCTCACCGGTTCGCCCCCTTCGCCCTCACGGACGCGAACCGCGCCCTCAGGTGCGCGACCTCCTCGTCGGCATCGACCTCCTCGCGCAGTTGCCCGATGTCAAGCACCGAGGTGCCTGGAACGAACCCCCGCCGCGCAGCCATCTGACCGGCGCGGACGCTGTGCGCTGGGTCGAAGACCTCGGCCCACGCTTCGCCGACCACCCGGACGTTCGGGTCGAGCAGGTCGAGCGGCTCGGCCTCCGGGAGGCCGACGACGACCCCTTGGTGAAGGTCGGAGTGCGCGACGCCGACGAGGGCGGTACCGACTGGTTCGACCTGGAGGTCAGCGTCGCTCTCGGTGACGAAGAGGTGCCGCTCGCCGACCTGCTCGTCGCCCTCGCTCGGGGCGAGCAGGTCATGGTGCTCGCGAGCGGGACGTGGTTCACCCTCGACCGGCCCGAACTCGAGCGCCTGCGCGAACTGCTGGAGGAAGGGCGTGAGCTAAGCGACGGGCCGGAGGGCTCGATTCGGATCAGCCGCCACCATGTCGGCTACTACGACGAACTCGTCGAGCTCGGCGTGATCGAGCGCGAGTCGAAGGTCTGGACCCGCCAGCGCGAGCGGCTGCGCGCGCTGCAGATCGAGGCCGCGCCACCGCTACCGGTCGGGGCGACCGCGACCCTGCGGCCGTACCAGAGCGAGGGATACCAGTGGCTCGCCGGCCTCTGGGACGCCGGGCTGGGGGGAATCCTCGCCGACGATATGGGACTTGGGAAGACCCTTCAGGTCCTCACCACGCTCGCCCGAGCGAGCGAACGCGATGACTTACGCGGGCCGGTCCTGGTCGTTGCCCCGACCAGCGTGCTCGGTACCTGGGTGAGCGAGGCCGCGCGCTTCACCCCGACGCTGCGGGTCGTCTCTCGGCCCCGCACATCGGCCCGGTCGCCGCGGACCCTGGCCCAGGATCTCGCCGAGGCCGATGTCATCGTCACCTCCTACGCCGTCCTGCGGCTCGACGCCGATGCCTACGCCGACTACCCGTGGCGTGCCGTCATCCTCGACGAGGCGCACACCGTGAAGAACCACCAGTCGAAGACCTATCGCGCGGTGCGTGGCCTCGCCCGCGAGGTCACCTACGCCGTCACCGGTACCCCGGTCGAAAACCACCTCATGGAGTTGTGGTCCCTGCTCTCGCTCGCGGCCCCGGGCCTTTATCCCCGGCCCGAGGTCTTCCACCAACGCTGGCGGCGGCCCATCGAGGCCGGGGACGCCGATGCCCTCGCGACCTTGCACCGGCGGATCCGCCCCCTGATGCTGCGCCGGACCAAGGACGAGGTCGCGCTCGACCTGCCGCCGAAGACCGTCCAGATCCTCCCGGTCGAACTGACCCCCGGCCACCGGCGGATCTACGACCGGCACCTGCAGCGCGAACGGCAACGCATGCTCGGCCTCCTGCGCGACCCCGACGCCAACCGGGTCGCGATCCTCGCCTCCTTGACCCGGATGCGCCAACTCGCCCTCGATCCACGCCTTGGCGCGACCGAAGACGAAGTGGCCGCTGGCAAGGTGCGCTCGGCGAAGATCGAAACCCTCCTCGAGCACCTCGTTGAGGTCGTCGAAGAGGGGCACCGCGCCCTGGTCTTTAGCCAATTCACCCGCTTCCTCGGGCTCGTCCGCGAGCGCCTCACCGAGGCGGGCCTGGCGACCAGCTATCTCGACGGCTCGACCACCGACCGCGCCGCGGTGATCGAGGGCTTCCGCACCGGTCACGACCCCGTCTTCTTGATCAGCCTGAAGGCAGGCGGGGTTGGCCTCACCCTCACCGAGGCCGACTACGTCTACGTCCTCGACCCGTGGTGGAATCCGGCCGCCGAGTCGCAGGCCATCGACCGAGCACATCGGATCGGGCAGGACAAGCCGGTCATGGTCTACCGCCTCGTCTCGACCGGGACGATTGAGGAAAAGGTCGTCGCTTTGCAGGACCGCAAGCGTGACTTGGTCGCTCGCGTGGTCGACGATGACCCCTTCACCGGTGGGCTCGCGGTCTCCGACCTCCAGGCCCTGTTAGAGGGTGATGAAGGGGGAGCGCGCGGGCGCTAGCATCCTTCGATATGAGCCTCAACGCCGCGGACCTGCTTGCCTCCACTCCGACCCAGCTTTACGTCGACGGCGCGTTTGTCGGCGCCGAAGGGGGAGCGACCTTCGACGTGCACGATCCGGCGACCGGTGAGGTCCTCGCCCAGGTCGCCGACGGTTCGGTGGCCGATGGCGCCAAGGCCCTGGACGCAGCGGTCGCCGCCCAAGCGTCCTTTGCCGCCACCCCTCCGCGGGAGCGCTCCGAGATGCTCCGCCGCGCCTACGAACTCGTCGTGGAGCGCACCGAGGAACTCGCGCTGCTGATGACCCTGGAGATGGGCAAGCCGCTCGCCGAAGCGCGCGGTGAGGTCACCTATGGCGCCGAGTTCTTCCGCTGGTTCGCCGAGGAAGCCGTGCGGATCAACGGCACCTACGCCGTCGCTCCGAATGGGGCGAGTCGCCTCGTCACGATGAAGCAGCCGGTCGGCCCCACCCTGATGATCACGCCGTGGAACTTCCCGCTCGCGATGGGCACCCGCAAGATCGGCCCGGCGATCGCGGCCGGCTGCACGATGGTGGTCAAGCCCGCTCACGAGACGCCGCTCACGATGCTCGCGCTCGCGCAGATCCTCGAGGATGCCGGGGTCCCCTCGGGCGTCGTCAATGTCGTGACGACCACCCACAGCTCGGACGTGATGGAGCCCCTGATTCGCGACCCACGGGTCCGCAAGCTCACCTTCACCGGGTCGACCGCCGTCGGCAAGAAGCTCATGGAGCAGTCCTCCGAGCAGCTGTTGCGCCTGTCGATGGAGCTCGGCGGCAACGCCCCCTTCCTCGTCTTCGACGACGCCGACCTCGATGCCGCGGTCGAGGGTGCGATGCTCGCCAAGATGCGCAATATCGGTGAGGCCTGCACGGCGGCCAACCGCTTCTACGTCCAGGCGAGTGTGGCCGAGGAGTTCAGCGCTCGCCTCACCGAGCGGATGGAAGCCCTCCAGGTAGGCCACGGCGCCGACGAGGACACGCAGGTCGGCCCGCTCATCACCGCCAAGGCCCGCGACGGCGTCGATGAGCTCGTCCAGGACGCCATCACTCAGGGCGCTCGGGTCCTCACGGGGGCGAAGGCCCCCGATGGGCCGGGCTTTTTCTACACCCCCACGGTGCTCACCGACGTCCCGAGCAGTGCGCGGCTCACCCGCGAGGAGATCTTCGGTCCGGTCGCGCCGGTCATGACCTTCGCCGACGAGGACGAGGCCATCGCACGTGCCAATGACAGCGAGTTTGGCCTGGTCGGCTACGTCTTCACCCGAGACAACGCCCGAGTGTTGCGCGTCGCCGAGGCCCTGGAGTTCGGGATGATCGGCATCAACACCGGCATCGTCTCCAACCCGGCCGCCCCCTTCGGTGGGGTCAAGCAATCCGGCTTTGGTCGCGAAGGCGGCGCCGAGGGGATCGAGGAGTACCTGGAGACGAAGTACGTCGGCATCGTCCTATGAGTCGTCGCGCCTCCTGGCTGCGACTCGTCGGAGGCCTCATCGTCATCGCCCTCGCGGCGTGGGTGCTGTGGTCTCAGGGTGCCGGGTCGGGCGAGGCGACGACGTCAGGGAGTCCGTCGACGACGCGCACCGCGACCGCGAGTGCATCATCGACCCCGACGTCGGGGCTCGCGACGATCCGCGAGTCCGCGTTGCCTCCGCAAGCCCGCGAGACGCTGCGCTTGATCCGCGCCGGCGGTCCCTATCCCTATGCCCGGGACGGGATCGGTTTCGGCAACCGCGAAGGGGTGTTACCTGAGCGGTCGCGCGGCTACTACAAGGAGTACACGGTGCGAACCCCGGGCGTCTCGCACCGCGGGCCGCGCCGGATCATCACGGGTTCGCAGGGCGACCGGTACTACACCGACGACCATTACGAGAGTTTCCGTCAGGTGGTGCTCGGCCAATGATCCATCTCGACCAGGCGGAGGTTGCCCCCTTCATCATGGCCCGGTCCCGAGGCGGGGAGCATCTGCACGTCGTGATGGACGATGGGGAAGGGGACATCTACGACCCCTTCGTTCGCGCGCTCCATCTGCCATCGTGGACCGGCCACAATCTCGATGCCCTGATCGATGCCCTACGCGACGTGGTCGACCGGCATGACGCCCCCTGGACGCTCGTCTGGCAACCGGCGCCGGGGCGGGAGCGGACGGCCGGTGTGCGCGCCGTGCTCGCAGATCTCGAGGACGAAGCACCCGGGCTCACCGTGGCGCTCGCCGATGGGGCGTCGGGTCCACGGATGTGACGATGGCGCGGGGCGACGGGCCCAGGCATGCTAGACGGTGCAGAGTCGTCGGCGAGAGAAGGGGGAGCGCGTGAAGTGCGGGTCGTGCGGGCAAGAGAATGAGGCCGATTCGTCCTGGTGCGCCATGTGTGGCGCTGCCCTCGGCGCTCACGACCAAACGCTGACCTCCGAGCCCCTGCCGAGGATCCCGGTGTCGCCGCGGCCGGAGGACGAGCGGCCCGAGCGCCGGTTGGCGTGGGTTGCTGGTGGGGCCGCCCTGGTCATCAGTGTCGCGATCGTCGGCGTCCTGTGGTGGGCGCTCGCCGGGCGCGATGGGACGGCCGCGGCGGCAGTGACGACATCGAGCAGCACCGGGGCCGTCACGACCACGACCACCCCGGCGCCGACACCGTCGACGGTGACGGTGACCTCGACCCCGCCTCAGACAGTCACCACCACGGTCACCTCCTCGGCGACCGAGACGACCTCGGACGGGGTGAGTGAGAGCGAGGCGCAGGACTTCTTCGACTGGTATTACTCCACGGCGCCGGTCGATCCGTCATCGACCTGGGAATCGCTCAGCCCCGGAATCCAGTCGGTCGGCACGGGGTATAGCTCCTATACCGAGTGGTGGGAGTCGATCGCCTCGGCGCAAGGGAGCGTCCTCGCGGTCGACGGTGAGACCGTCCGGGTGAGCGTCCACTATGTCCACACCTCGGGCAAGACCCGCGATGAGACCTATACCTATGTGCTCCGCCGGGACGAGTTCGGGTCGCTGCAGTTGGCGGACAAGAACGGTCAGTGACAGGCGACAATGGGGCGGTGACTTCTTCCCCTTCGCCCACCGAGGTGACGATCCTCGGATCCACCGGTTCGATCGGTACCCAGGCCCTGGAGGTCCTCGCGCGCTTCCCCGGCCGCTTCACCGTCGCGGCCCTCGCCGCCGGCAGCAACCTCGACCTGCTCGCCGAGCAGGCCGTCGCGACCCGCGCTCCCGTCGTCGCGGCGGCAGCTGGCGCAACCGAGGACCTCGCGGCGGCGATTCGGGCGAAGGGGGGCGCGGACTATGCCCCGGAGATCGTGATCGGTCCCACCGCGGCGACCGAGGTCGCGGGGCGGCCCACCGGAGTGGTGCTGAACGGCATCACCGGCTCGATCGGACTGCGCCCGACGCTCGCCGCCTTGCAAGCGGGGACCACGTTGGCACTGGCCAACAAGGAGTCGCTGATCGTCGGGGGGCCGCTCGTGAAGGCGCTCGCCGGCCCGGACCAGATCGTGCCGGTGGATTCCGAGCACTCCGCGATCGCCCAGAGCCTGCGCGGCGGGCGATCCGAGGAGGTGCGGCGCCTCGTCGTGACCGCGAGCGGCGGCCCCTTCCGCGGTCGGAGTCGCAGCGAACTCGCCGAGGTGACTCCTGAGCAAGCGCTCGCGCACCCCAATTACGCGATGGGGCGGGTGATCACGACCAACTCGGCGACCCTGGTCAATAAGGGCCTCGAAGTCATCGAGGCCCACCTCCTGTTCGATATCCCCTTCGAGCGGATCGACACGGTCGTGCACCCGCAGCAGTGGATCCACTCGATGGTCGAGTTTCATGACGGGTCGACGATCGCGCAGATGGGCCCGCCGCGGATGCTCGTGCCGATCGCGCTCGGGCTGACCTGGCCGGAGCGGCTGCCCGATATCGACGAGCCTTGCGATTGGAGCGTGGCCCAATCCTGGGACTTCTTCCCCCTCGACGATGAGGCCTTCCCGGCGGTCCGGCTGGCGCGCCAGGTCGGTGAGGCGGGCGGGACCTATCCGGCCGTCTATAACGCCGCCAATGAGATCGCCGTCGATGCCTTCCACGACCGGGCGATCGGCTTCCTCGACATCGTGGACACCGTCGCCGCGGTGGTCGATGCCCACGACCCCGCCGCACACGACGCTCACTCCGTCGACGGGGTGCTCGCCGCCGATGCCTGGGCTCGCACCGAGGCGGCCCGCCGCCTCGGTGTCAGCGAGCTGTCGGCGAGGGATGAGACCATCGAGTAATGCTCTACCTCATCGGTGTGCTCGTGATGGTGATCGGGATTGGCGCCTCAATCGCCCTGCACGAAGTCGGCCACCTCGTCCCGGCCAAGCGCTTCGGCGTGCGCGTGCCGCAGTACATGGTCGGTTTCGGCCCGACGTTGTGGTCGACCCGACGGGGAGAGACCGAGTACGGCGTGAAGGCGATTCCGCTCGGCGGCTACGTCCGGATGATCGGGGTGTTCAAGCCCAATGCCGCCGGCGAGCCGAGCACGCGGCGCGGCCGGATGGCCCAGACGGTCGAAGACGCGCGCGCCCAAAGCGCCGAAGAGATCGAGCCGGGCGACGACAAGCGGGTGTTCTATGCCCTCTCGGTCCCGAAGAAGATCACCATCATGCTCGGCGGGCCGATGACCAATATCGTCATCGCGCTCGTCCTCTTCACCGGCATCTTCACCCTGTACGGAGTCGCCCAGGCGAGCACCACGGTGCGAACCGTGAGCCAGTGCGTCGACACCAACGTCTCGGCCACCGGAACCGCCGCTACCGAGTGCACCCCGCAGATGCCGAAGGCTCCGGCCGCCGAGGCCGGCTTCCTCCCGGGGGACACCATCACCGCGGTCAACGGCGAACCGGTCACCACCTGGGATCAGATTCGCGAGGACATCCGGGTGAGCGGCGATCGCGCGATGTCCTTCACCGTCGAGCGCAAGGGCGAGACCCTCACCCTCGATGCGACGCCGATGATGATGGATCGTCCGCGCTACGACGAGGCCGGGCGCCCGCTCGTCGGCGAGGACGGTAAGCCCCTCACCGAACGCGTCGGCTTCCTCGGCGCGGCTCCGTCGCAGGAACTCGTCAAGCAGCCGATCACCGCCGTGCCGGGGATGTTCTCCGACATGGTCGGGACGACGGTCAGCTTCATCGGTCAGATCCCGAGCAAGCTGGTCGGTGTCGGGCAGGCGGCCTTCGGGTCGGCCGAGCGCGATGTCGAGGGCCCGATGTCGGTCGTCGGGGTCGGGCGGGTCGCCGGTGAGGTCGCCAGTTCCTCCGAGGCTGGCTCCTCGATGGATCGCTTCGTGCTCCTCATCAGCTTGATCGCCGGGCTGAATCTCGTCCTTGGCATCTTGAACCTCATCCCCCTTCTGCCGCTTGACGGTGGGCACGTCGCGGGTGCGATCTGGGAGGGCATCAAGAAGGGGTGGGCTCGGCTGCGCGGTTTGCCCGACCCCGGGCCGGTCGATACCGCTAAGGCCCTCCCGCTGGCCTATACGGTCGCGCTCGCCTTCATCGCGATGACGGTGTTGCTCGTCTACGCCGACATCGTCAAGCCCGTGCGACTCACGGGATAAGTCCAGGATCGAAGGGGGATAATGGCGCCATGACGATTTCCCTTGGCATGCCCGCTGCCCCCGCGCCGGTCCTCGCGCCGCGCCGTCCGACCCGGCAGATCAAGGTCGGGTCGGTGGGGGTGGGCTCCCAGTCGCCGATCTCGGTGCAGTCGATGACGACGACGCTGACCGCCGATGTCAACACCACGCTGCAGCAGATCGCCGAACTCACCGCGGCCGGTTGCGACATCGTGCGAGTCGCCTGTCCGAGCCAGGACGATGCCGACGCGCTCGCCGAGATCGCCCAGCACTCCCAGATCCCGGTGATCGCCGACATCCACTTCCAACCGAAGTACGTCTTCCAGGCGATCGAGGCCGGGTGTGCTGCGGTGCGCGTCAACCCCGGCAATATCCGTAAGTTCGACGACCAGGTCGCCCAGATCGCCAAGGAGGCTGCCGACCATGGCACCTCGATCCGGATCGGGGTCAACGCCGGATCGCTCGATAAGCGGTTGCTCGAAAAGTACGGCAAGGCCACCCCCGAGGCGCTCGTCGAGTCAGCGGTGTGGGAGGCGAGCCTCTTCGAAGAGCACGGCTTCCACGACTTCAAGATCTCGGTGAAGCACAACGACCCGGTCGTGATGGTCCGGGCGTACGAACTACTGGCCGAGCGCGGCGACTGGCCGTTGCACCTCGGCGTGACCGAGGCCGGCCCGGCCTTCCAAGGGACGATTAAGTCCGCGACCGCCTTCGGTGCCCTGCTCTCGCGCGGGATCGGGGACACCATCCGGGTTTCCCTTTCGGCCCCTCCGGTCGAAGAGGTGAAGGTGGGCCTGCAGATCCTGCAGTCGCTCAACCTGCGCGAACGCAAGCTCGAGATCGTCTCCTGCCCGTCCTGCGGCCGCGCCCAGGTCGATGTCTACAAGCTCGCCGACGAGGTGACCGCCGGCCTCGATGGCCTCACCGTACCCCTGCGCGTCGCGGTCATGGGCTGCGTCGTGAACGGCCCGGGTGAGGCGCGCGAGGCCGACCTCGGCGTGGCGTCCGGCAACGGCAAGGGGCAGATCTTCGTCAAGGGTGAGGTCATCAAGACCGTGCCCGAGAGCCAGATCGTCGAGACCCTGATCGAAGAGGCGATGCGGATCGCTGAGGAGATGGGCGAGCCGGTCGACGGCGAGACCGGCGCACCGAGCGTGACCGTCGGCTGATTTTTTGCTGGCGGCGGACTTAGGCTGAGGGCGTGCTTCGCACCCGATCTCCGGTCCGCCTGCTGACTCACGCCGATGTCGACGCGGCGTTGGAGCTCTGCGCGCAGGACCTGGCGGCGAATGTCTTCGTCGCTAGTCGGATCGCTGCCGGCGCGCTCGGCGTCGGATCGCAGGCCGTCCTCGGCTTCGTCGAGGACCGCCAGCTCAGTTCTCTCGTGTGGACCCAGGCCAATGTCGTGCCGGTCCAAACCGATGCGCGGACCCGGGCGGCCCTCGCGGTCGGCGTGCGCCGCGCGCGGCGCCGCACCGCCTCCCTGCTCGGCCCCGCCGATCAGGTCCTCGCCCTGTGGGATCTCGTCGACACCTCCTACCCGCGACCGCGCTCCCTTCGCCCGGTCCAACCTCTGCTCGCGACGCGCACACCCCCTTCGCGCCTCGGGGTAGCCCTCGACCACAGGGTGCGTCCGGCGCGACTCGAAGAGACCGATCTGATCGTGCCCGTGGCGGCGCACATGTTCACCGAGGAGATCGGGTACCCGCCCTACCAGGGGTCGTCGAATTACTACCGCGAGTCGGTGCGGACCCTGATCGCGCTCGGCCGGACCTACGCGGTGATCGAGGGCGGCGAGGTGATCTTCAAGGCCGATGTCGGATCGTGCGCGCTCGGGGCCTTGCAGATCCAAGGCGTCTGGCTGACCCCACGGCTGCGGGGACAGGGGCTCGCGACCGCGATGATGGCGGCGACCATCGAGCAGGCGATGGCCGATCACGCCCCGTACGTGACGCTGTATGTCAATGACTACAACGCGCCGGCGCTCGCGACCTACTTGCGCTGCGGGATGGAACAGGTCGGCACCTTCGCGACCGTGCTGCTCTAAACCGGGTCGCGCAGATCACGTCGGCTAGGGGAACAAAGGCCTTCTCTTCAGACCTAAATTGGGGTAGAGGAGCGCGGATCGAGGCCTCGCTGGCAGGCTCCGCGCAACTGATGTGTTGACTGAACACCGAAGGGATGTCACGCCCCGTGACTCGTTTGGAATGGACCCCGCTGACCGAAGCCGACCTGCCGGGTGTGCAGGCGGTCGCCGAGGCCTGTCTTGAGCGCGATGGTGGGCTGCCCGAACTGGCCGATCAGGACCGTCTTCGTGCCCTCTTCCTCACCGATACCGCGATCGTGGGGCGAGATGCGCTCGGTGACATCCTCGCCGCCACCGCGCTCGGCTGGGGTTCTGGGGGACGGCGGATCGCGACCGGGTTGGTCCACCCCTCCGTCATGGGACAGGGGATCGGCGCCGAACTCGTCCAGTGGTCGCGCGAACAGGCCGCCGGCGAGCCGGTGCGCGTGATCGCGGAGACGATCAGCCCCGAGGCGGAGGAACTCTTCGCCCAGAGTGGATTGCACCTCGTCTTCAGCGAGTCCGTGATGCGCCACAGCCTGCGCCATATCCCGGTGGTCCGTCTCCCCGACGGGCTGGTGAGCCTCCCCTTCACCGACGACACCTCCGCCGCCTTCCACCACGCCTACCAGCAATCCTTCGCGGACCAGCCCGGGTACGAAGAGGGAGCAGCCCAGGCGTGGGGTGCGTGGCTCCGGCAGCAGGAGGGTTTCCGGCCCGAGGATTCTCGAGTGCTCGTCGACACCACCGGTCACGTCGCGGGCTTCGTCACCTTAAGTGACCACTGGATCGAAGAGGTGGGCGTCGTCCCCGCGTGGCGGGGGCACAAACTGGGAGCACACCTCGTGGCTCGCTCGCTGACCGTCTTCGCCAAGCGGGGGGACTCGGCGGCTTGGCTCTGCGTCGGCTCGCGGAATCCCGCGCGCTCGCTCTACGAACGCCTGGGTTTTCGCTACCACGGCTCGCGGGGGCTCTACGACGAGGTGCCGGCGGCGGGGCCGACCCCCCTCGCCCTCCCCGAGAGCGTGCGGCAGGATGGAGGGGAACCGGCAGGCACCGCGGCCGAGCCGCACGCCACGCCGCAGGACTAAAGGAGGCCGCTCACCCGTGACCGCGACGCCGCACGTGCTCGATCCGCAGATCGTCGAGGCGGTGCGCGCAGCGCAGCAGGTGATGGTCCTCTCGGGCGCCGGGATGAGCGCCGAGTCCGGAGTCCCCACCTTCCGGGATGCCCAGACCGGCCTCTGGGAAGATTTCGATCCGGAGGATCTTGCGACCCCCGGTGCCTGGCAGCACGACCCGGAGTTCGTCTGGGCCTGGTACGCGTGGCGGATCGGGTTGGTGCGCGGCGTGGAACCGAACCTCGGTCACCGCGCTCTCGCCGAGTTGGCGCAGTTGCGCCCGACGACCATCGCCACCCAAAACATCGACGACCTCCACGAGCGCGCCGGTTCTGAGGTCCTCGCGCACCTCCATGGCAGCCTCTTTCGGTTCCGCTGCGCCGAGTGCGGCGCGCCCTACGACGGCGCGGTCGAGGTCCCCGATAAGCCCGTCGAACGGTTGGCGCCGCCGCGCTGCGAGACGTGTGGGGAGCGCGTGCGTCCCGGTGTCGTGTGGTTCGGAGAGGACCTGCCGCTCGCCGAATTCGAAGCAACGGTCACCGCGATCGAGAACCTGTCGCCGGGAGATGTCGCCCTCGTCATCGGGACCTCGGGCGTCGTCTTCCCCGCGGCCGGCTTGCCCGCGATCGCGCTCGCGGCCGGCGCGACGGTGATCGAGATCAACCCGCAAGAGACCGAGATCTCCGATATGGCGCACCTGCACGTCCGCGCACCGGTCGCGGTGGCGCTGCCTCCCCTCGTCGCCGCCCTGCGGGACTAGCGCCGCGGCTCCGTGCCGGGGCTCGAGCCGTGGGCTCGCAGAGATCGCCCTCGCGCGGGGTGGACCTCCCGGACCGCGCGATATCCTGCCCGGGGTGCCGCGAGGTGCCGCTTACCCCCTTCGCACCACTGCTTTTGTGAAAAAAGGAGCCTGCCCCCGTGGTCATGCGCATGTCGTCCCTGTTCCTTCGCACCCTTCGCGAGGATCCGGCGGACGCCGAACTCCCGGGCCACAAACTGCTGGTGCGAGCGGGGTACATCCGCCGCGCGGCGCCGGGGATTTACACCTGGCTGCCGCTCGGTCTGAAGGTGCTGCGCAAGGTGGAGGGGATCGTGCGCGAAGAGATGGACGCGATCGGGGCACAGGAACTCACCTTCCCTGCCCTGCTCCCGAAGGAGCCCTACGAGGCCACCGGGCGCTGGACCGAGTACGGCGACAACCTCTTCCGCCTCACCGACCGCAAGAACGCGGACATGCTGCTCGGGCCGACGCACGAGGAGATGTTCACCCTCGCGGTCAAGGAGTTCTACACCTCGTACAAGGAACTCCCGCTCGCGCTCTACCAGATCCAGACGAAGTACCGGGACGAGGCGCGGCCGCGGGCTGGGGTCCTGCGCGGGCGCGAGTTCATCATGAAGGACAGCTACTCCTTCGACATCGATGCCGCCGGGCTGCAGAAGTCCTACGACCTCCACCGGCAGGCCTACGTCAAGATCTTCGACCGCTTCGGCTTCGAGTACGTGATCGTCCAGGCCGACTCCGGTGCCATGGGCGGGAGCGCGAGCGAAGAGTTCTTGGCCGTGAACGACGGCGGCGAGGACACCTTCGTGAGTGACGGTCAGGGGTATGCCGCCAATGTCGAGGCGGTTGAGGTCCCGCAGGCGCCGCCGGTCGAGGTCACCGCGGGTCCCGCACACGTCGAGGACACCCCGAACACCCCGACGATCGAGACCCTCGTCGCGGCCCTGAACGCCGACCACCCTCGGGCCGATGGCCGCGAGTGGACCGCTGCGGACACCTTGAAGAACGTCGTCGTCATGCTCGCCTACCCGGATGGGACCCGCGAGCCGCTCGCGATCGGCCTGCCCGGCGACCGCGAGGTCGACCCCAAGCGACTCGAAGTCAAGGTCGCCCCCGCCGAGGTCGCCCCCTTCGACGAGAGCGACTTCGCCAAGCATCCGAGCCTCGCGAAGGGGTACATCGGGCCCGGTGTGCTCGGCGAAAAGAAGGCGAGCGGGATCCGCTATCTCCTCGACCCGAGCGTCGCCGAGGGTAGCGCCTGGGTGACGGGCGCCGATGAGCACGGCAAGCACGTCATCGACCTCGTGTACGGACGCGATTTCACCGCCGACGGGACGATCCAGGCCGCGGAGATCCGCGAGGGTGACCTCGGGCCGAGCGGCGCGGGCTTGACCCTGCGCCGCGGCGTGGAGATGGGCCACATCTTCCAGCTCGGCACCAAGTACGCCGAGGCGCTCGGCCTGAAGGTCCTCGACGAGCACGGCAAGCTCGTCACGGTCACCATGGGTTCCTATGGCATCGGGATCACCCGCGCCGTGGGTGTCATCGCCGAGGACAACCACGACGAGCTCGGGCTGATCTGGCCGCGCGAGGTCGCCCCCTTCGATGTGCATCTGGTTGCCGCGGGGAAGGGGGAGGACCTCTTCGTCGCCGCCGGTGAACTCGCCGCTCAATTGGAGGCCGCCGGGCTCGACGTCCTGTACGACGACCGGGCGGGCAAGGTGAGCCCCGGGGTGAAGTTCAAGGACTCCGAGTTGCTGGGCGTCCCGACCATCGTGATCATCGGCAAGGCGCTCGCGGATGGGCTCATCGAGATCAAGGACCGCCGCAGCGGCGAACGGCGCTCCGTCCCGGTCGCCGATGCCGTGCGCGAGATCGTGGCCGAGGTCGGAGGCGACCGCTCGGCATGAGCGACGACGCGATCCGCCTCACCGCACCGCGCCCCACGCCGGGGCCGGTGGCGGCGGTGATCTTCGACTGGGGCGGCACGCTCACCCCCTGGCGCTCGATCGACCTCGCCGAGCAGTGGCGGATCTTCGCTCGGGTGATCCGCGGGGTGCCTCTCGATTCCGATGATGTGCCGCCAGAGGATCTGGCGCGGGCCGAGGAGTTGGCAGGGCGCATCCACGCGGTCGAAGACGATGCCTGGCGACGGGGGCGCAGCGACTTTTCCAGCGCCCGGCTCGATGATGTCCTACGCGCAGCTGGGCTCGACCCGGCACATGACCGGCACCACCTGGCGCTCGCCGCCTACCGGCGGTTCTGGGAGCCGTATACCGTGACGGACCCGGCCGTGCGGCCGCTCTGGACCGCTCTGAAGGAGCGAGGGGTCGCGATCGGGGTGCTCTCCAACACCATCTGGTCGCGCGGATACCACCGCGATGTCCTCGCTCGCGACGGAGTCTTGGAGTTCGTCGACGCGGATATCTACTCCTCCGAGATCCACGTCGTGAAGCCGCACGCCGAGGCCTTTACCGCTGCCCTGGATGCCCTCGGCGTCCGGGCGACGTCTGCGGTCTACGTCGGCGACCGCCTCTACGAGGATGTCCTTGGCGCCCAGGAGGCAGGGCTTCGCGCGATCTGGGTGCCCCACAGCGATATCCCCGTGGACCAGCAGGTCAACGTCGACGTGACGCCCGACGCCGTAGCCCACGACCTCGGCGACGTGCTCGACATCGTGACCGAGTGGGGGACCGTGGGGTCGGGCGCGCGGTGACGGGCGTCGACTTCGGCGGCGAGTTCCTGATCTGGCTGGCGGTTGCTGGTCTCGTCGCTGGCTGGATCGACGCCGTGGTCGGCGGAGGCGGACTGGTCCAACTTCCCGCGATCCTGCTCGCCTTCCCGGGCGCGAGCCCCGCTCAGGTCCTCGCGACCAACAAGCTCGGCTCCATCGCCGGCACGACGACGAGCGCGATCACCTACTACCGGCGGGTGCGGCCCGACCTGCGGACCGCCCTTCCGATGGCGGCGGTCGCCTTCCTCGGAGCAATGGGCGGCGCCCTGATCGGCCTGCACATCCCGAAGGCTGCCTTCAACCCGATCATCTTGGTGCTGCTCGTCGTCGTGGGCGCGTACACCCTCTTACGGCCCGACCTCGGATCGGTCACGGCGTTGCGTTTTAGCGGTGCCAGGCACACCGGGGTCGCGATGGTGACCGGTTTCGTCATTGGGATCTACGACGGTGCGCTCGGACCCGGGACCGGGTCCTTTATGGTCTTCGCGCTCGTCGGGCTGCTCGGCTACGCCTTCTTGGACGCGAGCGCCAAAGCCAAGATCACCAACTTCGCGACGAACCTTGGCGCCCTCGTGATCTTCGCTCCCGGCGGGCATGTGATGTGGGCCGCTGGCGCGGTCCTTGCCGGAGCCAACCTGGTCGGCGGGTACATCGGGGCGCGCACGGCCGTGGCCCGGGGGAGCGGGTTCGTGCGGCTGGTCTTCGTGCTGGTCGTTGGCGCCTTCATCGTGCGCATCGGCGGCGACCTGATCGGATGGTGGTGACGATGGCGAAGGGGGAGCCACGCGTGCTGATCCTCGGCGGGACGGCCGAGGCCAGGGCCCTCGCCCAGGCGCTCGTCGACGCCGGTGTCGACGTCGAATCCTCGCTGGCCGGTCGCGTCTCGCGCCCACGGCTGCCGGTCGGTCGAGTGCGCTCGGGCGGGTTCGGGGGAGCGGAGGGGCTCGCGGCGTACTGCGTCCGTGAGGGGATCACCCACCTGGTGGACGCCACGCATCCCTTCGCGACGACGATGACCGCGCATGCCGTCGCAGCGGGGGAGCAGGCTGCGATCCCTATGCTGCGCCTCGCGCGTCCCGGCTGGCGATCGCATCCCCTCGCCGACCAGTGGCGCTGGGTGTCCTCGTATGACGGGGCGCGCGAGCGAGCCGACGAGGTGGGCGGCACCCCCTTCATCACGACCGGACGCCAGACCCTGGAGCACTACGCGTCCTGGGCTGGCCGGGAGGTCCTGGTACGGGTGGTCGAGCCCCTCGACGGTGCGCCACCAGATGGCTGGACGGTCCTGCAAGATCGCGGCCCGTACACCGTCGATGGCGAACTCGAGGTGATGCGCCGCCATGGTGTCGGCGTCGTGCTCACCAAGGACTCCGGCGGGTCGTACACCTCGGCGAAACTCGATGCGGCGGCCGAGTTGGGGGTCCCCGTGATCATCGTCGCGCGACCAGCGATCCCGAGCGGCGCGGCCGAAGTGGGCACGGTCGCGCAGGTCCTTCACTGGCTTGCTCATCCGGCGCGCTGACCGCGCCCCGAGCGGAACAAGCCTTGACGGCGCAGTGTGACCGCTGTCAGCGCTGCTCACCTATGACGACATGGTCAAGCAGCTCGCTCAGATCGAGCGGACCTCGCGCGGCACGGTCAAGGTCTCGACCTTGGCGGCCTCGGGATCAATCCCGGCCGGTCCGAGGCTGGTCGTGAGTTGTACGTCGCGACCGTGGGAACCGGAGCGACTAAGGTCTGGCTGCAGGGACGGATCCACGGCAACGAGCCCTATGGCACCGACACGCTCCTCGATGTCTTAAAGACCCTCGGGTCGAGCGGTTCGCCAACCGCGCGGGCCATCCGCGCCGCCTGCACCGTGCATGTCATCCCGATGTACAACCCCGACGGGACGGAGCTCTACATCCGCCATACCGTCCTTCAAGACGGGACCGAGCGCCGGATCGACCTCAACCGCGACTGGGCGCTGAACGCCTTCGTGGCCAAGGAGTCGAAGGCTTGGTACACGTACTGGACGCAGGTCAAGCCCGACTGGGGGCTCGATATCCACCACCAGGGTCTGAAATACGACACCGAAACCGACGAGCCGATCACCATGTCTCTTGGGATCTCGCTCGCGCCGAGCGGGCCGACCCTGCCCGATATCAGGGGCGGCGAGTTTGACCGGACGACGCGGCGCATGCAGGGCTACGTGTACGAGCAGCTGAGCCGGTACGGCTATGTCAACATTGACCGCTACAGCGTGGGCGGGCCGGGCCAATACCGCGAGATCGACATCAAGGGCGGTGTCGCCTCGGCCGTCATGCTCGGACTCAACTGGAACAACCTCAACCCGAGCGGGCACTCCCACCCGATGGTCTTCTTCGAGACCTACGGCGGTTCGATTGGTCAGAAGTCGCGGGGCAAGGCCATCCAGCAAAACGTCCGAGGGGCCACCGAACTGCTGCACGGAATGGCGACGGGCGCGGTCGCGGCGACCGACCCGATGATCTGGCATCGGATCCCGCACGTGCCCTATGTCGGCTACTTCACCGACACCGGGGCGACGACGGGTTGGCCTACCCGACCGCCGGTTTAACCACGCCGGTCCCTCGGCCTAGCGCCGCGCGATGGCCGTCCGCACGAGACTGCGGGCGGCGACGGCGATCCCAAGGGAGATGACGCCGCTCGCGCGGACGAGCGAGACAGCTCGCGGGATATCGGATGCGGTCGGGGCGGGCCCGTCGCCGAGATAGCCGCGATCCTCGCTCACGCCGTCGTAGGTGTTCGCCCCTCCGAGGCGGACCCCAAGGGCGGCGGCGGCGGCCGCCTCGACCGGGCCGGCATTCGGGCTCGGGTGCGCCGGGGCGTCCTCGCGCACCGCGTGGAGGATCGAAGCGACCGCGCGCGGACGCGCCATCATGGTGGCGAGGACAGTGAGCCGCGCCGGTATGGCATTGGCCAGATCGTCCAGGCGCGCTGCGGCCCAACCGAACTCGCGATAGCGCTCGCTGCGGTGGCCGACCATCGCATCGAGCGTATTGATCGCGCGATAGCCGAGCAGGCCCGGGATGCCGGCGACAGCGCCCCAGAAAAGAGGCGCGACCACCGCGTCGGCGGTGTTTTCGGCGACCGACTCGATGCAGGCTCGGGCGACCTCGTCCGCGCTCAACTGGGAGGGGTCGCGCCCCACGATCCACGAGACGCGCTCGCGGGCGCCGCCGAGGTCACCCCCTTCCAAGCGCCGGTGGACTTCGCGAGCCTCGCGTTCGAGGGACCGCCCGCCGAGCACGACCCAGGTGGCCGTAGCAGTGGAGGCGACGGCGGGGAATGAGCGCCAGCGGCTCGCGGCGAGGCCAATCAGGACGACCGGCCCGACCAGCAGCGCTTCGTGCAACACACCGCGGGAGCGCCGAGGGGCGTAGGTGAATTGCTCCACGCGCAGAGCAGCCTGACCAAAACCGGCCACGGGATGACCGCGTCGCGGGTCGCCGACGAGGCGGTCCGCCAGATATCCGAGCACCAGACCGGCCGCGACCGGATCCACCCGACGCGCGACCCGCCGGAGGTCGGGCATCACTTAGCCCTTGACGACCAGGGGCTGGCCGGCGACCACGAGAACGACGCGGTCGCAGACCGTCGCGACCTCCTGGTTGATCCGCCCGAGCCAGTCAGCGAAGACGCGCCCGGCGCGGTTGCTGGAGACCACGCTCATCCCGACCTCTTCGCTCACTAGGGCGATGTCGACCCCCGAGCGCAGGGCCGCGACGAGCTCGGTGACCTCGGTGCGCAGCTCCAGACCCCACTTCTCTTCCGGAGCGTCCCACGCCGCCAGAGCGTCAAGGCGCGCGGTCAGCCAGGTCCCAAGGGAATCGATGAGGACCGGCCCGGTGGCCTCGTTGAGCGCGGTCGGCAGGTCAGTGGTCTCGATCGTGGTCCACGCCGTCGGTCGGCCCGCGCGGTGAGCCGCGATGCGCGCCGACCAGTCGGCGTCGCTCGCCTCAGGGACTGCACCGGTCGCGATGTAGGTCACCGAGTCGAGGTCGGCGAAGAGCGATTCGGCGTAGTCGGACTTGCCGGAGCGAATGCCTCCGGTGATCAGGGTCTTCATGCAATGGCTCCCGTGGAGTAGACGATGAGAAGGATGGTTGCCGCGATTTCGATGCCGGCGCCGAGGACATCGCCGGTGACGCCACCGAAGACTCGGATGGCGGTGCGGGTGACCAGCGCGACGGTGAGCCAGGCCACGGCGGAGGCAAGCAAGCCAACCCACCACGCTACTCCCGCAACGAGCGCGGCGATGACGAGGGCGGCTGTCGTCGCACCCAACGCGAGCACCACCAGCCCTACCGGGACGGAAGCAGCCATGACCGCGCCCATCCCGGATTGCCGCGCGGCGGGCACGATGGTCGCGCACATGAGGGCGCAGGCGGTGCGTGAGCAGATCACGGCCGCGGCGACGAGCAGCCAGCCGCGCTCGGCCTGCGCGAGAGCCGCGATGGCCCCGGCTTGAGTGAGCAGCGTGATGACCAGGGCCGCGGCGCCCATCGGGCCGACATCTCCGCGGTGCATGACCTCGAGCGCGCGGTCGCGATCCCAGCCCGCGCCGATCCCGTCGGCGGTGTCGGCGAGCGCGTCGAGGTGCATCGCGCGGGTCGCGAGGGCGAGCGCGCCGAGGGTCAGTCCTGCGGTGACGAAGGGGGCGAGCCCGATGGCCCGCCCGGCGGCCACGATGGCGGCGGCGATGAGGCCCAAGGGGAGCGCCGCGACCGGAGCGAGCAGCATGGCGGCGCGCCCGACGCGCCGGTCGGGCGCGCCGATATCGCCGACCGGGATGACGGTAAGCGTCCCGGTCGCGAGGCGCAGACCCGCGGTGAGTGACATGTCGGCGACCTACTCCGGTGGAAGCAGGTCGGCGAGCAGAGCCATCTCGTTGATCACGGCGATCGCCGAGCGCAGCAGGGGAAGGGCGGTGACGGCGCCGCTGCCTTCGCCGAGACGCATGCCGAGGTCGATGAGCGGGGTGAGGCCAAGGTGTTCCAGGGCAATCGCTTGGGCCGGCTCGGGGGAGCGGTGGCCCGCCTGCCACCAGGCGCGCGATCCGGGAGCGATGGCCTCGGCGATGACCGCTTCGGCGACATTGATCACCCCATCGAGCAGGACGGGCAGGCGGCGCCGCGCGGCCTCGACCAGCATGCCCACCGCGACGGCGAGATCGGGCGCGCCGAGCGCCGCGAGGCGCTTGATGGGGTCGCGCACCTTGTCCTCGCGACGGGCGCGATCCAGGGCGGCCTGAACGACCGCGGTTTTGCGGGCGAGGCCCTCGTCGTCGAGTCCCGTGCCCCGACCGGTCACGGCATCGGCCTCCACGCCGAGGCTGGAGGCGATCAGCGCCGCGGCCGGGGTGGTGTTGCCAATCCCGAGGTCGCCAACGATCAGCAGTTGGGCGCCGGCCTCGATCTCCTCCCCGACGATGCGCGCGCCGGTGGCGAGGGCCTGCTCAGCCTGCTCGACCGTCATCGCATCCTCGATGTCGATCGCACCACTGCCACGCCCGAGCTTGTGGGAGGTGATCGCCTCATCGAGGTCGGTGAGGTCTGCGGAGACACTGATATCCAAGACCCGCACGGACGCATCGTGCTGGCGAGCGATCACGCTGACGCCAGCGAGCCCAGCCGCAATGGTGCGGACCATCGCGCCGGTGATCTCGGCGGGGTAGGCGCTGACCCCCGACGCGACGACCCCATGGTCGCCCGCGGGGACGACGACGCGCACCCGCTCCAGAGCGCTGGGCGGGCACTGGCCCTGGCAGGCCGACCACCAGGCCGCCAGGTCCTCCAGACGCCCCAGGGATCGACGTGGCTTGGCGAGGCCATCCAGGCGCTCGCGGGCGAGGGCGTAGGCGTCCGGGTCTGGCGGGGCGACCGGCTTCACGGCTGCTCCAATGCGGCCACGCTCGGGCCGATCACGGTGACGGCAGGCGCGCTGATCTGCGCGTCGGCGGCCGCGTGGGCGAGATGTGCCAGGTCGGCTCGAGCGGCGCGCTGGGTTGGCATCCCGCCGTCGGCAATGCAGGCCGCGGGGGTCTGGGGGTCCATCCCGGCCCCGATCAATCGGTCGACGATCTGGTCCAGCGCACCCACGCCCATCAAGATCACCACGGTGAGCCCGCAGGTCGCGAGGGCGTCCCAGTTGACGTCATTGCGGGAATCGCCGGGTGCGACGTGGCCGGTCACCACGACGAAGCCCGGAGTGAGGTGGCGATGGGTGACCGGGATCCCGGCGAGGGCGGGGACGGCCACGGCGGAGGTGACCCCGGGGACCACCCGCACGGGGATCCCGGCGTCGACGCAGGCATTCCACTCTTCGCCGCCGCGGCCGAAGACGAAGTTGTCGCCCCCCTTCAAGCGCACGACGGAGCGTCCGGCGCGGGCATGCTCGAGCAGGACGGCGTTGATTCGCTCCTGCGGGGTGAACTCACCGCGCGGGATCTTGCCGACGGGGATGCGGATCGCGTCCTGACGCGCGTGGTCGAGCAGGCCGAGCGGAGCGAGCCGGTCGTAGACGATGACATCGGCGGCGGTCAGGGCCGCGAGCCCGTCGAGGGTCATCAGGCCCGGGCTGCCGGGCCCGCCTCCGACGAGGACGACTTCGCCAGGCGCGGCGGCCACGGGTGTCGGCGCCGCCTCGGCGGTCGCCAGATCGCGCACGACGAGGTCGAAGTCAAGCGGGTTCGCCGACGTCACCGCGGTGATGAGGCCCCGGTCGGCGAGATCGGTCACGACGGCTCCGGGGGACTCGGTGAGGATCGTGACCGCCGCACCGGCGTCGATGAGCGGGTGCACGGTCTCGGCGACCCGCGGCCCCGGGTGTGTGACCAGGGCGGTGGTCGGCGTGCCGGGCAGGGTGAGGCTCATGCGATGCGCTCCGTGGGTGCGATGGTGGCCAACTCGCGGAGCAGGCCGTCGATGGTGAGGGGATCGCGGACGGCGATCCGGACCCAGGCGGGTCCAAGCCCGGGGAAGGTATCACCCCGGCGGACGGCGTAGCCGCGCGCCCGCAGGGCCTCGCGCACTCCGTCGCCGACCTCGACCAGGACGAAGGGGGCCGACCCCGGGACGGGGCGGAGGCCAAGGTCGCTCAGCCCTCGCACGAGGTGAGCCCGCCAGGCCACCCCTTCGCGGGCCAAGCCATCGGCCTCGGCGAGTGCAGCCGGAGTGGCCGTCGCCTCCATGACTGCGGTGGCAGGGGAGGAGACCGACCAGTGCGGCTGCTGCTCGGCGAGCGCGGCGATCAGCTCGGGGTCGCCGACCACGTAGCCGGCGCGCAGACCCGCAAGGGCCCACGTTTTGGTGAGGCTGCGCACGACGAGCACGCCATCCATGTCCGGTCCAATGAGGCTGTCGGCCTCGCCCGGCACCGCGTCGAGGAACGCTTCATCGACGAGCAGGATGCGTCCGGGGCGGCGCAAGGCGCGCAGGGTGTCGGCCGAGTGCAGCACCCCGGTGGGATTCGTCGGATTCCCGACGATGACGAGGTCGGCGCTGTCGGGGACCGAGCCGGGGTCGAGCATGAAGTCATCGCCGGCCTGCAACACGTGGTGGTGCACGGCGTGGCCCGCGCGCATCAGGGCCAGATCGGGCTCGGTGAACTGGGGGTGCACGATCAGGGGGGCCTTCACCTGAAGCCCTCGGGCGGCCAGCGTGAACGCCTCGGCAGCCCCGGCGGTCGGCAGGACCATCTCCTCCGGCACACCGTGGCGGCGGGCGATGGACGTGCGCGCCCTCGTCGTCGACGGGTAGGCGCCGAGCCCGGCGGTGGTCGCGCTCACGTGCGCAGCGAGCCACCGTGGCGGCTGCGCCTGACGGACGTTGACCGCGAGGTCCACCAGTCCTTCGGCCAACTCGGCGTCGCCGTGGTGGTCGAGACCAGGTGCCGTCGAGGGCGGCTCGGTGGCGGGCGAGGAGACGGGCAGTGGCGCGATCGACGAGGGAAGGGAGCGAGCCGGTGCGGCGCGGTGCGCGCGCACGGCATCGGCGAAGGAGGCCGCCACTTGCGGGGACCCCGCCCAGTGGGTGTGCAGGTAGGAGGCGTGCAGGGTCGGGGTGCCGGTCCCGGCCGGGTCAAGCGCCCAACCGTCGGTCACCTGCTCCGTCGCCCACGCGGGGACCGGACCCGCGGGCGGGTCGGTCTGCGTGCGGTGGAACTCGTGGCCCCTCACTTCGGTCCCGGCGGGGCCGAGGAGGGTGGCGACCGTGGTCCGGGAGATCCGGTAGTGCAGGGTGAGGCGCGGGTGCATGGCCGCGCGGGTGGGGACGGCGCCGACGAAGGGGTGCCCGTCCACGGCCTCGGAGAGGTAGAGCAGCCCCGCGCACTCCGCCACCGTCGGAACCCCGGACGCGACGGCGTCGCCGACCTCGCGCAGCAGCGCCGTGTTACGTGAGAGGGCGACGGCGTGCACCTCGGGGAAGCCACCGCCGAGGTAGAGCCCCG
The DNA here is from genome assembly GCF_041365945.1 of Janibacter sp. GXQ6167. Classification (NCBI taxonomy): domain Bacteria; kingdom Bacillati; phylum Actinomycetota; class Actinomycetes; order Micrococcales; family Intrasporangiaceae; genus Janibacter; species Janibacter sp. GXQ6167. The sequence goes on along the minus strand of NZ_JBGFSK010000003.1, from coordinate 368,685 downwards.
CGGTCCCCGGCGGCAGGCTCGTATCGATCGCCGGGTCGAAGGGGACCGGCCGGCACCCGGCCGCGCGGAGGAGCTCCTCGGTCTCGGCGTAGCGGAAGGTGAAGGCTCGGCCGCCGGCCACCGCGACGACCGGTGCAGGACCCCCTTCGACCCGCCGATCGCCTAGTGCCGCACCCGGATCCCACGCCGTGGCGGACAGCGGGGGAGCGGTGCGGGCGAGCGCGACGAGGGCATCGAGATCGATAAATTCGGCGGTTTGCTCGGCGAGGCGGTCAAGGGATGAGGCCGCGTCATCGCGTTCGGCGACGGGGACGAGCCCAAGATGGCGCGAGGGCGCGCTGACCCCGGCGTCGCGGGGGAGGACACCGAGGACGGGCAGGCCCAGGGACTCGACGCTGCGCCGCACCTCGCCGGCGTGGCGGGGGCTGCCGGACTTGTTGAGGATCACCCCGGCGACCTCGACCCGCTCGTCATAGGTCCGCAGGCCATGCACGATCGCGCCGACCGTACGGGCCGCCGAGGAGATGTCGACGACCATGACGACGGGGGTGCGGGTGAGCCGCGCGAGGTGGGCGGTCGAGGCGTACCCATCGGTGCCGATCCGTCCATCGAAGAGGCCCATCACCCCTTCGATGACCGCGAGATCCGCGGGCGCCGGAGTCGCCGCGCCATGCAGCAGGAGCGGAGCGATGAGCTCCTCGCTCGTCAGCCAGGGGTCGAGGTTGCGGCCCGGGCGTCCGGTCGCGAGCGCGTGGTAGCCCGGGTCGATGTAATCCGGTCCGACCTTCGCGGGCGCGACGGCGTGCCCGGCGCGGGTGAGCGCCGCCATGATCCCGACCGCGACGGTGGTCTTGCCCTGCCCGGAGGCCGGTGCCGCGATCGCGATCCGCGGCAGGGAGGTGCTCGCTACCACTCGATGCCCTTTTGCCCCTTCTGACCGCGGTCGAAGGGGTGCGCGAGCTTGGTCATCTCGGTCGCGACGTCGGCGATCTCGAGCAGGCGCGGGTGCGGGTCGCGGCCGGTGATGATGACGTGTTGGTAGCCGGGGCGCTCGGTGAGGGTCGTCACGACATCATCGATGTCGATCCAGCCCCACTTCATCGGGTAGGTGAACTCGTCGAGGACATACACGGTGTGCTGTTCGGCGGCGAGGCGGCGCTTGATCTCGGCCCAGCCCTCTTGGGCGTCGGCGGCGTGGTCCTCTTCGGACCCGGCCTTGCGCGACCAGGACCATCCGGAGCCCATCTTGTGCCACTCGACGGGTCCCCCTTCGCCGGTCTCCTCGTGCAACCGGCCGAGCGCGGTGAGGGCCGCCTCCTCGCCGATCCGCCACTTCGCGGACTTCACGAACTGGAAGACACCGATCGACCAGCCCTGGTTCCAACCGCGCAGGGCGAGGCCAAAGGCGGCGGTCGACTTGCCCTTGCCCGCGCCGGAGTGGACGACGACGAGGGGGGAGTGGCGGCGCTGGCGGGTGGTCTTGCCGTCCTGCGCGACGACGGGGGTCTGTCCTTGGGCCATCAGGCGGCGCTCCTGCGGTTCAGTCGGGCGTCGCGCACGACGTCGACCAGGGCGCCGGCGGCGATCTGCTCGAGGGGGACGTGCTCGGCGCCCATGCGGTGGGCGAGGTCGGCGGCGAGGCCAAGGCGGAAGCGCCCGCTCTCGCAGTCGACGACGACGGTGTCGGTGCCGGGCCAGCGCTCGGCGATGTGCTGGGCCCGGGTGAGGGCGTCGGGGCCGGCGGTCGCTCGACCGTCGGTGACAAGGACGAGCAGCGAACGACGTCGGGGGTCGCGAATGTGCTCAAGGCGCAGGACCCGCGCGGCCTCGGTGAGCCCTTCGGCGAGGGGGGTGCGCCCGCCGTGGGGGAGGTCCGCAAGGCAGGCCGCGGCGGCTTCGACCGAGGAGGTGGGGGGCAGATCGCGGTGGGCGTCGCTGCCGCGGAAGGTGATCAGTCCCACCCGGTCCCGGCGCTGGTAGGCATCGAGCAGGAGCGAGAGCACGGCGGTCTTCACCTCGGCCATCCGTTTGCGCGCCGCCATCGAGCCGGAGGCGTCGACGACGAAGAGCACGAGATTGGACTCGCGGCCCTGCGCGATTGTGGTCCGCAGGTCGCTCGAGGTGATCCGGAGCCGGTCGGTTCGGGTCCGCTCCGGGCGGGGTTCACCCGCCTGACGGCGCGCCGCGGCGGTGATCGTCGCAACGAGGTGGGGGTGCCCGTGCTCGTCACCGCGCGGGCGACGGGAGCCAATCGTCCGGCCGAAGTCGGTGATAGCGTGGCTTCGTTTGCCCGGCTCGCCCTGCCCGAGACCGCGCACGGTGAGCTTGCGGGTGCGGAAGGGGGATTGCGCCGCCGCGACTCCCGCAGCGGCAGGTGCCGACTCGGGGGCGTCCTCGGGCGCATCCGGCGCGTGGTCCTGCGGCGCCTGCGGTTGCGGCGGCGCGGGCTGCTCGGGAGCCTGCGGAGTGTCCGGGCTCTGATCCTGCGGACCGCCGTCGTGGTTCGGGGGCGGCCCGTCGGCCTCTTCGCCCCCTTCGTCCTGGTCGTCGTCGCGGTCGGGTTCGTCGTCCGGCCGGTCCGGGTCAGTGGGGGGATCATCGTCCGGGTCGTCGTCGCCGAGCAGGTCGTCGAGGAGGTCCTCGTCGAGGCCCGGGGCGTCGAAGGGGTTGCGGCGCCGACGGTGGGGCAAGGCGAGGCGCGCGGCGACGCGGATGTCCTCGCGGGTGACATCGGTCCGGCCCTCCCAGGCGGCGTTGGCCCGGGCGGCGCGGGCGGTCACGATGTCGGCGCGCATCCCGTCGACATCGAAGCCGGCGCACACCGTCGCGATCTTGGTCAGGGCCCAGTCGCTGAGCGCGACGTCGGGCAGCAGGGCTTGGGCGGCGGCGATCCGCTCGCGGAGGGACTCCTGCTCGGCGGCGTGGGACGCGGCGAAGGTCTCCGGGTTGGCGTCGAAGGCGAGACGCCTACGGACGACCTCGGCGCGCTGCTGCGGGTCACGGCTGGCGGCGATCTCGACGGTGAGGCCGAAGCGGTCGAGCAGCTGGGGGCGGAGCTCCCCCTCTTCGGGATTCATCGTGCCGACGAGCACGACCCGCGCGGCGTGACTGACCGAGACCCCGTCGCGCTCGACGGTGTTGCGGCCCATCGCGGCGGCGTCGAGGAGAAGGTCGACGAGGTGATCGTGGAGCAGGTTCACCTCATCGACATAGAGCAGGCCGCGGTTCGCGTCGGCGAGGAGGCCAGGCTCGAAGCTCGCCTCACCCGCGCCGAGCGCCTTGCGCAGGTCGAGCGAGCCGATCACGCGGTCCTCGGTCGCGCCGACGGGGAGCTCGACGAGGCGAGCGGCGCGGGTGGTGGTCGCTGCCTCGGCGTGCGGGCCGTCGGGGCAGGTGGGGTCCGGGGCCGCCGGGTCGCACCCGAAGCGGCAGCCCGCGACGACCTGCTGCTCGGGGAGGACATCGGTGAGGGCGCGCACCATCGTGGATTTCGCGGTGCCCTTCTCGCCGCGGACGAGGACACCACCGACCTCGGGCGAGACGGTCGTCAGGAGCAGGGCCAGGGCCATGTCGTCGGCGCCGACGATGGCGGCGAAGGGGTACTGGGTCATGCGCGAAGCAAGTCCTCCTAGGCGAGTAACCACGCTCGCCGGATGAGCGTCAAGCGCCGACGCGGGAGTGCGCCGAGCGCGACGCAGGGTGATGTTCTGGCTTTAAGCCCCCTTCGCGGGAAACGAAAGAAGGGAGCCCTCACAGTGGCGGGACCGCTGCCGGATTCTCACCGGATTCCTCACGTCTGCGTCGCCGGTCATCATCCCACACCTGCGCTGGGCGACTCGGTGCGCCATGACCCGCGCGATTAAGGTGGCGGGCGTGATCGAGGTCGTCGGTATCGGTGAGGCCGGGTGGGAGGCCCTGGGCCCGCATGAGCGCTCCCTGGTCGAGCGTGCGCGCCTCGTCATGGGCGGCGCTCGTCACCTGGAGTTCCTCCCCGAGATCGAGGGCCAGGAGCGAAGGGCGTGGCCGAGCCCCCTTCGCCCGGCGTTGCCGGGGCTGGCGCGAGAGCCTGGCCCGGTCGTGGTCCTTGCGAGTGGAGATCCGCTGCGGTCGGGGATTGGCACCACGCTCATCGAGGTGCTCGGGGCGGATTCCGTCAGCATCTATCCGACCGTCTCCTCGGACCTGCTGGCGCGGGCGCGGATGGGCTGGTCGGCCGAATCCGTGCAGGTCATCACGCTCGTTGGGCGGGATATCGATCGGGTTGTCCGCTGGCTGACCCCGGGAGCGCGCCTGATCGTGCTGTGCGGTGACGGCGATGGGCCAGCCCGCGTCGCCGACCGCGTGAGTGCGGCGGGCTATGGCGACTCCGCGATGACCGCTTGGTGGCATCTCGGGGGGCCGCGCGAGGGGTCCTCGACCGCGACGGCCGCGACCTGGGGCCCAGAACCGACCCCCGATCTGGTGCTCGTGTGCCTGGAGGTTGCGGACGGCGGGGCCGATCAGGGGCCCGCGCCCGGGCGGAGCGAAGACGCCTTCGACCACGATGGCCAGATCACCAAGCGGGACGTGCGCGCCAGTGCTCTTGCTCACCTGCGCCCCACCCCCGGCCAGGTCCTGTGGGATCTCGGCGCCGGGTCCGGAGCCGTCGGGATCGAGTGGGCGCTCGCGGCGCCGGGTGCCCTCACCGTGGCGGTGGAGCGCGATCTCGAGCGTGCCGCGCGGGTCGAGGCCAACGCCGCTCGCCTCGGTGTCCCTGAGGCCGTCACCGTCGTGACCGGCGAGACCATCGAGGTGCTCGGCGCCCTCCCTTCGCCCGACGCGGTCTTCTTCGGCGGGGGAGTTGACCGCGATGTCCTCGCGGCGGCGTGGTCGCGACTGCCCATCGGCGGCCGATGCGTCGTCCACGCGGTGACCTTGGAGGCCGAAGAGGTCTGCCTGGCCGCCTTCCGCGAACACGGTGGCTCACTGACCCGCCTGTCGGTCGAGCACGCCGAGGCCCTCGGGCGCTACCTGTCCTGGAAGCCTGCCCGCCCGATTACGCAGTGGTCGGCGACCAAGATCGACCCGCTTACTTAAGGAAAGTTTGGCGACGTGACCGTTCATTTCATCGGAGCCGGACCCGGCGCCGCCGACCTGCTCACCGTGCGCGCGACCCGGCTACTCGGGCACAGCCAGATGTGTCTCTACGCGGGGACCTATCTCGATGCCGAGGTGCTCTCGCACTGCCCACCGGACGCCGAGCTAGTCGACACCCAGCACCTCTCGCTCGATGAAATCACCGCCCACCTGGTGCGCGGGCACGAGGCGGGTTGGTCGGTCGCGCGTCTCTGCTCGGGCGACCCGTCGGTGTACTCGGCGATCGCCGAACAGGCGCGGCGGCTGGACGCGGCCGGCGTGCCCTGGGATATCACCCCCGGGGTGGCGGCGTACGCGGCGACCGCGGCCCTCGTCGGCCGAGAACTCACCGTGCCGGAGGTGGCCCAGTCGGTCGTCCTCACCCGGGCGCATAAGGACTCCACCAAGATGCCGCCGGGGGAGCAGCTGGCCGCCTTCGCCGCGACCGGTGCGACCCTCGTGCTGCACCTCGCGATCCGGCACACTCGGCGCCTCGCCGAGGAACTCGCCGCGCACTACGGCGCCGACTGCCCGGTGGTCGTCGGCTCGCAGGTCTCGGGGCCCGAGGAACTGATCCTGCGAGGCACGCTCGCCGATATCGCCGACCAGGTCGAAGAGGCTGGCCTACGCCAAGCAGCGGTCATCATCGTCGGGTGGGCGCTGAACGCCGAGGGCTTCGTCGAGTCGCACCTGTACTCCTGCCGCCCGCGACCCGCCCGCGCCTGAGTGCCGCCGGCTAAGACGTCACGGTCCGGGGGGTCCAGACCCGACCGGTGCCCGTGACCTGCGTGCTGGACGCCCCGATGATGACGAGGCAGCTCATGTCGACGGACTCGACGTCGAGCTCGCCGAGCGTGGTGACCGTGAGCGATTCGCCTTCTCGGCCGACCTGACGGGCGATGATCACGACGCGCTGCGCACCGACTGCGTCGACCAGGAGGTCCCGGGCGTGAGCGAGGGTGTCCGGGCGGGAGCGAGAGCGCGGGTTGTACAGCGCGATCGCGAGATCGGCCTCGGCGAGCGCGACCAACCGCTGGGCGAGCACCGGCCAGGGCTTGAGGTTGTCCGACAGGTTCACCAGCGCGTGGTCGCCGCCGAGCGCCGCGCCCGCGAGGGCCGACCCGGCGTGGGCGGCGGTGATCCCCGGGATGACGCGGATGTCGACGTCGGCGTAGCGGGGATCGGCCGCGGCCGCCTCGAAGACGGCGGTCGCCATCCCGAAGACACCGGCGTCGCCGCCGCTGACGACCGCGACGGACTCGCCCTCGAGGGCGAGATCGAGAGCGAAGCGGGCGCGGTCGACTTCGACGGTGTTGCCACTGGCATGGCGGACCAGGCCCTCACGCTGGGGCACCCGCGCGACATAGGGGCCGTAGCCGACGACGTGATCGACCGAGGCGAGGACCGTGCTGGCCTCGGGGGAGAGCCACCGGTCCGGCCCCGGCCCCAGCCCGACGACGTGCACCGTCGGTCCCCCTTCGTCGTGACCCGACGGGGCGACCTCGTCGTCCGGCGCGAAGGGGGCTTGCGTGCTCCCCTCGTGGCGGCCCGCGGCATCGGCGCGCAGACCCTCGCCGGGGATCACGATGAGCGACATGTAGGGCACGGTCTGCGCGTCGACCTCGGCGAGCGGCAGCACGCGCTCGCGGCGGCCGGAGGCACGCTCGACGTACCAAGCGCGGTCGCTCATCCCGGCCTGGCGGATCGCTTCGCGGACGGCGGGGAAAGTCGCACCGAGCTTCATCACGATCGCGGCATCGGTGTCGGCGAGGCGGCGCGCGAGCTCGGGGGTGGGGAGGGTCCCCGGCAGGACCGTGAGGGTGTCCTCATGGCGACACAGACCCGTCGCGACGGCGGCAGTGGCCGCGCTCACGGAGGTCACGCCGGGCACGACCTCGGTCGGATAGCGCGGCGAGAGCCGGTCATGGACGTACATGAAGGAGCCGAAGAAGAGCGGGTCGCCGACGGCGAGCACGACCACGGATCGTCCCGCGGCGAGATGGGCTTCGAGGCGGTCGGAGCACTCGTCGTAGAAGTCCGCGAGCGCTGCGTAGTACCCGCCGGGGTGGTCGGCGAAGCCGGTCGTGACCGGGTAGCGAAGCTCCTCTTCGATGGCCGAAGGTGGGATCAGTTCGGCGACGATCGAACGGGCCATCGACTGCTTGGTCGTGCCCGCGTGGTAGGCGATCACATCGGCCGAGCGGATCAGATCGGCGGCCCGCAAGGTGACGAGGCCCGGGTCTCCGGGGCCGACGCCGACACCGTAGAGCCGACCGGTGGAGGCGCTCAGATCGGTCGTGCTCACGCGATCTCGGCCTTGGTGGCGAGGGCGTTGAGGGCGGCGGCGGCCATCGCGGAACCGCCGCGCCGACCATGCACGGTGAGCCACGGGATCTGGGAGCCGCCGGCGAGCGCGTGGTCGGCGAGGGCCGCCTTGGACTCGGCGGAGCCGACGAAACCAACGGGCATCCCGACGATTGCGGCGGGGCGCGGGCCGCCGTCGAGGATCAACTCGAGCAGGTGGAACAGGGCCGTTGGGGCATTGCCGATGGCGACGACCGCACCGTCGAGGCGCTCACCCCAGAGCGAGACCGCCGCTGCGGCCCGAGTCGTCTGCCATTGCTGCGCCAGCGCGGGGACTCGCTCGTCGCGCAGGGTGCAGATCACGTCGTTATCGGCGGGGAGGCGGCGGCGGGTGACCCCGGCGGCGAGCATGTGCGAGTCGGTGAAGATCGGCGTACCGGCGTCCAGCGCCCCGCGGGCGGCGGCCACGACCTCGGGGTGCGCGGCGATGTCATCGAAGACGTCGACGTCACCGGCGGCGTGGATGATCCGCCGGGTGACGACTCGCAGGTCGTCGGCGACGGGCGGGAGGTCGGCGGCGTCGATCTCGGCCTGGATCATCGCGAACGAGCGGCGGTAGATCTCGGCGCCGTCGCGGACATAGTCGTAGTGGCGGGTAGGCGGGGCGATCATCGGTGGTTCTCCAAGATGGCGAGCACCGCGTCGGCGTCCGCCGGGTCGGTGATCAGCAGGTGGTCGGTGTGGGGGGCCCCGCAGGCGCGGTCACAGCCGACGAGGTGGACCCGGCCCGCGGACGGGGGCAGGTCCTCGGCGATCTCGCGGGCAATCGCGGAGGTCGGGCTGGTCGTCCGGGCGCAGTAGGGCGCCCCGGAGCAGGCCGAGAGGCGGGTCCACGGCGAATTGGGGTCGGTCACCACACCCGCTGCGGCGAGCGCGGGTCCGTGCACCGCGCCGCCGGGGACGATCAGGGTGCGCCAGGCGGTGGTGCGGACGCGATCGGTGACGGCGGCTAGGGCCGTGATCGCCTCGGGCGTGATGACGCCGAGCGGCACGGCGACGACGAGGTCCTCGCCGACCGGTCCCGGGGCCGGGGGCGGGAGCAGCGCCGCAGGGGCGAAGGGGGCGTCGGTCGTCCCGGCGTAGACGGCAGCGTCGCCGGGCAGGTCGCGCACATTCCAGGTCCGCTCGTCGGCTCGCTCGCTCAAGAAGGCGACGGCCCGCTCGACAAGTGCGGCGACGGCGCGCGAGCGTGACACCGCGAGACCTCGCTCGCCGACCCGGATGATTCCGGCCTCGGGCGAGGTCGCCTCATAGGCGAGGTCGTAGGGCTCGGCGAGCACACCCCCTTCACCGCCGGCGATGGCGAAGAGGAAACGGCCGGGCAGGCTCGCCAGGACCGGTTCGGCGCAGATCGCCGCGTCGAGTTCGGCGACGATCGCGGGCAGATCCAGGGACGGGTCGGCCAGGGGGTCGGCGATGATATTGCGGGCTCGCTCATGGGTGCGCGAGGGAAACAAGCTAGTGGCCAGGACCGCGCGCGCGACCTCGTCGGGCAGGGGCGTCGGCAGGCCGCGAACCTGCAGGCTGCCGCGGGTCGTGACGTGCAGGCCGGGCGTGCCGTGAGTCGCCGCGACCTCCGCGAGGGTGACCAGGGCCGAGGTCGGGACATCGCCGCCGGGGACCCGGACCCTGATGATCGAGCCGTCCGCCGAGTCGAAGGGCCGGAGGAGACCCGGGCAGCGGTCGGCTCCAGTACGCGTGGTCACCGGTTGAGCATACGGACTTCGTTAGGATCGCCCCGGCAGCCCCCGACGGAACCCGGTGCACACTCCGGGACGGTCCCGCCACTGTGACTCGAGCCCCGAGGGCCCGAGAAGTCAGGAACGTCGGGCGCCGCCGGTCGACGCGGCCCGCGTGGACCCCCTTCACCAACCCGCGGGGCGCGGACCCCGCCGAGGAGATTCGCCCATCGTGCCCCGCATCGCCCTGCTGTCGACATCCGATACCGATCTGCTGAGTGCCCGCGCCAGCGGCGCCGACTACCTCTGGGCCAACCCGGCCCGCCCCGGCCACACCGAGATGGGTGAGGCCATCGAGTCCGCCGACATCGTGATCGCCCGCATCTTGGGTGGGCCGCAGGACCTCTGCGATGGATTCCGGCGGATCGCCGCGACCGGAGTGCCGCTCATCGTCCTCGGCGGTGAGCAGACCCCGAATGCCGCGCTGATGGAGCTCTCCACGGTGCCGCAGGGTGTGGTGAGCGAGGCCCACCGGTACCTCGCCGAAGGGGGGAGCGCGAACCTCGCGCAATTGCACGCCTTCCTCGGCGACACCTTGTTGCTGACCGGCGAGGGCTTCGAGCCCCCGCAGGCCCTCCCGACCTGGGGCGAGCTCGAGAGGCCCACGCTCGACCCCCTTCCCGGTGGCGCGGATCGCCCACGAGTCGGGGTGCTCTTCTACCGGGCCCAGTACGCGGCCGACAACACGGCCTACGTGCACGCGCTCGCCGACGCGATCGACGCCGCCGGGGGCCAGGGCGTCCCGATCTATACGACCTCGCTGCGGGACGCGAGCGAGGACCTCCTGACGCGGCTCGGCACCCTCGACGCGCTGATCACGACCGTGCTCGCCGCCGGGGGGACCAAGCCCGCGACCGCGAGCGCGGGGGAGGACGACGAGGCGTGGGATGTCCAGGCGCTCGCCGCCCTCGACATCCCGATCCTGCAGGGGCTTTGCCTCACCTGGAGCCGCGCGGACTGGGCCGACTCCGATGACGGGATGTCCCCGCTCGACGTCGCGACCCAGGTGGCGGTGCCGGAGTTCGACGGGCGCCTGATCACGGTGCCCTTCTCCTTCAAGGAGCTCGACGGCGACGGGCTGCCGCACTATGTCCCGGATCTCGAACGCTGCGCCCGCGTGGCGGGGATCGCGCTCGGGCACGCCCGGCTGCGCCACACGCCCCCGTCGCAGCGCCGGATCGCGGTCGTCCTGTCGGCCTACCCGACGAAGCACTCCCGGATCGGCAACGCCGTCGGGCTCGACACGCCCGTCTCGACCGTGCGGCTGCTGCGCGCGATGCAGGCCGCGGGCTATGACCTCGGCGACGGCTTCCCCGGGATGGACCCGCTCGAACCCGTCGACGGCGAACACCCGGACACCACCGCTGGCAATGCCCTCATCCACTCCCTGATCGCCGCGGGCGGGCAGGACCCGCAGTGGCTCACCCAGGAGCAGGTCGCGGGCGCCCAGGTGCGGATCCCTGCCGCGACCTACGAGCGCTGGTTTGACGCCCTTCCGGCCGACCTGCGTGAGGCGATGACCGAGCATTGGGGACAGGCGCCGGGCGACCTCTTCGTCGATCGCGAGTCGGACCCGAAGGGGGAGATCGTGACGGCCGCCCTCCAGCGCGGCAACGTCGTGCTGCTCGTCCAGCCGCCGCGTGGCTTCGGGGAGAACCCGATCGCGATCTACCACGACCCGGACCTGCCGGTCACCCACCACTACCTCGCGACCTATCGATGGATCGAGGAGGAATTCGGCGCGCACGCGATCGTGCACGTCGGCAAGCACGGCAATCTCGAGTGGTTGCCGGGGAAGAACCTTGCGATGTCGGCCTCGTGTGGCACCGACGCCGCGCTCGGCAGCGTGCCGCTGATCTACCCCTTCCTCGTCAATGACCCGGGTGAGGGCACCCAGGCCAAGCGCCGCGCTCACGCGACGATCATCGACCACCTCGTGCCGCCGATGGCTCGGGCCGAGTCCTACGGCGATATCGCCCGCCTCGAGCAACTCCTCGATGAGTACGGGAATGTCTCGGCGATGGACCCGGCGAAGGCACCGGCCCTGCGCGGCGAGATCTGGACCCTGATCCAGGCCGCCAAGATGGACCATGACCTCGGTGTGAGCGACCTCGACCTCGCCGATGACGAGTCCTTCGACGACTTCGTCATGCACGTCGACGGGTGGCTCTGCGAGATCAAGGACGTCCAGATCCGCGATGGCCTGCATATCCTCGGCGAGGCGCCGACGGGCGAGGGCCTGCGCAATCTCGTCCTCGCGATCCTGCGCGCCGGGCAGGTCTTCGGCGGTCAGGGCGGCAATATCCCGGGGCTGCGGGCGGCGCTCGGCCACGAGGAGCATGTCTCCACCACCGCCGAGACCGACCGTTTCGAGGAGCAGGCGCGGGCCTTGGTCGAAGGGGTGGCCGCCGCCGGTTGGTCCCCCGACGCCGTGCCCGATGTCGTCGCCTCCGTCCTTGGTGAGGCCAACGACGGGGCCGTGGCCTCCCTTCGGTTCGCCTGCGAAGAGGTCGTGCCGCGCCTCGCCGAGACCGCCCGCGAACTCCCGATGGTGCTACACGCCCTCGACGGCGGCTATGTCCCCGCTGGGCCGAGCGGATCCCCCCTTCGCGGTCTGGTCAACGTGCTGCCGACCGGCCGCAACTTCTACTCGGTGGACCCCAAGGCGATCCCGTCGCGCCTGGCGTACCAGACCGGGACGGCGATGGCGGTCTCGCTGCTGGAGCGCTACCAGGAGGAGACCGGCGAACTGCCGCGCTCGGTCGGTCTGTCGGCCTGGGGCACCTCGGCCATGCGGACCTCCGGCGATGACATCGGCGAGATCCTGGCGCTGCTCGGGGTGACGCCGGTGTGGGACGAGCAATCCCGCCGCGTCGTCGGCCTCGAAGCGCTCACGCTGGAGGAGCTGGGCCGCCCGCGGATCGACGTGACGGTGCGGATCTCGGGCTTCTTCCGTGACGCCTTCCCGCACGTCATCGCCCTGCTCGACGATGCGGTGGCGCTGGTCGCGGGCCTCGACGAGCCCGATGAGATGAACTACGTCCGCGCGCACGCTCGCGCCGACCACGCCGAGCACGGTGACGAGCGGCGCGCCCGGACCCGCATCTTCGGCTCCAAGCCGGGGTCGTATGGCGCGGGCATCTTGCAGGTCGTCGAGTCCGGGAACTGGCGCGGCGATGAGGAACTCGCCGAGGTCTACACCGCCTGGGGCGGCTACGCCTACGGGCGCGACCTCGACGGGGCTCCCGCGCGCGAGGACATGGAGCGGACCTACCGTCGGATCCAGGTCGCGGCGAAGAATGTCGACAACCGCGAGTCCGACATCCTCGACTCCGACGACTACTTCCAGTACCACGGCGGCATGATCGCGACCGTGCGGGCGCTCACCGGCGCCGAACCCAAGGCCTACGTCGGCGACTCCACCTCGCCGGATGCGGTCAAGACCCGCACCCTCCAAGAGGAGACGAACCGGGTCTTTCGGGCGCGCGTGGTGAACCCCCGCTGGATCGCCGCGATGCAGCGCCACGGGTACAAGGGCGCCTTCGAGCTGGCCGCGACGGTCGACTACCTCTTCGGGTTCGACGCGACCGCGTCGGTCGTGCCGGACTGGATGTACGAGCGGCTCGCCCGCGAGTACGTGCTCGACCCGCAGAACCAGGAGTTCATGCGCCAGGCGAACCCGTGGGCGCTGCACTCGATCGTCGAGAAGCTGAGCGAGGCCGCCGACCGGGGCCTCTGGGAAGAGCCCGACGAAGAGGTGATGGCCCAGATACGGCAGGTCTACCTCGATGTCGAGGGTGATCTGGAGCAGTGACCCACTACGCGCGCCCGACCCCAACGATCGGTGACCCCTCCAGCGCCGCCGAGCGGCGCGAGGATCCGTCCGGTTGGGCGATGGGCGAGGACGTCGTGGCGGCGCTGGCCTCGGTCGTCGCGGGTCGGCGCGATATCCGGCGCTTTCGCCCGGACGCGGTCCCGCCCGACCTGATCGAGGCGGTCATCGCGGCCGGGCACCAGGCGCCGAGCGTCGGGCACTCCCAGCCCTGGCGCTTCATCGTGGTCACCGATCCGGCGACCCGGGACGCCGCTGCCGCGATGGCCGACCGGGCGCGCCTGGAGCAGGCCGATCACCTGACGTCCGAGCGGGCCGCCCGGCTACTCGACCTCAAGCTCGAGGGCCTGCGCGAAGCCCCCGTCGGTCTGGTCGTCGCCTGCGATCGCCGCACGCCGGCGACCGGGGTACTCGGCCGGGCGACCTTCACCGACGCCGACCTCTGGTCCTGCGCGACGGCCGTGCAGAACATGTGGCTGACCGCTCGGGCGCATGGCCTCGGGATGGGCTGGGTCACCCTCTTCGAACCTCCCGAACTGGCTCGCCTGCTTCACCTGCCCGAGGGGGTGGAGACCCTCGGGTGGCTCTGCCTCGGATGGCCCGATGAGCGGCCCCCTTCGCCTGGGTTGGAGCGCGCGGCGTGGTCGCGCCGCCTGCCGCTCGATGAGGTGATCCTGCGCGAAAGGTGGCCCGCTCCGGACGAGGTCGAAGGGGGAGCGCCGTCGCCGCCGCCGTCGCACCTGCGGGGGCCGAACGCGGATCGGCTCGTGGGCGCCAGCGATGATGCCGATGCCTTGCTCTCGCCGCCGGAGTCCCTCGGCGTCCTCGACCGGGCGCTCAACAAGGTGATCGCGACCGGGGGAGCGGAGGTGACGACCGGGACCTTGGTGCTGGTCGGAGCGGACCACCCGGTCGCCGACCTCGGCGTGAGCGCCTACCCGGCGAGCGTGACCGCCGATGTCATGCGCGCCGCGGTCGACGGTGCGAGCGTCGGCGCCGCCGCGGCCCGAGCAGCTGGCCTCGCGGTGACCGTGATCGATGCTGGGGTCACGGGGTTCGAGCGCTTCGCCCCCACCGGTGGGGGCGAAGCGCTGGTGCGTGCTCGCCCCGAGGACGCACGCGGTGACCTCGCGGACGCCGACGCCCTGACGCGATCGGATGCCGAACGCCTCATCGAGCGCGGCCGGGAGGTCGGCGTCGAGGTCGGCAAGCGGGGCATGGTCCTCCTTGGCGAAGTGGGGGTCGGCAACACGACCGTCGCTGCCGCCCTGGCCTGCGCCCTGCTCGATCTCGACCCGGACGACGCGGTCGGCCTCGGCGCGGGTTCGGACTCCGAGGTGGTGGCTCGCAAGCGCTCCGTGGTGACGCAGGCTTTGCTGCGGACGGCCGAGAAGCGGCAGGCGGCCACGGCGAAGGGGGCTCACGAGCTTGCGCTGACATCGCTCGCGGCGCTCGGCGGTCCCGAGATCGCGGTGCTCACGGGAGTCGTCCTGGGCGCCGCCTCGGTCGGGGCGCCGGTGATCCTGGATGGGTTGGCGGGCTCCCTTCCGGCCGTGGTCGCCACGGCGATCGACCCGAGCGTGCAGGGCTATCTGATCGCCGGGCACCAGTCCCGCGAGCGCGCCCACGGCGCCGTGTTGCGGGTCCTCGGCCTCGAACCGCTGCTCTCCCTTCGGCTGCGGGCCGGAGAAGGGGTGGGCGCGTGCCTCGCCGCGTCGCTGATCCTCCAGGGATTGCAGATGCGTGCCCTGACCGCCCGGACCGGGTGAGCGCCCCTCCCGCGCGGAGTCCCTAGAAACTCCCAAAATCACCTGGAGTTCCACGAGATGTCGGGAACTTCCGGGGACGGTGCAGGTCGCGGGCGGGAAACGCCGGCCCGGCAGAGCGCTACCGGGCGAGTTGGATTTCGGTCGGTTCGCCATCGAGGATCAGGTATCCGCGCCCAGGGCGGCGCTGCAGGGGCGGGACACGCACCCCGAACGCATCCCCATCGGATCGTCGGGTCGGGCTAAGCAGCACGCCGCACCGGCCTCGGGCGACCTCGGCGACGAGCCTGCGGACGACCCGGTTCGCGGCGCTGGTGGTCGAGGTGGCGACGACGAGGGAGCCGCGGCTCTCGGCGATCCGGGTGAGCTCGGTCAGGACGTCCTCGACCGGGGTATCGCTCATCCGGTCGGCGTCATCGATGAGGACCGCGGCCCGGGGATAGGCCTCGATCAGCCGGATGAGCTCGTCCCGGTCGTGCGGGCCGAGCGCTCCGACGAGGGTGGGGCCAGCCACCGATGGGATGGGCTCTCGGGCGACCACGATCACCGGCGTGCCGGCATCGAGCAGCCCGCGGGCCATGGTGATGAGCGCGGTGGTTCGGCCTGATCGGCTCGGCCCGGCGATCAACCACCGGTGCGACTCGCTGGGTGACCAGGTCAGGCAGGTGCCGTCGTCACCACCGATGCCGAGGGGATACCCGCTGGCGGTGGGCGTGATCTCCGCATACGAGACCTCGCTCGGCAGTTCGCCGACGGACCAATGCCACGGACTGCGCGCAGGTCCAGCCCCCGCTGGTGGCGCCGATGGCGGCAGCGCGACCTGGACGGTCCGGAGGTCGTCGGTGAGCACCCCACGCCCGGCGATGCCGGTGCCCGGTACTGACGCCCGCGGGATACCGGCGAGGGCCGCATCGGTGGGGTCGGGAAGGGAGAGGACCACTCGCCTCGCGATGCTGGAGGCGATCCGGCCGACGAGAAGCTCCCGGCCCCCGGTCACCACGAGACGGACCCCGAGCGCCAACCCCTCCCGCGCGATCGCCTCGATCTCGCCAGCTGCCTCGAGCATCAGGTCACCGCTCGTGGGGTCGCTGAGCAGTTGCCAGTTGTCGATCGCGAGGACGAGGACCGGGGGAGCCGAGCCCCCTGCACCGGTCGGGGACTCGCCCCCTTCGATCTCGTGCTCCCACCACTGATTCATGCTCGAGTGCCCGCTCGCCCGCAGCGCGACCGCGCGGTCATCGAGGTCGCGCCGTAATCGGCGGATCAACCGGGCGAGCACCGCCTCATCGTTGGCATCAACGACCGACCCGACGTGCGGCCACTCGCGCAGTCCGAGCAGGGCGGGGCTGCCGTCGCCGATGGCGTGCACCACGGCGGGTCGTCGCTCGCCCACTCGGGTGATGAGCGAAGCCACCGCGGTTGTGCGGCCCGTGCCCGGCCCGCCAACGATCATGAGATGGGCGTCCGCGGGATCCCAGAGGAGGGGTTCGCGTCGCTGGAGAGCCGGGTCGTCGATCAGCCCCCAGACGACGGCGGGGGCGGGCGGCAGCGCGTCGTCGGTGATGCGGGCAGGCAGCGGCGGGAGCCAGGGGCGGTGCGGTGCGGGTGCGCCGCGCGCGCGTTCGACGGCCGTGATGGTGGCGACGAGACGGTGCAGGTCCATCGGGCCGTGGCCCCCTTCGAGCGGAGGGGGTTCGGGGTCACCGACGCGCCGCAGCGTCGGGCCGGCGCGGCGCGACGGCTCTCGCCCGGCGACCCGACCCGCTTGGAAGGCGACCGGGGGTCCGCTGCCTGTGCGCTGGTAGGCCCGCCCCGGAGTGCGTTCATCGATCGCGGCGGCCAGGGGCGAGCCCAGCACGTCATCACTGTCGGTGCGATCGCGAACCCGCAAGGCAATCCGCAGGTTGACATTGGCCCGCACGTCCGCCGAAACGATCCCGCCCGGCCGCTGCGTGGCGAGGACGAGATGGATCCCGAGCGACCGCCCGAGCGCCGCGATCTTGATGAGCTCCTGGAGCACCTCGGGCTGGTCCTCGGCGAGCATCCGGAATTCGTCGATGATGAGGACCAGCCGGGGAAGGGGGATCCCGTCCGACCGGCGTCGATAGGCCTCGATGTCAGCGGCGCCGACCTCGGCGAGGAGACGTTCGCGTCGGGTGAGCTCGGCGCCCAGGCTGGTCAAGGCCCGTCTCGCAGCTGCGGCGTCGAGATCGGTCACCATCCCGACGGTGTGGGGCAGGTGTGCGCACTCTCCGAAGGCCGCCCCGCCCTTGTAATCGACGAGCACGAAGGTGACCTCGTCGGTCGTCAGATGTGCGGCGAGGCTCGCGACCCAGGTCTGGAGGAGTTCGGATTTGCCGGAGCCGGTGGTCCCGCCGAGCAGCGCGTGCGGGCCGTCGGCCACGAGGTCGATCAGGCAGGCACCCTCCTGGCCGGCGCCGATCGGCACGGCGAGGCCCCGCCGGAGGTCCTGGTGGCGGTGTCGAAGGCGCGTCAGGTCCTCGCTGGAGTCCGGATCGATCCCGAGCAGATCGACGAACCGCACGCTCCGCGGCAGGGCCTGATGACCGCGTCGCGGCGTGGTGTCGCGAAGGGGGGCGAGGGCGGCGGTCAAGCGCTCGGCCCACCACGCCCCGACCAGGTCCGCGCAGACCTCGGTCTCGACGCCCCCGGCCACGGCCAGGTGGGCGGTACCCCCTTCGGCCACCGTCACGACGGCGCCACAACGGGGCGGAAGGGCGGCAAGGTCCGGGGCGATCAGGACCGTATAGATGCCGACGGCTGGGCCGTGGTCGAGGATGTGGTGAAGGGGGCCGTCGTCGCGCAGCCTGGACGGGTCGTCGACAACGACGACCTGCGGGAGCCAGGTTGCGTGAGTGTCGCGGGTTGCGGTGCGCTCGGTGACCTCGGACGCGAGGGCCGTGACGAGCCGAGCGGCCTCGTCGGACGTCGTCGAGCAGCGAGAGGTCGCTGGGCGCCCTGGGTCGGACCGCAGGTGCGGGAGCGCCTCATAGTCGGCGACCCAAGACGACGCGGTGGTGGCGATCAGGGTGAGATCGAGTTCGGTCGGCGAGTGCCAGGTCGCGAGCTGACCCACGATCGAGCGGCCGAGGGCCGCTGCGGTGGGCCCGGCGCAGCCGAGGACTCCGGAGGCTCGCAGGTCAACGGTGACCGGGACCCGCGCGAGGGGTGGGTGATCGCTCGCTCCGTGCGCCCCCTTCGCGCTGACTTTGGCCGCAAGGGTGGCGAGCCCAAGCCGCACGTGTAAGGCATCGCGATCAGGTACTCGACGCTCCCATAAGCGGCGGGTGGGGCCCGTCGCCGCGAGCAAGGTCGTCGCGGGGTCGGGCGCCGCGCGATGGCGCTCGCGGAATTCGGCCACCAAAGCGAGCGCGAGACGCCGGCGTGCTTCGTGAACCGCGGCCGCCCATTCCCGCCTCTCCGCTCGATGATCGGCAGCGCCCCCGATCCGCTCGGAGAGGGTCGAACCCAGGATCATCACGGGGGAGAGGAGTCCGAGGATCATCATCCGTGGGTCGAAGATGATGGCGAGGAGCACCGCGAACGGCACGGGAAGCAGCAGCATCGCCCAGGGCATCCGGCGTCGCCGCGGGGCCTCCGGCTCGGCGGGGAACTCGATCGTCGGCGCCGCCTCCTCACTGATCACCCGGGGGTGGGGGCTCGTCTCGAGCGTCCCCTCGCCGGTCGGGGGCAAGGGCGGACCGCGCCCCGGCGCTGGGGCGAGGACAATCTCGGTACTGCCGAGGGTGAGGCGTTGCCCGGTCTGCATCGGCGCCGGCTGATCGGTGAGCGGTTCGCCGTCGAGCCGGGCCCCATTGGTGGAGCCGAGGTCGGTGACGAGCACCCCCTTCGCCTCCGGGCTGATCCGTAGATGCAGCCGCGACAGGCTCGGATCGTCTAGCGGGAGCTCGGCGGCGGCCGAGCGCCCGACGCGTATTGCGGTATCCAGCGGGACGCAGCGTCCGGCGTCGGGTCCGGCGGTGACAAGGAGCCGAAGGGGGCGGTGCGCGCCTCGCGCCGCGCTCGCCGGGGGCGGGGTATCGGTGATTCGCAGCGTCGCGCCGTCGAGCAGCGGAGGGCTGCCGATCGGTTGGTCGTCGGCGAGGGCGGTATCGGCGTAGACGATGTGCTGATCGGGCGCGAGGTGCAACGCTCGGCGCAGGTCACCGACGACCTGTCCGCGCTCGGCGCTCAACTCGTACGCCTCGGGTGTCCGGCCCGCGCCGGCTACCACCAATACACGCAAGTGCATCTTCGGGACGCTAGAGCAGCTTGATGACATCGCCCCGGGTTATCCACATCGGGGCGCTGGCGGTGAAGGGGGCATGAGGCGGGGAAGGGTCCGCGCCAGGCGTCCTTTTCCCAGCCAAAGGCGACGGGGGGCACCCCTTCGCCCCGCCGCCTAGTAAGGCATGCCTAAGGAGATCGCGTACGCTAGAGGGCGTGGACCAAATGATCACGTCATGGCCGGTGTGGCTGGCCTTCGGCGTGCTCTTCCTCGGGGCCTTCGCGCGCGGCAATGCCACCTACTGGGTGGGCCGGGGGTTGCGTCGCGGGGGGGAGCGCACCAAGGCCAGTGACCGCTTCGACTCGGCCGGGTTCGTGCGCGCCGAGCGCGTGGTGCGGCGCTTCGGCGCGCCCGCGGTGAGCGTCGGCTTCCTCACCGTCGGATTCCAGACCGCGATCAACCTGACCGCCGGGATGATGCGGATGCCGCAGTCCCGCTTCCTCCCAGCAGTCACCGTCGGCGCGCTCTTTTGGGCGACCCTCTATACGACGGTCGGGATGGCCGTCATCGAGGCCGCGCTCGGTCGGGTCCCGTGGTGGTGGATGCTCGCGGGCCTCGCCGCCGTGATCGCGACGATCCTCATCGGGAAGCGGCTGATGAACCGCCCTGTTGACGCCGCCGAGTTGGCCGAGACCGAAGAGGCCGACGGTGGCAGCGATCTCGAACGCGTCTAAGCGCTGAGATCGGTATCTCGGATTGAGCAGCAGAGAGTTAGCGTAACGACCATGCCAGAACTGCGTTCTCGGACCTCAACCCACGGCCGCAATATGGCCGGTGCCCGCGCCCTCTGGCGCGCGACCGGTGTGACCGATGCCGACTTCGGCAAGCCGATCGTCGCGATTGCCAATTCGTTTACCCAGTTCGTGCCCGGCCACGTGCACCTGAAGGACATGGGTCAGTTGGTCGCAGGTGCCATCGCCGAAGCGGGCGGGATCGGCCGGGAGTTCAACACGATCGCCGTCGACGACGGGATCGCGATGGGGCACCACGGGATGCTCTACAGCCTGCCGAGCCGCGAGGTCATCGCCGACGCGGTGGAGTACATGGTGCAGGCGCACTGCGCCGATGCGCTCGTCTGCATCTCCAACTGCGACAAGATCACCCCGGGCATGCTGCTCGCCGCCCTTCGCCTCAACATCCCGACGGTCTTTGTCTCCGGCGGCCCCATGGAGGCGGGTCGGATGCTCGGCGACGCCGTGGTCGACGGCGAACCCGAGGTTAAGCGGCTCGACCTGATCGACGCGATGATCAAGTCGGTCGATGACTCGGTCTCCGACGCCGAGATCGAGCAGATCGAGCAGTCGGCCTGCCCGACCTGTGGGTCCTGCTCGGGGATGTTCACCGCGAACTCGATGAACTGCCTCACCGAGGCGCTCGGCCTCTCCCTTCCGGGCAACGGCTCGACGCTCGCGACGGCCGCCGCCCGCCGGGGCCTCTTCGAAGACGCCGGCCGCCTCGTGGTCGACCTCTGCCGCCAGTACTACGACGGCGACGACGCATCGGTCCTGCCGCGCGCGATCGCGACGAAGCCCGCCTTCGCCAACGCGATGCGCCTCGACATCGCCATGGGCGGCTCGACGAACACGATCCTTCACCTACTCGCCGCCGCGCAGGAGGCCGGCGTCGACTTCAACCAGGACGACATCGATGCCCTCTCGCGGGTCACGCCCTGCCTGGTCAAGGTCGCCCCGAACTCGACCCAGTACTACATGGAAGATGTCCACCGTGCCGGCGGCATCCCCGCGATCCTCGGCGAACTCAACCGCGGCGGGATGCTGGACACCGGTGTTCGCTCGGTGCACAGCGAGTCCCTGGAGCAATGGCTGCGGGACTGGGATATCCGCTCCGGAGCGGCGCGTGCGGAAGCGATCGAGCTCTTCCACGCAGCCCCCGGTGGGGTCCGCACGACCGAAGCCTTCTCCTCGACCAAGCGCTGGGCGAGCCTCGACACCGACGCCGACGAGGGTTGCATCCGCTCGGTCGAGCACGCCTACACGGTCGAAGGGGGACTCGCGGTCCTCACGGGCAACCTCGCCCCGGACGGGTGCATCGTCAAGACCGCGGGCGTGCCCGAGCACCAGTGGGAGTTCTCCGGCCCGGCCCGGGTCGCCGAGTCCCAGGAGCAGGCGGTCGAGATGATCCTCGGCGGCCAGATCCAAGCCGGCGATGTCGTCGTGGTGCGCTATGAAGGGCCGAAGGGGGGACCGGGCATGCAGGAGATGCTCTACCCCACGGCCTACTTAAAGGGGGTCGGCCTGGGCCCGAAGTGCGCCCTGATCACCGACGGTCGTTTCTCCGGCGGGTCCTCCGGTCTCTCGGTCGGGCACGTCTCGCCCGAGGCTGCGGCCGGGGGAGCAATCGGCCTCGTCCGCGACGGCGATGTCATCGAGTTCTCGATCCCCGACCGGCGGGTGCAGGTCCTGATCGACGACGACGAGCTGGCCCGGCGCCGCGCCGAGCAGGACGCCGCTGGTTGGCACCCCGCCGCCGAGCGGGACCGCCCGATCTCGGCGGCTCTGAAGATCTTCGCCCGCTTCGCCCAGTCGGCGGACAAGGGCGCCGCCCGCCGCGTCGACTAGGGCGCAGGATCGGTGCCGCTCGCCGAACGTGAGTGACCACATACCAACCACCGCGGTCCCGCGCCCACGGACCTGCCTACAGTGGTCGGGGCACAGCGGCGTGCCACCTTCCCCGCATGACCCCATCTCGCAAGTGAAGAAGAGGACGTAACCCGTCGTGACCAAGCCTCACGTGCTCATTGCCGAGGAACTTTCTCCTGCCACCATCGACGCCCTCGGCCCCGATTTCGAGATCGTGCGCTGCGATGGCGCCAACCGGGACGAGTTGCTCCCGGCCCTCGCGTCCGGTGTCGACGCGGTCCTCATCCGCTCCGCGACGATGATGGATGCCGAGGCGATCACCGCGGCGAAGGGCCTGAAGGTCATCGCCCGCGCCGGTGTAGGCCTCGATAACGTCGACGTCGACGCCGCCACCAAGGCCGGCGTCATGGTCGTCAACGCCCCGACCTCCAACATCACCTCGGCCGCCGAGCTCGCCGTCGGTCTGCTGCTCGCCTCCGCGCGACACATCGCCCCCGCCAACGAGGCGCTGAAGGGCGGGAAGTGGGCCCGCAAGCAGTACGGCGGCGTCGAGCTGCTCGACAAGACCGTCGGCGTCGTCGGCTTCGGGCGGATTGGCCAGCTGGTCGCCGAGCGCCTGCGCGGCTTCGGCATGGAGGTCCTCGCCTACGACCCCTTCGTCTCCGCGCAGAAGGCCGGTCAGCTCGGCGCCCGCCTCGTCACCCTCGATGAGCTCCTCGCCGAGTCCGACTTCATCACCGTCCACCTGCCGAAGAACAAGGACACCCTTGGCCTGATCGGCGAGGAAGCGCTCACCAAGGTCAAGCCCAGCGTGCGGATCATCAACGCCGCCCGCGGCGGGATCGTCGACGAGCAGGCCCTCGCCGACGCGATCGCGCAGGGTCGCGTGGCAGGCGCGGGCATCGACGTTTTCGCCACCGAGCCGTGCACCGACAGCCCCCTCTTCGCCTCGGAGAAGGTCGTCGTCACCCCGCACCTCGGCGCCTCGACCGACGAGGCCCAGGAGAAGGCCGGTGTCTCGGTCGCCAAGTCCGTGCGCCAGGCCCTCGCCGGTGACCTCGTCCCCGACGCCGTCAATGTCTCCGGCGGCGTGGTCCCCGAAGAGGTCCGCCCCGGCATCGACCTGGTCGAAAAGCTCGGTCGGATCTACACCGCCCTCGCCGGCGCGGTCCCGGTGCAGCTCGACGTCGATGTCCGCGGCGAGATCACCGAGCACGACGTCAGCGTCTGGAAGCTCTCCGCGCTGAAGGGCGTCTTCGCCGATGTCGTCGAGGTCCCGGTCACCTATGTCAACGCCCCGCTGATCGCCGAGGAGCGCGGCAGCGAGGTGCGCCTCATCACCGACCCGGTCTCGGAGGACTTCCGCAATATCACCACGTTGCGCGGCACCCAGGCCGACGGCACGCAGCTCTCGGTGGCGGGCACCCTGACCGGCCCGAAGATGGTGCAAAAGATCGTCGGCATCGACGGCTTCGACCTCGAGGTGCCGCTGTCGAACCACATGGCCTTCTACCGCTACGAGGACCGCCCCGGCGTCATCGGCGTGATCGGTGGCGTCTTCGGCGACGCGGGCGTCAACATCGCCGGCATGCAGGTAGCTCGCGATGAGGCCAAGGGCACCGCGCTCGTGGCGCTCACCCTCGATGCCGCCGTGCCGGACGAGCTCGTCGCCCAGGTCGCTGAGCAGGTCTCGCTCGACCAGATCAAGGTCGTCGACCTCGACTGAGCCGTGGTGTGAGGGAACCCACCGTCCACATCGTGGGCGGTGGGTTCCATCATCTGGATGATGGCGCGTAGCGTGCGAAGCGAGATCGCGGCGATCCCGCGAGAGCCCGAAGAGCCACCACTACCGCCAGGAGGTTCGCGATGAGCGAAGAAGCCGCCGAGGCGCGTCGGGCCCTGCAGGAGAGCATGGACCGTCGCGACCAGGGTCAGACCGACTGACCCGATCACGCCGATAGGTGACGAAGGGGGAGGCCGCAGCCTCCCCCTTCGGCGTGCCTGACGCCCGATCATCATGCGAGACAAGGCATCCACATGTCGGACGCGCGTCTTAGGGTGTGGGCATGAGTGAGCAGAGCATCGACCTGGCGGTTATCGGCGGCGACGGCATCGGCCCGGAGGTCACGGCCGAGGGTGTGAAGGTCCTGCGCGCGGTCGTCGGCGAGGATGCCGTCAACGCCACGGAGTACGACCTCGGCGCCCGCCGCTGGCATGCGACCGGGGAAACGCTGCCGGACTCGGTCGTGGAGGAGATCCGCGGTCACGACGCGATCTTGCTCGGCGCGATCGGCGATCCCAGCGTCCCCTCCGGTGTGCTCGAACGCGGCGTCCTGCTCCCGCTGCGCTTCGCCTTGGACCACTTCGTGAACCTCCGCCCGGCCAAGCTGCTGCCCGGCGTCACGAGCCCGCTCGCCGAGCACGTGCGCGAAGGGGGGATCGATTTCGTCGTCGTCCGTGAGGGCACCGAGGGTCCCTACGTCGGCAACGGTGGCGCGCTACGCGTCGGCACCGACCACGAGATCGCGACCGAGGTGAGTGTCAACACGCGGTTCGGCGTGGAGCGGGTCGTGCGCGACGCCTTCGCCCGGGCGCAGGCGCGCCCTCGCCAGCACCTCACCCTGGTGCACAAGCACAACGTCTTGACCCATGCCGGTCACCTCTGGCGGCGCACCGTCGAAGAGGTCGGCGTCGAGTTCCCCGAGGTCGAGACGGCCTACCAGCACGTCGACGCCGCGACGATCTTCCTCGCGACCGACCCGGGCCGCTTCGATGTGATCGTGACCGACAACCTCTTCGGCGACATCATCACCGACATCGCGGCCGCGATCGCCGGTGGCATCGGCCTCGCCGCGAGCGGCAATATCAACCCGACCGGCGCTGCTCCGAGCATGTTCGAGCCGGTCCACGGCTCCGCGCCCGATATCGCCGGGCAGGGCAAGGCCGACCCGACCGCTGCGATCCTCTCGGTCGCGATGCTGCTCGCACACCTCGGCCGAGACGCCGACGCCGCTCGGGTCGAAGACGCCGTCGCCGCCGACCTCGCCGAGCGCGGAGCAGCCGCCCGCAGCACCGCCGCCATCGGTGACGCGATCGCCGCGCGCCTGTGACGGGAGGGCTGACAGGGGGCGCCCGGCGCAGGGGGTTAACCTTCGTCTAAGCCGCAGTTCGTTAGCCAGGAGATCAACGACGATGACCTTGTCCTTCACGCGTACCGCCAACACCTCGCCCACCAGCGAGGAGCGCCGGGCCGAGATCCTGGCCAACCCGGGATTCGGCTCGCACATGACCGACCACATGGTGACCGCGACCTGGCGCCAGGGGGAGGGGTGGATCGACGCCGCGCTCGAGCCCTATGGCGACATCACGATGAGCCCGGCGGCCTCCGTGCTGCACTACGCGCAGGAGATCTTCGAGGGCCTGAAGGCCTACCGGCATGAGGACGGCTCGATCTGGAGCTTCCGCCCGGATAAGAACGCCGAGCGCCTCAACGCCAGCGCGCGTCGCATGGTGCTGCCCGAACTCCCGGTCGAGGACTTCCTCACCTCCCTTCGCCTGATCGTCGAGGCCGACCAGGAGTGGGTCCCGGCCTTCGGCGATGGCGAGAAGAGCCTCTACCTACGCCCCTTCATGTACGGCTCGGCGGCCTTCATCGGCCTGCGGCCCTCGACCGAGGTCAAGTACTCGGTGATCGCGAGCCCGGCCGCCTCGATCTTTACCGGCGGGCCGAAGCCGATCACCTTGTGGGTCGCCGAGAAGTACGCGCGCGCCGGCGCGGGCGGGACCGGCGCCGCCAAGTGCGGCGGCAACTACGCCTCGGCGCTCGCGGGTCAGATCGAAGGGGCCGAGCACGGCTGCGACCAATCGGTCTTTCTCGACTCCTCGACCCACACCTATGTCGACGAACTCGGCGGGATGAACGTCTTCTTCGTCATGAAGGACGGAACCCTCGTCACCCCCGAACTCACCGGCACGATCCTGCCGGGGATCACCCGCTTGTCGGTGCTCGAGCTCGCGCCCGAGTTTGGCCTCACCCCGGTGGAGCGGCGCGTGCCGATCGCCGAGTGGAAGGACGGCGTGGCGAGCGGCGACATCCTCGAGGTCTTCGCCTGCGGCACCGCGGCGATCATCACCCCCATTGGCGAGCTTCGGTGGGACGGTGGCACCGCTCCGTCGACGGCTGGCGAAGGGGGAGGCGAGGTCACCCGTGGCCTTCGCGAGCGACTCCTTTCCATGCAGCAAGGCCGCACGGACAACACCTACGGATGGATGCACCAGCTCGTTTAACGAGCGGCGCGAGAACGACATGTTCGCCCGGCCTCGGCTGATCGCCACCGATCTCGACGGGACGTTGCTTCGCAGCGACGGGACGGTCTCTGCGCGGTCCGCCCGAGCCCTCGCGGCCGTCGCCGAACTCGGTGTCGAGACGGTGCTCGTGACCGCTCGACCGCCGCGGTGGCTCCACGATCTCGCCCATGTGGTGGGGGCCCGGGGGGTCGCGATCTGCGGCAATGGCGCCTTTCGTTATGACGTCGCCGGCCGGCGCGTCTTCGGTGAGCAGACGATCCCGCCCGAGGTGGTGAGTGAGGTCGCCCGGGACCTGCGCCGCGAGCTCCCCGGCACGGGGTTCGCTGCCGAACGCGCGAGCGGTCTCGCCGCGGAGCGGATGTTTGCGGCGATCCATGACCATCCCGAGGATCTCGTGACGACCGATCGGATCGAGGCGCTCGGCGATGGCCGCGTCGGCAAGTTGCTCGCCCGCAACCCGCACCTCGACGATGACGAGTTCCTTTGCGCGGCCCGGGAGATCGTGGCTGACCGGGTGGTCCTCGCCTACTCCGGCGCGGGCGGCCTCGCCGAGATGTCCGCGCCCGGGGTGACCAAGGCCGCGGCCCTCGCCGCGTGGTGTGCCGAGCTCGGCATCGAGGCCGCGGAGGTGTGGACCTTCGGCGATATGCCGAACGATCTGCCGATGCTCACCTGGGCGGGTCGCTCGTTCGCGGTGGCCAACGCCCACGACGAGGTGCACGCGGCGGCGAGTGATCGGTGCCCGGCCAATGATGACGACGGGGTTGCGCAGATGATCGAGACGCTGCTCGGCGGACGCTAGGCGCGAGCTGCGGTCTTGACGAGCGTCCGCTGGTCCTTGCCCTCGTAGAGTCCGGCGGCGAGCACCGTGCGGGCCGCGTCGGCGTCCCCCATGAAGGCTCGCAAGGTCGTCGGGACGTCGATTCCGCTGCCCGAGCGGGCCACCGCGATCTCGTCTCCAGGGCGGATCTCGCCCCCTTCGATCACCCGGAAATAGGCCCCGGCGCGCCCCCGCTCAGCGAAGCGCTTGACCCAGCGCGGCTCGCCCATCCGGGCCGCGAAGGTCGCGCACGGGACCCGGGGACCGGTGACCTCGAGGACCGCGCTGCCGACCCGCCAGCGATCACCGACCTCGGCGGCATCGACATCGATCCCGGTGGTCGTGAGGTTCTCGCCGAAGGCCCCCGGCGGCAGTTCGCGGCCCAGTTCTTCCGCCCAGTACGCGAGCTCTTCGACGGCGACGGCGTAGACCGCCTGCTCCGAGCCGCCGTGATGGCGTCCGTCACCGATGAAGTCGCCGGCCACCCCGGAGACGCCAGCGCCGTCTTCGATGCGTTTGCGTCCGGGATCGGCCACGCTGATCATCGCGACGGGTTCCTTGCCAATCCCTGTTGCGCGCCTGCGCGGGATGGATTGGTGGAGGGGGCGACCGATGTTGACCGAGAGCACGAGGGACACCACCCGCACGCTACCCCCTTCGTGACGAGGCGAAGGGGGAGCACTTACGTGGCTAGCGCGGCAGGCCGGAAAGGCGCCAGCCGCCCGGTCCGACCGGGAAGGTGGTGCGCATCGCCCGCTGCGGGTGGCCCCACTGCGAGCGGGCCGAGGGAGCGGGCTCTTCGCCCCCACCGAGGCCCGAGAGGACCGCGAGCAAGGCGGCCAGCTGCTCCTCGGAGGCGTCACCAAGCACCGAGATGACCGGACCGGCCGGGGCGGGTGCCTCGGCCGATTCGGGCTGCTGGTCGGCGCTCACAGCGGGATGTTCCCGTGCTTCTTCGGCGGCAGCGTCTCGCGCTTGGTGCGCAGCGCCCGCAGCGCCCGGGTGACGTTCATCCGGGTGTTCGACGGGGTGATGACCGTGTCGATATAGCCGCGCTCGGCCGCCACGTACGGGTTCGCGAGGGCGTCTTCGTAGGCGGTGATGAACTCCTGGCGCGCCTCTTCGACATCGCGGCCCTCGGCCTGAGCCTCTTTCAGCTGCTTGCGGTAGAGGATGTTGACCGCGCCCTGCGCGCCCATGACGGCGATCTGCGCGGTCGGCCAGGCGAGGTTGATGTCCGCGCCAAGGTGCTTCGAGCCCATGACGTCGTAGGCGCCGCCGTAGGCCTTGCGGGTGATCACGGTGACGAGCGGGACGGTCGCCTCGGAGTAGGCGTAGATCAGCTTGGCGCCGCGGCGGATGATCCCATCCCACTCCTGGTCGGTGCCCGGGAGGAAGCCCGGCACGTCAACGAGGGTGAGGACCGGAACGTTGAAGGCATCGCAGGTCCGCACGAAGCGAGCGGCCTTTTCGGAGGCGTCGATGTCGAGGGTCCCGGCGAACTGCATCGGGTTGTTGGCGACGACGCCGATCGAGTGGCCCTCGATCCGGGCGTACCCGCAGATCATGTTCGGCGCGAAGAGGGGGTGCACCTCGAGGAACTCACCGTCGTCGACGATGTGCTCGATGATCTTGTGCATGTCGTACGGCATGTTCGCCGAGTCGGGGATCGCCGTGTCGAGCCACAGGTCGTCCTCGGTGACCGTGAGGTCATTTTCCTCGCCGAAGACCGGGGCCTGCTCGAGGTTGTTGCTCGGCAGGTACGACAGCAGGGCCTTGACGTACTCGATCGCGTCCTCTTCGTCGCTTCCCATGTAGTGCGCGACGCCGGACTTGGTGTTGTGGGTGCGCGCCCCGCCGAGCTCTTCGAACTCCACGTCCTCGCCGGTCACGGTCTTGATGACGTCCGGGCCGGTGATGAACATGTGCGAGGTCTGGTCGACCATCACGGTGAAGTCGGTGACCGCGGGGGAGTAGACGGCACCGCCAGCGCACGGGCCCATGATCAGCGAGATCTGCGGGATGACGCCGGAGGAGTGCACGTTGCGGCGGAAAATCTCGCCGTAGAGGCCGAGCGAGACGACCCCTTCTTGGATGCGCGCGCCACCGGAGTCGTTAATGCCGATGACCGGGCAGCCGATCTTCATGGCGAAGTCCATGACCTTGCAGATCTTCTCGCCGAAGACCTCACCGAGCGAGCCACCGAATACGGTGAAGTCCTGGGCGAAGACCGCGACCTGGCGACCGTCGACGGTGCCGTAACCGGTCACCACGCCGTCACCGTAGGGGCGGTTCTTCTCCTGCCCGAAGGCGGTCGAGCGGTGCCGCGCGTACTTGTCCATCTCGACGAAGGTGCCCTCGTCGAGGAGCAACTCGATCCGCTCGCGCGCGGTCTTCTTCCCGCGTGCATGCTGCTTCTCCACGGCCGTTTCGGACCCGGCGTGGGCGACCTCGGCCACGCGACGCTTCAGGTCCTTCAGCTTGCCGGCAGTGGTGTGGATGTCGATGTCGTCCGGGACGTCGGTGCCACCGATGGACTGGTTCGGTTCCGCCGTCGTGGTGGAGTTTGTGCTCTGGGCCATGACCGTCAGCCTAGCCTTCACGATATGAGGCATGACATCGACGTCCAGGCGATCTGGGATCGGCTCACGACGAGCGCGTCCGCGGGCGACGAAGGGGGCGCGCGAACCCCCTTCGCCCCCGACGCCTTCACGGTTTTGCCGCAGGTCGGCTCGACCAATGCCTATCTCGCCGAGCACCCGACAATGTGGGCGCCGGTGATCGCCGAGCACCAAGGCGAAGGGCGCGGCCGGCTCGGTCGGACCTGGCGGGAGGTGCCGCGAGCCGGGATCGCGATGTCGGTCCTTGTCCCGGCGCCCCCTGCGCAGCGGATCGGGTGGTTGCCGCTGCTCGCGGGGCTCGCCGTCCATGACGCGCTCGCCCGCCAGGGGCTCGCGACGGAGGTGAAGTGGCCGAATGACGTCCTCGTCCCGTCGGCCGATGACGCGAAGGTGTGCGGCGTCCTTGCCGAGCTCCGGCCCGAAGGGGTGATCGTGGGGATCGGCATCAATGTCGATCACAGCCGCGAGGAATTGCCCGTCCCCACCGCCACCTCGGTCCGGCTCGCGCTCGGATCTGCGCCGCGGCGCGAGCCGATCATCGCCGATGTCCTCGCGGGTCTGGCGGGCTATCACGAGGCCCTGCGGGGCGACGGCCCCGCCCTGAGCGCCGCGCAACGCGCCTATCGGTCGGTGAGCGCCACCATCGGAGCGAGCGTCGAGGTCCATCGCCCGGGCCGCGAGCCCGAGCGGGTCCAGGCGCTCGACGTCGATGCCTCCGGTGGACTCATGGTGCGCGGAGTGGGGGGCTCGGATACGGTGACCGCTGGTGACGTGCAGCACATTCGGCGGGTCACCGACGTCTAGTCCACGGCAAGTAGCGCACGCGAGCGGAGGTGGAAGATGACGGATCTTCCTCGGCACGCGGCCACCCCGTCCGACGATCCGCACGAAGCCCTTGAGGCGACCCCGGAGGGCCTCGAGCGCGCGCTCCTTGGTCGACCGGCGTCGATGGGCCGCCGGGAGGTCTCCCGCGGAGCTCAGGTCTCGGTGCGCTCGGCGCGCAAGTTCTGGCATGCCCTCGGCTTCCCGCTCGTCCAAGAGGGCGAGGCGATGTTTACCGAGGCCGACCTTGAGGCGCTGAAGCGGGTCGCGACGATGGTCCGCCAGGACACCGTCGATGAGGAGTTCGCGCTCGGGATGACCCGCGCGATCGCGCGCACGATGAACCGGCTCGCGGTCTGGCAAACCCAGTTGATGTCCGAGGCGGTCGCCGAGCAGGCCGGAGAAACCTACGACATCGGCGCGGACCTCGGCCGGATCAACTCACCGGAGGTCGCTTCGGCCGCGGCCCTTGCGATGGCCCGTCTCACCGACGAGCTCGAGCCGCTCATGATCTATGTGTGGCGGCGCCAACTCACCGCAGCGATTAACCGCATGCTCGCCGACGCGACACCGGAGCGGGATACGACGGGCGTGCCGCGCGCGGTCGGCTTCGCCGATTTGGTGAACTTCACCTCGCTGGTCCAGCGCATGAACGAGCGCGAACTCGCCGCCATGGTCGAACGTTTCGAGTTGCTCGCGACCGACATCGTGACCGCGCACGGTGGCCGGGTCGTCAAGACCGTGGGCGATGAGGTCATGTTCCTCACCATCGAGGCCGCCCCGGCGGCGGCCATCGCGCTCGATCTAGTCGAGGCGATGGCCGAGGACGATCTCGTCCCCGACGCCCGGGTCGGGATGGCCTACGGCTCGGTCATCAACCGGCTGGGCGATGTCTTTGGCACCACCGTCAACCGGGCGAGCCGGTTGACCGCTGCGGCGCCGCCCGGTGGGGTCTTCGTTGACGACGCGTTTGCCAAACTCGTGGCCCCGGTCAGCGGCTTTTCGACGCGACCAGCGCGCCGGCGCACCCTTCGCGGTCTCGGGGCGGTCACCCCGAGCCGACTCGTGCGGGTGACGGGCGTGCGAGGCCGGGTGGACGTGACCGCCCACCCCTGACCGAGTCAGGCCGGCTCGTCCTTGGCACCGCCCTCGTCGGCGAAGACGAACGCGCGGTAGAGCCAAAAGCGCAGGATCGTCCCGAGTCCGATCCCGATGATCGTCGCGATGTTGTCCGCGGTCCGCGTCTGGAACCACGGATACTCCCCGCCGATCACATAGTGCGAGAGGACGAGGACGAAGGTCGCTACGACCAGCGCGATGCCGTTGACGACGAAGAAGTAGAAGACCTCGTGCGCCATCGGGCGGCTGCGGCGATGCCGGAAGGTCCACCACCGGTTCCCGGCCCAGGCGAAGAGGGTGGCGGCGATGCCGCTCACGATCTTGGCCGTCGTGACCCGCCCTTCGAGCAGGGTGTGGGTGAGCAGGTTCATCCCACCGAGGTCGATCACGAAGGCGATCGCGCCGATGACACCGAACTTCGCGATCTCGTGCCAGACCGTGTCGACGAGGCCCCGCAGGCCACCGTGCCGAGGTGCCGTCGCCTCGGATTCGAGCGCGGCGTGGGAGTTTTCGGGCACCGCACCACCTTACGTGGCCCGGGCGTGCGGGGGGAAAACGCGCGCTCCGGCCTCGGTATCCTGACCCCCGTGCCGAAGACTCCTCCTCACGCCCCAGGCGGCTTCCCGGTCGTCGGGATGATCGGCGGCGGCCAACTGGCCCGCATGTGCGCCGGCCCCGCTGCCGAGTTGGGCATCACCCTCGCCGTGCTCGCCGAGGCCCCGGACGCGTCGGCGGCCCTCGTCACCCCCTTCGCTCCGGTGGGCGATTACACCGATGTCGAGGTGGTCCGTGAGTTTGCCGCGGCCTGCGATGTCGTGACCTTCGACCACGAGCACGTCCCTGCGGAGGTCCTGGAGGCGCTCGACCGCGACGGTGTGGTGATGCATCCGCGGCCCGAGGCCCTTACCTACGCGCAGGACAAGCTCGCGATGCGGCGCCGGCTCACCGAACTGGGCCTGCCCTGCCCGCGCTGGGCAGTCGCGACCACCGAGAGCCAGGCGCGCTCGTTCGGAGACCAGGTCGGCTGGCCCATCGT
Source organism: Janibacter sp. GXQ6167 (assembly GCF_041365945.1). Taxonomy (NCBI): domain Bacteria; kingdom Bacillati; phylum Actinomycetota; class Actinomycetes; order Micrococcales; family Intrasporangiaceae; genus Janibacter; species Janibacter sp. GXQ6167. The sequence continues at coordinate 336,234 of NZ_JBGFSK010000003.1, read as the reverse complement.
CGCGAAGACTCCGCGCGGCGGCTACGACGGTAAGGGCGTGCGGATGGCCCAGTCCGCCGATGAGCTCGCGGATTGGTTTGACCTCGCCCGGGAGAAGGGGGAGCCGCTGCTCCTGGAGGAGCGGGTCCCCTTCACCCGTGAACTCGCGGTCCTGATCGCACGGAGCCCGTCGGGGCAGGCCGCGGCCTGGCCGGTCGTCGAGACCGTCCAGACCGACGGGATCTGCACCGAGGTCCTCGCGCCCGCTCCGGACCTTGCTCCCGAGACCGCCGAGCTCGCGACGCTGATTGGCCTCGAACTCGCTGGCGCGCTGCAGATCACCGGCGTCTTCGCCGTCGAACTCTTCGATACCGCGCGCGGCCCGCTCATCAATGAACTCGCCATGCGCCCGCACAACTCCGGGCACTGGAGCATGGATGGCGCCGTCACCGGGCAGTTCGAGCAGCACCTGCGGGCGGTCTTGGACCTGCCCCTCGGGAGTCCGAGGGCCCGGGCTCCCTTCACCGTGATGGCCAATGTGCTCGGGGGAGAGTACGAGGACCTCTATCCCGCCTACCGCCATCTCATGGCCCGCGACCCGGAGCTCAAAGTGCACCTCTATGGCAAGAGCGTGCGGCCCGGACGCAAGATCGGCCACGTCAATCTGAGCGGTGACGACCTCGCTGACCTGCGTGAACGGGCCAGCCATGCCGCCGACTACCTCCAAGGAGTGGTGACCGAATGAGCGCGCACCCGATCGTCGGGCTCGTCATGGGCAGCGATAGCGACTGGCCGGTGATGGAGGCCGCCGCAACGGCGCTGGCGGAGTTCGAGATCGCCTACGAGGCCGATGTCGTCTCCGCCCATCGCATGCCGACCGAGATGATCGCCTACGGGCAGGAGGCGGCCGAGCGGGGCCTGCGCGTCATCATCGCGGGCGCCGGGGGAGCGGCCCACCTGCCGGGCATGCTCGCCTCGGTGAGCCCGCTGCCGGTCATCGGCGTCCCGGTGCCGCTCAAATATCTCGATGGGATGGACAGCCTGCTCTCCATCGTGCAGATGCCCGCTGGGATCCCCGTGGCGACGGTCGCGGTCGGCGCGGCCCGCAACGCCGGGCTGCTTGCGGCCCGGATCCTCGGGGCCGGTGAGGGCGCCGACGCCGAGCGGATCCGGGCCGCGCTCGCGACCCACGCCGATCGATTGCGCGACCAGGCGCACGCGAAGGGGGCCCGGCTGCGCGAGCGGCGCGGCGGACCCCCTTCGGCCTGACGGCCTGAGCTGGGCGGCTCCTAGCGGGCCATCCCGGTGGTCTTCAGGCGCCGGAACTCGATCTTCGGACAGGTGTTCATCACCACGTCGAGCCCGGCCTCCTTCGCGCGGTCGGCGGCGGCGTAGTCCTCCACGCCGAGCTGCATCCAGATGGCGTCGATCTGGAGCCGGTCCTTATTGGCGATGGCCTCGTCGACGACCTCGCCGACCTTGTCGGAGGAGATGAAGCACTGGACGACGTGGACATCGGTCCCGTCGGGGATATCGCTGATCGAGGCGTACCCCTGATCGCCATCGACCTCCTCGGCCGACGGGTGGACGGGGATGATGCCCTTGTCCTGCTCGTACTTCAGCCACCGCGCGACCCGCGAGGCGTCCCGCTCTTCATTGGTGGAGAGGCCAACCACCACCCAGATGCCCGGGTCGGCGATGAGGCGCTGCATGGTGCGGGGGTCATTGGTGTGCGTGAGGGCCATGGCCCCATCCAACCGCCAATGACCTCGGTCACACAATGACATCGGGTCTTTGGCGGTCCGCGGTCCGCTTCGAGCGCGCCGCGTCCTAGGCTGAGGGCACACCCCTTTGATCTCTCTTAGCGATGGCGTCGCGCTTGGCGACGCGGTAGGAGCGCCATGAGCACCACGATCGCCGTGGTCGGTACCGGATACGTCGGCCTGTCGATCGCCGTCTTGCTCGCCCGCCACCATCGGGTCGTGGCCCTCGACATCGACGCAGAGCGAGTCGAGACGATCGCGCAGGGCCGTAGCCCCATCCACGACGAGCAGATCAGCCAGTTCCTCGCCGGTGGCGACCTCGACCTCACGGTGACGCTCGATCCGGCGCAGGCCTACGCCGACGCCGAGTTCGTGGTGATCGCGACGCCGACGGACTATGACCCGGACACGAACTACTTCAACACCTCCTCGGTGGAGAGCGTGGCCAAGGACGTGCTGGCGCACGGCAGCGCCGCGACGATGGTGGTGAAGTCGACGATCCCGGTGGGCTTTACCTCCTCGCTCCGAGAGAGCCTGCAGACCGACCGGATCTTCTTCTCGCCGGAGTTCCTCCGCGAGGGGCGGGCCCTCGAAGACAACCTCCACCCCTCGCGGATCGTGGTCGGCGACCGGGGGGAGAAGGGGAAGCGCTTCGCCGATCTGCTCGTCGAGGCCTCCCTGGAGCCGGAGGTGCCGGTCCTGCTGACCGATTCGACCGAGGCCGAGGCGATCAAGCTCTTCGCTAACACCTATCTCGCGATGCGCGTCGCCTACTTCAATGAGCTCGACACCTTCGCGGCAACCCACGGGCTCGACACCCGCCAGATCATCGACGGTGTCGGCCTCGACCCGCGGATCGGGGCGCATTACAACAACCCGAGTTTCGGCTACGGCGGGTACTGCCTCCCGAAGGACACCAAGCAACTCCTCGCGAACTACCAGGACGTCCCGCAGAACCTCATGCAGGCGATCGTCGACTCCAACACCACGCGCAAGGATTTCGTCGCCACGGATGTCCTGCGCCGCAAGCCCAACGTCGTCGGCGTGCACCGCCTCATCATGAAGTCCGGCTCGGACAACTTCCGGGCGAGTTCGATCCAGGGGATCATGAAGCGGATCAAGGGCAAGGGCGTCGAGGTGATCGTCTACGAGCCCGAGCTTCGCGAGGAGAGCTTCTTCGGCTCCCGGGTGATCCGCGACCTCGAGGCCTTCAAGGCCGAGGCCGATGTCATCATCGCCAACCGCAGGGTCGAGGAACTCTCCGATGTCTCCGAGAAGGTCTATACCCGAGACCTCTTCGGCCGCGACTCCTAACGAGGTCCCACCGGGCGCCCGCCGCTCGGTGCGGCGATACGATCAGTCCTTGTGACTGCGAACTCCGATTTCGACCTGTACCGGATCTCCGAGGACCACGAGGCGCTGCGCGAGGCCGTGCGCTCGATCGCCGAGGACAAGATCGCTCCCTTCGCCGCCGCGGTGGATGAGGAGGCTCGCTTCCCGCAGGAGGCGCACGACGCGCTCGTGGCGACCGACTTCCATGCGCCGCACGTCGGGGAGGAGTACGGCGGTGTCGGTGCCGACGCGCTCGCGGTCAGCATCGTGATCGAAGAGGTGGCTCGGGCCTGTGTCTCCTCGTCGCTCATCCCGGCGGTCAACAAGCTCGGCTCTCTGCCGGTGATCCTCGCCGGCTCCGAGGACCTCAAGCAGCGCTACCTGACCCCCCTCGCGGCCGGCGAGGGCCTGTTCTCCTATGGCCTCTCCGAGCGCGAGGCCGGCTCGGACACCGCTGGCATGCGCTGCCGCGCGACCCGCGACGGCGACGACTGGGTGCTGAACGGGCAGAAGTCGTGGATCACCAATGCCGGTGTCTCCGAGTACTACACGGTCCTTGCGGTCACCGATCCGGACGGTGCGCGTGGCCGCAACATCTCCGCCTTCGTCGTGGAGAAGGGCGATGAGGGTTTCACCTTCGGGGAGAAGGAGCGCAAGCTCGGCATCAAGGGCAGCCCGACCCGCGAGCTGCATTTCGAGAACACGCGCATCCCGGGCGACCGGATCGTCGGGTCGGAAGGCGAAGGGCTGAAGATCGCTCTGCGCACCCTCGACCACACCCGCGTCACGATCGGAGCCCAGGCTGTCGGCGTCGCGCAGGGCGCCCTCGACCACGCCCTCGCGTACGTCAAGGAGCGCAAGCAGTTCGGCAAGGCCATCGCCGACTTCCAGGGGATCCAGTTCATGCTCGCCGATATGGCGATGGAGCTCGAGGCCGCGCGCCAGATGGTCTACGTCGCCGCCGCGAAGTCCGAGCGCGGCGACGCCGACCTCACCTTCTTCGGCGCGGCCGCCAAGTGCTTCGCCTCCGATGTCGCGATGAAGATCACGACCGACGCGGTCCAACTGCTCGGGGGCGCGGGCTACACCCGTGACTTCCCGCTCGAGCGGATGATGCGCGACGCCAAGATCACCCAGATCTACGAAGGCACCAACCAGGTCCAGCGGATCGTGATGGCCCGCCAACTCCTCTCGGGCCTGCCCTCGGCTCGCTAACCGGCCCGCGGCCGGACCGGGGATCTACCCGTCGTAGGTGTAGAACCCGCGTCCGGCCTTGCGGCCGAGCAGGCCCGCGTCGACCATCCGGGCGAGCAGCGGCGGCGGCGCGTAGAGCGGCTCCTTGAACTCCTCGTAGAGCGACTCGGCGACCGCCATCGTCGTATCGAGACCGATGAGGTCGGCCAGGGCGAGCGGGCCCTGCGGGTGCGCGGCACCGAGCACGAGCCCGTTATCGATGTCTTCGGCGGTCGCGAAGCCCGATTCGTACATGCGGATCGCGCTCAGGATGAAGGGGATGAGCAGGGCGTTGACGACGAAGCCCGCGCGGTCCTGGCAGGTGATCGCGTGCTTCGACAGGTCGCCATCGACGTAGGCGCGGGCGCGCTCGGTGGTCTCGGGGGCAGTGAGCAGAGACGGGACAAGCTCGACGAGCTTGAGCACCGGCACCGGGTTGAAGAAGTGGACGCCGAGGACATGTGTCGGACGCTTGGTGACCGTCGCGAGCTTCATGATCGGGATCGAGCTCGTGTTTGAGGCAAGGATCGCCTCCTGGTCGGTCACGATCTCGTCGAGGGTCTTGAAGAGCTCGACCTTGGCCGCCTCCTGCTCGACGATCGCCTCGATCACCATCTGGCGGTCGGCGAGATCGGCCAGGTCGGAGGTGACCCGCACTCGCTCAAGGACGGCGGCGGCGGAGTCGATCTTCCCTCGCCCCTCGGCGCGCTGCAGCGAGCGCTCGATTCGGGAGCGGCCGGCCTCGGCCGCCTCGGCGCTGGATTCGACGACGATCACATCGCTACCCGCGCGCGCACAGACCTCTGCGATCCCCGAGCCCATCAGGCCCGCCCCAACAACTCCGATTCGATCGATGCTCGTCATGAGCCCAAACCCTAGTGGCCGTGCGTGAGCGCGGTCACATGAGGGGGGCCTTCGCCGGAGGCGCTAGTCCTGACCGGGCGCGATGCTGAGGGGGCGGTTCTCCCGAAGGGCGGCGAAGAGTTCCTTGGACTTCACCGGATCCCATTCCACGGCAGTACCCGCCGGGGTCGGCAGGTTGGGATTGGAAATCGGGACAGTCACCGAATTGCCGTCCCCCTTGGCGATCGCTCGGATTCCCCAGAAGGCGCGGGCGGTGCCAAAGAGCGAGTCATCCTCACCGACCGTCAGTGCGCCGGCCGTGGCCTTACCAAGGGAGTTGACCTTCCAGGGCTGCATCATGTTGGTCGGCGTCGCCACCTTGCCCATGAGCGCTCCGAGGAACTGCCGCTGGCGCTGCGCCCGACCGAGGTCGCCCTCGGGATCGGAGTAGCGGGCGCGCACATACCCAAGGGCGGTCGGCCCATCGAGGTCCTGGCACCCCTTCTTCAAGTTGATGTGGGCCTTGGGGTCGTCCATATCCCGCTTGACGCAGATATTGACCCCATCGACGGCGTCGACGACGGTCGCGAAGCCCCCGAAGCCGATCTCCATGTACCCGTCCATCCGCAGGCCGGTGTTTTGCTCGATGGTCTGCGCCAGGAGTTTCGGCCCGCCGAGAGCGAAGGCGGCATTGATCTTGTTCTTGCCGTGGCCCGGGATATCGACGTAGGAGTCGCGGGGGATCGACAGCAGCGTCGGGCGATCACCGCCGGTGTGCAAGACCATGATCGAGTCGGTCCGCGCACCCTCGGCGGTCCCGGTCCCGAGCTCCTTGCGCTGGTTTTTCGTCAGGCCCTCGCGGCTATCGCTGCCGACGAGCAGGACATTGCGACCGTCGCTGTTCGGCCGATCACCGCTTGGCGTCGCATCGACCCGATTGACGGCGTTCCAGGCGGAGTTGACCGCCCAAAGCGTGGCGCCGATCCAGAGCAGCGCGATCAGGCCGAGGGCGATCGCGGCGGTGCGAAGGCGGTGACGTCGCCGAGGAGCGCGTGGTCCGCCGGTCGGTCCGCCCGGCCGGGCTCCGCCCGGGCGCGCTCCGCCCGGGCGAGGTCCGCGTGGCCCCCCAGGGCCACCAGGCGCGGTGGGACCGCCCGTCGGTCGTCCTCGCTCACCCGGTCTGGTGGCAGCGGCGGGGCGCCGTGCCGCGCCGGATGCGGGACGCTCCGCTCGGGGCGCGGGCGGGCGCTCACCGCCCGGGCCTCCGGGGCGCAACGTGGCCCGGTCCGGCTCGGGCCGCGGGGGAGAGGTGGGGAACTGACGACGCCCGCCGGGGCGCGGTTGGCCCGGTCGACCCGAGCGAGGCTGGCCGCCGCGCGACCCACGCCGGGTATCGAACGTCAGGGCATCGTCCCCGGCGGGGTCGAGGCGACGCGACTGTTCGTCGGGGCGACGAGGCCCCTGAGGACGATCCGGCATGACGACAGAGTAAACGTCAGCAGCCGCCCAAATCGGCGCGGCACGCATGCCCGGGTCATACTGAGCCCGTGTCTGACCATCCTCCGATCAGCGTCGTCATGCCCGTGCTGAACGAAGAGCGTCACCTCAACGCCTCCGTCTGTCAGGTGCTCGACCAGGACTACCCCGGCACGATCCAGGTCGTGCTCGCCCTCGGCCCCTCGAAGGATGCGACCGATGAGGTCGCGGCCGCTCTCGCAGCCGACGACCCCCGCGTGCGGACCGTGCCGAACCCGAGCGGGCGAACGCCCGAAGGGCTCAACGCGGCCATCGCCGCGTCGACCGGCGAGATCATCGCCCGGGTCGATGCTCACGCGGAGATCCCGCGCGATTATCTGCGCACCGCGGTGCGCACCCTCACCGAGACCGGGGCCGCCAATGTCGGCGGTGTCATGAACGCCGTCGGCGAGACCCCCTTCGAGCGGGCCGTGGCGTGCGCGATGAAGAGCCCGCTCGGCGTCGGCAACGCGCGCTTCCACATCGGTGGCCAGGCGGGCGAAGCCGAGACGGTGTATCTCGGGGTGTTCCGGCGCTCGGCGCTCGATGGGGTCGGTGGCTACGACGAGCACTTCTCCCGGGCGCAGGACTGGGAGATGAACCATCGCATTCGTGAAGGGGGCGGGCTGGTCTGGTTCACCCCCGACCTGGTGGTGACCTACCGTCCCCGGCGCAATCTCAAAAAGCTCGCCGACCAGTACTTCCATTACGGCCGGTGGCGGCGCGTCGTCGCGCGCCTGCACGCGGGCACGGCGAACGCCCGCTATCTCGCGCCCCCAACGACGGTCGTCGGGACGACCGCGGCTGCGCTCGTGGGCCTCGTCTGGCGCCCGGCGCTCGCGGTCCCAGCGGCGTACGCGGCGGCGGTGACGGTGGGCGGGTTCGCGATCAGCCGAGGTGAGCCAGCAGCGGTCCGCGCCCGGGTCCCGGCCGTGGTCGCGTGTATGCACTGGGCGTGGGGGATCGGGTTCCTCACGAGCCCGCGTTCGCTCACCAAGGAGGAGTCAGACCGGCCCCGGTGAGGCGCGCAGATCGCCCCCCGAAGGGGGCTAGCGCAACCGGTCGAAGTGAGTCATGGTGAGCCATGCTCCCAACGAAGCCCGGGCGTCGTCGCCGCCTGATCGCCGTCCTGACCGTCGCCGCGATGGCGAGCCTTCCGGGAGCTGCGCTCGCTGCTCCCTCCGGTGACACCCGCTCACCGGTCCCGACGTCTTGGTCTCTGACCGGATCGGGATTCGGGCATGGCGTCGGGATGAGCCAGTATGGGGCGCGCGCCCTCGCCGATCAGGGCAAGAGCGCCCGGGAGATCCTCGCGTTTTACTACCGCGGGACCACCTACGACGCGGTCGTCGACAATCGCACGATCTACGTCAACCTCGAGCGGGCAGCCTCGCGGGTCACGATGAGCGGACGGGCGCGGACGAAGGGCGCCGGCTCCTTCACCGTGACGGCCGACGGGAAGACGATCCGCGCCGCGGCCAAGCAAGAGGTCACCGCCACTCGGCGAGGCTCCGGGGTGCGCTTTACTTGCCCGACGTGCTCGGGGACTCAGAGCATCACCGCAACCCGAGGGGAAGTGGTGTTAAGGAGCGGCACCGACCTGATCGTGTCCGGGAAGCGCTACCGCTACGGCACCCTTCGGATCGCGCCGACGACGGGCGGATCAACGCTCGAAGCCGTCCTGAGGATGCGCCTGCACGACCAGTACCTCGACCAGATCGCCGAGGTCCCGTGGAGTTGGCCCACGGCCGCCATGGAGGCCCAGGCCGCGGCGGCACGCTCGTACGCCCTGCGGCGGATGAGCGCCAAACTCCGCCCCGACTGCCAGTGTCATGTCCTCGACACTCCGGCCGACCAGGTCTTCGGTGAGACCCCGACGGGGATCACCGCCTCGGTGCACTGGCCGAAGTGGAAGGCCGCGGTCCGCGCCCGAGGCACCTCGACCACCGGGTACGTCCCGCGCTATCAAGGGCAGATCATCCAGGCCCTGTACTCCTCATCACACGGCGGGTACTCGCTGAACAACGAGGACGTGTGGGGCGGAGCACCGCTGCCCTATCTTCGTAGCCGCCAGGACCGGCCGAGCCTCGCGGCCGGCAATCCGATGCGTTCATGGACCCGGACCGTTTCCGGTGCCGATCTCGCGCGCGCCTTCGGGCTGCCCGACGTGGCCACCCTCGACCTCAGCAGCAGGGTGACGGGGACCGCCCTTCGGACCGCCGTCGCCACCTCTTCGTCGGGGAAGAAGGCGACGATGAGCGGGGACCGCTTCCGCTCACGGCTTGGCCTGCCGTCCTCCTTCGTGAACCTGACGAAGTAGGGCTGTTAGCGGCCGTCGATGAGCGGCGGTTCGGTGGCGGCGACGACCTCGTCCCAGGTGACCCCGTCGGCGAGTTCGCGCAAGACCAGGCCGTCATCGGTCACATCGATGACCGCCAGGTCGGTGATGATCCGCTGGACGACCCCCTTGCCGGTGAGGGGAAGGGAGCACTCCGTCACGATCTTCATCGACCCGTCGCGGGCGACGTGCTCCATCAAGACGATGACGTGGCGGGCGCCATGGACGAGGTCCATCGCGCCGCCCATGCCCTTGACCATCTTCCCGGGGATCATCCAGTTCGCGATGTCACCGTTGGCGGCGACCTGCATCGCCCCCAAGATGGCCGCGTCGACCTTGCCGCCGCGGATCATGCCGAAGGAGGTGGCCGAGTCGAAGATCGAGGCACCGCGGCGCAACGTGACGGTCTCTTTGCCCGCGTTGATCAGGTCGGCATCGACTTGATCCTCCAAGGGATAGGCACCGACGCCGAGCAGGCCGTTTTCGGATTGCAAGACGATCTCGACATCGTCCGGGACGTAATTGGGCACCAGGGTCGGCAAGCCGATGCCGAGGTTGACGTAGTCGCCATCGTGGAGTTCTTCGGCCGCGCGGGCCGCCATCTGCTCTCGGGTCAAAGCCATCACTTCACCTCTTCGCTGACGCGCACGGTGCGCCGTTCGATCCGCTTGTCTTCGGCCTGTTCGGGCGTGAGCGGCAGCACCCGCTGCACGTAAATCCCGGGCAGATGGACCTCATCGGGATCGATCTCTCCCGGCTCGACGAGGTGCTCGACCTCGGCGATTGTGAGGCGCCCCGCCATCGCGGCGAGCGGGTTGAAGTTCCGGGCGCTGGTGCGAAAGACGAGGTTGCCGTGGCGGTCTCCCTTCCAGGCGCGTACCAGGGCGAAGTCGGTGGTGATCGCCTCTTCGAGGACGTACTCGTGTTCCTCGTCGCCACGGGTGAAGGTGCGGACCTCCTTGGCAGGGGAGGCGATCGCGATCGCGCCGTCGGCGTCATAGCGCCAGGGCAAGCCCCCGTCGGCAATCTGAGTCCCGACGCCGGTCCGCGTGTAGAAGGCGGCGATCCCGGCGCCTCCCGCGCGCATCTTCTCCGCCAGCGTCCCTTGGGGGGTGAGTTCGACCTCGAGCTCCCCGGAGAGGTACTGGCGGGCGAACTCCTTGTTTTCCCCGACATAGGAGGAGACCATCCGGCGGATCGCACCGCCTTGCAGCAGGATGCCGAGCCCCCAGTCGTCCACCCCGCAGTTGTTCGAGACGCACTCGAGGTCCGTCACCCCCGCCCGATGGAGTTCGGCGATGAGCACGCTCGGGATGCCGCAGAGCCCGAACCCGCCCACCGCGAGGGAGGAGCCATCGGTGATCCCGGCGATGGCTTCCGATGCAGATGAGACGACCTTGTCCATGGGCGTGAGCGTAGCGCGCATGTGACGGGGGCCACGCTGCCGGGCGCGGGCGGCGACGGCTCGAACCACAGGGACGTAATTAGGGCCGGGGACTGGCGTGTCCGCTGGGCCAGATGAGATAAGAGTGAAGGTCTGCGACTCCAGTGGCGTGTGTGACTACTGGGGCCGAGACCGTCCTGTCGGCCCCACGCACCAGGAGTACCGCGTGTCTCGTACTGCCCGCATCATCGGCGCCACCATCGTCCCGGCTGTCGCCGTCCCCCTCGCGGCACATAGCGCGGTGAGTTCCAGTGGCCAGATCCCTCGGCCGCCGACCAATACGCGCCTGCCGGCCGCGGTCGACGTGGCCTCGCCCTACATCCCGCAGACGGTGTGCTCGCCCGCTGCCAAGCCGGGCGTTGCCGCCTTCGCACGGCTCATGGCGAACCACTACAGCGAGTTCAACTACGGGATCTCGCGGCACTGCAACGCGGGTCTGACCGAGCATTCCGAAGGGCGCGCGCTGGACTGGATGCTCAACGCCAACGACCCGCGCGAGCGAGCGATCGCCGATTCCGTCCTGCGCTGGTTGCTTGCCCCCGGGCCTAACGGGGAGCCGGCCGCGATGGCACGGCGCTTCGGGATCATGTACATCATCTGGAACCGCCAGATCTGGGGTTCGTACAACATGTCGGCCGGATGGCGTCAGTACACCGGACCGCACCCGCACACCGACCACATCCACTTCAGCTTCAGCTGGGATGGTGCGATGCAGCGCACGTCCTGGTGGACCGGTGTCGCTCGCACGACGGTGACCACGACGCCCGGCGGCAACCCCGGGCAGAGCCAGCCCGCCCCGCCGTCCTCGCTCGCGCCCTACCTCACGACCACCGTGCGCCTCGGCTCGAGCGGCGAATCCGTCTCGGCGCTGCAGCGGACGCTCGGCGGCGTGACGGTCGATGGGAAGTTCGGTCCGGCGACCGAGCGGGCCGTGAAGTCCTTCCAGCGGAGCAAGGAGCTCACCGAAAACGGGATCGTCTCGCCGAACGTTTGGCGCGCTCTCGCGGGCCGGCCGTACACCAAGACCGCGGCACCGAAGACGAGCCCGCTGGCGCCTTATCTCACGACCACGGTCAAGCTGGGCTCGAGTGGTCAAGCCGTCACCGCGCTGCAGCGTCGCCTCGGTGGTGGACTGGCCGTCGATGGGAAGTTCGGTCCCGCGACCGAGCGGGCGGTGAAGTCCTTCCAGCGGAGCAAGGAGCTCACCCAGAACGGGATCGTCTCGCCGAATGTCTGGCGCGCCCTCGCCGGCCGGAAGTACACCAAGACGGCCGTCAAGGCGGCTCCGAAGCCGAGCACCAACCCCCTTGCTCCCTACCTCACGACGACGATCCGCACTGGTTCGAGCGGTAACGCGGTCAAGGCCTTGCAGCGTCGCCTCGGTGGTGGTCTGGCCGTCGATGGGAAGTTCGGTCCGGCGACCGAGCGGGCGGTGAAGTCCTTCCAGCGGAGCAAGGAGCTCACCCAGAACGGGATCGTCTCGCCGAATGTCTGGCGCGCCCTCGCGGGGCAGAAGTACACCAAGACCGCGCCGAAGGCGGCTCCGAAGCCCTCGTCGACGTCGATCACCGCGTACCTCAACACCACGATCCGTAGGGGGTCGAGCGGTAACGCGGTCAAGGCCTTGCAGCGTCGCCTCGGTGGTGGTCTGGCCGTCGATGGGAAGTTCGGTCCGGCGACCGAGCGGGCGGTGAAGTCCTTCCAGCGGAGCAAGGAGCTCACCCAGAACGGGATCGTCTCGCCGAATGTCTGGCGCGCCCTCGCGGGGCAGAAGTACACCAAGACCGCGCCGAAGGCGGCTCCGAAGCCCTCGTCGACGTCGATCACCGCGTACCTCAACACCACGATCCGTAGGGGGTCGAGCGGTAACGCGGTCAAGGCCTTGCAGCGTCGCCTCGGTGGTGGTCTGGCCGTCGATGGGAAGTTCGGTCCGGCGACCGAGCGGGCGGTGAAGTCCTTCCAGCGGAGCAAGGAGCTCACCCAGAACGGGATCGTCTCGCCGAATGTCTGGCGCGCCCTCGCGGGGCAGAAGTACACCAAGACCGCGCCGAAGGCGGCTCCGAAGCCCTCGTCGACGTCGATCACCGCGTACCTCAACACCACGATCCGTAGGGGGTCGAGCGGTAACGCGGTCAAGGCCTTGCAGCGTCGCCTCGGTGGTGGTCTGGCCGTCGATGGGAAGTTCGGTCCGGCGACCGAGCGGGCGGTGAAGTCCTTCCAGCGGAGCAAGGAGCTCACCCAGAACGGGATCGTCTCGCCGAATGTCTGGCGCGCCCTCGCGGGCCAGAAGTACACCAAGACCGCGGCCCGTGCGGCCGCGCCGAAGGTGTCTCCCGGTACGGCGACTCGGGTCTCCACGACCACGTCGTTCAGCGCGGCGAAGTCCCAGGTCCTCGCCAAGGGGTCTCGCGGCGCTGCGGTGAAACTGGCCCAGCAGGGACTCGGTGGCATCGCGGCCGATGGGGTCTACGGTTCGGCGACCGAGCGGCGCGTCCGGGCGTTCCAGAAGACGGCGGGCCTGCGAGTGACGGGCATTGTCGACGCGCGGACCTGGGATGCGATCGAAAAGCGCGTGCACCCCTTCATCGCCTACCGCTCGATGGTGCTCCGCGCGGGCTCTCGTGGGGATGCGGTCAAGGCGGTCCAGCGGGCCCTTGGCGTGAGCGCCGACGGGGTCTACGGCAGCCGGACCGAGCAGGCCGTTCGCGACTTCCAGGGCCGTAACAAGCTGAGCCGTACGGGCTACGTCGGCGGGACCACCTGGGTCGCCCTGGAGCGGCACGTCACGCGCTGACCTCCGTGACGCCCTCGCTGGCATTGCGCCGCGAGAGCGTCTCGGCGCTCGGGTCGCCGAGGTGCAGCACGAGCGAGCCGCCCGCCGCCCAGGTGGTGACCGCGGTCGCGATCAGGTCGAGCGGGTCGGGGTCGATCACGGCGATCCGGCCCCGCGCCGCGCTGGCGTGCCGGGCGAGGGTGGCCGGGAGGCCGGCATAGGTGGTGCGCTCGCCGGCCTGAAGCGCCAGGTCGTCGCCGCTCGGCTCGTCCCAGGCGTCGAACTGGTCGCCGTAGGTCGCGACCTCGGCAGCCTCATCGAGGGTGTCGGCAGGCAGATCGATCCCCGCGGATCGAGCGAGGGCCGCCGCGGTGACGAAGACCGCAGGAGTCGGCGGGGTGGGGAGGTGCTGCGGCTCGTCGGTAATCACCAGATCGGCGGCCTCGTCGCCGCCGATCACCACGGCCGCTCCAACCGACCACGTGGCGAGTGCCCAATACAGCGTGCGCCAGTGAGCGGCGAGGTCGACGCGCACCCGGGACCCGGGACCGAGATCCCACTCCTCCTGCAGGGCATTGGCGGCCTTGGCCACCCAGGTCCCAAGGACCCGGGCCGATAACTCCACGCGTTCGCCCCGGGTCGGCCCCTGGCGATCGTCATAGCAGGTGATCCGGGGCGCAGCCGGGTCAGTACGCAGCATCAGGGCCAGGGTCTCGGTGGGGCTCAGCACCGCTCCAGGGTACGAAAGGTAAAACGGGATAGCGTGTCCGCCGTGACCGACCTCGACGAGCAGCGCGCCCCCTTCTCCGCCCTCGTCGCTCGGCTCGTCATCGCCGCTGGCCTCGTGCTGGTCCTCGTCGGCTTCGCCGGGGCGGTGATCGCGGCCCTCGGCGGCTGGACGCCGCTCGTCGGCAGCTGCGTGATCGTGGTGGCCGCCGCCGTGGCCTGGCGGCTTAGTCGGGCCCTGCCTGTCCTGCCGGTCGCGAAGGGGGGAGCCGCTGCGGTCGTCCTCGCTGCCGCCGCGATCACGGTGTGGACGGGCGTCACCCATTCCGAGCAGATCCTGCCTCGGCGGGATTCGGCGAGCTACCTGCAATCGAGCATCAACCTCGCCGAAGGCGGCACCCGGCCGATCCCGATCGATGTCGAATCCGTCGGTGGGCCCGATGTGCTCCGCATCGATGGGGTGGGCCTCGAGAGCCCGGCGTTTTACCAGATCGGGAGCGCGAGCGACCCGGCGATTCAGCCGCAGTTCATGCCCGGTCCGTCGGTCTGGTACTCAGTTGCGTACTGGCTCGGTGGGGAGCAAGCGGCCTTCTGGGCCCCGGCGATCGCAGGGGGCTTTGCCCTCGTCGCCCTCGGTCTGCTGGTCTGCGCCTTCGCTGGGCGGTGGTCGGGGGCCCTCGCCGTGATCCTCATCGGCGCCTGCTTCCCCTGGCTCCACACGTCACGCTCGACCTACTCCGAACCGCTCGCGGCCCTCGCGCTCGCTGCCGGCTTCTACCTGCTGACCGCCGTCACCCGCTCGGCGGAGGAGCATCGGGTGACCGGGGGAGTGCCAATAGCTCGAGCGGCCGTCCTCGCCGGATTCCTCATCGGCGGGACCTCGATCGTTCGGATCGACGCGCTGCGCGAAACGATGTTGTTGGTCCCGATCGGCGCGCTGCTCTTAGCTCGCCAACGAGGCTGGGCTCGGCACACCCTCACCGGCGCGATCGGCTCCACGGCCGCCGGGTTCGTGATCGCCGCCGCCTTGTCCTGGCGCTACCTCGGTGAGATCGCCGCCTCGCTC
Organism: Janibacter sp. GXQ6167; assembly: GCF_041365945.1. Classification (NCBI taxonomy): domain Bacteria; kingdom Bacillati; phylum Actinomycetota; class Actinomycetes; order Micrococcales; family Intrasporangiaceae; genus Janibacter; species Janibacter sp. GXQ6167. The sequence goes on along the minus strand of NZ_JBGFSK010000003.1, from coordinate 321,222 downwards.
ATCCCTCTCGTGGGGCTCACGGTCTTGACCGGTCTGGTGAGCTGGTGGGTGCTCCGCCGCGGGTGGAGCCTGCCCGATCGGGTGCGTGCCCGGCTGCCACTCGGCCTGGCCGTCACCACGCTCCTCGTCGGGGTCTTCCTCGCGAGCCGGCCGCTGTGGTTGACCGTCCGACAAAACCCCCGCGACCCGGGCGCCATGTACGTCGCCCGGATGCAGGAGGCGCAGGGTCTGACCGTCGACGGCGGCCGCACCTACGCCGAGCACTCGGTGCAATGGCTCTCCTGGTGGGTCGGGCCGATCGCCCTCGTGATCGCGCTCATCACGCTGGCGGTGTTGAACCATCGAATGACCGCAGCCTGGGTAGATCGGGGCCGCCTCCCGGCGTGGAGCCCGGTGGTGCTCATCGCGACGGGTTCGACGCTGCTCACCCTGTGGCGCCCGGGGATCACGCCCGACCACCCCTGGGCCGATCGCCGACTGCTGATCGCGCTCCCACTCGTCCTGTGCCTCGTCGCGGTCGCCGTCGGCTGGGTCGTGAAGGGGGAGCGTCGCGCCCCCTTCGCCCGCTGGCCCGCCCTCGGGCCCGTGATCGCCGCCGCCCTGGTCCTCGCGACCGCCATCCCGACGGCGCTCGCCACCTGGCCACACCGGTCCGAACGCATCGAGCTCGGGGAACTCGCCGCCGTGCGCGAGGTGTGTGATCGCCTAGGACCGAACGATGTCGTGATCGCCGTCGACGACTGGGCGGTCAACCAATGGCCGCAGGTCGTCCGCGGAATGTGTGGGCGACCCGCCCTCGCGACCGAGGGACGGCTTCGCGATGACCCGGCGCGTTTGCACCAGGCGCTCGTGCAGATCGATCAGGCCGTCACCGAGCGCGGCGGCACGCTCCTGCTGATCGCGTCGCGGGAGGAAGGGACCTTGACGACGATTGGGGCCCGCGACATCCAGACCGTCGTTGACGTGACGGTCTGGGAGGACATGAGGGTGCTCGAGGAGCGTCCCGATGGTGTGACGCTGCTGCCAATCCAGCTCTGGAGTGGTCGGGTTGACCCCACTGCGGAGATAGGCTGACCCGCGACATGAGCAATCACCCCGAGACCGAAGTCCTGCCGACCATGCCCGCCCCGGGCGACCCGGCGTCCGTCACCCCAGCTGTTGCTGGCCACCCCGGCCGCCGCGACCCCGTGATTGAGCACGTGGGCTCCGGGGCACCGGTCGAGCGTCAGCCCGGCGACCCGGACGTCACGATCGTCCTGCCCTGCTACAACGAGGGCGAGCACGTCATGCTCGAGATCGAGCGGATCTCGCGGGTGATGGACGCGAGCGAGTTCAGCTACGAGTTGCTCTGCATCGACGACGCGTCGACCGACAACACGCTGGAGGTGCTGCGCGCCGCGGCGGTGGACTATCCGAAAATCCGGATCCTCGCCTTCCGCCGCAACGGTGGCTCGGGGACGGCTCGGCGGATCGGCACCCAGCAGGCCCACGGTGAGTACGTCGTGTGGACCGACGCCGACATGACCTACGAAAACGAGCGGATCCCCGATCTGGTCCGGGTGCTCGTCGAGGATGACTCCTACGACCAGGTCGTCGGTGCCCGCACCACCGAAGAGGGCACCCACAAGTGGGCCCGCGTCCCGGCGAAGTGGGTCATCCGCAAGATCGCCGAGAAGCTCAGCAAGCAGAGCATCCCCGACCTCAACTCCGGGCTGCGCGCCTTCCGCCGCGAGGTATCCCTGCCCTACCTGCGCCTGCTCCCGCCCGGGTTCTCCTGCGTCACGACGATCACCTTGGCCTTCTTGATGAACCAGCACGACATCAAGTACGTCGAGACGAGTTACGCCAAGCGGGCCGGCACGAGCAAGTTCAAGTTCTTCCGCGACGCGTACCGCTACATCCTGCAGGTGCTGCGGATGGTGATGTACTTCGATCCGCTGCGCGTGCTGATGCCGCCAGCCGTCGCGCTCGTGCTGCTCGGGATCTTCAAGTTCATCTTCGACATGGTGCGTAACCCCTTCTATCTCACCTCCAACACGGTGTTGTTGCTGGTGAGCGGAATGCTGATCGGGTCCCTCGCCTTGCTCGCCGATCTCGTCGTGCGATCGCGCGACGCCTGACGCGGCCCCGATCGGATCACCCCCACCCATGTCCTTCGATGCTCGCCTGCGCATTGCCGTCGTCGGGCCGACCCATCCCCAAAAGGGCGGGGTAGCAGCCCACACGACGACGCTCGCGCATGAGCTGAGCCGCGCCGGACATGACGTGACGCTGGTCTCGTGGACGCACCTCTACCCCCGGCTGCTGTACCCCGGACAGCAATCGGTGCCCGAAGGGGGAGCGCCGGACGTCGAGCCCTTCCCGCGGACCGTGCGGGTGCTGTCCTGGGCCAAACCGCAGAGCCTCATCGCGGCCGGTCGGCGCCTGCGTGATGTCGACCTGATCGTGCTCGTCCACGTGATCCCACCGGTCGTCCCCTTGCACCTGTTGCTCCTTCGGGCGGCCGGGGTCGGCCGGGTCGCGGCTGGCGGTGAGGGACCGCGGGCGGTCTTGATCGCCCATAACGTCCTGCCGCACGAGCCGGGTCCCGGGGACTCCGCGCTCGTCGGCGCGATGGTTCGCCGGGTCGACGCGGTGCTGGTCCATTCGAGCGAACAGGCCCGGCTCGCCGAAGAACTCGGGGCTCATCGGGTCGTCGTGGCGGATTTGCCCCCGCACCTTCCCGGTGGCGCGCCCGAGCGTCGCAGCGCTCATACCGGGGCTGCGCGGCTGCTCGCCATGGGCCTCGTCCGCGAATACAAGGGCATCGACCTGCTGATGCGCGCGATGCTGACCGTCCCCGAGGTCACGCTCACCGTGGCCGGGGAGATGTGGGGGAACGCCGGCGAAGCGATCCGGGCGCTGGCCCGTGACCCGAGGCTCGCGGGCCGGGTCACGGTCCTCGACGGCTATGTCCCCGCGGATCGCATCGCGGGCCTGCTCGCCGAGCACGACGTGCTCTCGCTCACCTATCGCAGCGCGACGGCGTCGCAGAATGTGCTGCTCGCCCACCAGCACGGCCTCCCGGTCTTGGCCTCCCGGGTCGGAACCTTCGGTCACCAGGTCCGCGACGGTGTTGATGGTCTCCTCGTGCCGCCCGGCGATGAGGAGGCGCTGGTCGCTGCCCTTACGACCCTGCGCGACCGGGACACCGTCGAGCGTCTGCGCGCCGGCGTCCGGCCGCCGGACCTCTCCGGGCCGTGGGCGCGTTATGTCGGCACGCTCGAGGCGGCCGCCGCAGCGCAGCCCGAAGAGGTCGACGTGGCAGCCCCGAAGGGGCTCGTCGCTCAGGCCGCAGCGGTGGCGGTCGACGGCGTACGGCTCGCCGCAGCGCGGCGCCGCCCGCGGGTGGAACTTCACCGCCGCGATATCCCGCCAAGCGTCCGCCCGACCGATGTGCTCGCCACCGATGACGCTGCCGCCGAAGCGCGCGCGATCGCTCGCGCCCTTGGGCTGCCGCGCAGCCGCGACCCGCTTGCTGCGTGGGCGGCCCTCGGTGCGCTCGGCGCCGTCCTCTCGGTCCGTGACGACGGTCGCCGCTCCGCCCTGATCCTCGACGACTCCGGTCCGCATTCTCCCTTCGGTCGCTGGGCCCGCGCCGCGGGCTTTGCTCCTCTCGAGGTCGCCTCGGGGTCACTGCGCTTCGGCATCGCCGATCTCGAACCCGGCAGCGTCGATGTGATCACCCGGCTCCACCCTCGCGATCTGCAAGGGGGCGAGCTCGGCGGTGTCCTCGACCACGCGGGATGGGCGCTTCGGGTCGGCGGGCTCCTCACCGTGACCGTGGCCGTCGGCGGCGAGGGCGCGCAGGCCATCGCCTCTCCCGCCGATCTTCGAGCGGTCGCTGCCGAGGCCGAGGATGCTGGCTTCGCGCTCGTCGGTGATCTCGACGGCGACCTCACCGCACGGCTGCGTCACGCTGCCGACCGGGCCGCAACGAGCGACCCCGACACGGCCTACGCCATCGCCCGGCTGACCTTCAGGAGGCGCTGATGGCGATGAACCGTACCCGCGTCCTCAATGTGGTCCGCATCGCCGTGATGGTGCTCATCGTGGCCGCGGTGACCGCTGCCGTGGTGCGCAACTGGAACGAGGTCTCGGGCTCGATCCACCAGATCGGGCTCGGCGCCCTCATCGGCTCCCTCGCCCTGGCCCTGCTCTCGCCCCTGCTCACCGTGCTGGGTTGGCGAGTTCTGATGGCCGACCTTGGCTCGCGGCTCCATCTCGCGCCCGCCTCCGGCGTCTTCTTCGTCGGGCAACTCGGCAAGTACCTGCCCGGCTCGGTCTGGTCGGTGGTCGTGCAGGCCGACATGGCCCGCAAACTCGGCGTCCCGCGCCGCCGCACCGCCGTGGTGGGGCTGATCACCATCGCGCTGTCGGCCCTGTGCGGAATGATCGCCGGCCTCCCCGCCCTGCCGGCCCTGATCAATCGCGGCCAAGAGGTCTTCCCGCAGTGGATCCTCGTCGTCGTCATCCTGTCGCTTCTCGTGATGTTGTGGCCGCCGCTGCTGAACCGGGCCATCTCCTTTGGACTTCGGCTGTTGCGGCGCGAGCCGCTCGAGCATGAACTCTCGGCCCGGGCGGTCGCCCTATCGACGATGTGGTTCACCGCCTCCTGGCTAATCGGTGGGTCGATGGTGTGGGTCCTGGCGCGGGGCGTCGCCCACCCCGGGGTGGATGAACTCCACCTCGCGATCGTGAGCGTCAGCGGCTACCTGCTCGCCGCAGGGATCGGGATGTTTAGCGTCGTCACCCCCGCTGGGGTCGGAGTTCGCGACGCGGTGCTCGTCCTGCTCCTCACCACATCGATGAGCCTCGCCGCCGCCGTCGCGGTGGTGGTCGTCGCACGCTTTTGGACCGTCGTTGCCGACATCGGTTGGGCGGCGGTCGGGTGGCTGTGGGGTCGAGCGCATCACCTGTTACCGGACCGTAAAGTGAGTTCTCATGGCTGACACCTCCTCTTCGTCCTCCGCGCCGACGCAGGTCGCGGCACCTCCGGGGGGCCGGCTGCTCGCGGTCGCCAAGCGGGTGGCCGAGCGCGCCCTGTGGACCCGAGTCGCCGTTCAGCGGCGCTGGCAAGGGCGCGGGGGAGGCGCCCCCGGCGCGGGACGACCGGTCCCGACCTCGGTCGCTCCGACTGGGGTCTTGGGCGACACCCAGACCTGGCAGCGGGCCGCCGATGAGGCGCGTGCCCTCGGCCTGCCGCTCCACCGCGACCTGCCGAAGAACTGGGATGCGCTCGGCGCAGTTGCGGCCGTGCTGAACCTCGCCGACGACGGCTCGCGCACGGCCCGGGTCATGGATGCGGGCAGCGCGCGCTATTCGCCCGTCCTGCCGTGGCTGCGCCTGTACGGCCTCGGCTCGGCCGCGGGGTCACTGCTCGGGATCAACCTCGAGTTCGGCCGCCAGGTCACGCGCGACGGGGTCGTCTTCCGCTACGGAGATGTCACCTCGACGGGCCTGCCGGATGCGCACCTCGACGCGATCACCTGCATGTCCGTGATCGAACACGGTGTCCCAATCGAGGGATTCATCAAGGAGTCCGCTCGCGTGCTTCGCCCGGGCGGTGTCCTCGTCGTCAGCACCGACTACGACCAGTCGCCGCCCGATACGACCGGCAAGATGATCTACGGCAGCGAGGTCCACATCTTCTCTCCCGCCGAGATCACCGACCTGGTCGCGCTCGCCGAGCGCCACGGCCTTGAGCTCATCGGCGAACTCGACGAGGCAACCTTCGCCCACGCCGAGCGCCCGGTTCACTGGAAGCGGGTCGACCTGCGCTACACCTTCATCCTGCTGACCTTCCGCAAGCGCTGAGCCCGGTGCCCTCGCGGGAGCGGCGCTATCGTCCTGGGGTCCCCGTGCCCCTTGGGATGATGCTCGCCCCCTTCATCCGAGGGGCCGGGGATCCGACGAGCGAACGGGAGCCCGGCCGCTGGTGGCTGGCCTGGAGGACGCCCGATGGCCCGGTGACCGCGACACTCGCCCCAGTCTCGGGGATCCCCCGAGCGGTCGAAGAGGTCGCAGCGACCGCCTGGGGGCCGGGGGCGCCGTGGTTCCTCGAGCGGCTCCCGCTCCTCCTCGGCGCAGGCGACGACCCGGACGGGTTCGAAGCCCATCACGACCTCATCGCTGCTCGATGGCGCCGGCTCTCCGGGTGGCGAGTGCCCTCATCCGGGCTGGTCTTCGCCGCGCTGGTCTGCGCCGCCATCGAGCAACGGGTGACCGGCAAAGAGGCCTTCGCTAGTCAGGCCATGCTCGTGCGCCGGTTCGGGACGCCCGCTCCCGGTCCGGGGGAGGAGCGCGGGCTGGTCGTCGCCCCGGAGGCCTCGGGGTGGGCGATGATCCCCTCGTGGGAGTGGACCCGAGCCGGCGTCGATGGCGGTCGCGCCCGCACCGTGGTCGCGGCCGCTCGCGTGGCCCCGCGCCTGGAAGAGTGCGTCGACCTCCCCCTGGAGGCCGCGCTACGCCGGCTGCGAGCCCTGCCCGGGGTCGGGCGATGGACCGCGGCCGAGGTGTCCCAACGCGCGCTCGGCGACCCTGACTCGCCCAGTTTTGGCGACTACCACGTGGCGACCGAAGTCACCCTCGCGCTCACTGGCGTGGCGGGTGACGACGAGGACCTCGCGGATCTGCTCGCCCCCTACGCCGGGCACCGGTACCGGGCGCAGGTGCTCGCCCTCGCCGGTCCGCGTCGCGAGCGTCACGGCCCGCGCCGGTCCTTGCCGACCCATCTGCCGACGCGCTGGCGTTAGCTCCGCGGCCGTAGGGTTACCCGATGGCCGCCGGGGTGGCGGTCATGCTTACCGTGCAGGTCTTCGGCCGCTTCGGCGACCGCCAAGCGAGCGGCCGCCACACCGAGGAGGTACTCGTCGGGGCAGGTCAAGGCGATGTGCGCGACCTCGGCCGCGATCTCGACGTCGGCCCCGAGGGCCTGCGCGTCGCCCCAGGCGTCGAGATCGGCGAGCGCCAGGTCGAGCGCCCGGGTGACGCGTTCGGCGAAGGGGGATCCTCCGAGCGAAGGGAGTCCGATCCGTTCGCTCGCGGGGGATCCGGGCGCGACGCCGAGCGCCCCTCGGACCGCCTCGACCGGTCCGAGCGCGAACCAGTCCGATGGTCCGCTCCGGACCAACTCGCGGGCGCTCCCCGGACCGAGCCAGGCCTGCGCGCCGCGCACGATGGCGACGGGGACACCGGCGCCCTTCCCCTTCACGAGGTCGGCGGCGGCTGCCAACTCATCGGCGACTGCGCGCACGGTGACGGCGAGCGTGTGCCCGTCCTCGTCGGTTTCGCCGCGATGGTCGAGGAGGGTGCGGACCCCGCTCGCGCCGATGGCGAAGTCGCTCAGCCCGTGCCGCCAGGGACGCCCCGCCGTGTCCGAGATGATCACCCCGAAGCGATCGGGGGCGAGGTCTAGGGCCGAGGCGAGCGCGGTGTGGAGCTCACGGGCCGCATGATCGGGATCGGCTGGCAGGAGCAGGACGGTGCCGGTCTCACCGGTACTCGAGGCATCCACGCCGGCCGCGGCCATGACCGGGCCGGCGACCGCCTCAACGACCCGGGTCGGGCCGTGCGCGCCCGCCCGCTCGGCGACGACCCGCTTGGTGTGCTCGGCGATCGCGAGTTCTCGCTCCGTCGCCGGGCGGCGGAGGCCCTGAACCTTGGAGATCACCTTGCTGGTCACGACCACGATGTCCCCGGCGGCGACCGAGGCGTGCGCGGCGATGGCGGCGGCGAGGTCGTCACCGGCCCCGAACTCGGGCAGTCCGGTGACGGGGTCGATGACGACGGTCATCGGCGGACGTCGTGAGCGAGGTCGAGCGCTGCGGTGGCCAGATCGGCCTCGTCGTCGGCACCGTCCATCAGCAGGTCGCGGTGGTGAGCGCGAACCGTCGGGCCTTGGCGGGTGGGCGCCGGCGCCGCATCCGCCGGGTCGACGAGCCAGCCGTCGAGGAAATCGCGATAGAGGCCGGCGACCCCGGCCGCGGTGCTCGGCACCCCGATCGCGTCCAGGCAGGTGTCGGCGTGACCGCGGACGGGGCGGCCGGCGATGATCGGGCTCACCCCAACGACGGGGGCGCTCGTCCCTCGCAGAGCATCACGCACCCCCGGGACACCGAGGATGATGCCGATTGAGACGACCGGGTTGCTCGGCGGCAGGAGCACCAGATCGGCCGTGCGGATCGCGTCGAGGACACCGGGGGCGGCGCTCGCCCGATCCAGCCCCGCGACGATGAAGCGGCTCGGGGTGGGTTGCGCACCGCCGCGGACCCACCACTCTTGGAAATGCAGTGCCTCTTCGCCCTGGGGGCCGTCGATCACCGCGTGGGTCTCGACGGGGACATCGCTCATGGGGCGAAGCGTGACCCCCTTCTCCGGCAGGCCCCACCGCGCCGCCAGCCGACCCGTCACCTCGGTGAGGCTCGCGCCCTCGGTGAGCCACTGCGTGCGCGCGATATGGGTCGCGAAGTCGCGATCGCCCAGGGTGAACCACCCCGGCTCGGCGCCGTAGGCGGCGAGGCCTTCTTGCACGCGGTAGCCCTCATCGGTCAGTCCCCAACCGCGGTCCTCATCGGCGCCGCCACCCAAGGTGTAGAGAATCGTGTCGATATCGGGACAGATCCGCAGGCCATGCATGGTGATGTCATCGCCGGTGTTGGCGATGACCTGGACATCGGGAGATTCGCCGCGCTGGGCGAGGGTGGCGAGCAGGCCGCGAGTGAAGCGAGCGCCACCCACGCCGCCGGAAAGAACGGTGATACGCATGGCAGGAAGTCTCTCAAAGGCTGCGTCCTCCCTCGGTCGCTGCACCCCTCACCCCAAGGGCCCCAATACAGGGCATCGCTTGACATTTCGAGGATGACACGCGTGTAATTTCGGTGATGTCGTTCTCCCGTCACCGGGCGGCGGACCGGCGTCGGGTCGAACAATTCGAGGAGGGGCCGTGCACGAATTGACCTTGGTGGTGGACCAACCGGACGGGGACGAGGAGCTGTCCTGGCAGGAGCGATCGCTCTGCGCGCAGACCGACCCGGAGGCGTTCTTCCCCGAGAAGGGGGGATCGACCCGCGAGGCGAAGCGGGTCTGCACCGGCTGCGAGGTGCGCCGAGAGTGCCTCGAGTATGCGCTCGCGAACGACGAACGATTCGGGATCTGGGGTGGCCTCTCCGAGCGTGAACGGCGCAAACTCAAAAAACGCGCGGTCTGATGTCGCGGTGACCGCGACCACCGACCTCAGCCCCACCAGTAGACCGTCCCGACGGCCCACCGCACGTCCCCTCCAGGTGACGGCCGTGATGGTCCTGCGCGATCGCGACGACCCCGCGGCCGCGATTGCTGCCCTGCGCGACCAAACGCGCCCGGTCGAGGAGGTCCTGCTCGTCGACGGGACGCTTCATGGCCTTCCCGACCTCGACGACATCGCCGCCACCCTGGGCGACCTGCGCGGTGGGGTGGCGCAGGCGCGGATCGAAGGGACCACCGGGCTGCGGCGCGCCCTCGCCGGGCTCGTGACCGATCTCCCCGAGCATCTCGGCGACCCCCCTGCCGACGCCGAGCACTACGTGTGGTTCCTCACCTCGCGCTGCCGCCCGCATGAGGACGCACTCAGCCACCTCACCGAAGCCGTTGGCCGCGATATCGCGATGGTCGCCCCGGCCCTGATGAACCGGCACGACCCGACGACCTTCATTCGCCGGGGCCTTCAGGTCACCGCGACCGGACGCCTCGTCGCTCAGCCCCGCTTTGGCGAGGTCAACCAGGGCCAGTACGACGCCGACGTCGATGTCCTCGCGGCCCCGCTCGACGGTCTGCTGGTCTCGCGTGATCGCTACCTGGCCTTGGCCGGACACGACCCCGCCCTCGGGGATCTTGGAGCGGACCTCGACCTCGGCTGGCGCTCCCAACGCTCCGGGGGTCGGGTGGTGATCGCTCCCGATGCGGTCGTCGAGGCCGAGCCGAGCGCTGCCGAGCGCCAGGTGAGCGACGAGCATCGGCGCCAAGCGCGTCGGGTCGCGCTCGCTCGGTGCAGTTGGTGGGCTGCCCCCTTCATCGCCGTGTGGCTCCTCCTCCAGACCATCGTGCTGGCCGTCGGGCTGATCGTGCTGAAACGCCCGGCCCAGGCCCGCGCCGAACTCTCGACCCTGCCGGCCCTGATCGATCCCCGGGTGCTGGCCGCGCGATGGCGGGGCAGATCCGCTCGCGGGGTAGCGCGGCGCGATCTCGCTGGGCTGTTCGTCCCTGCTCGCGACGGTTGGCGGCGAATCGTCGACGACTACCGCGGCGTGGGCCCCGGGCGCGGGGGCGTGGACGCGCGCTCGCTCGAGCACGAGCGGGCCACCACCTTGCGGCACCCCCTGCTCTATCTCGTCGTCGCCGTGGTCGCGGTCTCGGCTGTGGCCGGCCGGGCCATCATCGGAACGATCCGCCAGACACCCGGCGCCGGCCTCGTGGGCGGTGAACTCCTCGGTGGTCGCGCCGAGTCCTCCGGCCTGTTCGCGCTCTGGCGTGACGGCTGGAATGGCGCAGGGTGGGGCGCAGCGGGCGAACAGAGCCCGGCGTTCGCCCTGCTCGCTGGCGCGAGTTGGGTCGTGGAGCACATCCCCGGCCTGCAGGACTCGGCGTCACCGGGCGGCCTCGTCCTCGCCGCGGTCGTGATCGCCGGACTGCCCCTGGCTGCCGTCAGCGCGTATGGCGCCGCCCGCGTGTTCGACGTCGGAGCGTGGTGGCGCGCCCTCGCTGCCCTCGCGTGGGTCTCCGGTGGCGCGATCGCCGGGATCATCGGCGAAGGGAGGATCGGCGCGATCGTCGCGCTGGTGCTGCTACCCCGGATCGCGGCGGGGGTGGTCCGGGCGAGTCGGACCGACGGCACCTTCTCGGGGGCGGTTCGCACGGCCCTCTGGGCGGGACTGCTGGCCTGGTTCGTCCCCTTCCTCGGATCCCTCATCGTGGTCCTCGGCCTCGCCTGGACCCTGATCGGTGGTGGATCACGCCGGCAACACGGCTGGGTCCTCACGGTGATCCCGCTCGCGATCGCGGGTCCGTGGCTCACCACGCTTGTCTCCGAGCCCGCCCAAGTGTTCGGGGGGTGGGGTGTGGTCGCACTCCGCGAGGAGACGACTCCCTGGCTCCTCGCCCTCGGCGTCACCGAGTCAACCCCACACCTTGGGACCTGGTTCGCCATTCCGCTCGTCGTGGTCGCCCTTCTCGCCCTGATGATCCCCGGGAAGCGCCCGCTCACGTGGGCGGCCGGCGCCCTGGTCGTGATCGGCGTCCTCATCTCCCTCGCCGCGCCGCGGATCGTCCTCGGCACAGTGCCTGCCGGGCAGCCCGATGCCGGAGAGGTGATGACCGCCTGGCCCGGAGTGGGAGCTCTGCTCTCGGCGCTTGGAGTGATCGCCTTGGCGCTCACGGCCGTCCCCCTGGTTGCGACCCGTTGGCGCGCGCGCTGGAGGGCCCTGACCTGGATCCCGGCCGCTGCCGCGATCGCCGGCATCCTCGGTTCGATCGGGTTGCTCGCGTGGCAGGGGTTCGGGGCCAACTTGCAGGCCTGGAAGGAGCCGCGGCCACCGGTCGCGGTCGAGCACGCCGAGGGCCCGCTCGCGGGCCGTTCGGTGGAGGTCTGGCGCGACGGTGAGCGACTGGCCTATCGGATGATCGGACGCGAACCGGCGCCCTTGACTCGCGGCGTCCCCGCCGCGAGTGCTCCGGGCAGCGCCGACGATCGCGTGGAGGCCGCGCTCGCCGATGTCCTCGGCGTCGGTGAGTCCCAGCAAACCGCGCCCTCGCAGACGCTTGCTCGAGTGGGTATCGGCTACGTGGTGGTGCATCGCCCCACCGCGCGACAGGCCGCCGAGCTCGACAGCTTGGCCGGGTTCGCCCGCCTCGGGCGAAGTGGTCAGATCACGACCTGGTCGGTCCGCTCGGAGAGCGACGCGCATCCGCCGAGCCGCGTGCGCCTCGCCCGCGATGGCTCCTCCCTGCCGATCACGGGCGCTCGCGACCACGCGGCGCTGGTGGCGCCCGAGCGGGTCGCTGGCGGCGGGACCCTCGAGGTCGCCGAAAGCCTGGATTGGGCATCGCACGCGGTCGTGAGCGCGGACGGGTCGCCTGTGCCCCTCGCCACCAAGGGTCAAAACCCCAGTTACGTGATCCCGGACGGCACCGAGGCCGTCGATATCGACCTCGCGATCGGGCACCCCGTATGGAAGGCGCTCAGCGTCCTGATGCTCGCGATCGCGCTCTACCTGGCCCTGCCGACCGAACAGCAGCGCCGATCGGAGGACGAGCGGTGACCCCCCGCGAGCAGGACCCAGCGGCCCCGGACGAGGCCCCCGCCGTGGACGAAGAGCGGCCCGCCGTCGACGAGCAGCCCGCCGTCGAGGAGGCGAGCGAGCCGACCGCAGAGCGGGCCTGGCGTCGACGCGCCCGCGCCACCCTGGCGCCAGCCGCCCGGGTCGCCCTCGTCGGCGGCGCGGTCGCGGCGCTGGTCGCGGCTGCCGGCGCGACCTCGCGTGAGGTCTCCCTGGCAGCCTCGCCGGCCGCCTCGGGGTCCACGGCTCGGGCGGTAGCGGCGACCGATGCCCTGCTGACCTGCCCAGGCGCCCCGCTGTCGGGGACCTCGGGCGTTGCCAGCCAGTCCCTTCCCAGTTCGTATCTCGCCCGCTCGGCCCCGCAGCGAGTGATCGAAGCGATCGTCACCCCAAACGATGACGCTGGCGATATCGAGATCGCGGCGCCTGGTGTCACGCGTCCGATCGCGACCTCGAGCACCGACGTGGCGCGCGGAGCGAGCCCGGCCGGGGGAGTGCAGGTCCGGGCGAAGGGGGCTCGCGCCGCCGGCCTGATCGCGAGCCAACAGAGCGTCGCGACGTCCGAGACCGTCCGGGGCCTGGCGGTGATCCCGTGCGCGGCACCGACCACCGAGTCGTGGATCGTCGTCGGTGGCGATGCCCCGGGACGCCAGGAGCGCCTCGTGCTCACCAATCCCGGCGAGAACCCGGTCCAGGTGCGCCTCACGGCCTACCGCGGGGACGGAACCCGCGAACGCGTCGGCGGCGAGGACACCGTGATCCCACCGAACGAGCGCCGCAATGTGCTCCTTGACGGCTTAGTGGGGACCGATGGGGTGCAGGTCGTGCGCGTGCAGGCCGAAGGGGCGGCCGTGGGGGTGAGCGCGGTCGACACCTGGCTCGACGGGGTGACCCCCCGGGGGATGGCCTACGCCGCGCCGACGGCGGCGCCCTCGCGCGAGGCCGTGATCACCGGGGTGCCGAAGGGGGCGGCGATGCGCCTCGTGCTCGCCGCGCCCGGCGAGGAGGACGCGGTCGTGACCGTGCGCGCGCTCGTCGACGGCGAGCCCCGGCAGGTCAATGTCGCCACGGTGACCCGCGGGTCGTCGGCGACGGTCCCGATCAAAAACACTGCTGGCGCGCGCGGCTTCCTGATCGAATCCGATGTCCCGGTCCTCGCGAGCCTGGAATCGACGGTGACCGAGGCGGGCGGCGATCTCGCCTGGAGCCCGGCAACTCCGCCGATCACCGACCTCGCCGGGCTCGCGACGAGTCCGAGCATCGAGGGCACCGCCGTCACCCGCACCCTCACCATCGCCGCCACCGGCAAGCCGGCGACGGTCGAGGTCACGACCGTCGCCGATGGGGAGCCGCAGACGCGCTCGGTCGAGGTGCCTGCCGACCAGGCCGCCGAGGTCGCCCTCGACCAGGCCGAAGGGGTCTGGGTCCGACCGGTTCGCGGTGATGGCGTCCACGCGGCGGTGGTGCTGAGCGGACGCGGGAGCGGCGGGCGTGCCCTCGCCGAGGTCGTGCCGCTGGTGCCCGCTCGAGCAGCGGTCCAAGAGGTCGAGCTCGCCCCCGTCCCGTAGCGGGGCAGATCAGCGCCCCGGTCCTCCGACCGCATCGTCGACGTCATCGGCATCGACGCCGAGGATCAGGGCCACCTGCTCCACCAGCACCTCATACACCACGTCGTGGATGTCGTCACCGCGCTGGACGAGAGACTCGATCGGTCGGCGGTAGAGCACCACTCGGGTCGGGTGCCGGCCGCTCGCGGGGAAAACCCGAGCGAGCGCGACGCCTTGCTCCCAGCGGGTGGGGGCAAGAGGCGGCACGTCCTGGACGGCGAACTCGACCTCCTGCCAGTATCGGCCGAGCACCGATCGGAAGCGCTCGGTCGTCGTGACCACGAGGTCGTCGAAGGCGGCGCTGCGGGTCACCATCGCGGGGACCGGGGGCCACGCAAGCGGCCCGCGGCGGCCACGTCCACGGCGATCTCGGGAGGGGATGGTCACGGGGTTCAGCCTACGCACGGCCCGGCTGGGGAATCAGTCCTCGGTACCCCTTCGGGCGGTTACCTCCTCGCAAGCCCCTCACCTAGCGTGGCGGGGGTTACCAACGGAAATGGGGTTCGATGTCGAAGGGTCGGCCGCGCGAACGCGCCGAGCAGTTGGGTTATTCGGAGCAAATGAGCGTCATGCTCGATGAGGGATCGCGGCGACAAAAGGCCCGCAAACTCATCGCCGTGATCCGTCACGCTCTCGGCCGCGACGACCTCGCCGGACTCACCGCCGTCGACGTGGGATGTTCGGCGGGTTTCATCGCCGACGAACTCGCCGAGGCCGGGGCGAGCACCTCTGGCGTCGACATCGACGAGCCCGGGATCGCCCGTGCCCGGGCGCGCTTTGGTGATCGAGTCGACTTCCAGATCGCCCGCGGGGAGGATTTGCCGTTCGCCGATGAATCGGTCGATGTCGTGGTGCTGAACCACATCTACGAGCACGTGGTCGACCCGCAGGCCGTGATCGCCGATATCCATCGGGTGCTTCGGCCCGGAGGGGTGCTCTATCTCGGCGCCGCCCATCGCTGGCAGTTCATCGAGCCGCATCACCGGCTCCCCTTCCTGTCCTGGCTGCCGCAAGGACTCGCCGACCGCTATATGCGCATCACCGGCAAGGGGGACCACTACTACGAGCAGTTCGCGACGGTCGCCGGGCTGCGACGCCTGATGAGCGCTTACAACGTCTGGGATTACACCCTGCCGGTCCTCGCGGACCCGGTCGCGTTCGCGGGCGAGGACATCGTCCCGGCCGCCGTGTCGCGACTGCCCGAAGGGCTCCTCGCTCGGCTCCTGCCGATCGTCCCCACCTATATCTGGGTGGGTTTCAAGGGCGAAGGGCGACCTGCTGGTCCCGCGCTCAGCGTCGGCCCGCGTCCGATCGCGACCGCCTGATGCGCTGTTCGGCGCGCCATCGCGTCGACGTGCTCGCGGTGGCCTAACCTGCACGGGTGAGTGTGTCTCGGAAGTGCTCGCGGGCGGCATGCCCGAACCCGGCGACGTCGACCCTGACGTACGTGTACTCGGACTCGACGGTCGTCCTCGGTCCCCTCGCGACCTACGCGGAACCGCACGCCTATGACATGTGCGACTTCCACGCGAGCCGGCTGACCGCGCCGCGCGGATGGGACGTGGTGCGCGTCGGCGGCGACCAGCCGCCCCCCGAGACTCACGACGATCTCCTCGCGCTCGCCAACGCCGTGCGGGGCGAGGGTCCGCGCCGTCCGGCAGCGCCGAACACGCCCGCTCCTGCTGTCACCGAGGCGACGACGGCGAGCCCCATGCGAGAGACCTCGCGCCGCGGTCATCTTCGGGTGCTTCGCGACGTCTAAGGGGGCTCTGGTCGAGGTGTCCGCCCGGGCCCGCGGCAAGGAACTAGGCTGACCGCCGTGACCCACACTCTTTCCGACTTCGTCAAGGCCTATGACGTGCGTGGCCTCGTCCCTCAGCAGCTCAACGTCGACGTGGCCTGGGCCCTCGGAGCCGCCTTCGCCGAAGTGGTGGCGCGCGCCGAGCTGGACGGCGATGGACCGGCGCGGGTCGTGATCGGCCACGACATGCGGCCGAGTTCCCCCGAGTTGGTCGAGGCCTTCGCCGCCGGGGTCACCGCCCGTGGCGTGGACGCCTTGCTGATCGGCCTGGCGAGCACCGATGGCCTTTACTACGCCAGTGGCGCGCTCGGGATCCCCGGAGCGATGTTCACCGCGAGCCATAACCCAGCCGAGTACAACGGCATTAAGTTGTGTCGCGCCGGAGCGCGCCCGGTCGGCCAGGAGTCGGGATTGGCGGACATCCGCGACCGCGCTCAAGAGCTCCTCGACTCCGGGACGAGTGGCTTCTCCGATGTCCCGGCAGGCCAGATCGAGCGCCGGGATCTGACGGCCGACTACGCCTCCTTCCTGCGGGGGATCGCCGACCTCAGCGAGATCCGCCCCCTTCGCGTCATCGTCGATGCCGGCAATGGCATGGCCGGGCTCACCGTCCCTGCCGTGCTGGGGACGGCGGCGGGCCTGCCCGCGCTCCCGCTCACCCTCACCGAGATGTACTTCGAGCTCGACGGGACCTTCCCACATCACGAGGCCAACCCACTCGACCCGAAAAACCTGGTCGACCTGCAAGAGGCCGTGCGCACGAAGGGGGCGGATCTAGGGATCGCCTTCGACGGTGACGCCGACCGGTGTTTCGTCGTGGACGAGAAGGGCGATCCGGTGAGCCCGAGCGCGATCACCGCGATGATCGCTGCGCGCGAGATCGCCCGTGAGGTCGCCTCCGGGCGCTCGGCCGCCGACGTCGCGATCGTGCACAACGCGATCACCTCGGCCGCGGTCCCGGAAATCATCGCCGAGCACGGAGCACGACCGGTCCGTACCCGGGTCGGACACTCCTTCGTCAAGGCGGTGATGGGCGAGCACGACGCGGTTTTCGGCGGCGAGCACAGCGCTCACTACTACTTCCGTGACTTCTGGTTCGCCGACACCGGCATGCTCGCCGCGATGTACGTCCTCGCCGCCCTGGGCGAGAGCGACATCCCGCTGAGTGAGGTGATGGCCCCCTTCGATCGGTACCCCGCCTCGGGGGAGATCAACTCCACCGTCTCCGATGCCGCCGAGGTGACCGAGCGGGTCCGCGCCTGGGCCCTCGACGGTCCGCAGGAGGTCGGAGTGGACGAACTCGATGGCCTCACCGTCACCTCCTCGGCCGAGCCGATGTGGTGGTTCAACCTTCGGCCCTCCAACACCGAACCCCTGCTGCGCCTCAACGTCGAAGCGGCCGATCGCGCCACGATGGAGCGAGTCCGCGATGACGTCCTCGCCGTCGTGCGCAAGGCCTGACCCACCGACCCACCGCCTTAAAAAGAAGGAGATCAACGGACATGACCACGGCGAGCATCGAACCCTGGCTGCGCGAGATCTTGCGCTGTCCCGCCTGTCGCGCCGAGTTGCGCGACGCCGAGGGCCCTAAGGGCCCCGAACTGCAGTGCGTGAACACCGCCGAATGCGGGCTCGCCTACCGCGTCGATGACGGCATCCCGGTGCTGCTGGTCGACGAAGCTCGCCAGCCCTGACCGACCCGCACCCAGATGACCCCCTTCGACGAGACTCGGCTCGATGACGCCGAGGCGCGCAGCCGGATCGACCGATCGGACATGCTCCGAGCGCTCGCGACCGCCGGGGCCCAAGCACGTCTCGGCTGGACCCTCGCCGAAGAGGCGGGAATCGCGCGGCTCACCGGGGGCGAGCGTCCGCGCGCGGTCCATATCGCGGCCCTTGGAGCGAGCGAAACTGTCGCCGAGATCGCGAGCGCGCTCGTGCGCCGGAGCGGTTCGGTCCTCGTGACGACCGGCGGTTCGGGTTCGCTCCCGGGGTGGGTCGGGCCGCTCGATCTCGTGATCGGCGTCTCGCTCACCGGGCGGGCCGAGGGTCCGGTGGCCCAGGCCCACGAAGCGGCTCGCCGGGGAGCGGCGGTCCTGACCGTCGGACGTCCTGGGACAGCGCTCTCCGAGGCGAGTGCTCGGGCCCGCGGCATCCACGTCCCCGTCGGCGATGAGCTGCGACGCTCCCGCACGGCCCTGTGGAGCCTTGCCATCCCGGCGCTCGCCGGACTCGCCGCCGCCGATGTCATCGACCTTCCCGCCGATCTGCCCGGTCGGGTCGCCGACCGCCTCGATGAACACGCCGAGTCCTGCCGGCCGGACGCCGAACACTTCGTGAACCCGGCGAAGATGCTGGCCTTGGGCCTTGCCCCGGTGGTGCCGACCGTTTTTGGCGATGGCCCGCTCACCGGGGTCGCCGCTCGCCGGGCGGCCGCGATGCTCTCGCGCACGGCCCGAATCCCGGCCTCCTCCGGACGACTGCCCGATGACGCCTCACGCCTGATCGCCTGCCTCGAAGGCCCGTGGACCGGCGCCGCCTCAGCCGCTCCCGATGGGGGTCGGGACATCTTCGCCGACCCCTACCTCGACGCGCCGAGCACCCCGCCGCTCGGGGTGCTCCTCCTGCGCGATCCGCTGCCCGAACCGGTCACTCCAAGCGATGCGACGCGCCACGATGTGGCGCAGTCGATCCACGATCACGCCGAGCGCTCCGGGGCGATGGTTCGCGAGGTCGTCGCCGAGGCCGGACCCGATCTCGTGCGCCTCGCTGGCCTGATCGCGCTGACCGACCTCGCCGCCACCTATCTGTCGATCGGTTACGGGATCGACCCGGCGACCGCCCCCGGTCTCCGGGACATCCACGAGGGAGCCTGATGACTCACGTCGATCTCGCCATCATCGGCAGCGGGTCGGGCAATATGCTCCCCGGCCGCGATCTCGGCACGGCCGGAATCGACCAGGTCGCGATCATTGAAGGGGGACCCGTCTTCGGCGGGACCTGCCTCAATGTCGGATGCATCCCCACCAAGATGTTCGTCCGGGCCGCGGACGCAGCCGCCGAGGCCCGCGATAGCGCGCGCCTCGGCGTCGACGCGGTCGTCGAGCGCGTGCGATGGGCCGATATCCGCGACCGGGTCTTCGGCCGAATCGACCCCTTCGCGGTCTCCGGTGAGGAGTACCGCCGCACCGGGAAGCACACCTCTCTGCTGCGCGGACACGCGCGCTTTACCGCGCCGCTCACCCTCGAGGTCGACCTGCTCGACGGGGGGACCGAAGAGGTGAGCGCTGACCAGATCGTGATCGCCACCGGGTCGCACCCGCACGTTCCCGAGATCGTCCGGGCGAGCGGCGTCCCCTTCCACACCTCCGACACGGTGATGCGTCTTGACGAGTTCCCGGCACGGATGATGATCATCGGCGGCGGGTTCATCGCGGCCGAAATGGCGCATGTCTTCGGGTCGTTCGGTGCGCAGGTGAGCGTCATCGCCCGGAGTTCACGACTCCTGCGGCACTCGGATCAGGACATCAGCGCCGCCTTCACCGCCGCGGCCATGGAGCAGTGGGATGTCCACCTCGGCTGCGAGATCCTCGCGCTGCGCGGCGGCACCGAGGGTGAAGAGATCACCGCGGTCTTAAGCGATGGCAGCGAGGTCAGCGCCGACGTCCTGCTCGTCGCGACCGGTCGCCACCCGAGCAGCGGCGACCTCGGAGTGCAGGCAGCGGGTGTGCAATGCCACCCCGATGGACGGGTGGTCGTCGATGAGTTCGGCCGGACCACAGCGCCCGGCGTCTGGGCCCTTGGCGATGTGTGCTCGCCGCTCATGCTCAAGCATGTGGCAAACCAGCAGGCGCGGACCGTCGCGCACAACCTCGCCCACCCCGATGACCTTCGTCGCTTCGTCCTCACCGCGATCCCCGGAGCGGTCTTTAGCCACCCGCAGGTCGCGGGGGTCGGGCTCACCGAACGCGATGCGCGCGAGCGCGGCCACGACGTCGTGACCCACACCCAGATGTACGGATCCACGGCCTACGGTTGGGCCCTGGAGGACACGACCAGCTTTTGCAAACTCATCGGGGACCGCCGCAGCGGCGCCCTCTTAGGGGCGCACCTCCTCGGCCCCGAGGCCTCGACGCTGATCCAGCCGTTGATCCAGACGATGGCTCTCGGCACACCGCTCGAGGAGGTCGCTCGCGGCCAATACTGGATCCACCCCGCCCTCACCGAGGTCGTCGAAAACGCCCTGCTGGGTTTGATCGACGCCCTGCGCGCCCCCAAGGAGAACTAATGGCCGGCGGACTCGTCGCCCTGCTCGATGACATCGCCGCCTTTGCGCGGCTCGCCGCGGCTTCGGTCGACGATGTCGGCGCGGCCGCCGCTCGGGCGAGCGCGAAGGCGGCAGGGGTCGTCGTCGACGACACCGCGGTCACCCCCCGGTACGTGCAGGGTCTTTCGGCCGAGCGTGAGTTGCCGATCATTAAGCGGATCGCGATCGGCTCCCTTCGCAACAAGTTGCTCCTGATCCTCCCGGCGGCCCTGCTCCTCAGCCAATTCCTCCCCTGGGCCCTCACCCCGATCCTGATGGTCGGTGGCGCCTATTTGTGCTTCGAAGGCGCCGAGAAGATCTACGAGCACTTCTTCCACCACGAGCCCGCCGAGGCCGCGCAGGAGGAGGGGCCGGTCGATGAGGACAGCATCGTGAGCGGCGCCGTGCGCACCGACTTCATCCTCTCGGCCGAGATCATGGTGATCTCGCTCAACGAGGTCGCCTCCGAGCCCTTCGTCAGCCGGGCCCTCATCCTCATCGTCGTCGCGATCGCGATCACGGTCCTGGTCTACGGGGTCGTCGCCCTCATCGTGAAGATGGACGACATCGGCCTGCACCTCGCCGAAGGGGACGGGGGGAGCGCTCGCTTCGGCAGCTTCCTCGTTCGTGCCATGCCGAAGGTCCTCACCACCTTGTCCGTCGTCGGGGTCGCGGCGATGCTGTGGGTCGGCGGTCACATCCTGCTCGTCGGGGTCGACAACCTGGGCTGGCACGGCCTCTACGGCTTCGTGCATTCGATCGAAGGGGGAGTGGCCGACCTCATCCCCGCGATCGGTGGCGTGCTCGCGTGGATCGTCAACACCCTGGCCTCGGCCTTGCTTGGCCTCATCGTCGGCGCCATCATCGTCGCGGTCATGCACCTCATCCCGCGGGGGCGAAAGGCTCACTGACCCCCTTCGGGCCAGGGCCAACGGCTAGACTGGGCGCACGACGAACGGCGTGGGTGATGACCCGCGCGCCCAGATGGGCCGCGCCGAGCGCTACCAACACCACTTTTGCGAAATGAGTTTTGTCTTGTCTTTTGACTACCAGGTCGCCGATCTGAGCCTCGCCGAGGCCGGCCGTCACCAGATTCGCCTCGCCGAGCACGAGATGCCGGGCCTGATGAGCCTGCGCGAGGAGTTCGGCGAGTCCAAGCCGCTCACCGGTGCCAAGATCGCCGGATCCCTGCACATGACCGTGCAGACCGCCGTGCTCATCGAGACCCTGACCGCGCTTGGCGCCGAGGTCCGTTGGGCCTCCTGCAACATCTACTCCACCCAGGACGAGGCCGCCGCCGCGATCGTCGTCGGCACGGGCACCCCGGAGGACCCCCAGGGTGTGCCGGTCTTCGCCTGGAAGGGCGAGACCCTGCCCGAGTACTGGGACTGCACCGAGCAGATCCTCACCTGGCCCGGTGGCGAGGGCCCCAACATGATCCTCGACGACGGTGGCGACGCAACGATGCTCGTGCTGAAGGGCCGCCAGTGGGAAGAGGCCGGGCAGGTCCCGCCGACCACGGAAGAGGACTCCGAGGAGTTCGGGGTCTTCAAGGAGCTCGTGCGCCGCACGCTCGCCGAAGACCCCACGAAGTGGACCACGATCAGCAAGGGGATTAAGGGCGTCACCGAGGAGACCACCACGGGTGTTCACCGCCTCTACCAGCTGGCCGAGGCCGG
Organism: Janibacter sp. GXQ6167; assembly: GCF_041365945.1. Lineage (NCBI taxonomy): Bacteria > Bacillati > Actinomycetota > Actinomycetes > Micrococcales > Intrasporangiaceae > Janibacter > Janibacter sp. GXQ6167. Next base: position 299,479 of record NZ_JBGFSK010000003.1, on the reverse strand, counting down.
CGAGCTGATCTTCCCGGCGATCAACGTCAACGACTCGGTCACCAAGTCCAAGTTCGACAACAAGTACGGCTGCCGTCACTCGCTGATCGACGGCCTGAACCGCGCCACCGATGTCCTGATCGGCGGCAAGGTCGCGGTGGTCTGCGGCTACGGCGATGTCGGCAAGGGCTGCGCCCAGTCCCTCGCCGGCCAGGGCGCTCGCGTCATCGTGACCGAGGTCGACCCGATCTGCGCCCTGCAGGCCGCGATGGAGGGCTTCCAGGTCGCCCAGCTCGAGTCGGTCGTCGACACCGCCGACATTTTCGTGACCACCACCGGCTGCTATGACGTCATCACCGCCGACCACATGGCTCGGATGAAGAACAAGGCGATCGTCGCCAACATCGGCCACTTCGACAACGAGATCGACATGGCCGGGCTCGCCAAGATCCCCGGCATCCAAAAGACCGAGATCAAGCCGCAGGTTCACGAGTGGACCTTCGCGAGCGGCAGCTCGATCATCGTCTTGTCCGAGGGCCGCCTGATGAACCTCGGGAACGCCACGGGCCACCCGAGCTTCGTGATGAGCAACTCCTTCGCGAACCAGACGATCGCCCAGATCGAGTTGTTCACCAAGCCCGGCGAGTACGCCAACGAGGTCTACACCCTTCCGAAGCACCTCGATGAGAAGGTGGCGCGCCTGCACCTCGACGCGCTCGGGGTCGAGCTCACCGAGCTCACCAAGGGCCAGGCCGAGTACCTCGGCGTCGATGTCGCCGGCCCGTACAAGCCGGAGCACTACCGGTACTAAGGCGCCGACCGGAGCCTGCACCCGGTGACCGACGCTCCCTTCGCCCACGCGTGGCGAAGGGAGCGTCGGCCTTTAAGTGTGTGAAGATGGCGAGAACAATCGCTTCTCCCTCCGCACGGAAAGGACCCCACGTGAACGGACGGGTACTCGTCGTCGATGACGACCTGGCGCTAGCGGAGATGCTCGGCATCGTGCTGCAGAAGGAGGGCCTCGAGACCACCCACGTCGCGGATGGCTCGAAGGCCCTCGCGACCTTCCGCGAGACCCGCCCCGACCTCGTGCTGCTCGACGTCATGCTCCCGGGCATGGACGGCATCGAGATCTGCCGTCGGATCCGTCAGGAGTCCGGGGTCCCAATCGTCATGCTGACGGCGCGGACCGACACGGTCGACATCGTGGTGGGCTTGGAATCCGGCGCCGACGACTATGTCGTCAAGCCCTTCAAGCCCCAGGAACTCATCGCTCGGATCCGGGCACGCCTGCGTCGCGGGGATGAGCCCGAGCCCGAGCGCCTCACGATTGGTGACCTCGAGATCGACGTCGCGGGTCACTCCGTGCGCCGCGGGGATCAGACGCTCGCCCTTACCCCGCTCGAGTTCGACCTGCTCGTCGCGCTCGCACGCAAGCCGTACCAGGTCTTTAGCCGCGAGGTGCTCCTCGAGCAGGTCTGGGGGTACCGCCACGCCGGAGACACCCGCCTCGTCAACGTCCACGTGCAGCGGCTTCGGAGCAAGATCGAGCACGACCCGGAGAATCCACAGATCGTGGTGACCGTGCGCGGTGTCGGATACAAGGCGGGACCGGCCTAGCCGATGACCGACGGACCGTCGCCCGCGGGGTCCGCGGCGGCTCGGGCCGTGCGGACGGTGCGCAACGCCTTCGTCGGCGTGATCCAGCGGTGCTACCGCGCCTGGCGGGGCTCGCTCCAGGTCCGGGTGATCATCTCCACCCTGCTGCTCGGTGTGGTGACCGTCTCGCTCGTGAGCGCGTACATGTACAGCAGCATCGCCGACGGGCTCGTCGAAGATGCCGTCACCTCGGCCCAGGCGGAGTCGCGGCATCTGACCTCGCAGGCCCAGGGCTATTTCGATCAGACCGACCGGACTTACTCGGTCGATCAACTGTCGGCGTCGGTCTCGAATACCGTCGATCAGCACCTGGCGTCGCCCGGTAAGGACAACAGCCGCTACGTGATCTTGATCCGCTCGCTGAACAACACCGAGCCGACCGAGTTGGACACCGTCTACCCGCGCCGGGCGGGTATCGGGCCGGACCAGGTCCCGACCGAGTTGCGCCAGGCGGTCGCTGCCGACCCGGGCCGACAGCAGACGACGGTGATCGACCTCGAACGGACGACTCCGGCGAATCCTGCCGACCCGAGCGATCCGGCGACCACCACCCAGACCGTGCCCGCGGTGGTGGTCGGCTCCCAGGTCCAGATCCCAGGCGCCGGCCCCTATGACCTCTACTTCATCTTCCCGCTCGATCAGGAGGAGCGGACCCTCGATGTCGTCGGGCGCTCCTTCCTCCTCGGCGCGGTCCTGCTGATCTTGCTGGTCTCGGCGGTCGCCTATGTCGTGACGCGCCAGGCGGTGACCCCGGTCCGGCGCGCGGCGAGCGTCGCCGAGCGGCTCGCCGCCGGCCACCTCAACGACCGGATGGCCGCGCGGGGCCGCGACGAGCTGGCGATGCTCGGCCAGTCCTTTAACGAGATGGCCGACAATCTGCAGGCCCAGATCCGCCAGCTCGAGGGTCTTTCACGCGTGCAGCAACGCTTCGTCTCGGATGTCTCCCACGAGCTGCGGACCCCCCTCACCACGATCCGGATGGCCGCGGAGGTGATCAATGCCTCCACCGACGAGATGAACCCGGTGACCGCTCGGTCGGCAGAACTGCTCACGACCGAGTTGGACCGTTTCGAGGCACTGCTCGCCGACCTGTTGGAGATCAGCCGCTTCGATGCGGGTGCGGCGGTCCTCGAGGGCGAGCCAAGCGATCTCGTCGGGATCGTCGCGCGCGCGGTGGTCTCGGCCGAACCGATCGCGAAGCGCCGAGGATCGGAGGTGCGGGTCCATAGCAGCGGCCCGGCGATCGCCGATGTCGACGCTCGCCGGATCGAGCGGGTGCTGCGCAATCTCGTCGTCAACGCCGTCGAGCACGGCGAAGGCCGGCCGGTCGATATCTACATTGCGCGAAATGACTCGGCGGTTTCCGTGCTCGTCGCCGACCGCGGGGTCGGGCTGCGCGCCGGCGAGGCCTCGATGGTGTTCAACCGCTTCTGGCGGGCCGACCCGGCCCGGGCCCGGACCACCGGGGGGACCGGGCTCGGCCTTGCCATCTCCTTGGAGGACGCCCGCCTTCATCACGGGTGGTTGCAGGCCTGGGGCGAACCCGGGGAAGGGTCCCGCTTCCGGCTCACCGTCCCGATCGAAGCTGGGGGACAGATCGAATCGGCACCACTCCCGCTCACCCCGCGGGAGGGGGAACTCGCGGAGATCGACCTATGAACCCGAAGATCACCCGTCGGGCGATCCTCGCCGGAGCCGGGGCGAGCGCGCTGCTCGCCGGGTGCGGGCTGAGCGCCGATCGCACGGTTCGTACGGGTCTTCCGATCGCCGGTCCGACCGATGACGGGGTCGCAGTGCGCCCACCCGGCCCCACGAGCGGAGCCTCACCGGAACAGATCATCAGCGGGTTCATGCGAGCTGGGGCCACGACGGGCCCGGAGTTGGCGGTCGCTCGTTCCTTCCTCACCGAGCAGGCCCAAGCCGCGTGGAACCCCGACCAGCAGACGGTCGTCTACGGTTCGACGGCACCGACGATTACCCGGGTTGATGACCAGACCTACCGGGTCCGCCTGCGCGATCTGGTCGCCCGGATCGATGGCGACGGTCGGTACGCGACGGCCCCGCCGAAGGACGAGATGAGCCTGGAGTTCAGCCTCGCGATCCTCGCCGGCGAATGGCGCATCTCGGCGCTCCCCGAGGACTACGGCCGCGCCCTGCACACGGTGCTTGTCGGGCGCATGTATCGCAACTACTACGTCCACTACCCGGTGATCGGCTGGAACTCCCTCGTCGCCGATCTGCGCTGGATCCCGCAGGATCAACAAAGCACCCGGCTCGCCCGGGCCCAGCTTGGGCCGGTCCCCGGATATCTCTCCGGCGCTGCCCGCACCGACGAGGGCGCGCGCCTGAGCGTCGATGCCGTCCCCGTGATCGGCGGGTCCGCGCAGGTCGACCTGCGCGCGGCCAGCCTCTCCGAAGACGTCACCGTGCGGACCAATCTCGCGGCGCAGTTCGTCGCCACCTTGATGCAACTGCCCGGGGTCGCCGACG
>NZ_JBGFSK010000003.1:205422-295324 GCF_041365945.1 Janibacter sp. GXQ6167 | reverse complement strand
CCCGCGGCCGGCCTCTCCGAAGACGTCACCGTGCGGACCAATCTCGCGGCGCAGTTCGTCGCCACCTTGATGCAACTGCCCGGGGTCGCCGACGTGGAGCTCTCGGTGGAGGGCCAACTCATCCAGCTGCCGAATGTCGAGCCTCCGCTCACCTCGCCCGAACAGTTGGGTTTCGTCGAGCGCACCATCGCCCGCGACGCCAAGGCGGTGGTCTGGGATCGAGCCCAAGCGGTCCCGGTCGCCGCTGGCCGGTTGCTCTCGCTGACCGAGGACGAACTGAGCGACGCGAGCAGCCCCTTCCCGCCGATCGGCCGGGACTGGCGTCAGATCGCCCTATCGGCCGATGGGGCCGAGGTGACGGGCGTGGACACCTCCGGTACCGAACTGATGAGATGGCGCGACGATGGTTCGAGCGTGCGGGTTCCCTACTTCGCCGACCGCCTAGTGCGACCCCGATATGACGGTAACGGGGTGATCTGGGTCGGTGGTCGCGGCAGCGGCGCGACCGAGTCGATCCGGGTCTGGGCGATCAACGCGACGGTCGATCCGAGCGATCCTCGCTCGCGGCCAGCGCACATCCCGATCGGCTGGCTCGCTGGCCGCCGCGTCCGGGCCCTGGATGTCTCACCGGACGGATCGCGGATCGCGGTCCTGTCGAGCGCATCCGGCGGGGCGCGCCTCGACGTCGCGGGGATCACCCGCCAGGCCAATGGCCTGCCCACTGGCACCTCGGGGCAGCCCCTGCGGGTCGCGACCCGATTGGTCGACCTCGTCGACATCGTCTGGACGACCGCTCACCAGATCGCCGTCATCGCGCGCCGAGCGGCGAACGAGCCCCGGGGGGCCTTCCTCTGCGATGTCGGCGGTGAGATCACCGCGCTGCCGAGGGTTCCGGACGCCCAGTCGGTGACGACCACCGCCGGACCGCAAGAACTCGTGGTGGGCAGCGGTAACGGCCACGTCTACCAGCGCAGTGGTCAGCGATTCGTCCGCCTCACCCTGCCGAAGGGGGCCACCGTCGCCGTCGCCGGGCGGTAATCCACCGCTTCTCGTCCTTTGGCCTCACCATCCACACCGGCGGCAGGTCGTTCGGCTCGCGGGGTGCGAAGCGGCCAGCATGGCCGCGATGGGAGAGCGCCTCGGAGCCAGCCTGATCGATTTGATCCTGCCGCAGTCCTGCGGGGGCTGCGGGCGGCCCGGATCGGCGGTCTGTGAGCCTTGCCTCCGCGCGCTCGCGGATCTGCGATTCGTCCGAGACCACGATGCCGCGCTCGCCATTCGGCCTGAACCGTGCCCGGAAGCGTGGCCCGTCTGTTACGCCTGGGGTCGCTATCTCGGGGTCTCCGCGAGAGTCGTGCGGGCCGCTAAGGATGGCGGCCGCCGCGACCTGCTCCCGATCCTCGGGACGCTGCTCGCGCGATCGCTGACGGGGGCCCTCGGCCGCGATGCGCCGGGCGCGCTCGTCATCCCCGCTCCATCGGCGCCCCGGACCAAGCGGGCCCGCGGCGATCACCCGGTTCGCGCGATGGGCGAACTGGCTTTGCGGCAGGTCCCGAAGGGGCCGATCCTGCTCGATGCCCTCACGAGCGCTCGGGGAGTGGCGGACCAGGCCGGACTTGGCCGCGATGCGCGCTGGCGCAATATCAGCTCGGCGGTGAGCGTGCGCGGACGACGACGACCGGTGCTGGCGGGCCGCCTCGTCGTGCTGGTCGACGATGTCGTGACGAGCGGGGCGACCCTCGCGGCGTGCGCGCAGGCGTGCCGAGAAGCAGGGGCAGGGGAGGTGCGGGCCGCGACCGTGCTCGCGGCCCGACGAGGATCCGGGGCCCATCGCCTACCCAAAGGTGTGGCAGCCGACTAACGTGTCGTCATGGACCCCTCGCCTCGCCGCCCAGCGGTGATGACGCGAGGGGTTCTCGCGCGTGACGGCCACGTCCCGCGCGCACCCCGGCGGGCGGCGAAGGGGGTTTGCCGCTCGCTTCGTCGGCTAAGGAGGCCCACGTGGAGATCGTCGTCACCGGACGCAATGTCACCATCTCGGATCGGCTGCGCGAGTACTTAGACGTCAAGCTGGCCAAGGTGCCCCACCTCGAACCGAAGATGCAACGGGTCGAGGTCCTCGTGCGCCATGAGGCCAACCCGCGCCGCGCCAAGGAGAGCGAGCGCGTGGAGATCACCTGCCGATCCAAGGGGCCAGTGATCCGGGCCGAGGCCAGCCATGACGATCGCCAGGCCGCCGTGGATCTCGCCACCGACAAGCTCATCGAACGACTGCGCCGCGCCCACGACCGGCGCCGGGTCCACCGCGGTCGACGGACCCCGCAGTCGGTGGCCGAAGCAACGGCAGCGCTGCCCGAGGAGGTCACCGAGTCCTCGCCCGAGCCCGATCAGGACCAGACCCCCGACCTCTTCGGGGCGATCGGTGATTCCCCGATCGAGGTCCGCGAGAAGGTTCACCAGAGCCGCCCGATGACCCTGGAGGAGGCACTGCGGGATATGGAACTCGTGGGCCACGACTTCTACTTCTTCCACGACAGCGATCACGACCGCCCGAGCGTGGTCTACCGCCGACACGGGTGGTCCTATGGCGTGATCCACCTCGATCTCGACGATGAGGCCGCCGAGGTCGAGTGACCAGACCAGCCTGAGCGAAGGCGCCGTTGCCCTCCGGAGAGGGGACGGCGCCTTCGCTAAGGTAAGGCCGAGGAGACGAGGAGTTCACTAGTGGTGGAGCGCACCACCCGAGTCGTGGTCGTCGACGACCACGCCTTCTACCGCAGGGGCCTGCGGACCTTTCTCGATCTCGAAGACGACCTGGAGGTTGTGGCCGAGGCCGGGGACGGGCCGGGTGCGATCGAGGCGGTGCGCCGTCATCGCCCCCATGTCGTCTTGATGGACCTGTGGTTGCCGCGCCAGTCCGGGATCGAGGTCTGCGCCGATGTGCTCCGGATCTGCCCGAGCACCCGGGTGCTGATGCTGACCTCCTCGCACGAAGAGGAGGACCTCTTCGCCTCGATCCGCGCCGGAGCATCGGGGTATCTGTTGAAGGACAGCCCGCCCGACGAGGTCGGCCGCGCCGTGCGGGCGGTGCGGGCCGGGCAGTCTCCGATCCCCCCATCGATGGCGGCCTCTCTGCTCGCGGAGTTCGCCAACTTGAGCCGCGGGGATGCTCCGGGGCGCGCTTCGGACCTCACCGAGCGCGAGCGTGAGGTGCTCACCCTCGTGGCGCGCGGTCGGAAGAACCGGCAGATCGCCGCCGAGCTCTACATCTCCGAGAACACCGTGAAGAATCACGTGCGCAATATCCTCGACAAGCTGCAACTTCACTCGCGCGTCGAAGCAGCGATGTACGCCGTGCGCACCCACCTCATCGATCCGGATGAGCCCGCCGAATGAGGAGAGCCGCCGCCGCGCGGATCGCGATCGCCGCTCAGGGCCTCGCCGGACCCCGCCCGCTGGGGCCGGTCACCATGCGCCAGATCGCGCGGGTCATCGCGACGGTCGGCATTGTCCAAATCGACAGCGTCAATGTCCTCGCTCGCAGTCACTACCTGCCCTTCTACTCCCGGCTCGGGCCGCATGACCGGGGGCTGGTCGACCGGGCACGCGACGAGGCCCCGCGGCGGCTCGTCGAGTACTGGGGGCACGAGGCCGCCCTGGTCCCGCCGACCACCTGGCCACTGTTTGACCATCGGATGCGGCGCGCCGATGCCGAGTCGTGGGGCGGGATGAGGCGGGTCGCCACGGAGCACCCCGCGCTCGTCGAGGCCGTGCGCGAGGAGGTGGTGAGTCGCGGCCCCCTGACCGCTCGGCAGGTGGAGGCCGCGCTCGCCCATGACCGCCCGATCGAGCGCACCCAGTGGGGATGGAACTGGTCGCTCGTCAAATGCGCCCTCGAGCACCTGTTTTGGGGCGGACAGATCTCCTCGGCGGGGCGGACCGCGCAGTTCGAGAGGCGGTACGCGAGCCTCGCTCGGGTCGTCCCGCCCGCGGATGCAGGTCTCTGGCTCGAGCGAGAGCGTCCGAGCGAGGCCGAGGCGTGTCGGGAGCTGGTCCGGATCGCCGCGCGGGCGCACGGCATCGCCACCGAGGCCGATCTGGCGGACTATTTCCGGCTCAAACGGATTCAGGCCGCCCCGGCGATCGCGTCGCTCGTGGACGCGGGTGAACTCGTCCCCGTGCAGGTGGAGGGATGGGGTCGGGCCTACCTCCACCCGGAGGCGCGCCGCCCCCGCAGCACCAACGCCCGCGCGCTCCTTTCGCCCTTCGACTCGATGGTCTGGACGAGGCAGCGACTACAGGACCTCTTCGGCTTTCGCTATCGCATCGAGATCTACACGCCCGCGGCGAAGAGGGTGCACGGCTACTACGTGCTGCCCTTCCTCCTCGGCGAGGACTTCGTCGGGCGGGTCGACCTGAAGGCCGATCGCGGCGCCGGACGCCTGCTCGTCCAACAGGTGACCTGGGAGCCCGGGCGCGGGGGATCCACTGACCGCGCAGCCCTGGACGCCGAACTGCACGAGCTCGCGACCCACCTCGGCCTCACCTAGGTCGGGCGCTCCCAGTGCAGGCCGTCGCCGTAACTGCCATCGGGGAGCGGATCCACGGCGTGCTCCCGCCCGTAGACCTTGAAGCTTGAGCGGCGCAGGACGGCATTGCTCGCCTCGTTATCCGCGGCGGTCTCGGCCACGAGGCGGCGAAAGCCGAGACCGCCGTCGGCGACGGATCGGGTCACGTAATCCACCACCAGGCGCGCGGCGCGGGAGGCGACGCCGCGCCCGCGGGCCGAGGGCAGGATCTGGTAGCCGAGTTCGGCCGCATCGGTCCCCACCGCCCGCAAGAAGATCCCGATCTCACCGAGCGGCCGGTCGCTTGCCCGGTCGGCGATGCACCAACTGACGCCGAGCCCGGACGCGGCGGCCTCCTGCCGGCGCATGACGAAGCCCGGGAATCGCTCCGGGGTCAGGCTCGAGCCCTCGGGGATCCAGTGCGCGGGGTCGTCCACCTCTTCGGCCGCCGAGGCGTCCTCATCGCGCAGGGGGCGAAGGCGGATGGTCTCGTCATCAAGGACCGGCGGCTCATACCAGGGGGTGCTCGCGCGCATCGGCTGGCCGGGAAGGAGCGAGCCCGCCCAGCAGTCCGCGGGGCCACCACGCGCCGCGATCTTCGCCGGCATCAGGCCATGCATCGTGAAACCGCACGCCCAGGCGACCCGACGAGAGGCCCAGTTACCGCGATTGGCGTACCAGTACATGCTCGGGGCACCCTCATCGAAGGCCCAGCGGCAGGCGACTCGCACGGCATCGCTCATCAACCCTCGGCCGCGGGCGGCGGGGTGCAGGGAGAAGCCGAGCTCCCAGGCGTGCGCGCTGGAGGATCCGGGGCGAAGGTCGATGGTGCCCGCGTACCGCAGGCCCGGCTCGCCCCCTTCGGCGCCGATCTCCTCGATCGCCCAGATGAGATTCTCTGTGCGCGTCGACCAGCCGGAGTGGGCAAGGCCCAGGTAATAGCGGGCGTCGTCGAGCCCGTAGGGAGAGGGGACGGTCGTCCACGCGATCGCCTCGGCATCACTGCTCTGCTCAACGATCGCGGGGAGATCGTCCTCGGTGAGGGCGCGCAGGCGGACCCGTTCTCCGGTCAGTTGGGGGATCGTGGCGTCGGCCATGGCGGTCACTCTGGCGCACCAGAGACCAACCGGGCAAAGCCATTTCACCCCCTTCGTCGGCCTCGGAAACCCGCCCGGCTGCTCGGACGTTAGGCCCTTACGCAGGGTCAAGCGACTACGCTGAACCGGAAAAGACCCGCTTGCCGGACCAGGTTCCACCCCAGGAGACACCTACCTTGAAGATCGTCGAGAAACTGCTGCGCGCTGGCGAAGGCCGCATCTTGAAGAAGCTGGAGGGGATCGCTCAGCAGGTCAATGCCGTCGAAGAGGACTTCGAGAAGCTGACCGACGCGGAGCTGCGCGCCGAGACCGACGAGTTCAAAAAGCGCCTCGCCGACGGCGAGACGCTCGACGACATCCTCCCCGAGGCCTTCGCCGCCGTCCGGGAGGCGAGCAAGCGCACGATCGGCAAGCGCCACTTCGACGTCCAGATCATGGGTGGCGCGGCCCTGCACATGGGCAATGTCGCCGAGATGAAGACCGGTGAGGGTAAGACCCTCGTCGCGACCCTGCCGAGTTATCTCAATGCCCTGACCGGTAAGGGCGTGCACGTCATCACGGTCAACGACTATCTCGCGGAGTACCAGGCCGAGCTGATGGGCCGAATCCACCGCGCCCTCGGCCTCGAGACCGGCGTGATCCTCTCGCGGATGACCCCCGAGGAGCGGCGCGTCGAATACGCCAAGGACATCACCTACGGCACCAACAACGAGTTTGGCTTTGACTACCTGCGCGACAACATGGCGTGGAGTACCGAGGAGCTCGTCCAGCGGGGCCATTCCTTCTGCATCGTCGACGAGGTCGACTCGATCCTGATCGACGAGGCCCGCACGCCGCTCATCATTTCCGGGCCCGCCGACCAACCGACGAAGTGGTACTCCGAGTTCGCCAAGCTGGTCACCCGCCTGGATAAGGGCGTCGCGCCGAGCGAGGGGACCAAGGGCTACGGCGACTACGAGGTCGACGAGAAGAAGCGCACGGTGGGTGTCCTCGAGGCGGGGATCGAAAAGACCGAGGACTTCCTAGGCATCGACAACCTCTACGAGAGCGTCAACACCCCCCTCATCGGCTACTTGAACAACGCCATTCGCGCCAAGGAACTGTTCAAGCGGGACAAGGATTACGTGGTGATCGACGGCGAGGTGCTGATCGTCGATGAGCACACCGGCCGGATCCTGCCGGGTCGCCGTTACAACGAGGGCATGCACCAGGCGATCGAGGCCAAAGAAGGGGTGAACATCAAAAACGAGAACCAGACGCTCGCGACGATCACCCTGCAGAACTACTTCCGCATGTACGACAAGCTCTCGGGGATGACCGGTACCGCCCAGACCGAGGCGGCCGAGCTGTACTCGATCTACAAGCTGGGTGTCGTCCCCATCCGCACCAACAAGCCGATGATCCGCAAGGACCAGGCCGACCTCGTCTACCGCACCGAGCAGGCGAAGTTCGACGCGGTGGTCGACGACATCGTCGAGCGGCACGAAGAGGGCCAGCCGGTCCTCGTCGGCACGACCAGCGTCGAAAAGAGCGAGTACCTCTCCGACCAGCTCCGTCGGCGCGGCGTCCAGCACGAGGTCTTGAACGCCAAGCACCACGAGCGCGAGGCCGCGATCGTCGCCGAGGCCGGGCGCAAGGGCGCGGTCACCGTCGCGACCAATATGGCCGGTCGAGGCACGGACATCATGCTCGGCGGCAACCCCGAATTCCGGGCGGTCGCCGAGATGCGCCGCCGCGGCCTGGATCCGGAGGAGACTCCGGAGGAGTACGAAGCCGCCTGGGACGAGACCCTCGCCGAGGCCGAAAAGGCGGTCGCTGCCGAGCACGACGAGGTCGCGGCCCTCGGTGGTCTCTATGTCCTTGGCACCGAGCGGCACGAGTCGCGCCGAATCGACAACCAGCTCCGCGGCCGCTCCGGCCGACAGGGTGACCCCGGCGAGTCTCGCTTCTACCTCTCCCTGCAGGACACCTTGATGCGCCTGTTCAACGCCGGGTTCGTCGACCGCGTGATGGCCACGGCCAAGATCGATGAGAACACCCCGATCGAAGGGCGGATGCTCACCCGTTCGATCGAGAGCGCCCAGAGCCAACTCGAGGGCCAGAACTACGAGACCCGTAAGAACGTGCTGAAGTACGACGACGTGCTGAACCGCCAGCGCACGGTGGTGTACGACGAGCGGCGCCGGGTGCTTCGCGGTGAAGACCTCGAAGAGCAGGTCCGCCACTTCATGTCCGATGTCGCGGGCGGGTATGTCGACGCCGAAACCGCCGGGGGCTTTTCCGAGGATTGGGATCTCGACCGGCTCTTCACCGCGCTGAAGGCGATCTACCCGATCAGCTTCACCAAGGAGGAGCTCGTCGAGGGGGCCGGCGGCCTGTCGCAGCTGACCGCGGCCAACCTGCGCGAAGAGGTCGTGACCGATATTCACGAGGCCTACGACCGGCGCGAGAGCGACCTCGGTGAGCAGGTCGCTCGGGAGTTGGAGCGGCGCGTGGTCCTGTCGGTCCTCGACCGCAAGTGGCGCGAGCATCTGTACGAGATGGACTACCTCAAGGAGGGCATCGGCCTGCGGGCGATGGCCCAGCGTGACCCGCTCGTTGAGTACCAGCGCGAGGGCTTCCAGCTCTTCGAGGCGATGAATGAGGCGATTAAGGAAGAGGCCATCGGCTACCTCTTCAACGCCGAAGTCCAGGTGAGCGAGCCGGAACCGGCCACCAAGCCGATGACGGTCGATCAGCTCTTGGGCGGTGGCGCGGACGCCGAGGAGTCGGCGCGCCCAGAGATCACCGCCAAGGGTCTTGAGGACCACGACAAGCCGCAGCGCCTGCACTACTCGGCGCCCTCGGACACCGGTGGGGTCGAAGAGCATGACGAGGTGACCGGAGGCGACGAGGCGAGCGGCGGGAGCCGGCAGCAGCGCCGCGCCGCCGCCCGCAAGCAGCGCAAGAAGAACAAGCGCCGCCGCTAGGTCATCCGACCTGCAGGGCCTCGACGAGCCAGCGCCCGCCCTTCGCTCGCAGGCGAAGGGCGAGCGCTCGCACCCGCCCGGAGTCCACGAGCACGACCGCGACCTCGGCGACCCCTTCGCGGGGGCGGCAGACCTGCACGCGGGTCACGACCACCCGGCGGGTGCGTGCGCGGCCGGCGATCAGGCGCGCCGACTCGCGCCGGGCGGCGACGTCCCCGCGGTGCGCGACCGCCGAATACACCTCCGCGCTCACCCAGCGCACGATCTGGGCGGACGGACGGGCCCCGTGCATGACCTCCACTAGCGCGCGGGCGACCTGGCCGGCCCATACCTGCGGGTCCGGTAGTGGGGTGCAGTCCGGGCGGGTTGGTCGGGTCGGACACCGGGCCGCGAACAGGTCGACGCCGAGGGGGTCTTGGACGTAGCAGAACTCGTCGGTTCGCTCCTCTGGCCCGCTGGAAAGGGGAAGGGCCGCCGGCCGGTTTGGGGGAGCGGGGACCACCCGGATGGCGCCGCCGAGGTGCTCCGGCTGGACGTCGATGGCCTGCGCGCTCATGACCGTCCCCGGGGCTGGGGCGCGAGGTCCCGGTGATGGCTCGGCGGGACGAGGCGAGTCCCGGGCAGGATGAGGTCCGGATCGGAACCGATGACCTCGCGATTGGCCGCCCACCAGCGGGGCCAGTGGCGGGCAATCTCAGCATCGGTAGCGCCTTCGCCAAGATTTCGAGCAGCGATGTGCCAGAGCGTGTCACCGCGGCGGACGACCACGAGACGGTCACTCTCGTCCTCCTCGCGCCCTTGGGTGCGCTCGCCGAGCAGGGTGAGGTCGCCGGAGGGTCGCTCTGGGGTGGTCGGGATCCACCCGGGGTCGGGTCGATCCGGTGAGACCGGGCGGGGTGCGGGAGGGCGCTCGTCGTGCGATGGCCACCCGGGATCGGGCAGATCGCGAGGCGAGCGATCGGCGGGGACGACCGCGCTCGGGGGGAGAGCGGTGGCAGCCACGGTCGGTGCTGGGAACGTCACTGCGGCCGTACCGGCGCCCAGCGCGAGCGTGAGCACCTGACGCATCAGGGCCGGGGTGAGGCGATCGCCGAGCGCAGTGGCCATCCGCCCGAGCGTGCCCGGCGCGCACGCCAGGAGCTCGGCGACCAGGACGGCGGTGAGCCAACTGCCAAGGACAGCGGCCAGCCCCGCGGCGAGCAGGGCGATCACGTCCTCGAGCCGTGGAGCGGGACCGAAGGCGGCGCGCGCGGCCGCAGCGGTAGCAAGGATGAGGCCCGCGGTGAGGAGGGCGCTAAGGAGCGGGGCCATGAGGCGGCGGATAGTCATCGTCGCTCCCTCCACCGACGACAGTGTCGGATAGATGCGTTTGATGCGATTTGGTGCGTTTTACAGTTGATCACGTTCGATCGTCCCTGACAAGGGGTGTGGCGGGACGTGATGGCTTCGTCGGATTCGCGGTCGTGAGGGGCGCCCTACAGTGGGTCGGGTGCGGTGGGAACGGCTCTTCGATGACATCGAGGCGCAGTTCGCTGCCCAAGAGCGCCTCGAGCGCGACGCCGAGATCGCCGAGCGGACCCGCGCCGAGCGCGGTCGGATCACCCTCGGTCAACGGCTCCTCGGGTCCCTCGGCGAGCGAGTGAGCGCGCAGGTGCGAGGCCTTGGGCCGGTGGAGGCCGTGGTCGAAGAATGCGGGCAAGGGTGGGTCGTGCTCGCACCGGATCCGCGGCGCCTCATCCTGGTCCCGACCGCCGCGCTCGTCAGCGTGTCGGGGCTGGCGCGGCCGAGGTCATCCTCGACGATCGCGCGACGGTTGAGCCTTGGCTACGCCCTTCGCGCCATCAGCCGGGATCGGCGACCCATCGCGATCTACGACGTCGAGGCGAACCTCACGCACGGCACGATCGATGAGGTGGGGGCGGACTACCTCGTGGTGAGCGAGCACCCCCTGGACGAGCCACGACGGGCCGAAAATGTCCGGGCGACCCGAGTGATCCCCTTCGCGGTCATCGGCGCGGTCGCCTCCGGATGAGCGAGAGCCTCGTCAGGTCCGGTCCTGCTCGGAATGGACGAAGTCACGGGTCTCGTCGTACATGCGTTGGATGTAGGCCTCGAGCTCGGCCAACTCCACCCGCCACTGTCCCCGGCCACCGACCTTGATGGCGGGCAGGGCACCGCTTCGGACCAGGGCGTACGCCTGGGCCGAGGAGATGTCGAGGATCTCGGACACCTCGGTGAGCGGGATGAAGCGGCGCGCCATCGACCCTCCTTGGCAGCGATGATCGTGAGGTCTGGCACGAGTGTGCCACTCGCGACGGACATCACGTGAGGGACGGTGCCGCTCCCGCGGTGGATAACCCGCTCGCCCGACGAAAAGTGTGGATAACGCG
The DNA here is from genome assembly GCF_041365945.1 of Janibacter sp. GXQ6167. Classification (NCBI taxonomy): domain Bacteria; kingdom Bacillati; phylum Actinomycetota; class Actinomycetes; order Micrococcales; family Intrasporangiaceae; genus Janibacter; species Janibacter sp. GXQ6167. The sequence goes on along the minus strand of NZ_JBGFSK010000003.1, from coordinate 284,300 downwards.
AGGCACAGGACGCACCCGGTAGGCCATGATGCTTGGTCATGACCGATCTGCCCACACCCTCGGCCCGGCGGCTGGCGCGACCCGGGTGGCGCGATCCGCGCCTTCTCGCCGGGGTGCTGCTCGTCCTGGCGTCGGTCGTGGTCGGCATCGTGGCTTTCGGCGCGGTCGACGAACGCCAGGGGTATTGGGCGGCGGCGCGCGATCTGACGCCGGGACAGGTGCTTGGCGAGCAGGACCTGGTGCGCACCGACGTGCAGTTGGGCGACAGCGAAGGGGCCTACCTCGGCGCCGAGACGCGGCCCGAGCCTGGCGTGGTCCTCGATCGCGTCGTCCGGCGCGGGGAGTTGATTCCGCGGGCAGCCCTGGTCCCCGAGGCCGAGGTCGACCTTCGCTCGGTGGCCGTCCATGTCGATCCCATCTACGTCACGGGGCTCCGACGGGGCTCGGTCGTGAGCGTCTACGCTGCAGCCGCTCCAGACCAACGGGCCACGCGCGAGGATGCCGAGCCACGCTACGAGTTGGCGCTCGAGCACATCACGGTGCATGAGATCCCCGATCCCGGTCGGCGCGTGATCGCTGGAAGTGAGCGCACGCAACCCGTCGTGTTGCTCATCCCCGCCGAGGAGGTCGAGGCCGTGCTCAGCCTGGACCGAAGTGACGCCGCCCTCAAGCTCGTCGCCGAGCGGATCGACGCCGCACCGTGACCGAGGTCGTCGTCGCGGTCACCGGAGCGTGGGAGCCCGAGTTGGTGGCTCGCCTCGACGGCTGCCGCGGCGCCCGCGTCATCCGCCGCTGCCCCGACCTCGCCGACCTGCTGGCCACTGCCGCCGCGGGTCTCGGTGACCTCGCGGTCATCTCCGCAGACCTTCGGGGCCTGGACCGGGATGCGCTCGACCACCTCAAGCGGGCGGGACTCGCCGTCATTGGCGCCACCGCGGATCCCGATGAGGCGAGCGAGCGGCGCTTGCGACAGCTCGGGATCGCCACGGTGATCCGGCCCGCGACCGATGACGCCGAACTCCTCCTCGCGCTCGAGCGCGAACCCCGCGAGCACCCCGGTGACGCGGACCACCTGGCACCACCTGGCAAATCGGCCGAACCCGGGTCCGACGGATCGCAGATTCCGGGGAGCGAGGACCTCGACGAGCCGATCGCCCGCGGGCAGATCGTCGCGGTCTGGGGCCCGACGGGAGCGCCCGGGCGGACCACGGTCGCGATCAACCTGGCGGCCGAAGCCGCCGAACTCGGGGCGAGCGTCCTGCTCCTCGACCTCGACACCTACGGGGCGAGCATTGCCCAGGCGCTCGCGATGATGGACGAGGCCCCCGGGGTCGCGGCCGCGGCCCGCGCGTCCGAGCTCGGAACCTTGGACCTGCTCACCCTGGCCCGGCTCGCCCCCGAGGTGACTCCGAGACTCCGCGTCCTCACCGGCATCCCGACCCCCGAGCGCTGGCCCGAGCTGCGGGTGGGTGCGATCGAGCAGATCCTCGCTCTCGGCCGCTCGCTCGCCGAACTCGTCGTCATCGACTGCGGGTTCGGGATCGAAGACGACGAGGAATTGAGTTATGACACGACCGCGCCACGTCGCAATGCGACGACCTTGACCGCGCTCGCCGAAGCCGATCGGCTGTTGGTGATCGGGCAGGCCGACCCCATTGGCCTGCACCGATTGGTCCGCGCGATCCAAGCGACGGGGACCATCGCCTCGGCCGAACCCGAGTTCGTCGTGACCAAGGTGCGCGCCTCGGCGGTGGGGCCCTCGCCGGGACGAAGGGTGAGCGAAGCCCTCGACCGCTTCGCTGGGGTCTCGGAGGTGACCCTCCTGCCGGATGACGCCGAGGCCCTCGACCGAGCGCTCCTCGCCGGTGGCACGCTCGGCGAGCACGCGCCGTCGAGCCCCCTTCGAGCGGCCCTCACGGCTCTCGCGGCCCAGATCTCTGGTCGGCAGGACTCGGGCTCGACCCGGCGGCGGCAGGGCGGACGGCGCCGCGCGCCATAGCGACCCTCGTCACGCTTCGGTGCGAAGGAGGTGCGAACGGCTGGGCTTTTGTAAGAACATATGCCGGGTGACGAACCGCCGCCTGAGCGCCCTTGACGCGTCCTTCCTCTACACCGAGGAATCCACCCTCCCGATGCACGTCGGCTCGGTCATGATCTTCGAACCGCCGAAGGAGGGCTTCACTTACGACCAGTTGGTTGCCCTCATCTCCGAGCGGATCGCGGACCTCCCGCGGTACCGCCAGCGCATCCGGTATGTCCCGGGCCGACTCGCCGACCCGGTCTGGGTCGATGACCAGACCTTCGACCTCAGTTATCACGTGCGCCGCTCGGCCCTGCCGGCCCCCGGCGGAGATGCCCAGCTCGAGGAGTTCGTCGCCCGCATCACCTCCCGCGCCTTGGATCGTGACCGTCCGCTCTGGGAGGTCTACCTCGTCGAAGGGCTGCAGCGCGGCCGTTTTGCCATCGTCACCAAGGCCCACCAGTCGATGGTTGACGGCATCAACGCCGTCGACATCGCCCACCTGCTGGTCGACGCCGACGCGGCCGAACAGATCCGCGCGAACTCGCCCTGGCGGCCCCAGGGCGAGCCGTCCGACCTGCGCCTCGTCGTCGATGCCGTCGCGGATGCCGTGCGCAGCCCCGGCCATGCCGTCGAGCACCTCCGTCATGGGCTTCGCGATGTCTCCGAGGCGGGCCAACGCGTCCTTAGCCTCGCGGGCGGCCTGGCCGCGACCCTCGCCCGGGTCGGGGCGCGGCCGGCCCCGACATCCCCGCTCAACGCGACGATCGGCCGGGCCCGCCGGTGGGTCCTTGTCAGCACCGACCTCGCCGACTACCGCACGGTGCGCTCGCGCCTCGCGCGTGGGCGCTATGTCGAAGACGTCACGATCCACGACGTCGTCCTCGCCACCATCACCGGCGCGCTGCGGACCTGGATGCAGATGCGCGGCGAACCGGTCACCGCGACCACGACGGTGCGGGCGATGGTGCCGATCAGCGTCTACGACGAGTCGGGAGAGCACTTCTCCGGCGCACGGATGACCGCGGCGTTCGTCGACCTGCCGGTCGGTGAGCCCAACCCGTCGATGCGCCTGCACCAGATCGCCTTCGCGATGCGTCAGCAGATGGAAACCGACCGGGCCGTCGATGCGGCCTCCCTCGCCTCGCTCGGCGGCTTCGCCCCACCCACCTTGCACTCCCTTGGGGCCCGCGCCGGGGGAGCGATGACGCGTCGGTTGTCGAACCTCGTGATCACCAACGTGCCCGGACCGCAGCAGGCGCTTTACGCCGGCGGCGCGAAGATGCTCGCCACCTACCCGGTGATGCCGCTCGGTCGGGGCCAGGCCCTCGCGATCGGGCTGACCTCCTACGACGGTGGCGTCTACTTCGGCCTCAATGGGGATCGGGACGCGATGGCCGATCTCGATGGCCTCGCGCACGCGCTCGAGGAGTCGCTCTCCGAGCTGCTGCAGAGCCACCGGTCCTCGGGAGGACGCAAGAAGGGGTCGTCGTGAGCCGCCGCGTCTACGTGCCCCTCGGTTGGGCCGACCTCACCGCCCTGGCGAATGGGGAGGACGTGGCGTCTCGGGCCGCCTTCGCGGTCACCGAGCGCCAGCCAAGGGATGAGCGCACGGACGACGAGGAACTCGAATTCGATGCCCTCTGCGATGCCCTCGACGCGGCCGACGCCCTTCGGGCTGCATCCGGCGATCGTCGCCTGGTCGTGGCGGCCGACGCCGGCGCGGAGGATCGAGCCGACGCTGCGCCCTCAGCGGTCTCCTTGTCGGACCCCCTTCGCCGCGCCGATGTCGTGAGTGTGCACGTCGAAGAACACCCCGGGCAGGGGATCGGCGAGGGATACGACGATCTGCTCTGGTACGACGTCACCGAGATCCAAGACCTGTTGCGCGAGACTCCCTAGTCCTCGGCGCTCAACCAGCGGTCGATGAGCTCGCTCTCGTAGTCGATCCCCATCGTGACGCCGGGCTCGGCGGATTGCTCGATCTGTCGCCCGACGAGGGGGATCGAACACTTGAGGTCGGCATCGACGCTCAGCCGGCTGCCGGCTCCGGCGGGTTCGAGAAGGAGGCGCCCGGTCAGCGAGATCGGCGCGCCCGGAGCGGACATCCGGACCTCACCACGGCGGGTGCCGTCGGATCGCTCCGCGCCCCACCGTTGCTCCTCGACGATCGTCATCGTCGCGCCGAGGAGGCGGCGGGCGACGTCGGGCATCTGATCGGTCGGGAGGTGCCGCTCGGTCCGGATGGCGACGCCGCCATCGCCCGGGGTCACCTCGGCCACGGCCGTCGGGCCCGTGACGGCCACCTTCTCCTGCTGGAACTCGGGGTCGGAGATGATCTCGAAGACCTCCGCCGGGGTCCCCCGATGGTCCATCGTCCGCTGGATCTTCACCAGGCATCTCCTTCGGGCTTAATCGACCGGCCGCGGCTCGGGGTCGGTGTGACGCGTCGCAGGGTCACGGTAGCCGGTGCTCGATCATCGCGGTGAGCCTGATCAGCTCCCGATCGAGCGCGGCGAGCGCCGCCCGCAGATGGTCATTGCGGCGTTCGGCGAGCGCGAGGGCGGTGCGCCACCGGGCTTGGAGCTCTTCCGCGGCCCGCTCGCGCTCGTGCGCGCGCGCCGCGTCCGCCTCCCCAGTGATCCCGAAGCGGGGGACGAGGACGCCGCCGCTCACCTCGAGGTCGGCGCGCTCCGCGGCCTGCTCGATCTGGCGGATCTGCGCCATGGTCTGCGCGAGGTCGGTCGCGTAGAGCTGCAGGCGCCGACCGAGATCCTCGAGGCAGTCCGCCGCCCCTGCGCCCGCCTGTGACAGCGCCTGCGCGTGGCGCCGATGGCGCGTCCCGACCGTCCCGCCCCAGTCATCAAGGGCCGAGCGGGCGGCGTCGAGGTCCCTCGCCCGGGTTCGCAGGGTCTCGGCTGAGCGAAGGGAGGCCCCGGCGAGGTGGCTGATCGACGCCGGATCGCCGCTCATCGGTGGCGCTCGCTCGCCTGCGAAGGGGCATCGGCCGGGGCCTGATCAGCGCCGACCGGAGGCTGCCATCGCGGCGACGCCGCGACGAGGTCGACGGTGCCCGCGAGATCGGCCGCGTCGGTTTGGATGGTTCGCGCCAGCGCGACGGCCCGGTCCACGGTCTCATCGAGGGCGCGTCGGGTGGCCCGGTCAGGGACCAAGACGAGATGCTCGATCAGTTCATCGCCGATCGCTTCGGCGGCGCGCGAGAGGTCGGCAGCGGCCCTCGCGAGGGCGGCCACCGAGGTGGCATCGGGCGTCACGGGCGACATCGAATTCACGATAGCTGGGGTCGCCCGACCGCCCCCACGGTTGTCCACAGGACCGACCGATGCGCGCTGACCCCGGCCGACCGCCGAGGGCCGTGCCCGAGGTGATCTACACCACGTTAGGCTCGTCTCGACGACGAGACGACGAGGTCCCGTCGCGATCGAGACACGTTGTTAAAGGATGCCCACCCATGGCTGACCGGACCGGTGACCACTCGCTCGACGAACGCCGCACCTGCGCCGCTACCGCGGCAGCAGCGGCCGGGGACGACGCCCCCTTCGTCTCTCGGTATTTCCGACATGTCGATGTCGGGCAGGTGCAGGGCCGCTCCGCGCAGGACCTCGTCGGCATCGCGCGGGGACATCGGGAGCTCGCGGAGCACCGGCCACAAGGCACCTCGGCCGTCGACGTCACCGGGTCGGTCACCCAGATTGTGACCGACGACCGTCCCTTCCTCGTCGACTCGATCCTTGGCGTGATGGCTCAGGCCGGGTACTCCGTCGACCAGGTGATCCATCCCCAACTGCTGGTCCGGCGCGATGTGACCGGTGACCTGCAGGAGGTGCTCGACGAGGACGTCACCGCGGGCGGTCACTTCGGATATGGCGTCGCACCCGAGTCATGGATGAGAGTTGAGCTCGACACCGACCTCACGAACGAGGATGCCGAAGAGCTCGCGGCGGCAGTGCGCGCGGCCCTCGAAGACGTCCGGACCGCCACCGAGGACTGGTCGCGGATGCGAGCCGAGGCCCTCACCCTGGCCGATGAGTTGACGAGCGCCCACACGATCGGCCCCGGCGGCCGAGAGGAGCGACGCGAAGCCGCGGACTTCTTGCGCTGGCTGGCCGATGATCACTTCACATTCCTGGGCTCGCGCGACAACGACGTCCGTGAGGACGCCGACGGGGCCCGACTCGTCCCGATCGCCGGAAGTGGGCTCGGCGTCCTACGCGCCGATATCGCCCCCTCTGAGCTCTCGGTCATGTCGCCGGGGGACGTGGCCCTCGTGACGAGCGATCATCCCCTCACGATCGGCAAGGGGCGAGTGCGCTCCCGCGTCCACCGCGCGATCTTCCCCGACCACATTGCCGTGCGCCACCGCCGCGCCGATGGCCGCCTGGTCGAGCGCCGCTTCGTTGGCCTCTTCACCTCCAGCGCCTACACCGCATCGGTGCAGTCGATCCCCATGGTCCGCGACAAGGTTGCGCGCATCCTCGATGACGCCGGGTGGGCGCCGGACTCCCACTCCGGAGCGCACATGCTTCGGATCCTGGAGACCTTCCCGCGCGACGAGCTCTACCAGGCCTCGACCGACCACCTCGAGCGGGTCTTGATGCAGATCATGTCGCTGGAGCACCAGCGGCGATCGGCGCTGTTCCTTCGCACCGATGAGCGCGGGCACTACGTCACCGCGCTCGTCTACATCCCACGGGACCGGTACACGACGACCGTGCGGCTGAAGATCGAGCAGGTCTTGCGCCAGGGCCTCGATGCGGACGAGGCGACCTATACCGCCCACGTCTCGGAGGAAAACCTGGCGCGGCTCTACTTCACGTTGCGCCGCAGCGACGGCGGGCAGATGAGCGCGCCGGACGAAGCGATGGCCGCGGACCTCGCCGAGCAGGTCGCGAACGCCGCGCGGTCGTGGACCGAGAACCTCCACGCGCGCGCCGATGAACTCGTCGGAGCCGAGCGGGCCGAGGCCCTGATCTCCCCCTTCGAAGGGGGATTCCCCGCCGACTACCAGGACAACTTCGGTCCTCCGCAGGCGGTCGCGGACCTGAAAAACCTGGCCCGGTTGAGCGACGAGCGGCGCAGCGCGGGGGCCTTGTACGACCCGCGGCGCACGATGGGCGAGGGCGACCCGCGGATGCGCCGCTACAAGCTCTTTAGCCTCGATCCGGTCACGCTGACCGACATCATGCCGGTCTTTCGGGCGATGGGCGTCGAGGTCGTCGACGAGGAGCCGTACCACCTCACCCGCCGCGACGGGCGCGACGCCGGGGTCTACGACTTCGGGCTGCGGGTCTCCGATGCCGCGATCTGGGAAGCCCACTCGCACGAGCGACTGCGCGAACTCGTCGAGGGCGCCGTCGAAGCCGTCTGGGGTGGCCGGGCCGAATCCGACGGCTTCAATGCGCTCGTGATCCGCTGCGGGATGACCTGGCGGCAGGTGCAGATCCTGCGGACGATCGCGCGCTACCTCCGCCAGGCAGGGGCGACGTGGAGCCTTGACTCCCTCTCCCAGGCGCTCGTCGACAACCCCGCGCTCGCCACCGACCTCGTCGAGTTGTTCGAAACTCGCTTCGACCCGCGACGCTTCGACGGCGTGGCCGGCGAGGAGCGGGCCGCGGCCGAGCAGGAGGTGCGCGAGCGGATCGACACGGCCCTCGATGAGGTCAGCTCGCTCGAGCACGACCGGATCGTGCGCGCCTTCGTCGCCGTCATCCGCGCCACCTTGCGGACGAACTACTACCGAGTCGATGACGAGGGTCGATCCCGCGGGTGGATCTCGCTGAAGATCGAACCCGCCAAGGTGCCGGATATGCCAAAGCCGTGGCCCGCCTTCGAGATCTGGGTCCAGGGGCCGCAGGTCGAAGGCGTCCACCTGCGCTTCGGGGCGGTGGCGCGCGGCGGCCTGCGATGGAGCGATCGCCGAGACGACTTCCGCACCGAGGTCCTCGGGCTCGTCAAGGCCCAGATGGTCAAAAACGCCGTGATCGTCCCCACCGGGTCGAAGGGGGGCTTCTTCGCCAAGCAGCTCCCGGACCCCGCGATCGACCGCGACGCGTGGTTCGAGGCGGGGAAGGCGGCATACCGCTCGTTCATCTCCGGCCTGCTCGACCTCACCGATAACCGCATCGACGGGGAGGTCGTCCCACCCGCCGATGTCGTGCGCCATGACGGCGATGACCCCTATCTCGTGGTCGCGGCCGACAAGGGGACGGCGACCTTCTCCGACCTCGCGAACTCGGTCTCGCGCGAATACAACTTCTGGCTCGATGACGCCTTCGCCTCCGGCGGGTCGATCGGCTACGACCACAAGGGGATGGGCATCACCGCCCGGGGCGCGTGGGAATCGGTCAAGCGCCACTTCCGCGAGCTGGGCCATGACACCCAGACCGAAGACTTCACCGTGGTCGGCGTCGGCGACATGAGCGGTGATGTGTTCGGCAACGGGATGCTCCTGTCCGAACACATCCGCCTGGTGGCCGCCTTCGACCACCGCCATGTCTTCATCGATCCGAACCCCGACGCCGCGCCATCGCATGCCGAGCGACGCCGCCTCTTCGACCTGCCGCGGTCGTCGTGGGACGACTACGACCGCTCGCTGATCAGCGAAGGGGGAGGAGTCTGGCCGCGCACGGCCAAGTCGATCCCGGTGAGCCCGCAGATGCGTGAGGCCTTGGGGCTGCCCGAGGAGACCACGGCGATGACCCCCTCCGATCTCATCCACGCGGTCCTGCTCGCCCCGGTCGACCTGCTCTGGAATGGCGGGATCGGGACCTATATCAAGGGTCCGGAGGAGTCCGACGCCGATGTCGGCGACCGCGCCAATGACGCGATCCGGGTGGATGGCAATCAGCTGCGGGTCAAGGTCGTCGGCGAGGGTGGCAACCTCGGCGCGACCCAACTCGGTCGGATCGCCGCCGCCCGCGCCGGGGTGCAGATCAACACCGACGCGGTCGACAACTCGGCGGGTGTCGACACCTCCGACCACGAGGTCAACATCAAGATCCTCCTCGGCGAGATCGTCGCCGCCGGTGATCTCGATGAGCCCGGCCGGGTCGAGTTGCTCGCATCGATGACCGACGAGGTCGGTGCCAAGGTGCTGCGGGACAACTACGAGCAAAACGTCCTGCTCGGGAACGCCCGCGCCCAAGGGGGCGACATGCTGACCGTCCACGAGCGTTTCATGCAGCGCCTCGAAGAGCGCGGCGAACTCGACCGCGAGTTGGAGTTCCTGCCGAGCACCAGCGAGGTCGAGCAGCGTGCCGCAGACGGCGTGGGGCTCACGAGCCCCGAGCTCGCGGTCCTGCTCGCGTACTCCAAGCTCGCGATGAAGAGCGATCTGCTCGACTCCGATCTGCCCGACGACCCGGCCACGCTGCCCTTGCTCAAGTGGTACTTCCCAGAGGCCATCCAGGAGCGTTACGGCGACCGGCTGGAGGCGCACCCCCTCCGGCGCGAGATCGTGACCACCGTCATCGCCAATGACATCGTCAACCGCGGCGGGATCAGCTTCATCTTCCGGGCGAAGGAGGAGACCGGCGCCACGAGCGAGCAGGTCGCGCGCGCCTATATCGTCGGGCGGCAGATCTTCGGCCTGCGCGAGTATGTCGACCGAGTCGAGGCGCTCGATAACGTCGTCCCGACGGGGGTCCAAACCCGGCTCTACCTCGAGTTCCGGCGACTCCTCGACCGGTCGGTGCGGTGGTTCCTCGCGGCCCGCCCAGGCAAGCTCGCGATCGACGCCGAGATCGAGCGCTTCGCGCCGGTCGTCTACCGGTTGGCTCCGCTCGTCTCAACCCTGCTGAAGGGGGATGAGGCGCAGCGGTTGCAGGCGAAGGTCGACGAGCTCGTCGAGGAGGGTGTGCCGAGCGATCTCGCCCGCTGGTCCGGGGCGCTGCTCGATATGTACTCGCTGCTCGATATCGCCGACATCGCCGCCGACACCGGCGCCGATCCGCAGGAGGTCGCGGCGATCTATTACACGGTCTCGGAGCGCTTCGGGATCGACGACCTGCTGAGCCGGGTCACCGCGTTGCCACGCGAGGAGCGCTGGGATGCCCTGGCCCGGGCGGCGCTTCGCGATGACCTCTACGCGACCCTGCAATCCCTCACCCGCTCGGTGCTCGAGACCGCAGACGCGCACGGCGATGCCGACGCCGCCTTCGAGGCCTGGGTCGAGGCGCACAACGAGTCCTGGGATCGGGTCAGCACCCCGCTCGCGGCGATCCGGGCCCTGCCCACGCCCACGGTGGCCGCGCTCTCGGTCGCGCTGCGCTCGCTGCGTTCGGTGGCCCGCTAGGAGATCTGGCCGAAGGGGGCGCACCCGCTCGTTAGGATCGCGGCGTGCGCACCCTCGCCGATGTCTTGAAGGGCACCACCGGGCTCGAGCCGGTCGACGCCGAGTGGCTCCACCTGCTCGTCGAAGACTGGCAGCTCCTCGCCGACCTCGCCTTTAGCGATCTTGTGCTCTGGGTGCGCCACGAGGACGGGTGGGTGGCGGCTGCGCACACGCGGCCGATGACCGGGCCGATGGTCTACGTCGACGACCTCGTCGGCCGGAGCGCAGGGGAGCCCCTCACGGCGCTGCTGGATCGCGCGCACGACGCCGGCGGGGAGCTCGTGGCCGAGGAAACCGCCTCGACCGAGCGCCTCGAGCGGGTCCAGGTCATCGCCGTGGGCGTGCGCCGCTGGGCCCGCACGTTGGGGGTCCTCACGCGACACACCAACCTCGACCGATCGCGCCCCAACAGTCCGCTCGAGTCCACCTACCGGATCCTCGCCGATCGCCTGACGGTCATGGTGGGGGAGGGAGCCTGGCCGATCCCGGGATCGCCGACGGGTCTGCGTCGGGGGGCGCCGCGGGTCGGCGACGGGGTCGTGCACCTCGACGACCGCGGCGAGATCCTCTACGCGAGCCCCAATGCGACGAGCGCGATCCGGCGGTTGGGCCACTCCGGTGCGATCGAAGGGGAGGTCCTCGCGACCATCGTCGGGAGCCTGCCGCGACACGACGGGCCGGTGGATGAGGCGCTCGCGGTCGTGACGATGGGGCGCGCTGCGTGGCGGGCCGATGTCGCCGCCGATGGCGCGGCGGTCTCCCTTCGCGCGATCCCCCTTCTCGTCGGGGGACGACGGGCCGGGGCGATCGTGCTCCTTCGCGATGTCTCCGAGTTGCGCCGCCGCGAGCACGAATTGATGAGCAAGGATCAAACGATCCGCGAGATCCATCACCGGGTGAAGAACAACCTGCAGACCGTCGCGGCGCTGCTCCGGCTCCAGGCCCGGCGGATCGACGACGAGGCCGGGCGGGTGGCCCTATCTGAAGCGGTCCGCCGGGTGGGGTCGATCGCGATGGTCTACGAGGCGCTCAGTACCGGGTTTACCGACACCGTCGACTTCGACGACATTGCCGTGCGTGGGCTGCGCGCCGTCGTCGAACTCGCCTCGACCACTGGTCACATCAGTTCCGCTGTGAGCGGGTCCTTCGGGCAGATGCGCCCGGAGGACGCCACGGCCGTCGCGCTCGTGGTCTCCGAGTTGGTGCAGAACTCGGTCGAGCATGGGCTCGCCGAGGGCGGGCGAGTGACCGTCGAGGGGGAGCGTTCGGTCGAGGACGGTCAGGACATCTTGCGGGTGCAGATTACCGACGACGGGGTCGGCATCCCCGCGGGTTTCCGGCCCGGGCGGGCGGGCCTTGGCACCCGCATCGTGACCTCGATGGTGCAGGACCTGCGCGGCACCATCCGCTGGGAGGACCTCAAACCCCACGGCACGCGGGTCCGCTTCTCGGCGCAGCTGCGCCCCGTTGATTGACGCTCCGAGCGACGGTGCCAGCGCACGAAAAAGGCCCCCCGCCAGCGGCGGGGAGCCCATCGGTATTTCGTGCGGTGACCTTCGCGCCCGAGGTCAGCCGGCGCGGCGGGCGCGGGCGTTGCGCCGCTTCAAGGCGCGTCGTTCGTCCTCGGACAATCCGCCCCAGACCCCGGCATCCTGGCCGGACTCGATGGCCCACTTCAGGCAGGTGTCGATGACTTCACAACGGCGGCAGACTTTCTTAGCTTCCTCGATCTGGGCGATCGCCGGGCCGGTGTTCCCAATCGGGAAAAACAGCTCGGGGTCTTCGTCCAGGCAGGCTGCGCGATCGCGCCAGTCCATGAGGTGTGTTCTCCTTTAAATATTGCGGGCCGGTCGGCGGGAAGGGCCGCGGCATTGCACAACCAAAGGGGGGAGCCATGGATCTGGTGGTCCCCCCAATCACCGAGGCCGGTCTGCGCTGACGGAGACGGTGCTGCTGTGCTTAACGATTGTCAGGGATAAGGTGTCCTCTTGCCAACGCTTCCGGAGGACTTTTTATGTCGGAAGCGGTGTTCGGTCGGTCACCTCGGGTCGACGGTCGGGGCCGGAGGCGGACCCTACCGGCGGGTACCCCAGCCCTACCGCTCTGTGGAGCGGGTCGCGACGCTGCGCTCCACGGTGAGACGTCCGACCCGGACACGAAAGGACCGCTGCGCGATCGGTCCGGAGCCGAGATGACCCGATGGACCCGATAAGCAAAGGAAAACCGAGCAGCGCGATGAGCGAACGTGCGACCCCGATGAGCGAGCAGAGTGGCGCGACCGGCCACGCCAAGGTTGCGGGCACCGTGTGCCTGATCCAGGCCGCAGCCTTGATGGCGGTGGCGGCGACCTATGCGGCGGAGTTGTTGGGCCTTGCGGGTCTGCGCGCGGACGATCCGTCCGTTGCCTCGATGGCGCTGGTCCTCACCGCCCTCTTCGCCGTCCTCGTCGCGGTGGTGGGCGTGCACTGGTGGCGAGGCCGCCGGTGGGTCAAGACCCCGACGATCGTCTGGAACCTCCTGCTCCTGCCCGCGTCGATCACCTTGGTGCAGGCCAATGGCTGGTTGATCGGCGGGCCGATCGCGCTGCTCGCCGTGATCGCGATCCTCGCGGCCTGGGGCTCGCCCTCGGTCGACGTCGAGGACGTGACCGACCGCCCGTAGCCGGGCCCCGATCGATACCTCCGCGACGCGGGTCCCCAGATCTTCCGGGAATCCCGTGGAGTTCCGCGAGATGTCGGGAGTTTCCCGGGACGGTCCGGTTAAGGGCGGCGCAGGGCGTAGACGTCCATCACCCAGCCGTGGCGCGCCTTGAGCTCGGCACGAAGGGCGATCAGCTCACCGATGACGTCGCCGAGACGCCCGGAGCGCAGCTGCTGCTGGGGCATCCCGACGTAGGCGCCCCACCAGATCAGCGCGTCCGGATCGGAGGCGGCGAGGTCCTGACAGGCCAGATGCCCGTCCAGCATGACCACGACGGTGCCGAGATCGATGCCGGCCGCGCCCGCCGTGCGCCACTGGTCGACGAGGCGGCGCCCGGTGGTGATGTGGATCGGTTCGCCGATCCGGTGCAGGACGATCCCGTGCGCGGCAGCGAGGCTCTGGAAGGCGGAGATGCCCGGGACGACGTGGACCGTCGTCGGGATCCGTTCGCCGATCGCGTCGACGATGCGGATCGTTGAGTCGTAGAAGGCGGGATCGCCCCAGACGAGGAAGCCCACCACCGCATCCGGTGGCAGCGCCTCGATGACCGCGACGTAGGCGTCGGTGCGCGCGGCGTGCCAGTCGCGCACCCCCTTCTCGTACTGCGCGGTATCGCGATCGGCGTCCGGACCCCGCTTGGGGTCGGGCACGGTAACGAAGCGGTACTCGCGCTCGGCCGGGATCCAGCGCTCACAGATCGCGCGCCGGACCTCGACCAGTTCGTCCTTCGCGGCGCCCTTGTCGGCGACGAGGAAGACGTCGACCGCGGCGAGGGCGGCCGCCGCTTCCCCCGTGACGTGCTCCGGCGAACCCGCGCCGATCCCGATGACCTCGATCCGTCGGGGCGAAGGGGTGGTGTCGCTGCTCATCGCGAGACTCCCGCCAACTCGAGCACCTGGGTCAGGTCCACGTGCGTCTCGAGCGCGTCGGCCAGCGTGTCGATCATGGCTTCGCGGCGCGCAGCGAAGCCCGGTGCGCCCGCGACGGGCCGCCAGGAGGAGCCAGCCGCCGCCGCGATCTCGCTCAGCAGCGCCCGCCGGAAGGCGTCGCTCTCTAACGTCCCGTGCCAAATCGATCCGCGGGTCGGCCCGAGCGCGTGTCCGCCCGGGAACTCGTCGCCCGAGCCAGCGGTGACGACGCCGTGGTGGATCTCGTAGCCGTCGACGGGCACCCCACGCCAGGTGCCGGACGGCCGCGCGAGGACCTTGTCTTGCGCGAAGACCACCCGGCCGGGGAGCAGCCCCAGGCCCGGCACGATCCCGGCGCCCCCTTCGACGTTGTCCTCGATCTCGTCGAGGAGCATCTCGTACCCGCCGCAGATTCCGAGGATCGCCGCACCGCGAGCGGCCCGGTCGTGCACGATCTCGGCGAGCCCGGTCCGCCGAAGCCAGGCCAGGTCGGAGGTGGTCGCCCGCGAACCGGGCAGGACGAGCAGGTCGGCCTCGCGCGCGAGGTCGGCGTCCCGGGTCACGGTGACGTCCACGCCCGGCTCGGCGGCGAGGGCGTCGACATCGGTGGCGTTCGACGTCCTCGGGAAACGGATCACGGCGACCGTGAGGCGCGGGCCGTCGGTGCGCGCCGAGTCCCTCCAGGCGCCCACGGAGAGCGCATCCTCGGAGTCAATCCACACGTCCTCGAGCCAGGGCAGGACTCCGAGGCTCGGCATCCCGGTGCGCTCGGTGATCATCTCCAGGCCGGGCGCGAGCACGGAGGCGTCGCCCCGGAACTTGTTGATGAGGTATCCGGTGAGCAGCTCGCGATCGGGCTCATCGAGCAGCGCCCAGGTCCCGTAGAGCGAGGCGAGCACTCCGCCGCGGTCGATATCGCCCACCAACAGGGTCGGGAGCTCGAAGCGCCGGGCCAGGCCCATGTTGACGTAGTCGCCGGCGCGCAGGTTGATCTCGGCGGGGGAGCCTGCTCCCTCGGCGATCACGAGGTCGACGCTCTCGGAGAGTTCGGCGAAGGCGGCGAAGGCGGCCTCGGCGAGGTGCCGTCGACCGGTCGCGTACTCGCCCGCCATGAGCTCACCGGCCGGCCGCCCGCGCACGATGACGTGAGCGCGCCGGTCGCTGCCAGGCTTTAACAGGACGGGATTGTGCAGCGAACTCGCCTCGACCCCCGCAGCCTGGGCCTGCAAGTACTGCGCCCGACCGATCTCGGAGCCGTCGGCGCAGACCATGGAGTGGTTCGACATGTTCTGGGACTTGAAGGGGGAGACGCTCACCCCGCGTCGGGCGATGGCGCGGCAGAGGCCGGTGACGACGAGGGACTTGCCCGCGTCGGAGCTGGTTCCGGTCACGAGCAGTCCTGGCACGAGCGTGGAGTCTAACGAGGCCCGCTGGTCGAGCCCCGCCCGCCGAGATCGCGTCGTCGCTCCGACCCCGAAGAGGTGCGGCCCGGCGCTAGGGTGAAGGTCACCGAGGTCGCCGCCCGCGACCGACCACCGGACGATGAAGAGGCCGCAGATGTCGCACGACGACCCCAAGGAACTCACCGCCGAGATCATGCGCGCCGCGCGGATCGCCGCGCTCACCTACCGCGACGACCAGGGCCGCCTGGTGTCGACGCCGATGGGCACTCAGGATTTCGAGGACCCGGCGACGATCTACTTCATCACCGAGAAGGACTCCGACAAGGTCCGGCACATCACGGCGAACCCGGACGTCAACGTCTTCTACTCCAGCAACGAGGGGTACGTCTCGCTCAGCGGGACCGCGGCCATCGTGGAGGACCCGCAGCGCCTGGAGGAACTCTGGGGGGCGATGACCGACTCCTTCATGGAAGGGGGGCCCGAGGACCCGAACTCCGGCCTACTGGAGGTCCGTGCCGACACCGCCCAGTACTGGAGTTCGCCGGGCAAGGCCGCCATGGTTGTCTCGCTCATCAAGGCGCGCCTCAGCGACGAGACCACCGATCTCGGCGACAGCGGGATCGTCGACCTCTAAAGCCGAGCCCCCCCCCCTCAGCCCCGGTGAGCCTCACTGTCCATCTCGTGCGCCATGGCCGCTCCACCTGGAATGACGAGCGCCGGCTCCAGGGTCAGACCGTGCATCCACCGCTCACCGCTCGCGGCAAGGCCGAAGCGGATGGGGCGGCACGACACCTCGTCGAGGTTGTCGGCTCCGCGCGGGCGCGGGTGATCTCCTCCGATCTCGTCCGAGCGAGCCAGACGGCGGCCGTCATCGGCGCAGCGCTCGGGGTCCGGGTACGCCTCGACCCTGCCCTGCGAGAGCAGGCGCTCGGTGCCATGGAAGGTGTCCTCACCCGTGATCTTCGGCCGCAGCAGACGCCGAAGGGGGCACACGTCGCCGAGATCCGCTGGGGGGGAGGAGAATCCATCGAGGACGTCTATGGCCGCGTCTCTACCTTCGTCGGTAGCGAAGTGGATCAGGCGCGCTCCGACTCGGTCGACCATCTCGTCCTCGTCTCGCACGGCGACACGATTCGGGTGATGGAGGCGTACCTCGCCGGACGCGGCCACCGCGAGGTCGATTGGGAGGTCCAGGTGGGTAACGGCTCGATCCGATCGATCCCCGCCTCATGACCGACGAGGTCTGGTACGCGGCCTACGGGTCAAACCTGCTGCGGTCCCGCTTCCTCACCTACCTGCGGGGAGGGCGGCCGGAGGGGGCGCTTCGCGAGATGAGCGGTGCCCGAGACCCGAGCGACCCCCGTGACGACCGGCCGATCACGCTGCCGGGAGGCCTGTTCTTCGGCTGGGAATCCCTCACCTGGGGAGGAGGGATCGCGTTTTATGACCCGGACCGGCCGGGCCCGACCCTCGCTCGCGCCTACCGGATCACGAGCGAGCAGCTGAGCGATCTCGCGGCCCAGGAGATGCACCGCGCGCCGGGCAGCCTGGTGGACCTCGCCCCCGTGATCCGGCGCGGGCGCGACGAACTCGGTCCCGGCCGCTACGAGACCCTCCACCTCGTCGGCGAACTCGACGGCCTCGCGGTCATCACGATCTCGGCCTCTCGGTGGGCCGATATCGCACCCAATCCGCCCGGCGCGCTCTACCGGGAGATGATCGCTCGCGGCCTCGCCGAATCGCACGGCCTCGCCGCCGCCGAGTCATCGGCCTATCTCGATCGACACCTCAGCGGGTGAGCGCCTCGCGCAGGGCATCGACGGTCGTGACCGGCGCGTCGCAGACCATCCCGCGGCACACATACGCCGCCGGACGTCCACCGACGAGCGGGCGTTGTTCGAGCAAGGGTTGGCCGGGGGCATCGGGGACTCCACTGGCGACGACGAGCCCGGGGGACGTCGAGGCGAGCGCGATCTCGCGAAGGGCGTCGGCGCTTCCCCCTTCGCCCACGATCGCCACCTGAAGGGGGCCAGCGAGATCGGCCTCGGCGACGGCGAGCGCCCACCCGGCGAAGCGTGGTTCCCGCCGCGCGACCGGCTCGAGCATCGCGAGAGCGGAGCGGGCAGCGTCGCGGTGCTTCTCGCTCCCGGTGAGCGCGGCGTAGGTCAGCAGGGCGCCCGCGATCGCCGACGCACCAGCGGGTTCGGCGCCGTCGCTCGTCGATGCGGGACGGGTCATGAGGTCTTCGGCGTCGCTCGCTGTGTCGTACCAGAGGTCGCCCTCGCGGAAGAGACGGATCGCGTCATCGAGCAGGCCACCGGCGCGCTCCTGCCAGAGCGGGTCTCCGCTCGCCCGGTAGAGCGCCAGCAATCCCTCGGCGAGATTGCCGTAGTCGTCGAGCACGGCGAGCGGCGTCCCCGTCACCCCACCAAGGGAGGCCCGCCGCAGCCGCCCGTCGACGACGTGCTCGGCGAGCACGCGGTCGGCGCAGCGGATGGCGGTTTCCAGGAGCGCCGGACGGTCGAGGATGACCGACGCATCGGCCAGCCCCGCGATCGCGAGCCCACACCACGACGTGACCGCCTTGTCATCGCGCGCCGGTTGAGGCCGCTCGCTGCGGGCCGCCAACAGCGCCTCGCGCACCCTCTTCCACCAATCCCGATCATCGGGGTCGGCGCGCAGCTGAAGGGTCGAACTCCCGTGCTCGAAGGTGCCCGCATCGGTCACCTCCAGCACGCTCGCGGCGCGAGCCCCACTCCCTTCGCCCAGCACCTCCACCAGTTGCGCGGGAGTCCACACGTAGGTGGCCCCCTCGATCGAGTGGCCGTCGATCACCGTGTCGGCGTCCAGAGCCGAGGCGAAGAGGCCCTCCGCCGTCCCGAGATCACCGATGATGAAATCCGCTGTCTCCGAGGCGATCCGGCGAGCCAGCAGGGATCCCGTTGCCTGGTACCAATGGCTACACACCCGGAGTAGCTGCGCGTTGTCGTAGAGCATCTTCTCGAAGTGGGGGACCACCCAGTTCGCGTCCACGCTGTACCGCGCGAAACCGCCCGCGAGTTGGTCGTACATGCCGCCGCGGGCCATCGCCTCGCAGGTCCCGGTCACCATGGCGAGGGCGTCGGCGTCGCCGGTCCGCGCGTGATGGCGCAGGAGGAAGGCGAGGACCATCGACGGCGGAAATTTCGGCGCGCCACCGAAACCTCCGCGCGCCTCGTCGTAGGAGCGGCGCAGGGAGGCGACGGCGCGGGCGGTCGTCTCATCGTCGATGGCCGCGCCCGCCTGGGGCGCGCCGATCTGCGCCAGCTGACTCGCGATCCGACCCGCCGAGGACAGCAGCTCGGCGCGCTGATCCCGCCACGCGTCACCGGCAGATTCGAGCAACTGCAGGAACTGTTCGCGGGGCAGGTAGGTCCCTGCCCAGAAGGGCTCACCGGCCGGGGTCAGCAGGCAGGTCATCGGCCACCCGCCGCGACCGGTAAGGGCCTGCACGGCGCTCATATAGACGGCGTCGACGTCGGGACGCTCCTCCCGGTCGACCTTGATGCTCACCCAGCCGGCGTTGAGGACCTCGGCCACCGCATCGTCCTCGAAGGATTCATGGGCCATCACATGGCACCAGTGGCAGGCCGCATACCCGACGGAGAGCAGGATCGGCACGTCCCGTCCCCGGGCTTCGGCGAAGGCCTCCTCACCCCATTCCCACCAATCCACGGGGTTTTCGGCGTGCTGGCGGAGGTAGGGGGACGAGGAATCTGCGAGCCGGTTCGCCATGATCCCTAGTGTGCGCAGAAGGGGGTGGCCCATGTCACGCGCGAGGTGAACCGAAGGGGGAGCGCGCTCGGCGGCTTGCTGCCACACTGTGCGCCATGCCTCTTCGCCGCCGGATCGCTGCCGCCCTGACCGCCACCATGGTGACTTCTCTTGCTGGAATCGCCGTGGCGGCCGCGCCGACCCAGGCGGCGAGCAAGCCCGCCTGGACGAAGAACTGCACCCAACTCAACAAGACGTACAAGCACGGGGTCGGCAAGACCACGGCGCGCGATCGGACCTCGTCGGGTCGTCCGGTCACGAACTTCAAGCGATCCAACAGCTTGTACAACACCGCGATGCGCTACAACCGGGGCCTCGACCGCGACAAGGACGGCATCGCCTGCGAGAAGCGCTGAGTCCGCGACGCGTGCGGACCGCGCTCGCCGCTTCGTTCGCGGCCTGCACCATCGCCATCGCCGGTTCGCCGGCGAGTGGGGCCGCCCATCACTTCGGCCCCGCAGAAGGGGGCTTGCAGGCCGGCTCACGATCCTCGCTGCTCACCACCCCGGGTGCCCTCTCTACCCTCGTCACCCTGCCGGTCACCCCTCGTGATTCGCCGACCAAGCGTGGGTATGAGCGCGCTGCCTTCGGCTCCCGTTGGTCCGATGTCGACGGCAATGGGTGCAATCAACGTGACGATGTCCTTCTGCGCGACGCGGTGGCGGGGACGGTCAAGGTTGCCCGCCAGGGCCGCTGTCCGCACGACGTGATCGGCGGGACGTGGATCGATCCGTACAGCGGTCGCCGCCTCGTCTTTGACAACCTCAAGGACCCGGCGTCGGCACAGGCGATCCAGATCGACCACGTCGTCCCGCTGGCCGAGGCGTGGATCTCGGGCGCTGCGACCTGGGGCGATGGCAAGAGGCGGCTCTTCGCCAACGATCTGGACGCCCTGCTCGCCGTCGATGGGGTGATCAACGCCCGCAAGGGCGATGGGGACCCGGCCGCGTGGCGGCCCAAGAAGTCCTACCAATGCGAGTACGCGCGCCGCTGGATCGGGATCAAGGCGAGGTGGGAACTCTCGCTCGACGCGAGCGAGCGCCGCGCCCTCGTCGAGATGATCTCGACCTGTACGGCGTAGTGCGCAGCCCTAGTCGCCAACGGCTTTGATCAGCGCCATCGCCAGGCTGACGCGCTCTCGGTCGCCGATCTCGCTGGCCCAGGCGGCCTGGACTACTTCGCGCACGATCGTCCAGTCCCGCGCCTCCTCGGGGACGAGTCCACCGACCTCGCAGAGGATCTCCAGCCGGTGTCGCACGGACCATCGAAGGGAAGGGCCAGAGCCCAACTCGTCGGCGCGATTCCACAGCATCGGCGCGACCTCGAAGGCGGGATGACCGCCGAGCGGTTTGGGGTCGATCGCGACCCAGTCGGTGCCGTCGTCGAGCACGTTGGCGGAGTGCAGATCGGTGTGGATGAGGGTCGCATCGCACGCGGGGTCCGCGGTGAGATCGGCGATGAGCGAGCGCGCCTGCGCGACGAGCCGCCGCGGGAGTCCCGGTGCGCGCTCAAGGCGGTCGGCCTGCCGCCGCGCCCAGGTGCTGAGGCGGGGGAGGGCAGGCAAAGCCGGGATGTGAAGCGCGCGGTAGAGGCCCCCGACGACCTCGCAGGCCTCGTCGGTCCAAACCTCGGTGAGATCGCGAGCGGTGAGGCGCTCGAGGAGCAGGACCGAACGAGCAGGATCGGCCCGCAGCAGTCGCACGGCGCCGCGTCCGTCCCAGGCGCGAAGGGCGAGATGCTCGCCAGCGGCCTCGTCGTGGGGCCAGAGGAGCTTCAGGGCGGCGGCCCGCGAGTCAGCGTCGCGAACCGGTAGGACCAGCGCGGTCCGCCCCGTCAGCGGCTCCCCGTCCAGTGCCAGACCCCATTCATCGATCTGGGAGGCGATCAGGCGTGGCAAGCCGGCGAGCCAGTCGGCGCCGGACGGACCCCCTTCGCCCGTCAGGCGGGCGATCCGGGTGAGGAAGGGAGCGAGGCGAGGATCCGCGAGCAGGGCGGCCGCGTCCTCGGTCCTCACGGTGAGGTGCTCGACGGACCGGTGGGGCTGGGCTCGTCGGGCGCCGTGGCCGGGTCGGCCAATCCGGGGAAGGGGGGGATCGGAACCCCCCATTGCGCGGCGAGCTGTTGCGCCGACGCCAGCCAGTTGGAGACCTCGAAGGCCGCGGTCCGGTCGGCGTCGACATGGGAGAAGACCTGCGCGTAGGAGGCGGTGAGCCGCTCGAGCGTGGTCCGCGCTAGCGCCGTGACCTCCTCCGGCGTGGAGGCCGGCTGGTCCAGGGAGTACCCGAGGGCGGCATCGGCCCCGTCGTCGGCCGAGGCAGTGATCTGGCGAGTCTGCAGTTCGCTGAGCGCCGTCACCATCTGCTGCGCGAGCTCGCGATCAGCGGGTGCGGACCGGGCGACCACGATCGTCGCCGCCCACAGGGCCGCTCGGGTCGCTTGCAGCGCGGGTTTGGCGGGCGCCGGGTCGGACCACTCGCGGGGCTCCTCGGCGCCGACCGACCAGAGGGTCATCATCTCCTCGGACTCGGTCATCGAGGCCGCGACCAGCGAACCCGTGAGGGGCAACAGTCCGATCGGGCAGTCGCTCAGCCCAAGGCGCAAGGCCACGATCTCTTCACCGAGGGGCGGGGGATTGGCCGTCTCCCGGCGTGCGGTGTCGAGGTCTGCCGCGGTAACGCCGACCCCTTCGAGGGCATGACGCAGACCCTCGGCGCGCTCCGGCAGCAAGGTCCGCAGGTCGCCGGTCGCGGACTCGGCGCGGGTCGCGAGCGAGCCATAGGCGGCGAGCAGAGCGATCTCGGCGGACGACGGACCTCGAGTCGGGATGAAGGGCAGAGCGGGAGCGTTCTCGTCCAGCCGCACCCCGCAGCCAGTAAGGACCGCGGTGAGGCCACCGGCCGCCGCCACGAGAGCGGCGCGGCGACTCAGGTGGGGCATCTCGGGCATGGGGTCGATGATCGCATGCGTTCGGCCGGTTAGAGTGGAGGACTGTTCGCGAAGCAATGTCAATATCGGCCAGGAAGGGCGTGGGGCTCATGGCACAAAGCGCTGCCGTCGCATCGATCGTCGAGCCCGCCCTCGGGGAAACGTTCGCGCTCGAGGACGTCACGATCACGCCCGCCGGCAAGCGGCGGGTCGTTCGGGTCACCGTCGACCGGCCGGTCGACGGGGTGGTCGGGGATACTCCCGTCGCGCCCCTGACCCTCGACGAGCTCGCCGAGGGGACCCGCCGGGTGAGCGCAGCCCTCGACGACAGCGATGTGCTCGGCAACCAGCCCTATGTGTTGGAGGTGTCCTCGCCGGGAGTTTCCAGGCCGCTCACCGAACCTGCTCACTTCCGCCGAAACGTGGGGCGCTTGGTAGAGATCACCGCCGCCGAGCAGCCCACGATCACGGCTCGCATCCTCGCGACCGATGACGGGGGCGTGGATCTCGAGGTGCCAGCTACCGACAAGGCGCCAGCGCGGCCCGAACGTCGTGAGTACACCGATATCGCCCGCGGCCAGGTCCAGGTCGAGTTCAACCGGCCAGACGCCATCTAAGGAGACGATCTGACATGGATATCGACATTCAGTCCCTCAAGGCCCTCGAGCGTGAGCGAGAAATCCCGCTCGATGTGCTCATCGAAGCCATCGAGTCTGCGCTGCTTAGTGCCTACCACCGCACCGAGGGCGCGAGCCGCACCGCCCGGGTCGAACTCGACCGCAAGAGCGGTCATGTTGTCGTCTGGGCGCGCGAGGAGTACCTCGTCGAGGTTCCGGCCGAGGAGCTGCCGCCGAGCGAAGAGGTCGGCGAAGACGGCGAGGGCGAGGACGAACAAGCCGCCCGCCCGCGGTATCGCAAGGAGTACGGACCGGAGTTTGACGACACCCCGACCGGCTTCGGTCGAGTCGCAGCGGCCACCGCTCGCCAGGTGATCGTCCAGCGCCTGCGCGACCTCGAAGACGAAGCGATCCTGGGCGATTTCCGGGGGCGCGAGGGCGACATCGTCGCCGGGGTCATCCAGCAAAGCCCCAACCCGCGGCACGTGAGCGTCGACTTCGGCACGGTCGAGGGGATGCTGCCGGTCTCCGAGCAGGTGCCGGGCGAGAAGTACGTCCACGGCGAGCGGCTGCGGACCTATGTGTTGAGCGTTCGGCGGGGTCTTCGCGGACCGGAAATCAACCTCTCGCGTACCCACCCGAACCTCGTGAAGAAGCTCTTCGCGATGGAGGTCCCGGAGATCGCCGATGGCAGCGTTGAGATCGCCGCGATCGCGCGCGAGGCCGGGCACCGGACGAAGATCGCGGTGCGCAGCAAGGTCCCGGGTCTTAATGCCAAGGGCGCGTGTATCGGCCCGATGGGGGCCCGGGTGCGGGCCGTGATGACCCACCTGCAGGGCGAGAAGATCGACATCGTCGACTTCTCGGATGATCCGCAGACCTTCATCGCGGCTGCGCTCTCGCCCGCCAAGGTCCAGTCGGTCACCGTCGTCGACCCGACCTTGCGCTCGGCTCGGGTCGTCGTCCCGGACTACCAACTGTCGCTCGCGATCGGCAAGGAAGGGCAAAACGCCCGGCTCGCCGCGAAGCTCACCGGGTGGCGGATCGACATCCGCCCGGACACCGCACCGGAGCCGACTGCGCCCCAGGAAGCATCGGGGTGAGCGGTGCCGGTACCGAACCCGCTAGACTAGGAACGACCGACCGGACTGGACTCCGCGACGCGTCGTCTCCAGCAGGTCCCGAGCGGACCTGCGTGGGATGCCGGGTGACGGATAGCCGGTCGGTGTTGCTGCGAGTTGTCGCAGGGACGGATGAGGGCGGTGGACCCGCCGTGATTCCCGACCCGCGGTGTCGTCTCTTCGGACGTGGAGCATGGCTCCACCCCCGGATCGACTGTCTCGATCTCGCGGTCCGTCGCCGGGCTTTTCCTCGCGCATTGCGGTGCAATGCGGGGAGTGTGGAGCCGGTCCGGGCCTACCTCGAGGCGCTCGCGCAGCAGCGTTGTCCATGACCGTAAGCAACAACCGAAGGCGGGTTTGACGCTGATGAGCACCCGATGAGTACTCAGCGATGATCACCCTTTTGCACTAACCACGGTCCGCGCCTTCTCTTTGGCACGCGGACCAGAGAAGGAGAAACGTGGCCAAGGTCCGCGTCCACGAGCTCGCCAAGGAGCTCGGGGTATCCAGCAAGACCCTGCTTGCTCACCTGAAAGATATGGGTGAGTTTGTCAAGGCTGCCTCGTCGACGATCGAGGCACCCGTCGTCCGCCGCGTCCGGGAAAACCCCCCGACGCCGGACCCCGCAACCGCCAAGCGCGCCGCGAAGAAGGCGGCTCCGACCCCCTCGGCGCCAGCCGACCAGCCCGCGCCGACCCCGTCGGCACCGGCTCCGGCCGCCCCCGCGGCTCCCGCACCCGGCCCGGCTCGCCCGGCCGCACCGGTCCCCGGACCGGCCGCTCCGACGCCGGCACCCGCCGCGCCGAGCGCACCGGCAGCGCCCGAGCCGGCCGCAGCCGAGCCCGCGGCTCCGGCTCCCACTCCCGCTCCGGCTCCGGCCGAGCCGGCAGCTCCCGCCGCTCCGGCGGCTCAGGCTGCTCCCGGCCCGAAGCCGGCGACTCCTGGCCCGCGGCCTGCCGCGAAGCCGGCGAGCCCAGCTCCTAGCGAGCGGCAAAGCCCGGGCCCGCGCCCGGGTGGCCCGCGCCCCGGGGGACCGCGCCCCGGCAACAACCCCTTCGCCTCTCAGCAGGGGATGGGCACGCGCCGCGAGGGCGGCCCGCGCCCCGGCAACAACCCCTTCAGCACGCAGCAGGGCATGCCCCGCCCGCAGGGTGGCCGTCCGGCCCCCCGGCCGGGTGGCTCGGGCGCTGCTGGTCCGCGCCCTGGCGCCCCGCGCCCGGGTGGCAACCGCCCGTCGCCGGGCATGATGCCGTCGTCGTCGGCCGTCGCTCGCCCCGGTGAGCGTCCCGCCCGCGCGGGCGGTCGTCCCGGTGGCGGGGGCTTCCGCGGCGGTCCCAGCGGCGGTCGTCCCGGTGGCGGGGGCTTCCGCGGCGGTCCCAGCGGCGGTCGTCCCGGTGGCGGGGGCTTCCGCGGCGGTCCCAGCGGCGGTCGTCCCGGTGGCGGTGGCTTCCGCGGCGGTCCCGGCGGCGGTCGTCCCGGTGGTGGCCCCGGTGGCTACCGTGGCGGCCCCGGTGGTCGTGGCGGCACCCAAGGTGCCTTCGGTCGCGGTGGTGGCCGGAGCAAGCAGCGCAAGTCCAAGCGCGCGAAGCGCCAAGAGTTCGAGCAGATGCAGGCGCCCTCGATCGGCGGTGTCATCGTCCCCCGCGGCGACGGCTCCACCGTGGTGCAGGTGCGTCAGGGTGCCTCCCTCACCGACTTCGCCGACAAGATCAATGCCAACCCGGCGTCGCTCGTCACGGTGCTGTTCAACCTCGGTGAGATGGCCACGGCGACGCAGTCGCTCGATGAGGACACCTTCAAGTTGCTCGGCGCCGAACTCGGCTACGACATCCGGATGGTCTCCCCGGAGGAAGAGGAGCGTGAGCTCTTCGAGTCCTTCGACATCGACCTCGACATCGACGTGGCCTCCGAGGACGAAGAGGACCTCGCGGCTCGCCCGCCGGTCGTGACCGTCATGGGTCACGTCGACCACGGTAAGACCCGCCTGCTCGATGCGATCCGTAATGCCGATGTCGTCGCTGGAGAGGCCGGTGGCATCACCCAGCACATCGGTGCCTACCAGATCCACCGCGAGCACGACGGTCAAGAGCGCGCGCTGACCTTCATCGACACCCCGGGTCACGAGGCGTTCACCGCCATGCGTGCCCGCGGTGCGAAGGTCACCGACATCGCGATCCTCGTGGTCGCGGCCGATGACGGCGTCATGCCGCAGACGATCGAAGCGCTGAACCACGCCCAGGCGGCGGACGTGCCGATCGTGGTCGCGGTCAACAAGATCGACGTCGAGGGCGCTGACCCGGCGAAGGTCCGTGGCCAGTTGACCGAGTACAACCTGGTGGCTGAGGAGTACGGCGGCGACACGATGTTCGTCGACGTCTCGGCCAAGCAGGGCTTGCACATCGATGACCTCCTCGAGGCGGTGCTGCTGACCGCGGACGCCGCGCTCGACCTGCGCGCCAACCCCGACCGGGACGCGCGTGGTGTCGCGATCGAGGCCAACCTGGACAAGGGCCGCGGCGCCACGGCGACCGTGCTCGTCCAGTCCGGCACCCTGCGGGTCGGCGATGCGATCGTCACCGGGAGCGCCCACGGGCGCGTTCGGGCGCTGCTCGATGAGCATGGCGAGACCCTCGACGAGGCGGGCCCGTCCCGTCCGGTTCAGGTTCTTGGCCTGTCCAGCGTGCCCCGGGCCGGCGACACCTTCGTGGTCGCTCCGGATGACCGCACGGCTCGCCAGATCGCCGAGAAGCGAGAAGCGGCCGACCGTCAGGCCTCGCTGGCCAAGGCGCGCAAGCGGATCAGCCTGGAGGACCTCAACGAGGCCCTCGCTGCGGGCAAGGTCGACACCCTCAACCTCATCCTCAAGGGCGATGTGTCCGGTTCGGTCGAGGCGCTCGAGGATGCGTTGCTGCAAATCGATGTCGGCGACGAGGTCGACCTGCGGATCATCGACCGCGGTGTTGGCGCGATCACGCTCAACAACATCAACCTGGCGATGGCCTCGGACGCGATCATCATCGGCTACAACGTGCGGGCCGAAGGACAAAACGCCGAGGTCGCCGAGCGCGAAGGCGTCGAGATCCGGTACTACTCGGTCATCTACCAGGCGATCGAGGAGATCGAGCAGGCCCTGAAGGGCATGCTGAAGCCGGAGTTCGAAGAGGTGGAGCTCGGGACCGCCGAAATCCGCGAGATCTTCCGCTCCAGCAAGTTCGGCAATATCGCCGGTTCGCTGGTCCGCAGCGGGACGATCAACCGAGGCGCGAAGGCGCGGATCACCCGCGATGGCGTCGTCGTGAGCGAAGGTATCGAGGTCGCCGGACTTCGCCGCTTCAAGGAGGACGTCACCGAGGTCCGCGAGGGCTACGAGTGCGGTATCAACCTCGGCAGCTTCAACGATCTGCAGGTGGGCGACCTCATCGCCACCTACGAGATGCGCGAGAAGCCGCGGGTCTGATCGAACCCTGGCATGACGAAGGGGGTGTGCCCGACCGATCTGGTCGGGCACACCCCCTTCGCCTATTCGGGCCGAGGCGTTAGGACTCCACGACGCGCTGGCCGAGATACTCTCCCTCGCGCGCTCCCGGCAGGATCGCCGCGACCGCCGAACCGATCGGCGTCGTCCAGATATTCATCAGGTCGACCTCGGCGAGCCGGCGCTGCACCGGGACGAACTGACGCACCGGGTCGGCGCAGTACGCCGCGAAGAGCAGGCCCTGGTCACTCACGCTCCCCCGCTCCGGCGGCATCTCGTAGGTATACGGACGCCGCAGGAAGCGCTCATGGGCCGCGCGTGGCATCGCCCGCCTCATGTGGGAGGCCTCGTCGATCACCGGCAGACCATGCTCATCGGTCGCCGCGAGATTGGGCGGGTCCATTTCGTGCGCGCCGGTGAGGGGCGCCCCGGTATCGAGCCGGCGACCGACCGCGACCTCGCGGGACGGTCGATCGAGCGCATCCCAGGTGTCGAGGTTCATCGCGATCCGCCGCAGGACGAGAGCGCTGCCGTCGCGCCATGGACCCGAGCCGACCCACAACAGTGGATCGTCGGCCCCATCGATCCGCGGCTGAACCGTCCCATCGACCTGGCCGAAGAGGTTGCGTCCGGCCTTCCACCCCGGGACCGCAGCCGGTTCCCGGTACCCCTGCTGGACCCACCGGGGCGTGAGGATCGTCCGCACACCCGTCATGAGCTGGCGGTGGGCGTGGGCGAGCGCGACGGGGGAGTCCGAGCAGATCTGCACGATCACGTCCCCACCGCTCCACTTCCGCTCGAGTTTGTCGATGGAGAAGGGGGGCAGAGCCTTCAGCCACGGTGGGCGCAGACCCGCGAGATCGCGGCCGGCGAAGAAGCCGGGCCCGAGGGCGACGGTCACCGTGAGCCGGTGTGGGTCTCGAGCGAGCTCCGGAGCCTGGTCGGTGAGCGAACCCTGGCCGCTCGTTAACCGGGCGATGTCCTCGCTCCAGATCCGCAGCAGCCGGATGGCGGTGGGCCGATCGATCGGGCCATCCTTGACGTCCGCGGCGACCCAACTGGCGTACTGCTGCGGAGCGGTGACGATCCCGGCCTGCCGCGCGCCGTGGAACGGCACGGTGGTCGGGGCGGGGCTTGTCGCCGCCGAGGAGGTGGGGGCCACCCCCGAGCGGACGGCGGCCGCGAGGCCGATCGCGCCCGCCGAGCCCAGGCCCCCGGCGACAACAGCGCGCCGCCGGGGGCCAGAGCCCGCGGTCATCAGTGGCTCATCGAGGAGGAGGAGTCACTCGGGGAGTAGGACTCCTTCGCCCCGTCGAACTCGCGCACCGGGAAGGTCAGTTCCTCGCTCGAGCCGTCCTTGAAGCTGACGGTGATCGTGATGTCGTGACCGGGTTCGACGGCGCCCTTCAGCCCCATCAGCATGAGGTGCGCCCCGCCGGGCTCCAGGGTGAGTTCCTTGCCCGCGGGGATCACGAGGCCGTCCTTGGCTTCCTGCATGACCATCTGGCCGGCGTCGTCCTTGACCATGACGTGAGCCTCGACGGACTCGGCGACGTCACTCGATCCGCCGGTCACCACGAGGTCACTCGACCCGGTGTTCTTCAAGGTGCCGAAGGCGGCGGTCATGTCCTTGGTGGCGGCCTTGGCCCAGCCGTCGCGCAGCTGAAGAGTTCCCTGCGAGGCGGAGGTCCCGGTCGCGGTGGACGGGCCACCGGCGGGCTCAGGGTCCGAGCCGCAGGCGGAAAGGGTGAGGGCAAGCGCGGCAATGGTGGCCGCAACGGTGAGGTGTTTCATGGCTTTCTTGGTCCTTCGTGACAAGGGTGGGCCGCCGCTTAACGTCGGGACGGCCCCACGAGCAGCGTTCGGCTCGTGTGCGGGAAAAGGGCGTGGAGGATGCTCTAGAAGGCGAGCGCGGCCAGCGCGGCCGGCGGTCCTCGGGCCGCCACGACGCGGTAGCGGTCACCCGGTACGAAGGGGGAAGGGGGCACGCTGACGTGCGTGCGACGGCTCGGCACGATCAGAGCGGGCGCGCTCGGGGGCTGGATCGCCCGCACTACGGCCCAGAGGGCGGCCTCGCCTCGGGCGTACAACGCCCCGACGATGCTAGCCGCGACGAGGTGGGCGAGCACCATCGTCAACGAGGGCAGGTGGCTCATCGCCGCGGCGTGCTCCGCGCCGTGAGCGGTCATCGCGTGCCCATGCCCGTGCAAGACCATCGTCTCGCTCACCGGGGCGGTCGCCGAGGCCGTCACGTGGACCAGAGCCTGGGCGGCCAGCAACAGAGTGCTCGCGCGAAACGCCCCGATCTGGCGGCGCGTGTACCAGATCGTCGGTCCCGAAAGAATCACCGCGAGCAACACCAGAGCGCCGACATGGATCGGCGTGCCCGACGCGGCGGAGTGGGCGAATGCGCCGAGGCCCATCGAGAGCGACAGCAGCGCCAGGGTCCGCAGACCCCGCATCGCTCGTCCACTCGCGTCGATCATGGCGCCCAGCGTACGGTGCGGCGGCGCGCGTCGATCAACCGGCCGCATAGACTGCCGAGACGCGCCGCACCTCGTAGCGTCGCGCCCGCAACGATCGAGTAAGGACCAGGGGGAGGGCCGTGAGCACGTCGAACGACCGCGGCGAAGACCCGTTGGACCCCCTGCGGGACGGCCCAGCCGATCAGGACCTGCCCTATCCCGTGATCCCTGAGGTTCCGTCTGCTGCCCCACCGCCAGCGGACCCCATCAGTGGTCCGCCCGCTGCCTACCCGCCACCGCCTGTTCCTTATGACCCAGTGCGGCAAGCACCCGCGCCGGGACTGTCGTACGCGGGTGGCCCGCGGAGCGCGGATACGACGATGCCCGCGATCTCCTTGGTCGCTGGAATCATCTCCACCGTCGCATTCTGCTGCTGCCCGCCGATCGGGTCTATTGCAGCGATCATCGCCCTGGTGACCGGCATCCTGGCCGTGATGCAGGCGAAGGAGCATCCGGAACAATCCAGCGCGCGGGTGATGGCGATCATCGGCATCGTGCTCAGTGCCATCGTGGTGATCCTTAGCATCGTGGGCTTGGCGTTGTACGCCACGGGCACCATGAGCTCGATGAGGACCTGGTAACCCCCTTCCCATGACACGTCACGATTGAGAGGTCATCGACTCTGATGTCCACCCCACCACCGGATCGACCCGAGTATGACCCGCTCGGGTCCACTCCCTACCCGACCAGCTCGGACCCGTACGCGAGTGCGCCGACGAGCGATAGCACGACGGCCTACCCGCCTTCGCCCGACTATCACGCCCCCACTGCGCCGGCCTACCCGACGTACCCGCCGACCGACAGCGCGTCGGGCGGGGCGCCGGTCCCGCAGTACCCGCCGGTCAACTATCCCGGACCTGGGTATCAGACGAGTTCCCCGGGGCCCTACCCCGCGCCGACCCCCGACCCCGCGAGCGGGATGGCGATCGCCGCGTTGGTTTTTGGTCTCCTCGGGATCACCGGGGTCTGCTTCTGGGGGCTCGGCGGCCTCCTCGGCCTCGGCGGGGTGATCTGCGGCCACCTCGCGATGTCGACGATCAAAAAGAGTGGAGATGGCCGCAGCCGGGGATTGGCCCGGGCCGGCTTGGTGACCGGCTACATCTCGGTCGCCATCTCCGTCGCCGCGGCGATCGTGATGATCGCCCTGATCGCGTGGTCGGCGAACAATCCGAGCACCCCTACTGACTACGACGCATCCGCCATGTCGCTGCTGGTCCTCGCGGCCAGCCCGGCGTGATCATCCCCAACCCCCTTAAAGGAGGCTGCTATGGCCGATCCGGCCCGCGCCCGCAAGATCGCCGATCGCATCAAGGAGGTCATCGCCGCGAATCTCGAGCAGGTCATTAAGGACCCTGACCTGGGGTTCGTCACGATCACCGATGTCCGAGTGACCGGTGACCTCCAACACGCCTCGGTGTTCTACACCGTCTTCGGCGACGACGACCAACGCCAACGAAGCTCTGAGATTCTTCAGGCCCACCGCGGCAAGCTCCGGTCCTTGGTCGGCCGGCATCTCGGGATCCGGCTCACCCCCACCCTCGAGCTCATCCCCGATGCCCTCCCGGAGACCGCGTCGCACCTCGATGACCTGCTCCGCTCGGCCCGCGAGCACGATGAGCAGGTCGCCCGGGCCGCCGCGGGAGCGGCACCGGCGGGGGAGGCAGACCCGTATAAGAAGCCGGCCGACGGCGAGGACGAGCATGACGGCGCCGACGCGCGGTGAGCGACGGTCTCGTCGTCGTCGATAAACCCTCCGGCTGGAGCAGCCACGACGTCGTAGGCCGCTGTCGGCGGCTCTACGGCACCCGCAAGGTCGGCCACGCCGGGACACTCGATCCGATGGCGACCGGGGTGCTCGTCCTTGGCGTGGGCCGCGCCACCCGATTGCTCACCTTCCTCGTCGGCTGCGACAAGGCATACGACGCGACGATCCGGCTCGGGCAGAGCACCATCACCGACGATGCCGAAGGGGAGGTCACATCGGTGGCGCCGGAGGGAGGCATCGGCGCGATCACCCGGGATGCGCTCGACTCGGCGATCGCCGGACTCACTGGATCGATCGAACAGGTCCCGAGTTCGGTGAGCGCGATCAAGGTGAAGGGCGAACGCGCCTACGCCCGGGTTCGTGGCGGCGAGGACGTCTCCCTTCCGGCCCGGCCGGTGACCGTCTCTCGCTTTGAGGTGACCACGTCCAAAGAGGTGACAACCGAACACGGCCTGGCGCTGGACCTCGACGTGACCGTTGAGGTGTCCTCAGGGACCTACGTGCGCGCGCTGGCGCGCGATCTCGGCGCGGCCCTCGGCGTCGGCGGGCACCTCACGGCCCTGCGCCGCACGCGCGTCGGGGGATACACCCTCGCCGACGCCCATGACCTCACGGCGCTCACTGAGCGTGCCGCGCTCGGCGAACCCCTTCCGCTGATGCCCCTCGCGGATGCCGCCGCGGCCGCGATGACGACCCGTCCGGTGAGCGCCGACGAAGCCCGCGCGATCGGGTATGGGCA
The DNA here is from genome assembly GCF_041365945.1 of Janibacter sp. GXQ6167. Lineage (NCBI taxonomy): Bacteria > Bacillati > Actinomycetota > Actinomycetes > Micrococcales > Intrasporangiaceae > Janibacter > Janibacter sp. GXQ6167. The sequence continues at coordinate 251,936 of NZ_JBGFSK010000003.1, read as the reverse complement.
GCGCGTTCCCTCAGCCGAGGCAGGCCGAAGTGAGCCGGTCGCGGCGATCGCGCCCGATGGCACCCTGGTCGCGATCCTTGATGAATCACGTCCGCTCGCGCGGGCTCACGTCGTGTTCGCGCCCGCGAGTTCGTAGAGTGTCCTACCGTGCATCGTTGGACTGACCCCTCCGCCACCCCCGCCGAGCTGCGGCCCTGCGTGGCGACCTTCGGCAACTTCGACGGGGTCCACCGCGGCCACCGAGCGATCTTGGCGGCCCTCTTCGACGCCGCGCGGCGCCACGAGGTGCCGAGCGTGGCAGTGACCTTCGACCCGCACCCGGTTGAGGTCATGCACCCCGAGCGCGCCCCCGAACTCATCGCTCCTCAGGCCCTTCGTGATGAACTCCTCGCCGATGCCGGTGTCGATGGCCTGCTGGTCTTGCCGTTTACCCACGAGTTCGCCCAGACCGAGCCCGACGACTTCATCGTCACGACCTTCGTCACCGGCCTGCAGGTCAAGGCACTGGTGGTCGGCGCGGACACCAAGGGATTCGGCGCGGGGTATACGGGCGACGTCGATCTCATTCGCGCTCTCGGGGAACGACACGGCTTCGAGGTGATCGTGATCGACGACGTTGGGGACGGCGAACGCTGGTCGTCCTCGGCGGTGCGCACGGCCCTGCGGACCGGTGATGTCCAGGCCGCCGCCGAGATCCTCGGCCGGCCCCACCGGATGGTCGGGACGGTCGTCCACGGCTTCCACCGGGGTCGGGAGCTCGGCTATCCGACGGCCAATATGAGCCACGACAGCCTCGGGCTGGTGCCCGCCGACGGCGTGTACGCGGGATGGCTCACCCGGCTGGACCTCGCCGACGATGCCCCCGACCGACGCCTTCCTGCGGCGATCTCGGTCGGGACGAATCCCACCTTCGATGGGGAGCGTCGCACGGTCGAGTCCTATGTCCTCGACCGCGATGACCTGGACCTTTACGACGAGACGGTCGCGGTCGACTTCGTCGATCGGATCCGCGCGACCCTGCGCTTTGACTCCATCGAGGAACTCCTCGACGCGATGAGCCGCGATGTGGAGCGGGCCAGGGCCGTCTGCGGGGTGGGTTACTAACCGGTCTCATTGGGAGAGAACGGGTATCGCCCCTTCATCATCCGTGGCACCCTCGTCGACTAGTTGAGCGCACCGCGCCGCTAGACCCACGAATCGTGACCACAAAGGAGTGGCCCCCCGTGACTCTCACCCAATGGCAGACCCCCGCCGAGGAACCCGTCGTCGTCGAACGGCTCGAAGATCGGGCCGACAGCGTCGGGGACATGCTGCGCCGCCGGATCGCCAAGACCCCCGATGGCACCGCTTACCTCTTCCCCGACGCCAACGAGCAGTGGCAGTCGATGACCTGGCGGGAGGTCGGTGACCGGGTGTGGCGCCTATCCGCCGGTCTCATCGCTCTCGGCGTGCAGGCCGAGCAGCGCGTCGCGATCGCCTCCGGCACCCGCTACGAGTGGGCCCTGGCCGATCTCGCCACCAACTGTGCTGGCGCCGCGACCACGACGATCTATCCGACGACGATCCCCGATGACGTCGCCTTCATCCTCTCCGACTCCGAGAGCGTCGTGATCTTCGCCGAGGACGAGGCGCAGGTTCAAAAGCTGCTCGATATCCGCGAGGCCGTCCCGCAGGTCCGCAAGGTCGTGACCTTCGACGACACCGACCTCGGCGCCGGCTGGGTGATGACCCTCGACGAGCTCGACGCCCTCGGCGCTAAGACGCTCGCCGACGACGGTGATGTCGTCGACCGCCGGATCGAGGCGATCACCCCGGACCAACTCGCGACCTTGATCTACACCTCCGGGACCACCGGTCGGCCGAAGGGGGTTCGTCTGCTCAACGACACCTGGTCCTACCAGGGATCGGCCGTGCACGCGATCGATCTGCTCGACGAGAGCGACCTGCAGTACCTCTGGTTGCCGCTCGCGCACGTCTTCGGCAAGCAGCTGCTCACGATCCCGCTCCAGATCGGCTTCCCGACCGCGATCGATGGCCGGATCGACAAGATCGTCGACAACCTCGCCGTCGTGCGTCCCACCTTCATGGCCGCCGCGCCTCGCGTCTTCGAAAAGGTCTACGGCAAGGTCACCCTCGGCATCCAGCAGGAGGGCGGGGTGAAGGAAAAGCTCTTCAACTGGGCGACTGGCGTCGGCTCGCAGGTCGGCGATGGCGAGCTCGAAGGCCGCGAGGCCGGTGGACTGCTCGGCCTGAAGCACGGCATCGCCGACAAGCTGGTCCTGTCCAAGGTTCGCGACCGCTTCGGTGGCCGGATCCGCTTCTTCATCTCCGGCTCGGCGGCCCTCAACGCCGATGTCGCGCGGTGGTTTAACGGTGTCGGTCTGAAGATCGCCGAGGGCTATGGCCTCACCGAGACGAGCTCAGCGGCCTGCGTCAACCGGCTGAACGCCTTCCAGATCGGCAAGGTCGGCTGGCCGCTCCCGGGCACCGAGGTGAAGATCGCCGAGGACGGGGAAGTCCTCGTCAAGGGCCCGGGCGTGATGGCTGGCTACCACAACAACCCGGAGGCGACCGCCGAGGTGATGACCTCCGACGGGTACTTCCACACCGGTGACATCGGCGAGGTCGACGAGCGGGGCTTTTTGAAGATCACCGACCGCAAGAAGGATCTCTTCAAGACGAGCAATGGCAAGTACGTCGCGCCGTCGCTCATCGAGTCCAAGTTCAAGGGTCTGAACCCCTACGCCAGCCAGTTCGTCGTGATCGGCAATGGCCGCAACTTCGTCTCGGCCCTGGTGACCCTCGACGAAGAGGCGATCCAGCCATGGGCCGAAGCCAACGGGCTCGGCGGGAAGTCCTACAACGAGATCGTCTCCTCGATGCAGGCCCGCGACATGGTCCAGTCGTATATCGATCAGTTGAACGCTGACCTGAACCGCTGGGAGCAGATCAAGAAGTTCACGATCCTCGGGCGCGACCTCACGATCGAAGATGGTGAGCTCACCCCGAGCCTGAAGTTGAAGCGCAAGATCGTCGCCGACAAGTTCAAGGACGAGATCGAGGCCTTCTACGCCGGGGCTTAACCTCCGGTCGCTGGAGCGTCCGGCATCACCGTGACCGGGAGGTCATGGGTGATCGCCCACTGCTCCCACCACGCGCAGTCCTGCTCGCCGAGCCGCTCGGCGAGCAGGACTCGTAGGGTCTCCTCGTCACCCGGCTCGGCGAGGTCGAGGGCAGCAAGAGCCCGCTCGCGGAAGTGGGGCTCGAGGGTCGCGATGATCACCCATCCGTCTCGGCAGCGATAGGGAGAGTAGGTCGCGAGGATGCCCCCGAGCACCCCGCCAGCCGTCGTGATCCGATGGCGGGCCGGGCCGCCGGCATCGCGCGCCGCATCGGCGAGACCAACGAACCGGGTGGTCGCCTGGCCGGTCCGCTCGCGCAGGAGCAGGCCCGCGAGGACCGCGGCGACAGCTTGCTCGGCGCCCGCCAGGTCGGCGACCGGCACCCGCGGCATCCCCGGAGGGCGCCAGATCCCGGCATCGGCCTGGTAGGTGAGGTCGTGGCCGGGGCGCTCGGGGCTGGCCGTGTCACCGACCACCCCGACGTGGATCAGGCGCGGGTGGCGGGCGTGGATCGCGTCCCACCCAAGGCCTAACCGGCGCAAGGAGGACGGGCGGGTCGAGGTGAGGAGCACGTCGGCGTCGTCGAGGAGGGCATCGAGCGCCTCCTCACCCTCGCTGGAGCGCAGGTCGAGTTGGACGACGATGTGGCCTCGCCGCAGGTCCTCGTACCACGCCGGGTTAAAGCGCGCCACGGCGTCCCCGCCGGGCGGCTCGATCGTGGTGACCTCCGCGCCGAGACTCGCGAGGCGGGTCGCGGCCCACGGTCCGGGGAGGTTCCCCGCGACCGAAACGATGCGGGTGCCCCGAAGGGGAGCGTCGGCGGTCGCGAGCGCGCTGGGGTCGAGGCGGGGGCGCACGGCGGCGAGGGTGTGTGGGTCGAGACCGACCGCACCGTGATCCCAGAACGCTTGCGGATAGACCACCCGGCCCGCGGGCCGCCGCTCGTGCAACGCGATGGCTTGGAACGCGTCGGCCGGGATGCGCCGCGATGGGCGTCCAAGGCGCATCCGAGCAGCAGGCACGAAGCCAAACCGTCGGTAGTACGCGGGATCGCCCTCGAGGACGACATACGGCTCGGTGCGCTGGCGGGCGGCATCGAGGGCATGCGCGATCAGGGCCGATCCGACGCCGCGCCCATGCCACCGCGGTGCGACGGATAAGGGGGAGAGGACGAGGATGTCGTCGGAGCTCTCCGGTCCATCCACGTGCCCGCCGGTCAGGAGCACGTGGCCGATCACTTGACCTTCCTCCAGCGCGACGAAGGAGAGCCCGGGCCGCCACGAGGGTGAGCGGCGCAGGTCGGCGACGATCGCAGCGACGGTATCCCCTTCGTCACCGAAAGCGGCGCGGATCACCGCCTCGACGGCCTCGACGTCCGCTGCTTGCTCGATCCGCAGTTCCATATTCTCCAGGCTGCCACGGGGTGCCGCTGACGTGCAGGGTTTGGGGAGGCGGTGGGGGTCACCTACCCTTGATCGCCATGTCCGGTGAGTCGCTTTTCGCTGCCCTCGAGCCCCTCCTCGAGCGGGTCAGCAAGCCCATCCAGTATGTCGGGGGAGAGCTCAACTCCACCGTCAAGGACTGGGATTGCGGGGGCCACGCCGAAGACGGAGCCGAACTCACCGTCCGCTGGGCCCTGATGTACCCCGACGCCTATGAGGTCGGGCTGCCGAACCAGGGCGTGATGATCCTCTACGAAGTCTTAAACGAACGCGAGGACACCCTCGCCGAGCGGACCTACGCTGTCTGGCCGGACATGGAAGCCCTGATGCGCGAGCACCAGGTGCCCCAGCTGACCGTCGATGGACACCGCCGGGTGCGGGACTTCGATGTCTTTGGCCTCTCCTTTTCCACCGAGCTCGGCTACACCAACATGTTGACCGCGCTCGACCTCGCGGGCATCCCTCTGCACGCCGCCGACCGGAGCCTTGACGACCCGATCGTCATCATGGGCGGGCACGCCTCCTTCAACCCCGAACCGGTCGCGGACTTCATCGACGCCGCCATCGTCGGCGACGGGGAGGCCGCCGTGCTGATGGCAAGCGATGTCATCGGGGAGTGGAAGGAAGAAGGGCGCCCGGGCGGTCGCCACGAGGTGTTGCGCCGCCTCGCCGAGACCGGCGGGGTCTACGTGCCGGCCTTCTACGACGTCAGTTACTTGCCGGATGGGCGCATTCAGCGCGTCGCCCCGGCGGAGTCCGGCGTGCCCTGGCGAGTGGCCAAGCACACGGTCACCGACCTCGACGAGTGGCCCTATCCGAAGCAGCCGCTCGTCCCCCTCGCTGAATCCGTGCACGAGCGGATGAGCGTGGAGATCTTCCGCGGGTGCACCCGTGGGTGCCGTTTTTGCCAGGCCGGGATGATCACGAGGCCGGTCCGCGAACGCTCGATCACCGGGATCGGGGAGATGGTCGAGCGAGGGCTCGCGACGACCGGGTTCGAAGAGGTCGGGTTGCTCTCGCTGAGCTCGGCCGACCACTCCGAGATCGCCGAGATCACCAAGGGCCTCGCCGACCGGTATGAAGGGAGCCAGACCGGGCTCTCCCTGCCGAGTACCCGCGTCGACGCCTTCAATATCGACCTCGCCAATGAGCTCACCCGCAACGGTCGCCGCTCGGGGCTCACCTTCGCGCCGGAAGGGGGCAGCGAACGGATCCGCAAGGTCATCAACAAGATGGTCTCCGAGGAGGATCTGATCCGCACGGTCGCGGCCGCCTATGGCGCGGGGTGGCGCCAGGTGAAGCTCTACTTCATGTGCGGGCTGCCGACCGAGACCGACGAGGACGTGCTCCAGATCGCCGAACTCGCGAAGAAGGTCATCGAGACCGGCCGCGAGGTCGCCGGGCATCGCGATATCCGGTGCACCGTCTCGATCGGCGGGTTTGTCCCGAAGCCGCACACCCCCTTCCAGTGGGCCCCGCAACTCTCCGCAGAGGAGACCGACGCGCGCCTGGCGAAGCTGCGCGAGGCGATCCGCTCCGACAAGCGGTATGGCCGCTCGATCGGTTTCCGCTACCACGATGGCAAGCCGGGGATCGTCGAAGGGCTCCTGAGCCGCGGCGATCGACGCCTCGGCCGGGTGATCGAGGCGGTCTGGCGCGACGGAGGACGCTTCGACGGCTGGAGCGAACACTTCTCCTACGAGCGCTGGATGCGCTGCGCCGAGGACGAGCTCGCTCAGGTCGGCGTGGATGTCGACTGGTACACGACGCGCGAGCGCGAGGAGAGCGAGGTCCTGCCCTGGGACCACATCGACTCCGGGCTCGACAAGGAGTGGCTCTGGCAGGACTGGCTCGACGCGTTGGACGAGACCGAGGTCGAGGACTGCCGCTGGACCCCGTGTTTCGACTGCGGCGTCTGCCCCCAGATGGGCACAGAGATCGAGATCGGTCCGACCGGCGCCACCTTGCTGCCCCTCCCGACCGTCCGCGCCGGAGCCTGACCCCCTTCGGCTTAAGGGGGCGGCGCCGACGGGTTGGCCGGATAGCGTCAGCCGATCCGCATCGACGCGCGAACGAGCCCGCGCGAGGCCGCGAGGCCTGCGAGCATCAGGGTGACCGCGGCGATGACCCCAGCGGCGAACCGGACGATCACGAGGGGATCGTTCGCCATCCCGAGCGGCAGGATCAGCAGTGAGGCGAAGCCTCCGATGAGCAGGATGGTCCCGGCGAGCGGGAGCATCACCTCGCGTCGGCGTACGCGGAGGATCGTGCGCGGTTCGACTCCGGCGTAGGCGAGAGCGCGGTACTGCGCCCGTTGGTCGAAGACCTTGGCGGCCTGGACCGCTCCCGACGACGTGGCGGCGAGGGTCATCACGATGATGAGCGTGATCGTGGTCCCGGTCGCGAGGTCGGCCGAGAGGTGAGGCATCTGGGGAGAGTCACTGCCGGAGAGGGCGGCCGCGATCCCCGACAAGGCGGCGAGGAGGACAGCGAGTCCGATAGCGCTCGTCGCCCGCCACGCCGATTTCGGATCATCGATGACCCGACGGGCGGCCAAGAGGGTCCGGGGGCTCTGCGCCGTCGAGGCGACCATCCGTCCGAGGATCATCATGATCCACGGCCCGATCACATTGATCGACGCGATGGCGGCGACGAGGACCGCGAGGACGATGACGATCCCGAGGTGCGGGGCATTGTTGAAGGCGATCGGCCACGCGAGCAGCGCTACGATCGCGATGCCGACGCGGATGAGCCGCAGGGGCGCCGGCGTCACGCGACGGGCGACTCCGAGCGGGCTCACGACGACCTGGCGCAGGCTGCTCGCCCCGGAGACCAGGGCGAGCAGGAGGACGGTGACGAGGGCGGCGAGGATCCATGGGACGCCGATCCAGAGGTCATCGACGCTGAAGGGGCGACCGTCGAAGGGGATCTGCGCGAGCGGCACGAGTAGGGCCGCGTACGCGAGGGTCCCGAGCGCCGCGCCGGTGAGGGCCTGGCTCGCTGCTTCGGCGAGGGTCATCACCGTCACCTGACCACTCGTCGCTCCCGCGAGGCGCATCGCGGCCAGCCGTTCGTCGCGCCGGGCGATCGCGAGGCGGGCCGCGATCCCGCCGAGCGTGATGATCGGGACGGTCATGAAGACGCAGGCGAGGATGGCGAGCACCGTATAGGTCGTTGCAGCATCGACGGCGAGCGCATCGGAGGGATCGACGTGACGGGCCCGCTCCGCGAAGGCGAGGTAGCCCGCGCCAGCGACGAGGGCCGCCGCCGTCGTGACCGCGAAGGCAATGACGGCGAGCAGTGTCGGGACGCGACTGGTCGCGTGCTCGTGTCGGCGCACGAGCCACCAGATCCGCAGGGCGGTCATCGCGACACCGCCAGGGTCTGCGTCGGCCCCTGGTGCTCGGCGACGATCCGACCGTCGCGCATCATCACGGTCCGCGAGCACCAGCGGGCGACCTCGGGGTCGTGGGTGACGACGACCAGGGACGCGCCGTGGGCGCGGGTTGCCGAGACGAGTTGGCCCATGACGTGCTCTCCCGTTTCGCGATCGAGCGCGCCGGTCGGCTCGTCGGCGAAGACCACGCCGGGGTTGATCGCGAGCGCTCGGGCGATCGCGACGCGCTGCGCCTGACCGCCGGAGAGTTCACCCGGTCGCCGGTGCCCCATGCCTCCGAGGCCGAGGTCGGTCAGGATGCGCAGGGCTCGCTCACTCGCGACCCGGCGCGAGGCGCCCGCCAGCATGAGCGGCAGCGCGACGTTTTCGAGAGCGGGAAGCTCCGGCAGAAGCTGACCGGATTGGAAGACGAAACCGAAGTCGGTGCGGCGCAACCGCGTCCGGGCCCGGTCCGAGAGCGCCACCAGATGGTGGCCGCGCCAGGTGACGGTGCCCGAGGTGGGGGTGAGGATCCCGGCCAGGACGTGGAGCAGCGTCGTCTTGCCCGACCCCGACGGACCCATCACGGCCAACGAGTCGCCGGAGCAGAGGTCTAGGTCTACCCCCGCTAACGCGGCCGGGGCACCGGGTGCGGTGCCGTAATGGTGGGTGACGCCCCGGGCGAGGAGCCCCTCGGCCGCCCCACCGACGGGCGGATGCGCTTGCCTCCTGGGTTGGTCCGCGGGTGGGTTGAGTGCCTTACCGAACTGGTGCCGAGTCATTGACATAACCCAACGTTCGCGCCGGGCACCCCCTCGTGTCGTCAGTCCCTGGTCTACGAGGTCGGCGCGCGTCTACGACCAGGGTCTGACAGGCCTGCGGACCCTCGGCACCGATCAGTCCGCGAGCGAAGCGGAGTTAGCCCACGAGTCGGGTGACGGCCTCGGCGAAGACCTCCGTGTGCCGATCCACATCGCCCTGGCTGGTCGTGGGGCACATGAGCGCCATGTTGTGGAAGGGGGTCATGAGGACCCCGCGGTTCGCGGTGGCGAGGTGCATGTACGCGTCGAGCTCGGGATCGGCGGCGGCCGCCGATTCCTCCCCGGTCCGCGGCGCGGGGGAGGCGAAGCGGTACTCGGCGCGTGCCCCGAGACGGCTGATCGACCAGGGAACCCCGGTTGCCGACAGCACCTCTTCGACCCCCTTCGTGAAGGACCGAGCGAGGGTATCCATCCGGTGGAAGGCCGCCCGCGTCAGCACCTCACCGAGCGTCGCGCGAGCGGCAGCGAGCGAGAGGGCGTTGCCGGCCAAGGTTCCGCCGACGCCGCCGACATCTTCGATATCGGCCTCACCGGCCCGCGACCGCCGGGTGACCTCTTCGGCCACCGCATCGGTCAGGCCATAGGCGCCGATCGGGATGCCGCCACCGATCGACTTACCGATCACGACGACGTCGGGATCCAAGCCCCACGCGGTGGTCGCACCGCCCCAGCCGGCCGAGAAGGTATGGGTCTCATCGATCATCAGGAGCGACCCGTGGCGTCGAGCGAGATCGCTGACGCCTTGAAGGAAGCCCGGCTCGGGCAGGACGATCCCGATATTGGTCAGGGCCGGTTCGGTGAGGATCGCGGCGACATCGCCGTGGGCGAGTTCGGCCTCCACGCTCGCGAGATCGTTCCAGGTCGCCACCCGCGTGGTGAGCGCCAGGTCGACCGGCGGCGCGACATTGCCGGGGCGGCTCACCGCGACGCCGCCCGGACCGCGCACGGCGAAGGTCTCATCGACCGACCCGTGGTAGCTGTAGGCGAAGACGAGGATCTTCGAGCGTCCGGTCACAAGCCGCGCCAGGCGGACCGCCCACCGGTTGGCGTCCGTTGCGCTCAGCGAGAAGGACCAACGAGGCACCGTGAAGCGCTGCGCCAACTCGGCCCCCACCCACTCGGCGTCCTCGGTCGGGAGCATCGTGGTCATCCCGCCGAGCTCGTCGGCCCGCCGTCGGATCGCCGCCACCGTCGGGGCGGGGGAGTGGCCAGCCATCGCGCCCGTGTCACCCAACGCGAAGTCGATCAGCTCCTCGCCATCGATGGTCGTGATCCGATTGCCACGCGCCCGCTCCAGGTGAAGGGGGTAACCGCCGGACCACATCGTCATCCAGGTCATCGGGACCTGCCCGAGGAGGTGCTGCGCGGCCTCGTGTTGCGCACGGCTGCGCGGGTGCCGCTCCTCGTAGGTCCGCTGCTCCTCGGCGAGCAAGGACTGAAGTCGCGCACGGTCGATCACGGTCATGGTGGACACGCTAGAGGGCGCCGACCTGCGTCGAGGGCGTTTTCGGGGCTCTCACTCCCGTCGACGGGCGGGCGGTGTCGCGGTCTTCACTTTGAGGTAAGGCACCCCTTATCGGTAGAATCCTCGGATGCCCCCCACTACCTCCACGTCGATGACGCCTGCCCGCAGTGGGTCGACGGCACGCGAGTCGCTCGCCCAAGTTGCCCGTGGTGGGCTAATGGGGGCGGCCGACCTGGTGCCCGGAGTCTCTGGGGGGACGGTCGCGCTGGTCGTCGGGATCTATGGCCGGCTGATCGACTCCTTGCACGCGATCGCGGCGGCGGGCGTGCGCTTGATCCGAGGCGATGGGCGCGGCGCGCTCGACGCCCTGCGGCACGGGCCGGTGCTCTGGCTCGCATCGCTCGGGGTCGGCATGCTCACCGTCATCTTGCTCGCCGCCGGGCCGCTCTCCGCGGCGGTCGAGGCGTACCCCGTGCCGCTTGCTGGGCTCTTCGTGGGCCTCGTCCTCGCCGCTGTCGTGCTCTGTTGGCGCCAACTGCGAGCCCCCTCCGGCAGCCACCGGTGGATCGCGGCCGTTGCCGCGGCCGCCACCTTCGTGCTGTTGGGGCTCAGCCCTGCCGGCGGGACCAGCCTGGACCAGGCGACTCCGCTCTGGTGGTTCTTCCTCGGCGGCGCGATCGCGATTACGGCAATGATCTTGCCCGGGGTGAGCGGCTCCTTCCTCCTGGTCCTGCTCGGCCTTTACACCCCCGTCCTCGGCGCGGTCACCGAGCGCAATGTGGTCGTGCTGATGGTCTTTGCTCTCGGCTGCGCCACTGGCCTTGCGCTATCCGCGACGACCTTGCGGTGGCTCCTCGTTCGCTTCCACGACGCGGTCCTGGCCGCGATGGTCGGGCTGATGATCGGCTCGATCCGGATCCTCTGGCCGTGGCCGGGCGGCTTTGAGAGCACGGCGCTCGCCCTGCCCACCGCATCGACCTGGCTCGTTCCCACGGTCCTCGCCGGCGCCGGTTTCGTGCTCGTCCTCGGCCTGGACGCGCTCGCCTCCCGGTTGCGGGGCAAGGAGATCGACCTGGCACCGGCACCGGAAGCCGAGGAGTCGCGCACCAGCGCCGGGGTGACGAGGCCGTAGGGCCCGTACGCTAGGACCCCTTATGGCACGACAGCGCACTCCTGACGGTCCCCCTCCGCCACCCCCGGTCCAAAAACTGCGGATCCGCTACGCCAAGCGGGGGCGGCTGCGCTTCTCCTCGACCCGGGACTTCTCTCGGGCCCTGGAGCGGGCCTTGCGCCGGGCGGATATTCCGATGGCCTACTCGGCCGGATTCCACCCGCACCCGAAGATCTCCTACGCCAACGGCGCGCCCACCGGCACCGCGAGCGAGGCGGAGTACTTCGAGATCTCGGTCGCCGAGCGCGTCGAGCCCGATGATGTCCGCGCGGCGCTCGACGACGCTCTCCCTGAAGGGATCGACATCGTCACCGTCATTGAGGCGCCCCCCGGAGCGCTCGCGGACCTGCTCCAAGCGAGCCATTGGCAGATCACCCTGCCCGGCACCACGACGGAGCAGATCGAGCCGGCGATCTCCGCCTTCCTCGCCGCCGAGGAGGTGGAGGTCACCCGGATGTTCAAGCGGGGCCCGCGCACCTTCGACGCCCGCGGTGCGGTGGCGCGTCTGCGCGTCGACGAGGACGCCGAGACGGGCTGTGCGATACTCGACATGGTCGTGCGGCACACCACACCTGCCGTGCGCCCCGATGATGTCTTGAGCGCGATCGCCGCCACGGCCCCCTTCGCGCCGCCGGTCACCCCCCAGGTGACGAGGCTGGCGCAGGGACCATGGGATGACGACACCGCGACGGTCGCCGATCCACTGGCGAGCGGAATCACCATCGTCGGCCCGTAACCGGTGCCGCGCTTCGCGCGAGCTGGCCGCGGGCAACCTAGGACTTTTCGTGGTGCCGCAGCGCGGACCACGGCTCACCGCACCGGCGGCTGAGCGCGTCCTCGCTACCCAGGCGAGGGGGACGGTGTGGCGCCCAGCCGGTCGGCGCAGGAAGGTGCCAGGAGATGGCCACCGACGAGACCACCGATGAACCCACCGGCGATGAACGCAGCAGCGACCCGGGCCTGAGCCCGGACGCGCCGACTCAGGACGAGCTCCTCGCCGTCGCCGCCGCTGAGGGTCCGACCGACGCGGATTCCGCCGAGCCCGAGGAGGCCGAGGAGCCGACCGAAGAGGTCGAGGAGGCCCCGGCCACTCCGACCGCTGCGGGGATGTCCTTTGGGCTCCTCTTCCAAGCCCCGGAGCCGGTCGCTGCTCCGCCGCGTCGCCGTGAGCCGGAGCCGCAGGACGAACCGGAGGCCGAGACCACCGAGGAAGACCAGAGCGCCGAGGGCGACGAAGGGGGCGGAGGCCGCCGCCGACGCCGCCGAGGTGGCCGCGGTCGCAACAAGGGATCCGAGGCCTCCGACGGCGACTCGGGCGAGACCGCCGACACCGCCAGCGAAGAGGACAGCGAGCCGAAGAAGACCAAGGGCCGCGGCTCCAAGAAGGGCCAGAAGGCCTCGGACCGCTCGGCGGACCAACAGAGCACCGAAGAGCACGACCCGGCAGAGGACGCGGGCGACGACTCGTCCGAGGGCGGATCACGCCGTCGACGTCGGCGCCGTCGCAGTGGTTCCGGGGCCGCGGAGAGCGACGACCCGCCCGGCACCGTGACCAAGGTCCGCGAGCCGCGCAAGGACCGCGATGAGCCGCAGGCCGTCAAGGGGTCGACCCGGCTGGAGGCGAAGAAGCAGCGCCGCCGCGAGGGCCGCGAGGCCGGACGCCGCCGGACGATCATCACCGAAGCCGAGTTCCTCGCCCGGCGCGAGAGCGTCGAGCGTTCGATGATCGTGCGGGCGCTTCAGGACCGCACCCAGATCGGCGTCCTCGAAGACGACGTCCTCGTCGAGCACTACGTGTCGCGCGAAACGACCTCGACGATGGTGGGCAATGTCTACCTCGGCCGGGTCCAAAACGTCCTCCCGAGCATGGAGGCCGCCTTCGTCGACATCGGCAAGGGTCGCAACGCGGTCCTCTACGCCGGCGAGGTCAACTGGGACGCCGCGGGCCTCGGTAACGGGGAGCCGCGCCGGATCGAAAACGCCCTCAAGGGCGGCGACTCGGTCCTCGTCCAGGTCACCAAGGACCCCATTGGTCACAAGGGGGCGCGCCTCACCTCGCAGGTCTCGCTTCCCGGCCGCTACCTCGTCTACGTGCCCGAAGGCTCGATGACCGGGATCTCGCGCAAACTTCCCGAAGGGGAGCGCGCGCGCCTGAAGTCGATCCTGAAGGAGGTTGTCCCGAGCGACGCCGGCGTCATCGTGCGCACCGCGGCCGAGGGGGCGAGCGAGACCGAACTGCGTCGCGATGTCGAGCGTCTCACCCTTGCGTGGGAGAAGATTCGGGACCGCGCCGAGTCGAAAAAGGACCGCAAGGCGAGCGCCGGCGGCGCGCCGACGCTGCTTCACGCCGAGCCGGACATGACGGTGCGCGTCATCCGCGACATCTTCAATGAGGACTTTGCCTCGATGGTGGTCTCCGGCGACGCCGCCTGGCAGGAGATCAACGGCTACCTCGGCGATGTGGCGCCCGACCTTGCGAGCCGCCTCACGAAATGGACCGGCGAGAAGGACATCTTCGCGGAGCACCGGATTGATGAGCAGCTCGCCAAGGCGATGGACCGCAAGGTCTGGCTGCCAAGCGGTGGCTCCCTCGTCATCGATCGCACCGAGGCGATGACCGTGGTCGACGTCAACACCGGCAAGTTCGTCGGTTCCGGCGGCAACCTCGAAGAGACGGTCACCAAGAACAACATCGAGGCCGCCGAGGAGATCGTTCGCCAACTGCGCCTGCGCGATATCGGCGGGATCATCGTGATCGACTTCATCGACATGGTCTTGGAGTCCAACCGCGATCTCGTGGTGCGACGCCTGTTGGAGTGCCTTGGCCGCGACCGCACCAAGCACCAGGTGGCCGAGGTCACCTCGCTCGGGCTGGTCCAGATGACCCGTAAGCGCGTCGGGTCGGGCCTCATCGAGGTCTTCTCCGAGCCCTGCGAGCAGTGCCACGGGCGCGGGATCATCGTGCACACGGAGCCGGTCGCGAGCGAGGCCAACGGCGGCGGCGGTGGCACCCAGGGCGGCAGTCGATCGCGGCGTGGATCTCGCGGCTCGAAGGGGGAGCAGCAGGCCAAGGAAACCCCGCAGCCCGAAGAGAAGTCGAGCAACGGGCCGACCGCGGCGCAGATCGCTGCTGCCGCCCATGCCGCGGCGGTCAAGAGCATGAGCGATGAGGACGTCGAGGCGAGCGAAGAGGTCTCGCAAGACGCCCCGCGCGAGGTCATTCGTGAGTCGGACGGCGACGATGACCGCGCCGAGGCGCGGCCCGAATCGGACGCCGGCCCCGTGGAGGACTCGCAGCCCGCTCCGGAACCGGCGCGTGAGCCGGCGCCGAAGCGCCGTCGCGGGCACCGCCGAGCTGGCACGTCGTCGGCGCCGGTCGCCCTGGAGCCGGTCGACCTCACCGCGGCGCCGACGAGCGCGCCCGCCCTCACCACCGTCGCGGGCGAAGCCAGCGATGGCCTCGTCGCCGATCCCACCCCCGAGCCAGCGACCCCGACGCGCCGCAAGCGGGCGCGAGTTGTCGCGCCGGCCGGCCCCCCGAAGCCGCTCGACGAGGCCGACGAGTCGTAGCGCACCGCCTCGCGCCCGCCGCCCGTCCACGCGCGTTTTGCGTGGGCGGGCCGGGCGCGGGTAACCTAGACCCTTGGTGCACCCACCGAGCGGATGCCCTGCGCCCTTGAAGGTCCCAGGTCCTATCGGCCGGTCAGACAGAGTGCGTCGCACCATGAACAAGGAAGAGAGTTCCACCGTGTACGCGATTGTTCGCGCTGGCGGCCGCCAGGAGAAGGTCTCCGTCGGCGACGTCCTGCTCATTAACAAGGTCAAGGGTGAGGCTGGGGAGCGCATCGAGCTGCCCGCGCTGCTCCTCGTCGACGGCTCCTCCGTCACCAGCGACGCTGACAAGCTCGCCAAGGTGTCGGTCACGGCCGAGGTCGTCGGCCCCGCCAAGGGCCCGAAGATCACGATCATGAAGTACAAGAACAAGACCGGCTACCGCAAGCGTCAGGGCCACCGTCAGCCGCTGACCCAGGTCAAGATCACCGACATTTCGGCCTGACGCCGACCCAACACGTTAGGAACCACTGACATGGCACACAAGAAGGGTGCGTCCTCGACTCGTAACGGGCGCGACTCCAACCCCCAGTACCTCGGTGTGAAGCGCTTCGGCGGCCAGGTCGTCGGCGTCGGCGAGATCATCGTCCGCCAGCGTGGCACCCACTTCCACCCCGGCAACAACGTCGGCCGTGGCGGCGACGACACCCTCTTCGCGCTCTCCGCGGGCGCGGTGGAGTTCGGCACCAAGCGGGGCCGCAAGGTCGTCAGCATCGTCCCGGCGGACGCCAGCTGACCTCAGCAGTCCTTTACCGCGAACGGGGCAGGTCGGCGTGACGCCACCTGCCCCTTTCGCTTTCCTTTTCGAGCACCTCGAACCACCGATCGACCCGATCAAGAACGTGAGGCAACAACCATGACCAGCTTCGTCGACCGGGTCGTGCTGCACGTCGAGGCGGGCAAGGGCGGCCACGGCGTCGCCTCGGTGCACCGCGAGAAGTTCAAGCCCCTCGGCGGACCCGATGGTGGCAATGGCGGCAATGGTGGCGATGTCATCCTCGTCGTCGACCCCCAGTCGACGACCCTGCTCGACTATCACCGCAACCCGCACCGCCGGGCCAAGAACGGCGCCCCCGGCGCGGGGGATGAGAAGAACGGCGCGCAAGGGGAGGACCTGATCCTTCCGGTGCCCGAAGGCACGGTCGTCTCGACGCGCGGCGGGGAGGTCCTCGCCGACCTCGTCGGTGCGGGCGCGACCTACATCGCGGCGAAGGGGGGCCGCGGCGGCCTGGGCAACAAGGCTCTGTCCTCCCAGCGGCGCAAGGCTCCCGGCTTCGCCCTCCTCGGCGAGCCGGGTGAGAGCGCCGAGATCATCCTCGAGCTGAAGTCGCTTGCCGATGTCGCCCTCATCGGATTCCCGAGCGCTGGCAAGTCCTCGCTCGTCTCGGTCTTGTCGGCCGCGCGCCCCAAGATCGCCGATTACCCCTTCACCACCTTGGTCCCGAATCTTGGCGTCGTGACCGCGGGGGATACCCGCTACACGATCGCTGACGTCCCCGGGCTGATCCCCGGGGCCAGCCAGGGCAAGGGGCTGGGCCTGGAGTTTCTCCGGCACGTCGAGCGCTGCTCGGTGCTCGCCCATGTGATCGACTGCGCGACCCTGGAACCGGGCCGCGACCCCATGACCGACCTCGATGTGATCGAGCACGAACTCTCGGAGTACGTGGCCGATGACTCCCTCGGCGGCAAGCCACTGTCGGAGCGCACCCGGATCGTGGTGCTCAACAAGGCCGATGTGCCCGAGGCCCGCGAGCTCGCCGAGATGGTGCGACCGGACCTGGAGGAGCGCGGGCTCGAGGTCCACATCGTCTCGGCCGTCGCTCACCTCGGATTGAAGGAACTCTCGTTCGCGCTCGCCCGGCATGTCGCCGCGGCCCGCGCCGAGATCGCGATCGACGTCGTCCCGCAGCGGGTGGTCTTGCGCCCCAAGGCTGTCGACGACGCCGGCTTCATCGTCCGGCGGGAGCAGACGGGCGATGGCGAGGTCTTCCGGGTCCTCGGCGAACGCCCGACTCGGTGGGTGCGCCAGACGGACTTCGCTAATGACGAAGCCGTCGGCTATCTCGCCGACCGGCTCTCTCGGGCCGGCGTCGAAGAGGAACTCGTCAAGGCCGGTGCGGTCGCGGGCTCGACCGTGCTCATCGGCCCCGAGGACGACGCGGTCGTCTTCGACTGGGAGCCGACGCTGGTCGGCGGGGCCGAACTGCTCGGCGGGCGCGGCACCGACGGTCGTCTCGACGAGCGCACGCGACGGACCAATGCCGAGCGGCGCGAGGAGTTCCACGCCCGCAAGGACGCGCAGACCGCCGCCCGCGAGGAGCTCGCCGCCGAACGCCGCGCCGGTCGCTGGACGAGCGACGCGAAGGAGGACTAGGTGGGCGCCAGCCCTCGTGAGCGCCTGGCGGCGGCGAAGCGCGTCGTCGTTAAGGTGGGGTCCTCGTCGCTCACGAGCGTCGATGGGGGACGGTTAGACGAGGCGCGCCTCGTCGCGCTCGTCAATGCCCTCGCCGCCCGGATCGGGGGCGGCGCGCAGATCGTCCTCGTCTCCTCCGGTGCGATCGCCGCAGGGATTGCTCCCTTGGGCCTGGAGAGCCGGCCGCGCGATCTCGCGACCCAGCAGGCCGCCGCGAGCGTCGGCCAGGGGGCGCTCGTCGCCTCCTACTCACGGGCGTTCGCCCGCCACGGGCTCTCCGTCGGGCAGGTCCTGCTGACCGCCGATGACACAACGCGGCGCGGGCACTACACCAACGCTCACCGGGCCCTCACCCGCCTGCTCGAGCTCGGCATCGTCCCGATCATCAACGAAAACGACTCGGTGGCGACCCAGGAGATCCGCTTCGGGGACAACGACCGGTTAGCGGCTCTCGTCGCGCACCTCATCAGCGCCGACGCGCTTGTGCTGCTGACCGATGTCGATGCGCTCTATACCGATAAGCCCGGTCGCCCCGGCGCCGTCCGGATCGCCGAGGTCACCTCGAGCGAGGATCTCGCCGGCATCCGGGTGGATGCCCGGGGTTCGCGGGTCGGCACCGGCGGCATGGTGACCAAGGTCGAGGCCGCCTCGATCGCCAACGCCGCCGGGGTGCTCGCCGCGCTCGCGTCGAGTACCGATATCGGGGCCGTCCTTGGCGGTGAGGACGTGGGCACCGTCTTCGTCCCCTCCGGTCGGCGAAGGGGAGCGCGCACCTGGTGGCTCCAGCACGCGACGAGCGTGCGGGGCCAGGTCGTGATCGACGCGGGTGCCGTCCGGGCGCTCACCACGGGAGGTAAGTCCCTCCTCGCCGCTGGCATCACCGCCGTTCACGGGACCTTCCACGCGGGGGACGCGGTCGACGTGGTCGGCCCGGACGGTGCGGTCATCGCCCGCGGGCTGGTGAACTACAACGCGGCGGGGCTACCGCGCATGCTCGGGCGGCATTCCAAGGACCTCGCGGCGGACCTCGGCCCTCAGTACGAGCGCGAGGTCATCCACCGCGACGACCTCGTCGTCCTCGGTCGCTGACGAGTCGGCCACCGCCGGTGTGAAGGGGACCACTCCTCATCGACGGTTCTGTTCTCTCCCAACTAGTTTCGAGTGTTGTCGAGCACTGGGCTCGACGGTTCGGCAAGGGAGGAACACCACGATGAAGTCCACGATGAGGGCGTCGGTGGCGATTGTCGTCGGCGCGACGGCGGTGCTGATGGCGACGGCTCCGAGCGCGTCGGCAGCTACGGCTCGCAATGGCGTGTGTGAACTCGACGGCCATCGACCCCTCGCTGAAGCCGTGCACGCCGGGCGAGCCCTGCCCGAAGTAGAACCCGACGGGACCGCCTAGCGGACCGTCGTGGCCGTGAACTGCGGGCGCGGGTTGGCGTAGACCTCCTGAGCCTGCACGAGCTGCAACTCCCGACGACCAGATTCCAAGGTCACGGAGAGCAGGTCGAACACCGCCGAGACGGTCCGCTCGAGCGCGTCCTTGAGTGAGCCGGTCTGCAGATAGTGCGCCGTGAACAGCGCCGCCGTCACGTCACCGGACCCATTGGCCTTCAGCGGCAGATGGGGGGTCTGCACGATCCACGCCTCATCGCCGTGGGCGGCGAGCATCTCGATCGTGTCGGCAGGTCGATCCGGCCGCAGCACCGAGGTCACGAGCACCGTGGAGGGGCCCATGGCCATCACCGCGTCGACCGACGCGAGGGTCGAGTCGAGGTCCTCCGGCTCGGTTTCGGTGAGGAAGCCGAGCTCGAACTGGTTCGGAGTGATCAGGTCGGCCTGCGGCACGACCCGCTCGCGCAACAGGATCGGGATGCTCGGGGCGACGAAGCAGCCCGACTTCGCGTTGCCCATCACCGGGTCGCACGCGTAGATCGCCTGAGGATTCTCCGCCTTCACCGCAGCGACGGCATCGAGGATCACCCCACCGATCTCCTCACCGCCTTGGTATCCGGAGAGCACCGCGTCCACCTCGGCGAAGGCCCCGCGTTCGCCGACCCCGGTGATGACATCGGCGACGTCACCCGGGGGCATCAGCGGTCCGCGCCACTGCCCGTACCCCGTGTGATTGGAGAAGTTCACCGTATTGACCGGCCACACCTCGACGCCGAGGCGCTGAAGGGGGAAGACCGCTGCGCTGTTCCCGACGTGCCCATAGGCGACGGCGGACTGGATGGAAAGGATCGTCGTCACGCCCGCCATCATCCCACTGCGAAGGGGGCGTCAGCGTCCGGCTTCGTCCAGGGCCTTTTCGGTGAGCTCCCGACCGAGTTCGATCATCTCGGCGGCGCGGTGGAAGTCCATGGTCCCGCACGCGTCCACGGGGACCCGCACGAGGACATCCGGCGGGTGACCGGCGAGGCGGTAGCGGGCGACGAGGGCGCTCGTCGCATCCATCGACTTGCTGATCACGTCGGAGACCTTGAGCCCCGGTGGCAGGTCGTGGATCTCCTCGGGGAGGCCGAGCGAGACCGCAGACTCCGCGACCGCGGCCACCTCTTCGACCGCGTCGCCGGGGCTCTCGGCCTTCGTCGGAAGCCAGGCGCGAAGTCGCTGCATCACCGTGTCGGGATTGGTGCGCGGAGCGCTCGACTCCACCGGGGACTGCCGGCCCGCGCGGTCGCCGGACAAGGAGATCGCGACGGTGAAGTCGGCGCCCGCCCCGGTGATCGGCTCGACCGGGACCGGATTCAAGATGCCGCCGTCGACCAGGATTCGACCGTTGACGATGACGGGTGTGATGACGCTCGGGATCGCGATTGAGGCGCGGACCGCGACCGCGACGGGGCCGTGCTGGAACCACACCTCGCGGCGGGCGTCGATATCGCAGGCGATGGCGGTGAAGGGGATCGGCAGGTCCTCGATGCGCGCGCCCTCGAGGAGTTCGTTGACCACCCGCAGGACCGGCTTGGCCCGGATCGCGCCCGGGGCACTCAGGGTCGGGTCAAGCATCATGAAGACCGCGCGCGAGGTGAGGCTCAGCGCCCACTCGGTGTACTCCTCGAGTTTGCCCGCGGCGGTGAGACCACCGACGAGGGCTCCCATCGAGGTTCCGGCGATGGCGGCCACCTCGTGCCCGCGCTCGCGGAGCACCTGCAGCGCGCCGATATGGGCATAGCCGCGAGCTCCGCCCGAACCGAGGGCGAGGGCGACGCGACTGGGTTGGCTCACGCAGCCAGCCTACGGGCCCGGCCTTAAGGCAGCGCCACGGATCCTCACGGGCGATCCCCAGCCGGGCGTGTTCTGCTGCGCGCGGGCCGATCCTCCCCACGAAAAGGCGACACCGGCCCGACCGGCCGTTAGATGATGAGCCGGCAGGAACGACACCGAAGGGAGGGGCCATGACGAATAACGCCCCCTTCCAGCACGCAGGAGCGGCTCCGCCCCCGCCGCCGCGCCCACCACGGCGCCGACGCCCGTCGCTCGGGGGGCCGATCATGCTCCTCGTCACGGCCCTGCTCATCTCGGCCGGGATCGGCAGCGGTCACCTCCCTCCGCTCGCCCAGTGGCCCGAACGCGCCTCGGACATGGTGAGCCAGGCCGCGTCGGGCGAGGTTGGCGCGACGAGCACGCCGGCGCCCCCGCAGAGCACCGCGGGCCTCATCACACCGGCCTCCGGTTCCGGGCCGGCTCCGAAACAGGGCCTGCGCGAAGGGCAGGACTATGCCCTCTGGCGCAGCCCGAGCGGACAGCTCGTGCGGTGGAGCTGCGATGCCCCCATCCGGATCGTGGTCGCGAAGGGGGCCCCGCAAGGAACGGCCACCGCCCTTCGCTCGATCGCCGAAGAACTGGCCTCGGTGAGCGGACACCGCTTCACCGTCTCGGCGCGCTCGGAGTCCGAGCGCGGCGCGATCACCGTGCACTATGCCAAGCCCGGCGTCTCGATCGATGGGATCCGCGTCACCGGGAACGAGATGGGGCGCGGAGGCCCTCGGTTCGCCGCGGACGGTTCGATCCTGCGCGGGGTGGTCGTGATGCGCGACACCCCGGACAACCGACCCGGTCAGCGACGTGGGTACGCCGTCTTGAAGCATGAGGTCATCCACGCCATGGGCCTCGACCACGCCGATCAGTCGGCGGCCGAGGTGATGACCCCCCGCCTGCAGGTCGGGGTCATGGGCAACCTCGGGCCGGGTGACCGCTACGGACTCACCCGGGTCGGCTGCTGGTAGCCGAATGCCGTCGGGTGTGGACCGGGCGCCCACGAGACGGCTCGGCGGACTGTCAGCGCGGCGTTCTACCCTTTTGGTCATGACGACGACCGCGACGCCCCCTTCGACGACGACCGCGGCGGGCGAGGCGAGCCCGCACGAGGTCGTGCGCGAGCTCGCCACGCGGGCCCAGAGCGCCTCTCGGCGCCTGGCGCTGCTCCAGCGCGCCGAGAAGGACGCTGCCTTGCTCGCGCTCGCGGATGCGATCGACGCCGCGAGCGAGCAGATCGTCGCCGCGAACCACGAGGACCTGGCCCGCGGCGAGGCCGAGGGCTTCGCCGAGAGCATGCTCGATCGGCTGCGGCTCGACGCCGACCGGGTCGCTGCCGTCGCCGATGCCCTGCGCGATGTCGCGGCGCTCGCGGACCCCGTCGGGGAGGTGGTGCGGGGTTCGACCCTCGCCAATGGGCTCCAGATCCGACAAGTGCGGGTGCCGATGGGCGTCATCGGGATGATCTACGAGGCTCGGCCCAATGTCACCGTGGACGCCGCCGGGCTTGCCCTGAAGTCCGGCAATGCGGTCATCTTGCGCGGAGGCAGCGCGGCCGCGAGCACCAATGCCGCCCTGGTCGCGGTCATGCGAGACGCGCTGGAGGGGGAGGGCTTGCCCGCTGATGCGGTGCAGCTGCTCGAAGGGGGTCACGACGTCGTCACCGCATTGATGACCGCTCGGGGTCTGGTCGACCTGCTGATCCCGCGGGGTGGAGCGGGCCTGATCCAGGCCGTGGTCACTGGTTCGACGGTCCCGGTCATCGAGACCGGCAGCGGCAATTGCCATGTCTACGTCGATGCCGCCGCCGATCTCGACAAGGCACTCGCGATCACGCTCAACGCCAAGACCCACCGCCCGAGCGTCTGTAATGCGGCCGAATCGCTCCTGGTCCACCGCGAGATCGCCGATCGCTTCCTGCCGGCGGCGCTCGCGGCGCTCGCCGAGAAGGGGGTCCTCCTGCACGGCGATAGCGCGACGCGCGAGCGCGCGGGCGATGTGGAAGTCGATGAGGCGAGCGAGGTCCACTACGACACCGAGTTCCACGGGCTCGAGATGAGCGTGGCCGTCGTCGATGACATCGACGCTGCGCTCGAGCACGTTCGGCGCTATTCGACGAAGCACTCCGAAGCGATCGTCACCGAGGACCGCGCCGCCGCCCGCCGGTGGATGGCGGAGGTGGACGCCGCGGCGGTGCTCGTTAATGCGAGCACCCGGTTCACCGACGGCGGAGAGTTCGGCTTTGGTGCCGAGATCGGGATCTCCACCCAGAAGTTGCACGCGCGGGGACCCATGGCGCTGCCGGAACTCACGAGCACCAAGTGGATTGTCGAGGGCGACGGCCAGGTGCGCTAAGCACGCTCCACCCGCCTCGCTCAACGGGAGAAGGCCCTTCGGCAGCTGCCGAAAGGCCTTCTCCTTCGACGGGCAGCGATCTCCACGGCGACAAGTGGACATCGACGGCGCCTAACTCAACCGTCGACGGCATGCCCTGTACGGACGATGAGAGCCTCGGAGCCTACGTCGCCTGCGGGCCGATCGGCCCCTTGCAGATCCGTTATCCCCCTCGTCCAAGACCCTTGTCTAATCGTCGCGCGCCGGTGGGTGCAAGTCGGTACGCCCGGATGTCGCCAGGCGGTCGTCACGCACACGTTCATCCACAGTGAGAGCGGCGTAACCTCGCGGACACCTGATGGGCTGTGGACAACCTCGGTGGATGACGGCCCCTCAGGTGAGCCTGTGGGTGGCCCCGAACGCCCTTCGCCGCGCGATAGGCTGCCCCCATGCTGAACACGCTCGCCATCCTCGCTGCCGAGGCCGAGAACACCATCGAACTGCCCATGTCGCGGTGGGCTTTCGGCGGGATCGCGCTCGCCCTCTTCCTCGTCCTCTTCCTCATCTTGTGGTCCTTCCGCGGCACCGCGCAGAAGATCGCCGAGTCCGGGAGCACCCACCACGACCACGGCGAACACGGTCATGACGGGACGCACCACTGAAGAAACACCGCTTGGGGGTGATGGGCGGGACCTTCGACCCGATCCACCACGGGCACCTTGTCGCAGCGAGCGAGGTGGCCTCGTTGCTTGACCTGGACGAGGTGGTCTTCGTGCCGACGGGTGAGCCGTGGCAGAAGGCGAGCGATCAGGTCAGTCCGCCCGAACACCGCTACCTGATGACGGTCGTCGCGACCGCCTCGAACCCGCGTTTTACCGTCAGCCGGGTCGATATCGACCGGCCCGGTCCGACCTACACGATCGACACGCTGCGCGATCTGGCCGAATTGCGCCCCGAGAGCGAACTGTTCTTTATTACCGGCGCCGACGCGTTGGCCCAGATCTTGTCGTGGAAGGACGCCGACGAGTTGTGGGATCTCGCCCACTTCATTGGGGTCACGCGGCCTGGCTACGAACTCTCCGAGTCGGGCCTGCCTGCCGACCGGGTCTCGCTGAAAGAGGTCCCGGCGATGGCGATCAGTTCGACGGACTGCCGCGAACGGGTCGCTGCCGGCGAGCCCGTCTGGTACCTCGTGCCGGACGGCGTCGTGCAGTACATCAACAAGTACCACCTCTACCAGGAGACTCCGACCACGTGAGTGCCAGCGAACGAGCCACCCAGCTCGCCACCATCGCCGCCCAGGCCGCCGAGGAAAAACTCGCGTCGAGCATCGTCGCGCTCGATGTCAGCGACCAGATGCCCCTGACCGACATCTTCGTCATCGTCTCGGCCGACAACGAGCGTCAGGTCGCCGCGATGGTCGAAGAAATCGAGGATCGGCTGCGCGTCGAGGCCGACATCAAACCCCTTCGTCGCGAAGGGGACAAGGACGCTCGCTGGGTGTTGTTGGACTTCGGCGACATCGTCGTGCACGCCCAGCACGATGACGAGCGGGAGTATTACGAGCTGGCCCGCCTCTGGAAGGACTGCCCGGTCATCGACCTCGGCGTCAGCGGCCAGCCCGACGAGTCGTGAGCACCGCCGACGCCGCGAAGCAGGGCGAAGGGGGAGACGCAGCGGCAGCGCGTGCGCCGCGCCAGATCATCGTCATGCGGCATGGTCAGACGGTCAGCAATGCCCAGGGCATCTGGCAGGGGCATCTCGATCACGAGTTGTCTGAACTGGGCCACATCCAAGCCGCCAAGGCCGCGGCGGCTCTCGTCTCGCACCATCCTGTGCGGGTCGTCGCCAGCGATCTGCAGCGTGCCCGAGTCACCGGGCAGGACGTCGCCCACGCGTGCGGTGTCGAACTTGAGATCGACCCGCGGTGGCGGGAGATCCATGCCGGTGGATGGCAGGGCCTCACCGGCGACCAGGTCCGGGAGCGGTACCCGGAGGACATGGAGCGGCTGATCAGCGGCGAGGACTTCCGCCGCGGCGGCGACGGGGAGTCGGTCGCCGACGTTGCCCTGCGAACGGGGGAGGCCATCCGCGAGTTGGCGCACGATCTCGCTCCCGGTGAATGCGCGATCGTTGCGACCCACGGAGTCGCCGCGCGCGCCGCCGCCGCCGAGCTCGTTGGGATGGACCAGCGGCTCGCTTGGCGTGTCCTCGGCGGCCTCGGGAACGCGGCCTGGGCGGTCCTCGAAGAGGGGCGCGCCGGGTGGCGGATCGTTACCTGGAATGCCTCTGCGGGCGAACTGCACGGCCGGTTCTGACCGCAGGGCTGGCGCGATTTGGAAATCCAGGGGGTGCTCTGGGTAAACTCGCGCAGTCGCCTTCACCGGTGACATCGCTTGGCCTGGTGCCTCGCGAGGGGCTGTAGCGCAGTTGGTAGCGCACCTCCATGGCATGGAGGGGGTCAGGGGTTCGAATCCCCTCAGCTCCACCCAAAGTGTCTTACGGGAACACGCGACATCGAAAGATGTGGTGTGTTCCCGTTTGGCTTCCTTGACTTCGTCGCCGCCCTGGTGTGCTTCGCGGAAGATGGTGGCGAAGGGCTCAGCCAAGGTGGGGCGGAGTTGTTCGTCGTCGGTGATGTCCAGGCGGGTGTAGAACGCTTGGTTCGCGATCCTGCGGTCGGCGTCGCCGGAGTACTGGTAGGCGCGGTGCGCATCTGTCAGGAGCCGCAGGCTGTCGTGGAGGAACCCGCGCCCGCCCGTGTGGTGCTCGCTGTGCTCGGCCAGGCGACGGTTCACGTCCGCCAGGCCCGCGCGGATGCGGTCTTGGTGGCGCTTGAGCGTCGCGAGGTCGATCGCGTCCGCGAAGTGCGCGGCAAGCAGCTTGTCGCTCTCTGCTTCAAGCCTCGCCCGGTTGGCGGTGAGGTCGGCGAACTCTTGATCGCGTCCCGCGCTGCGCTTGTCGAATGCGGCGTCGACTTCGGCGGCGAGGTGCCGGTATTCGGCCTCGCTGATGGTGATGTTGCCGTAGGAGCTCTCGACCAGGCGCTCCGCAACCTGCACGGGCACGGCCCGTCGGGTACAGGTGGTCTTCTTCGCTGCTCTGCCGGAGCAGACGAAGTAGGCATAGGTCGTGCCGCGCGGGTTGGTGGCGAAGTCCAGCAGCATCCTCGACCCGCAGGTGCCGCAGTGCAGCAGGCCCTTCAGATGGTGAGCATGCTGCACGTGCCGGGTTGCGTGCGCGTTGCGCGCCTTCAGCAGCGATTGCACCTGATCGAACAGCGCGGGCTCCACGATGGGTGCGTGCGCGCCGGGATGCAGCGCGCCCTTGTAGCGGATCACCCCGGCGTAGTACGGGTTCGTCAACACACGGTAGAGAGCGTTCTTCCCCAGCGGCTTCGACGGACGCTTCGGCGACGGCACCGACAGCAGGCCACGCGCGGTGAGGTCACGCAGCAGCGCAGTCACAGAGGTCTCGCCGGTGGCGTACTGCTCGAACGCCCAGACGATCAGAGGCGCGCGTTCGGGATCGACCTCGACCGTGCGTACCTCGCGGCCTCGCTCGTCGGTGCGGCGCACGTTCAAGTAGCCGATGGGTGCGCGTCCGGGGGTGCCGCCCTGAGCGACCTTCTGTGTGAGCCCCTTGGTGACTTCGGCGGCCAGGTTGCGGCTGTAGAACTCAGCGATGGACGACATGATGCCGTGGACGAGCATCCCCGACGGGGTCTGGTCGATGGACTCGGTGGCGGACACGAGGGTGACCCCGGCGTTGATGAGGGCTTCGTGAATCTTCACGTCATCGGCGCGGTTGCGGGCGAGCCGGTCGAGCTTATGCACGATGCAGAAGGTGACGCGGGTCGCGGCGATGAACGCCAGCATGTCCTGCAGCCCGTCACGGTCTGCCGAGCGTGCGGACTCTCCGGCGTCGATGAACTCGCGCACGACCCGCGTCCCCAGCTCGTCGGCCTTCCGCGCGTTCGCCTCGCGCTGGGCCGGGATCGAGAAGCCTTCCTCAGTGCCGCCGCGCTCGGCCTGCTCACGCGTCGACACACGGAGGTAGGAGACGGCGAGCAGCACGGACGCATCGGCGGCCCGCTCGGACGTCGTGGTGTCGAGTGTCGCGCTGCTCATGCTGGACCTCCTTTCTGGTGGTCACGTATCCGACTCATCGGTGCTGTTTGACGGTCCCGCAAATCTTGCGGGACCGTGTTCCGGGTTCGCGATCTGACGGACGCTCTCCGGGACCGGGAGCCCGTAGGGGTCTGGCTCGCCGTTCAGCCAGGCACGGTGCCGTGCCTCGGCGATGCTGAGCACCCACTCGATGAGCTTGCCCTGATCAGGCTCGTCTCGCCGCGTCGCCCGAAGGCGCAAACGCCGATCTTCAGTCCTCATGCCAGGTAGGTGCGCAGCACTTCCCAGAACCCGGATCACCGGAGTGAATTACTGCCCTCCACCGCGCCCTCGATCCGGACGACACGCCTCTTGCAGATCAAGGACCGGACTAGTTCGTATGGAATTGTTATGCCGCCAGACTACCGCTCTTCGGCTGCCTCGGGCAGAGCGAGCTTCGGCAGATGGAGCAGACCCCGCCCAAGAGCCGCTGCGAACAGTTCCTCCGCCAGAGCATCGAACTCCGGCGCGAGGAACCGTGCTGCCGCGTCCGCGACGTCGAGGTCGGCGCCTGGCTCGTCGGCCCGCAGTCGCACCACGATCACGGCACGGATGTCGTCACACCAGTCCTGGGTTGCGGTTGCCAGCGACGGGATCGCTCCAGCGACCGCGTCAGCAAGGAGCCTGACCAGGGCTTGTCCTTCCTTGCGGGCGAACAGCCGATCCAGCGCCGCCACGATAATGGCCCGTACTTCTTCAACCTCGGAACCTTCGGGCGCGGGGCTGCCGTCGAGGAACGCGATCGTGCTCGCTCGCATGCGACTGACCGCATCCAGCGCAAGCCCCTCCTTCCCCTTGCCGGGGAAGTGGTGATACATGCTCCCGTGCCCCACCCCGGAGCGTTGCTGGAACATCTGCGGGCTCGTCGCCTCGAACCCTCGTTCTGCCAGTAGCGCGCAAGCCGCAGCGACGAGCTTCTGCTTCGAGTCATACGCCGGACGACCCGGCCCACGCCGCATCTCCACCATCGCACCCACTCCTCGCCTCACGGCCCAACCGGCAAGCTACCAATTTCGTACAGACTAGTACGGACCTTGATCTGCAAGACGCGTGGCAGGCTGACGGAGATGGTCGTCGCCTTGTTGAGTTCGCGGCCTCACCGACTCGATGTCGGACCCCGCCGATACGATTGGGTACTCAGACAGATGTTCGGGGGATGGAGTGCGTGGTGTTCAACTCGAAGTTGCGGAAGCGTGCCGTTGAGAGCTTCAACGAAGCGGTCGAGCGGTATGCCGCGTCGACTGGCAGGTTCGAGACTGCTGTCGCGGGGCTGTACAGCCTCCGCGTAGGGGCGGCGCAGCAGGTCGGGGCGGTCTCCGATCACATCAACGCCCTCGCGAACGTGCCCCGCGAGTTCAAGGTCTCGCTTGAGCGGACTACTGCGGAGATCCGCTCCTTCGAGGGCAAGCAGAGTGAGATCAAGAAGGCCGAGGCACAGGCGAAGCGGAACGCCAAGGGCTCTGCGGCAGGTGCGTCGCTCGGAGCGCTCGGCGTGGCGGTCGCGACCATGGGGCCGACTGTGGCGATGGGAGTCGCGACGACCTTTGGGGTTGCGTCCACCGGCACGGCCATTGCGAGCCTGTCCGGCGCCGCGGCGACGAGCGCGGCCCTTGCTTGGCTCGGTGGTGGCACGCTCGTGGCGGGCGGCGGAGGGATGGCGGCAGGCACCGCGCTCCTCGCATTGGCTGGGCCAGTCGGCTGGACGATCGCGGGCGGCGCGGCACTGGTCTCCGCAAGTGTCGGTACTGTCGCCGCTGTGAAGAACAAGAAGGCAGCCGAGGACTTGAACAGGGAGCGGCTTGAGGTCGAGGCAGCAATCCGGCGCTTCGATCAAACGACCGCCGAAGTCGAAGCGCTGCGGGAGTTGACCTTGACCCAAACGGAGCAGGTCGCCGAACTGAGCAGCCAAGTTCCCACTGCGGACTATCAGTCCTTCTCCGACGACGAGAAGCGGCTAGCGGCGGCGCTCGTAAATGCAAACCTCACCCTCGCACAGTTGATCAACAAGGAGATCGAAGTCGATGCCGAGGCATAGCACTACCGAGAACGCGGTCGCGCAGGGTATCGCTGCACAGGTCAACTACCTCGAGTCAACTCGAGTCGCGGAGTTCGCATCGACCTTGGAACGGATTCTCGTCAGCGAGACCGACGAACTGGCCAAGGTGGCGTCGCGTGAGGCTCGGGCAGTACTTCACCTAGACCTGGCACGAATCAACGCACAGGGGATAATCGACGCCAACCGTGGGGGCGCGACAGGGCTACACGGCTTCATCGCTGAGTACGCGGAAGCAGGAGTCACAAATGCAGAACGCGCGATAAACGGCATCCGACCTCTGACCCGCGTGCTGGCCGACAATGGGCCAGCCGACCTCAGCTCGTGGGGCGTCCCGGTGCAGATGAAGTTCTACGCCAACCCGTACAACGAGGTTCTTCAATCGGCGCACTACCGGGACATGAAGATGATGTTCCCACAGAACCACTTCGAAGTCTTCGACAGAATCATGCGAGGTGAGACCTACCTCGAAGTTGATGGCTCGGCCCTGTCCGCTAAGAAGGTCAACGCAATCCGTGAGTTCATCGAGCAGGAGAGCGCTGCGCGCGGAGAGCCATACACCAACTGGATGAGGCCCTCCAAGTTGGAGTACGCCGAGGTTCAACGGGGTGCGATCGGCGACACGTTGGATGAGAAGACCGCCGCCATGCGTCAACGAGCGGAGGACCAGCGACAGCAGGTCAGGGACGAGTCTGACACCAAGCGGGCCAGCGCGGCTCAGCAAGCTGCGCCATCCTGGGGCGAAGCGGCAAAGGTTGCGGGTACAGCAGCCGCAGTCCAGGGGGCGCTGTCGTTCGGGGTGTACGTCTACCGCCGGCACCGTGAGGGCACCAGCATCTGGGAGTTCAGCAAGGACGACTGGCGAGAGGGCGGCATTGAGACCGCCAAGGGTGGCCTCAAGGGTGGCGTCTCGGGTCTTGCGATCTACGGACTCACCCAGGTCTGTCGGATGGGTGCACCCGCCGCCGCTGCCGTTGCCTCGGGAACGATCGGGCTCGCAACCGCTGCGGCAAACCGCAGGGCCGGAAAGCTCGACGACGATGAGTTCGCCGACCTCGTGTTCTTCAACGCGATCGAGGCAACGGGCGCTGCGGTAGGAGCAGGACTCGGCCAGGTTCTCATCCCGATCCCGATCCTCGGCGCGGTCGTGGGCTCAATCGCGGCGAGCATGATCCTCGGCCAGGGCAAGAAGTTCCTGAGCGAGGCCGAGAACGACGCAATCAGAGCGCGCGAAGCTGAAATCCAGGCGTATGTAGACGGGCTCGACGCGGAACTCCAGGCCGAATACGTTCGTATCCTCGCGGAGCACGACTACTACCGCGACCTCCAGAATCGCGCCTTCGACATCACCGCGAACGTCGAACTCCAACTCCTAGGCTCGATCGAACTCGCTCGATCTATCGGCGTGCATGAGGAACAGATTCTCCACACCCTTGCCGAAGCCGATGCCTACTTCCTCGGCGCTGCTCCGTCACCAGTGGTGCCGTCTACACCGGAGGTCAGTGTTCCGGAGTAGCCGGGCCGGTAGGACCGCGTTGCCTCGCTGACGACTACTCGACCCACGAGTAGCAGCCGCTCACGCTGGACGCGTCTTTGCCCATACCGTGCCCCGGTGGACGTCGAAGTGATGAGCAATCGCGTTGACGCTGACACCATTGGCGCGGGCTGTTCGCATAGCGTCCACTTCCTCGTCAGTGAGTCGTGTTCGAGGTCGTTTCTTTGGTTCCGCCGACGCGCCGATCAGAGGGTCATCGGCCTCGCCTTCGGGCTCGGCATCCTCACGAGTGCCTTGATTCCACGCGGAAACAAGCCTCTCAACCCGATGTCGCCTGTTCCCGCAACGCTCCATTGCTTCCACAGCGCAATTGACGAAGAGGGCAGACCAGACGGTCTGCCCTCTTTGTCGTGTGTGCCCCACCTCGGCACGCCGAGATGGCCCGCCGTATTCGGGCAGGCCGTCGGGGCGTAGCAGCTAGGTGTGCCAGGTGACGGTCGTCGCGGTGATGGTGGCGGTGAGGTCGAGTTGGTGGACGCGGGTGTGGTGGCGCCGACAGAGCAGAGCGGCGTTGGTCAGGTCGGTCGGCCCGCCACGGGACCACCACGTGAGGTGGTGCGCGTCGCACCACTGTGGCGGCATGGTGCAGCCCGGGTACGTGCAGCCCTGGTCGCGGTGCCAAATCGCGAGGCGTTGGCCGGGAGTAAAGAGGCGTTTGGTTCGGCCGAGGTCCAGGCTCTGACCAGTGCCGGAGAGAACCATCGGGATGATTCCGGCGTCGCAGGCCATGCGTCGCACGACGGAGGGGGCGAGGACCTGACCGGTGGCGGTGGTCCCGGCATGGTGGGTCGGGCGCGGGTCGTACAGGGCCGCTGGAAGGGGCAGTCCGTCGTCATCGCGATGGGTGGGTAGGGCTTCGGCGAGGGCGGCGTAGCCGATGGTGACGACGACATGGGCCTTGTCAGTCGTGGGGGCCTGCCCAGGCGCGGAGACGCCGCGTTGGATGATCTCGACAAGGGCGTCGGCGCGGCGGCGGGCTGGTGGTCGGCGGTCGGGTCCGTCGGCGTCGGGTTGCGGGGCTGACAGGGCGGCGACGGCGGCATCGAGGATCGCGGCGCCTTCGGGGTCGAGCAGCAGTTTGTAGCCGGTCAGTCCGGCGGGCCCGGCCAGGTAGTAGAGGCCGCGTCCGGCGCGGGCGCGAGTGTCATCGCGCTCGATCGCGCGCGCGGGGCGAACCAGTCGGCCGGCGCGGGTGATCGCGGTCGCGAGCTGCCGCTCGGTGATCCCCGGGATCCGCTCGCTGCATGCACTGCTCGGGGAGGGGTCGTCGTCGCGAGCGGCAGTGACGATCGCGCCGAGGGTCGCGGCGAGCAGGGCGGGGTCGGCGACGGGGCTGGTCTGCTCGGCGAAGCGAGCGAGCTGGTCGGTTTTGGCCAGCGAGAGATGTCCGCTGGCGAAGACCGTGAGGATGTCGCCGAGATCGGCGGGAGCGGGTTCCTCACCCCACCCGGCGCTGGGGCCCCGCACGCCAGGATCGGTCAGTGCCACGTCGTCCGGGTCCGTTGGGACCAAACCCAGGCTCTGGCTGGCCCTGGCCAAGCGGATCACCTGAGCGGTGTGCGCTGCCGCGGGTTGCGGGGCGCGTGCCCCTTCGGCGCGGGTCATCCAGTCGTGGGTGCTGTACCCAGCGTCGCGGTCCAAGCCGCGGCCGATGCCTTCGCGCACCAATGCCACTTCCAGGACATCCAGGGCGTGCCTGGCCACCGAGAGCGTGGCCAGCGCGGAGGACACCTCGCGCTCGCCGAGGCGCCACACCTCGCGTGGATCGCAGCAGGTCAGCAGCGATTCGATCCGTGCCAAGACACCGGAGAGCTCCCTGGTGTCCTGATCCACGGCCGTCGTGCTCATAGAACAAGTGTCCTATCGAGCACCGACAACCCTCCGACACATCAGCCATCCGACAGATGGTGAGCCCGGCCCAGCGCACTCGGCGGACCGTGCGGTCGCGCCGGGCCCTGAGGCGCGCCATGATGGCAGTCATGACCACGCAGCCCGGAATCCTTGTCGTCGGCCCATCCGAGCACGCCTTCTTGACCTACCGGCTGAAGGGGGAGGAGCAGGCGGAGGGAGCGCTCAAGGCTCTCGCCGGGCTCCTCACCCAGGAACCGACCACCGCCGGAACCGCCGTGGTCGTCGGTGTCCGCCCGAGCATCTGGGCGGCGCACGCCGCGAGCGAGGACGTACCCGAAGGGGTCGAGGACTTCACCGAACCCATCGTCGGGCCGGATGGGTTCACGATGCCAGCGACCCAGACCGACCTCTGGGCGTGGATTCAAGGTGGCGACCGCAGCACGATCTTCGACGCGACGGTGGCGACCACGAAGGCGCTCGCCCCCTTCGCCACCCCGGTCGAGGAGACGATCGGGTGGGCCTATCGGGAGCACCGCGATCTCACCGGCTTCATCGACGGGACCGAGAATCCCAAGGCCGGGATCGCTCCCGCCGTCGTCGGGGTCCCGGCGGGGGAGCCGGGCGCGGGCTCGGCGGTCCTGCTCTATCAACTGTGGGCGCATGATGTCGTCGACTGGGCGGAGCAGGGGACCAAGCGCCAGGAGTACGTGATGGGTCGGACCAAGACCGACTCGATCGAGCTCGAACCCGATGTGATGCCGGCGACCTCCCACGTCTCGCGGACCACGGTGAAGGTCGACGGCGAAGAGTTCCAGATCTTCCGGCGCAATGTCGCCTACGGGACCCCGAGCGACCACGGGACGGTCTTCGTCGGTTTTTGCGCCAAGCAGTGGACCCTGGCGGAAATGTTGCGGCGGATGGCGGGCGTCGGCGACGGCGTGCGCGATGATCTCACCCGTTTTACCACCCCGCTCACCGGCGAGTACTTCGTCATTCCGGCGCTCGAGGCGCTCGTCAAGCTCTCTCCCGTCGCGGACGATGACGACTGAGTGGGGCAGTAAAATCTTCATCTGATTCAGGTTTGCTGACGGAAGAAGCGCGCTCTATCGTGGTGCCTACCTGTCTTCTTTCAGCGATCCTGATGTGAGGTGTTTCCCCAATGTCGGTCTTCCCGAAGGTCCTCGTGGACCAGGCGCACAGCAGCGCGTGGTCGCTCGAGCGCGAGCAGGCGTCCACGATGAACCCTGCCAATCCGGCCGACGCCTCGCTGGCTCGGGCCGCCGAGGTTCTGAGCGCTCGCGGCTTTGAGGTGCTCGCCCATCGCGAGGAGCCCCTTACGACCGAGGCGCTCGATGGGCACGACGTCCTCGTGATCGCCCACCCCGCCGAAGGGCGCGCCGAGCGGGTCGCCGGGTCCCTCCCGCCCGTCCTTGCCCCCGAGGAACTTGACGCCATCGAGTCCTACGTCCGCTCCGGCGGAGGCCTCGTGGTGCTGGGGGAGTGCGACCAGGACACCTATGGCAACAACGTCAACGCCCTGCTCGACCGCTTCGGCCTCACGATCGCGAGCACCCTGGTGCATGAATCCGCCGAAGGGGGTCGCCGGCACCTGGGCAACGCGACCTGGATCCTCGCCGAGCCCGGCGAGGGACTCGCCCAGGGCCTGCTCGCCGGGGTCGATGAGCTGTGCTTCTACCGCGCCGGGACCATCGACACCTCCCGCGCCCCGGAGGCTGTCGTCCTCGCGCGCACCAGCATGACGGCGCACCCGGCCAACGCTCCGCTCGCGGTTGCGCTGCCGGTCGACGCCGGCCGCCTCGTCGTGCTCGCCGACTCCGACCTCGTCGGCGACGACTCGATCGACGAACTCGACCACGTCCGCCTGTGGTCCAACCTCGTGACCTGGGCCGCCGGTGGTCGCCGCGCAAGCGCCTCGGACACCGCCGCCGCGAGCGCCGTCGCCTCGGACCCGCACTGGCTCGCGCTGAAGGCCGCGGTCGAAGAGCTGCGCCTCATGCAGTCCAAGGATGGTTCGATCGACGGCGAGGCTCATGACCTCGCCCGGGCCCGTGAGCTCGCCGAGGTGATGACGACCGAGATTGCGGCTCTCGCGCCTCACTTCCCGCACGACCTCGATTACCTGAACGCCCTTCCGGTCGACATCGCCCGATGGGTTGACGGGGGATTCGGCGTGCCGGACTTCATGGATTCGCTCGCCGCCTTCCGCCCCGACCTGCACCGCCAGGACGGCATCGAGCACCTCGTGGTCTTCCCGATGTACACCCAAAACGGCAACCCCAACCGGGTCTTCGAGGCGATCCTGCTCACCGTCCAGTGGCCGCAGTGGCTGGCCGAGGTCGAGCGCACCTACGACAACAGCGCCTTCCTCGCCGTCACCTTCATCGACTTCACGCCCGGCTATGACACCCACTCGGCGGTGCTCTTCCCCGAGACCGTGGCGGTGCGCGAGGTGCAGCAGTACACCTGGGGCGCGATCTTCTGCGATCGCGAGGCCGCCCGCTTCCGCCGCGTCGTCGACGCCGCCTCGGACGTGCTCAGCCTGGAACTGCCGCCGGACGCCGAGCGCCTCGTCGCCTCGCAAGAGCTCGCCCAGTCGACCTTCGCCATGTGGGACCTGATCCACGACCGGACCCACAGCCACGGCGACCTGCCCTTCGACCCCTTCATGATCAAGCAGCGGATGCCGTTTTGGCAGTACGCCCTTGAAGAGCTGCGCTGCGACCTCAACACCTTCAAGCAGGCCGTCGAGCTCGAAAAGCAGGGCCAGCCCTACGCGAAGTCGGTCCAGTACGCGATCCTCTTCGACCGCCTCTTCCGGTTCACGATCACCGGTGAACGCGTGCGCAACTATGACGGGCTGGGCGGGCAGCTCCTCTTCGCCTATCTCCACCGCAATGACGCCCTGCGCTGGACCGACAACCGCCTGCGCTTCGACTGGCGGCGGGTCGCCGAGGTGACGGTCGCGCTCTGCGACGAGGTCGAGCGTCTCTACCGCAGCGGCATCGACCGCTCCCGCGTCGGGCACTGGCTCGCGTCGTACGAGTTCGTCTCCTCCTATGTCGCGCCGCACCCGGCGTCGACCTGGGCGAAGGGGGCCGAGGCGCTGCCGCTCGACGGGCCGGTCAAGGGCCTGGTCGACCTCGTCCAACCCGACGAGTTCCCGCTCAACGTCTTCTACGAGGCGCTGCGCAAGAAGATGACCGATGTCATTGCGAGCACCTCCGGCATCACCGGCGCGACCGCCGAGATCGAGGCCGCGGCATGAGTGGCCTCACCGATCGCGTCGTCGTGGTGACCGGCGCGGGTGGCTCGGCGGGCCCGCCCGCGGTCCGCGCTCTCACCGACGCCGGTGCCCACGTCATCGCCGTGGACCGCGAGGTCGCGCTCGTTGCGCCGCTTGCCGGAGAGCGGGTGAGCCCGGCGGTGGTGAACCTCTTCGACCGCGGCGAAACTCTCGCCTGGGCGCAGGAACTCATCGGCCGGTACGGCCGCATCGATGGCCTGGTCCACCTGGTCGGCGGCTGGCGCGGTGGGAAGGACATCGTTGATGCCGACCCCATCGACTGGCCGGTCCTGCAGGCGCTGCTCGTCGAGACCCTCGTCAACGCGGCGACGGGCCTGCACGACGCGATCAAGGCCAGCGACGATGGGCGGCTCGTGATCATCTCCGCGACGGCGGTCGCGAACCCGACCGCGAAGAACGCCGCGTACGCCGCCGCCAAGGCTGCGGCCGAGACCTGGGTCCGGGCGTGTGGGCAGGGGTGGAAGGACACTCAGGCGGCGGCCGTCCCCCTTCGGATCAAGGCCCTGCTCACCGACGCGATGCGTGAGGCCAAGCCCGAGGCGAAGTTCGCCGGCTTCACCCACGTCGACGACCTCGCCCAGCAGATCGTCGCGCTCTGGGACGAGCCGGCCGCCGACCTTAACGGTCGCGTTCGAGACCTGACCTAGGTGGGTGGCACCATGACCCTCGTGATCGACACCGATACCCCCTTGACCTCGCTCCATGACACCTCCCAGCGCGGTTTCGCGAGCGACAACTACTCCGGGGTCCACCCGGAGGTGCTCGAGGCGATCGCCGCCGCCAATGGCGGCCACCAGGTGGCCTACGGCGAGGACGTCTACACCGAGCGGCTCCAAGAGGTCGTGCGCGAGCTCTTCGGCGAGCGAGCGCAGGCCTACCCGGTCTTTAATGGCACGGGCGCCAACGTCGTCTCGCTCCAGGCGGTCACCGACCGCTGGGAAGCCGTCAT
Organism: Janibacter sp. GXQ6167; assembly: GCF_041365945.1. Lineage (NCBI taxonomy): Bacteria > Bacillati > Actinomycetota > Actinomycetes > Micrococcales > Intrasporangiaceae > Janibacter > Janibacter sp. GXQ6167. The sequence continues at coordinate 215,017 of NZ_JBGFSK010000003.1, read as the reverse complement.
CTGCACGCAGACCGCGCACATCCACGTCGATGAGTGCGCGGCGCCGGAGCGGATGGCGGGTCTGAAGCTGCTCACCGTCCCCACCCCGGACGGCAAGCTCACCCCCGAGTTGATCGACATCGCCGCGATCCGCTTTGACGACGAGCACATGGCCCAGGCCAAGGTCGTCTCGATCACGCAGAGCACCGAGCTCGGAACCATCTACTCGGTCGATGAGATCCGCGCGATCGCCGAACATGTCCACTCCCTCGGGATGGTCCTGCACGTCGACGGGGCTCGGATGTCCAACGCCGCCGCGGCACTCGGCGTCAGCTTCAAGGAGATGATCACCGACACCGGGGTCGACATCTGCTCCTTCGGCGGGACCAAAAACGGCCTGCTCCTTGGCGAGATGGTCATCGTGGTGAACCCCGATGCGGTCAAGGGTGTGAAGTACCTCCGCAAGTCCTCGATGCAGCTCGCCTCGAAGATGCGCTTCGTTTCGGCGCAGTTCCTCGCCCTGCTGTCGGGCGACCTGTGGCATCGCGGGGCCGCGCACGCCAACGCGATGGCGGCCCGACTCGCCGAGGCGGTCGGCCAGATCGATGGCGTCGAGATCGTCCGGCCGGTGCAGGCCAATGCCGTCTTCGCGCTGCTGCCGAAGGAGGTCTCGGAGCGACTCATGCGTCGTTTCCGGTTCTACTTCTGGGACGACGCGACCGGTGAGGTCCGCTGGATGTGCACCTTCGATACGACCGAAGAGGATGTCGACGCCTTCGTCGCGGCGCTGCGCGAGGAACTGGCGCGAGGCTGAACTCCCTTCGCCCCGAAGGGAGTTCAGCCAGTGATGCGCGATAGCGTGCAGGAGTGACTCAGGCCCTCGAACTTGTGCGTGAGAACGGCTTCTTCGTTCTCGGGCTGCTCACGCTGACCGCGGGCGCGATCACCCTGCAGCGCTGGGCCAATGTCCATCTCGGCTGGCAGCCGCTCGTCGCGATCCTGCGAGCGATGCTCCAGTTGGGCGTCGTCGCGCTGATCTTGCAGGGCGTCTTATCGACGCCGTGGACGGTCGCCCTCTTCGTGGTGGTGATGTTGGCGACGGCTTCGCTGACCTCAGGTGGCCGGATCCGCGAGCTCTACCGCGGTCGTCAGGCTGCGGTCCTCGGCGTCGTGACCGCATCGCTGATCACGATCGCGTGGGTCTTCACGTTGCACCTCATGGACTGGAATGTCCGCTACCTGATCGCGGTGGCCGGGATCATCATCGGCAACTCGATGAGCGCTGCGACCCTGTCCGGTCGCAACTTCGCGCATCTGACCGCCGAGCGGGGCGACGAGATCGAGGGGTGGCTCGCGCTCGGCGCGCAGCCCGCTCGCGCCCACCGCGAGATCGGCGAGGTCGCGCTCAAAGAGATGCTGATCCCAGGCATCGACCAGACCCGCGCGACCGGCCTGGTGACCCTGCCCGGTGCCTTCGTCGGTGCGCTCATGGGCGGCGCGAGCCCGCTGGAGGCGGCGAAGTTCCAGCTGGTGGTGCTCGCCGGCATTGGCCTCGCGATGACCGTGTGCGGCATCGTCATCACCCGAATCGCGGGCCGCTCACCGACGGTCCCGCGCCCGCAGGCGGCCCAGTAGCCTGACGCAATGAACAGCGTCGTTCTGGAAGTCGTCGGGTGGGTCGGTTCGGCAATCCTTGTCGTCTCGCTCCTGCAGACCAACCTGCGCCGCCTGCGGCTGATCAACTTGATCGGCTGCGTCATCTTGGTCGCCTTCAACGCCGCGCTCGGCGTCTGGCCGATGGTGGGCCTGAATGTCGTGCTGGCCGTGATCAACCTCTACTACCTGATCCAGTTCGCCCGGCAACGCCACGACGCCACCAAATACGAGATCCTGTCCGTCGACGGCGACGACACCTATCTGCGTCACGTGGTGCGGATCCATGAGGCCGACATTCGCCGCTTCAATCCGGGGTGGGTTCACGACCCCTTCGCCGCCGACGATGCCTATCTCGTCCTCCAAGGCGATGAGACCGTCGGTGTGGTCATCGTGCGCGAGGAGGCCCCCGGCGAGGCCCAGGTCGTCTTGGACTATGTGACCGAGAGATATCGCGATCGCTCACCGGGGGAGTTCGTCTTCGGTGAGTCGGGCCCTTTCCGGGGCGGGAAGTACCGCCTGGTGCGGACCCCGGCGGGCATGGTCTCCCCGTATTACGACCGGCTCGGTTTCGCCAAGGAGGGGGACCGCTACGTCCTGCAGGTGGCCTGATCGGTCCGGCCATCAACCCTGAACTCCCGTCGGTAGGGTGAACCGACGACACCTCTACTTTTGTCCGGCCAAGGGGGCGACGGTGCACCAACTGATCGGCGGTCAGCGAACCGCGGGGACCTCGGGGGCAACCCACGAGGTCATCGACCCCTCGACCGGGGAGGTCATCGAAGCCGTCCCGCTCGCGAGCGAGGCCGATGTCGACGCGGCGGTAGCGGCCGCAACGGCGGCGCTGCCTGAGTGGTCCACCGTGCCGCCGGTCGAGCGCGCCTCGGTCCTCGCCAAGGCCGCGGTCCTGCTCGAGGAGATGGCCGAGGAGCTCGCTCAGACCGAACGCCGTCAGTGCGGTAAGCCTATCCGCTTGGCTCGGGAGTTCGATGTGCCGGGCACGATCGATAACACCGCCTTCTTCGGAGGTGCTGCGCGCCGCCTCGACGGGATGGCGAGCGCGGAGTACAGCGGCGAGCACACGAGCCAGATTCGTAGGGAACCGGTCGGCGTCGTGGGGTCCATCGCCCCGTGGAACTACCCACTGCAGATGGCCGCGTGGAAGGTGCTGCCCGCGATCGCGGCGGGCAACACGATCGTGCTCAAGCCCGCCGAGATCACCCCGCTCACCTCGCTGATGTTTGCCGAGGCCCTCCAGCGCGCGGGCGCGCCCGCTGGCGTGATCAATGTCGTGACCGGGTCGGGGCCGGTCGCCGGGGCCCATCTCCTGCGCCATCCGGACGTGGCGATGGTCTCCTTTACCGGCTCGACCGCCGTGGGCCGAACCGTCCTAGAGGCCGCAGCGACCAATGCGAAGCGGTGCACCTCGAACTCGGCGGCAAGGCCCCCTTCGTCGTCTTCGATGACGCAGATCTCGACGCCGCGATCCACGGAGCAGTCGCGGGGTCGATCATCAATTCGGGGCAGGACTGCACCGCCGCCACCCGCGCGATCGTGCACGAGAGCATCGTCGACGACTTCATCGCCGGGGTCGCCGAGCTCTACGGCAAGGTCCAGCTCGGACCGACCGACGACCCGGCGACCGACCAGGGGTCGCTCTCGTCCTTCGCCCACCGCAACAAGGTTGCGGCCATGGTGGAGCGGGCGCGCCGAAGCGCCCGGGTCGTGACCGGCGGTCATGTGCCCGGCGGTGATCTCGCCCGCGGCGCGTACTATCCGCCGACGCTGATCACCGACGTGGCGGCCGACGCCGAGATCGTGAGGGACGAGGTCTTCGGCCCGGTGCTGACCGTGCAGGCCTTCGCCACTGACGATGACGCGATCGCCCTCGCCAATGACACGGTCTACGGGCTCGCGGCCTCCGCCTGGACCCGCGACCTCTATCGCGCCGGGCGTGCCACCCGCGAGATCCGCGCGGGATGCGTCTGGGTCAACGACCACATCCCGATCATCAGCGAGATGCCGCACGGGGGCTACGGACAGTCCGGCTTCGGCAAGGACATGTCCGCGTACTCCTTCGACGAGTACACCAACATCAAGCACGTCATGACCGATATCACCGGCGTCGCCCGCAAGGACTGGCACCGCACGATTTGGGCAAACGGATGAGCCGCCGCTGGGTGCGGCCAGCGCTCTGGGCGCTCGCCGCGGGAGCCACCGTCGCCGACTGGGTCGCGGTGACCACAGATAACCGCCGCCTGGAAATCATCGCCAAGCCGACCGCGATGGGTGGCCTCACGGCCGCGACGATCGCCTCCGGAGTCACCGATCGCCCCGGAGGTCGCGCCGCCGCGCTTGGCATGGTCGGCGGCATCGGCGGCGACACCGCGCTGCTCTGGGGAGATCGCCCAGGCCTGTTCGAGGCAGGGCTGGGGTCCTTCCTGCTCGGCCACCTCGCCTACCTCGAGTCCTTCCGCCAGCGCGGGATGCGCCGAACCGCGTGGATCGTGCCTGGTGCGGCCGTCCTTGCCGCGTGCGTGGTGGCGAGCCGAGATGTCGTCCCGGCGGCGCACCGTGAAGGGGGCCTCGCCGCGTCCGGTCCGGTCGCTGCGTACATGGGCGTGATCGGCGGGATGTCCCTCGCCGCCTGGTCGACCGGCGATCCCGTCACCGGGATTGGGTCCAGTCTGTTCGTGATCAGCGACACCGTGCTCGCCCTGGATCGCTTCGTCGCTCCGGTCCCGCACTCCGGGCCCGGCGTGATGGTGCCGTACCTCCTCGGCCAGGCCCTTCTCGCCATCGGGGCGGTGCGCTCATGACGACCACCGACGAGCAGACGGAGGTGAAGGGGGCACGACGCACCCCCTTCACGCGTCGCCGGATCATCGGCGGGATCCTCGCCGTCGCCCTGCTCGTCGCCGCGGTGCTCCTCGGGCCAACCCTCTGGGTGCGCAGCGCGTCCTCGGGCGAGATCTATAGCGTTGCGAAGGCTCCAGCGCGCCCGACCGCCCTCGTGCTCGGCGCCGGCCTGAGCCGGGACGGCACACCCTCGCCCTTCCTCGCCGCGAGGCTCGATGTCGCCCAACAGCTGCTCGAGCGCGGCGCGGTGCGGGCGATCCTCGTAAGCGGCGATAACCGAACCCACGACTATGACGAGCCCACCGCCATGCGGGATTACCTGGTGGAGCACGGCGTGCCGTCGGAGAAGGTCGTGCTGGATTACGCCGGTCAAGACACCTACGACTCGTGCACCCGGGCCCACCGAATCTTTGGGGCGGAGGCGCTCACGGTCGTCTCGCAGAGCTATCACGTGCCCCGCGCCGTCGCGATCTGCCGGGCCGTCGGGCTCGACGCGATCGGGGTCGGTGACGACACCGCGAAGCGGTTCACCGCGGTGTGGGAGGCGGGAGAGTCGCGCGAGTGGCTCGCCAATATCAAGGCCGCTTGGGACGTCACCACGAGCAGGGACCCGATCCTTGGACAGAGGGAGACGACGCTCGACGACGCCTTGCGCGCCCGGTAGGCCCAGCCCGAGCGTGACCTCCAGGGCTGGGGCAGGAGGGAGGCTAGTAGGGTGACCTCATGGCCGAGCCCCAGCTCCTTAGATTGCCGCGCTGACCTTCCCGCCACCTGGCGAGTCAGACGCGGCCAACCCCTCGACGAGCGAGGGGTTTTCCTATGTCGCAGGCCTGTTGTGTTCGAGCAAGGACGAGAGAAGAACGATGAGCGAGACGCCGTACCGGTACACCGCCCGTTTGGCCGACCAGATTGAGACCGGTTGGCAGGATCGGTGGGAAGCCGAGGGGACCTTCAATGCCCCCAACCCGGCCGGACCCTGGGCCGACCCCGACGCCGTGGAGCGGGACTTCGACGGTCATCTCCTCGTCCTCGACATGTTCCCTTACCCCTCGGGTGCGGGCCTGCACGTCGGTCACCCGCTCGGGTACATCGCGACCGATGTCTTTAGCCGCTACCAGCGGATGCTCGGCAAGAACGTCTTGCACGCCATGGGCTATGACGCCTTCGGCCTGCCCGCTGAGCAGTACGCCGTGCAGACCGGCCAGCATCCGCGGATCACGACCGAGGCCAATATCGTCACGATGCGCCGCCAACTGCGCCGGATGGGTCTCGGCTTCGACGAGCGCCGCACCTTCGCGACGATCGACCCGGACTACTACCGCTGGACCCAGTGGATCTTCCTGCAGATCTACAACGCTTGGTACGACACTGAGGCCGTCCGCGCCGACGGCGGTCTCGGCAAGGCCCGCCCGATCAGCGAGCTGGTCGACCAGTTCGCCTCCGGTGAGCGCGCGACGCCGGACGGACGCGCGTGGGCCGAGCTCAGTGCCACCGAGCAGCACGATGTGCTCTCGGGCTATCGCCTCGCGTACACCCACGAGGCGCCGGTCAACTGGGCCCCGGGCCTTGGCACCGTCTTGTCCAACGAAGAGGTCACCAACGAGGGCCGCTCCGAGCGCGGCAACTTCCCGGTCTTTAAGAAGGCGCTGCGTCAATGGATGATGCGGATCACCGCCTACGCCGACCGGCTCGCCGATGACCTCGACCGCGTCGAGTGGCCCGAGAAGGTCCGCTCGATGCAGCGCAACTGGATCGGCCGTAGCCACGGCGCGCGGGTCACCTTCGCGGTCACGACGACGAAGGGGGAGCAGGAGCAGATCGAGGTCTTCACGACCCGCCCGGACACCCTCTTCGGCGCGACCTTCATGGTCCTTGCTCCCGAGCACCCGCTCGTGCCCGAACTCACGGTGTCGGGGGAGTGGCCCGAGGGCACCCGCCCGGCCTGGACCGGCGGTGCGGCGACCCCTGAAGAGGCGGTGTCGAGCTACCGGCAGGCGGCGGCCCGCAAGACCGACGTCGAGCGCCAGATCGAGGACAAGGTCAAGACCGGCGTCTTCACCGGTAGTTACGCGACGAACCCGGTCAATGGCGCGAAGGTCCCCGTTTTCATCGCCGATTACGTCCTCATGGGGTACGGCACCGGGGCGATCATGGCGGTGCCCTTCGGGGATGAGCGCGACCACGCCTTCGCGACCGACTTCGACCTGCCGATCGTCCCGACGATGCAAGCGCCGGAAGGCTTCCCCGAGGGCCGCGCCTTCACCGGCGATGGACCGGTCATCAACTCCGCTAACGACGAGGTCAGCCTCAACGGCCTCGGCAAGGACGACGCGATCGCGACGATCGTCGCCTGGCTGGAAGGCAAGGGCCTCGGCGAGGCGACCGTCAACTACAAGTTGCGCGACTGGCTCTTCTCCCGGCAGCGCTACTGGGGTGAGCCCTTCCCGATCGTCTTCGACGAGCACGGCGACGCGCACGCCCTTCCCGAGTCGATGCTGCCGGTCGAGTTGCCCGATGTCCCGGACTACTCGCCGAAGACCTTCGACCCGGACGATGACTCCTCGTCGCCCGAGCCGCCCCTGGGCCGGGTCCAGGACTGGGTCGAGGTCGAACTCGACCTCGGCGATGGACTTAAGACCTACCGCCGCGAGACGAACACGATGCCCAACTGGGCCGGTTCGTGCTGGTACTACCTGCGCTATCTCGACCCGGAGAACTCGGCGGCGCTGGTCGACCCGGGCAACGAGGTCTACTGGATGGGCCCGCGCCCGCAAGCCGTGCCCGGCGCGCCGGAGGGCGTCACCGACCCGGGTGGGGTGGATCTCTACATCGGCGGGGTCGAGCACGCGGTGCTGCACCTGCTCTATGCCCGCTTCTGGCACAAGGTCCTGCACGACCTGGGGCATTTGACGAGCGAGGAGCCCTTCCGCCGCTACTTCGCGCAGGGGTACATCCAGGCCCACGCCTACCGCGACCACCGCGGCCAGCCGGTGCCGGCCGCCGAGGTGGAAGAACACCTCGCCGAGGACGGCACCCGGTCGTGGACCTGGCAGGGCGAGGAGGTCACTCAGGAGTACGGCAAGATCGGCAAGTCGCTGAAGAACGTCGTCTCGCCCGACGAGATGTATGAGCAGTACGGCGCCGACACCTTCCGGGTCTACGAGATGTCGATGGGTCCGCTGGAGCTGTCCAAGCCGTGGGAGACCCGAGCGGTTGTCGGGAGCCAGCGCTTCCTGCAACGTCTGTGGCGCAACGTGATTGACGAGGAGACTGGCGAGGTGCGGGTCGTTGACGCGCCGCTCGATCCGGCGACCGAGCGGATCATGCACCAAACCATCGACGCGGTCGCTCGGGACTACGGGACGCTCGGCTTCAACACCGCGATCGCCCGCCTGATCGAGTTCAACAACGCCTTGACCCGACTCGACGCGGTGCCACGAGTAGCCGCGGAGGCGATCGTGCTGATGGTGGCGCCGGTCGCGCCGCACATCGCCGAGGAGCTGTGGTCGCGCCTTGGCCACGAGTCCTCGCTCACCTACGAGCGCTTCCCCGAGGTCGACCCGAGCAAGTTGGTCGAGGAGAGCGTCACGTGCGTCATCCAGATCAAGGGCAAGGTGCGCGATCGCGTCGAGGTGCCGCCCGGCATCAGCGAGGACGACCTGCGTGAGCTGGTCCTCGCCCGCGAGAAGGTCAAGGCGGCGACCGAAGGGGGGATCCGCACCGTGATCGTGCGAGCCCCCAAACTCGTCAACGTCGTCCCGGCGTAATCCGGGCGCTAGCCTCACCCTCGTGACGACCGCGCTGCTCACCGACTCGACGGCCTGCCTCGCGCCTCAATGGGCCGACGAGCACGGTGTCGCCGTGGTGCCTCTGCACGTGATCGTGGACGGGCGCAACCACGTCGAAGGGCGCGACATCAGTGCTCCCGAGGTCGCGACGGCCCTGCGGAGCAAGCAGCGCGTGACGACCTCTCGGCCGTCGCCGCAGGCGTTGCTGGCGGCGTACGAGAATTTGGCGACGCAAGGGGCCGACGAGATCGTCTCGGTCCACCTGTCGAGCGAACTCTCCGGGACCGTGGCGGCGGCGCAACTCGCTGCTGCCGAGGCGTCGGTGCCGGTCACGGTCGTGGACTCGCGCACCCTGGGGATGGCGATGGGAGCGGCGGTTCTCGATGGCGCGCGGGCAGCCGCGACGGGAGCAGCAGCCGATGACGTCGCCACGGTGGTTGAGCGCAGCTGTGTCGCGGGCTCCCTTCGGCTCTACGTCGACAACCTTGAGTATCTGCGCAGGGGTGGCCGGATTGGTTCGGCAGCCGCGCTCTTTGGCTCGGCCCTCGCGATCAAGCCGATCCTCGGGGTGATCGACGGCGAACTCGCCTTGGTCGAAAAGGTGCGGACCGCGAGCCGGGCCATGGCGCGACTGGCGGAGCTCAGCGTCGAGGCGGTGAGCGAGGTGCCGGCCTGGGCCGACGGCGTTCAGATCGCGGTCCACCACCTTGACCTCGCCGAACGCGCCGCCGATCTGCGCGACCAACTGGCGAGTCAGGTCGACGCGCCCGTGCGGATCGTCGACCTCAGCGCGGTGATCGCCGCCCACGTCGGGCCGGGAGCCATCGCGGTTGCGGTCTCGCCGGTCGAACGCACCTGATCCTGCCCCCCGTGGTCCACACCTCGCCGGAGCGAGGTTCCCTTATCCACCGCGACCGGTCCTGGCGTGAAGGGGGATATGCCCGCGCCTAGCGTCGGCGGGCATGAGCCGAGCGTCGAGCGAACCCTCCGAGCGCCTGCTGCGGATCCTGGGGGAAGCACGCAGCGATCACGACGACCTGCGCGATCCCCCTCGCGAGGAGCCGTCGCTCATCACCATCCCGCGACATCTTCGTCAAGGGCGGGTCGACGTGCGGGGCCGCGCGGTGGTGGGTTTCGCGGTCGTCGTGATGGTCGCCCTCGCTGTCCTTGGGGTCCGGTTCGTTGTGGCGGAGCGGCACAGCCAACCGGTCCCGGTGAGCAGCGACCCGGTCATGCAGGCGGGGGACCGGGCCGCCTTCACCTCGCCGTCGCCTGGTGGGTCGACCCAGGCGACGGCGACCCCGCCTCCGGCGAGC